>CAYTGR010000004.1:92903-138402 GCA_964437445.1 uncultured Anaerolineales bacterium | reverse complement strand
CTCTGAAGCTTGCTCCATCTGCCCGCCCAGTTGGGCCAGCAGGCGTTGCACCAGCGCCGAGGGCTCCGACGAGGCCAGGCGCGCGCGCAGGACGGGATCGGCGTCCTCTACCCGTACCCAGAAACGCGGGCCGCTCTCCGTGGCTTCCCCGCCCAGGGTCAGCCGGGCGCCGTCGCCGGAGAGCCACAACGCCTCGCTGAGCAGGGCATACCAGAGTTCCTCCATCCAGGGCCCGTAGCCCACCGCCGCCGGCCACGTCTCGGCCAGCGTCAGGGTGGCCCGTTTCTGTTCTATGATATAGCGCAGACGGTCCACCGCCTCACCGACCACCGCCTTCATCTCCAGGGGGTGATTGTTGGGCAGCTCATCATCTCGCACATGGACCAGCAGGAAGAGGTGGTCAATGGCGACATCCATCTCCTTGCCGGATTGGTAGATGATCTGGAGATATTTCTCGCGCTCGGCCGCGGTCAGCGTGAGGTCGGATTTGAGCAGCCATTCGGAAAAGCCGAGGATCAGCGCGAGCGAACGGCGCAGATCGTGAACCAGGGTGTAGACGGCTGCGTCCATGTTATCGTGCATCCGCATCTGCCAGTTGAGCCGTTGGCGCAGCTCATCCAGTTCGGCCAGGATTTGAGTCCGGGTTTGGGATTCGTCTTGCATTTCACAGCCTCCTCTGTGTTGTAAAGTATGTAAAGCAGTCAATGAGTTTTCAGCCACTCCAGTTACAGTTGCGAGCGTAACACGAACTTTAGTTCGCTGCTCCTGCAATGAAAGTCTTTTTACCACCAAGAACGCAGAGGACCCAAAATTTTCTTAATCGCCATTCGCCATTCGCTATTTGCCATTCGCTATTTGCCATTCGCTATTCGCTTCACAAAACTGCCACCGGGTAGAGCTCTCCGCCGGTGAAACCACGCACGCGGTAATACTCGCGGGTGCCGATGGCGGCGATGACGGCCAGTTCCTGGAAGCCGGCGGCGCGGGCCAGGCGAGCGGCTTCATCCAGCAACAGTGTGCCCAGCCCGCGATGCTGCGCGCCCCGTTCCCGCCGGCCCAACGCCTGCGCCGGTCCGTAGACATGCACCTCGCGGATCATCGCCGCCCGCTGGATTTCGGGCAGCTCCGGCAGCTCCGCGCGCGGGGCGTGCGGCAATGAGAGCCGCAGGAAGCCCACCAGCCGCCCGGTGGCGGTCACAAATTGCAGGAAATGTTCCGTCGTCGCCGTGGTCTCATAGACCAGATCTTCCAGTTGCAGATTCTCCTCCCCTTCACGTTTGACGTTTGACGTTTCACGTTTCACGTCTTCACGCTTCACGTCTTCACGCATCACGTCTTCACGTTTCACGTCTTCCCGCTTCACGTCTGCCGCTTCACGGATCTCCCGGCAGCGGATGCACCGGCAGACCAGGCCCTGCTCCGCCATGAGCCGTTGCACGTCCTGCCGCAGATTGCTGCGCTTGGTGCCGGCCACGATGTAGCCGGCCGGGATGTCGCGCATCAGCCGGTTGATCCGGCAGTAGGGCGGGACGAGCGCTTTGCAGCGGGCGAGCAGGTCCAGCAACACCGCCTCGTCGTAGGGCACGTACTGCCCGATCTGCCAGAGTTCGTAGAGACCGGTCCCCTCCAGCAGCGCGGTGGGATAGATCTTGAGCTCGTCGGGGCGCAGCGCGGGATCGTCCCAGAGCCGGGCGAAATCCGCCAGGTCGGAGGCCGGCGTCGCGCCGTAGAGGTTGGGCATCCAGTGAATGACGAGCTTGAAGCCGGCCAGCCGCAGCAGCCGGATGGCACGGCGGGTATCCTCAACCGTATGCCCCCGCCGGTTAAGTGTGAGGATGGTATCGTCCAGGCTCTGCACACCCAGCTGCACCTTGGTCACGCCGGCGCGGCGGAGGGCAGCGACTTCGGCCGGCGTCACCCAATCGGGGCGGGTCTCAATGACCAGGCCGACGTTGCGGTGCGGGGCGGTCTCGTTGCGGCGGAGCGCCTCGTCTAACGTGGCCGATTCCCGCTCGTTCATGGCGTCAAAGCAGCGGCGGAGGAAGGTCTCGCGGTACTCTGCCGGATAGCTGGACCAGGTCCCGCCCAGGATGAGCAGTTCAATCTTATCGGTGGCGTGGCCGAGCGCCTCTAAAGCGGCGATGCGGCCGGCCGTCTGGGCAAAGGGATCGTAGCCGTATTGGAGCGCCCGCAAGACCCCCGGCTCGCCGTCTAAGTAGCTCTTCGGCGCGCGGGCCTGCGTCGGGCAGAAGAGACACTCGCCGGGGCAATCCGCCGGCTCGGTCAGCACCGCCACCGGCGCGACGCCGGAGACGGTCCGCACCGGACGGCCCAGAAGCCGCTGTTCCAGCGCCGGGTCGGGTGCGAGGGTCCCCTCCCCCACTAACGCGCGGTAAGCCTCTACCAGCTGCGATTTGGCATAGAAACCGCCGCCGGCGCGCGGGAAACGGCGCAACAATGGCGTCAGGTCGTCGCCGGGCGGGGCGGTGCGCAGCGCATCCAGCAACGCCAGCACCGTCCCGCGTTCGGCTTCAAGGTCAAGGGGCGATGGCAGTCCGTGTTTTACCATATAGTCATTATAACGTGAAATGGGAAACGGGAAACGTGAGACCGGCCAGATGAGACAATGCACAGCAAATGAAAAGATATTGTCTGACGAACTTCTTAAAAAATAGCCGGAAGAATTGACAATAAGAAGATTTTTAAGTATATTATTTCTGTAGCAGCCATCTACGCCGCACCGCAAAGAGCAGCTCAAGAAAACTATCCGCTCTTTTGCAAATGTTTCCTTCTCTCTCTCTTTTTCTCTTTTTCCGTCCATAAGGCTTTCGTTTTGGGAGGTTCCACATGAGACGAGTCCATTATCGGTGGCTGGGGTTAGGGCTGATCATAGCAGGGGTGCTAAGCGGTTGCAGCACTGCCGCACAAACGGCAGACGGTAACAGCACCCTTGTCACCGTGGAATGGGGGTCGGTAACAACCAGCATTTCGGCTGCCGGCACGGTGCTTCCCCGCAGCGAACTGCCCCTCTCGTTTGCCACGGCCGGCAAGGTAGCAGCGGTTACGGTGCAGGAGGGGGAGCGCGTCAAAACCGGGCAGGTGTTGGCGCGCCTGGAGAGCGATGAACTGGCGCTCCAGGTGCGCAGTGCGGAGGCCGGGTTGCTGGCGGCTCAGGCCCGGCTGGACCAGCTCAAGGCCGGGGCGCGGGCGGAAGATCTGGCCGCCGCTCAGGCTAACCTGGCAGCGGCCCAGGCCGCACTGGACGGAGCGACCGCCGAGCGGCAACGGTTGCAGGCCGGGGCGACGGCGGCCGAGATCGCGGCTGCGGAAGCCCAGCTGGCCCAGGCGCAAGCACAACAAAAGGCCGCCGAGGGCAGCCATACACTGACTCTGGCCTGCTATGACGTGCCGCAGCCCGACGGCACCGTCCGCTCCGAGTGCCCGGGCTGGGGCGTGCAGGAGGAGACCACCCGGTATCAGATGGAGGCCGCCGGTGAATCGTTGCGGGCAGCCCAGGTCCAGCTGGAAGCCGTGCGCGCCGGTCCAAACGTCTACCAGCTGCGCGCTGCCCGCGCCAACGAGAACCGCGCGCTGGCCCAACGTGACGCCGCCCGGGCCCAGCTGGCGCTCCTGCAGGCCGGAGCGACCACCGCCGATATCGCCGCAGCGGAAGCCAGCGTGGCCCAGGCCGAAGTAGCGCTGGAAACGGCTCAATTGGCCCTGGACCGCGCCACGCTCAAGGCCCCGGTGGATGGCATTGTCTCCCAGTTGGAGCTGGAAGTGGGCCAAACCGTCGCGCCGCAAAGTCCGGTGGTCATTTTGGTGGATGACAGCCAGTTCCACCTGGAGGTGGAAGTAGACGAATCGGAAATTGGTAGTGTGCATCCCGGCCAGGCGGTAGAGATCACCCTGGATGCCTTCCCAGGTCAAACGCTGCAGGGCCAGGTGACTACCGTTGCCGCGACCGCGCGTTCCAACGCCGGCATCGTCACCTACCAGGTCCGCATTGAGCTGGCCCATAGTGAGCTGGCGCTGCGCAGCGGCATGAGCGCCAGCGCCGAGCTCATCAAGGAACGCCGGGAGAACGTGCTGGTCATCCCCAACCAGGCGATCTGGGTTGATCCCGATACCCGGCAGGCTTTTGTGGAACGCCAGGAAGGCGATCAATCGGTCGCCGTGCTGATCCAGCAGGGGTTGACCAACAACGACTTCAGCGAAGTTACCGCCGGCCTGCAAGCCGGTGACCGGCTGGTCGTCCGCTCGGCCTCCATCCGTGACCAGTTCCGTGAGCTGGTGACTTCTACGATGAAGCAGAAGTAAAGCCGCAAATCGGGGCAACGGACCATGAAGATTATAGCCAGCCTGGAGGTAGCGCTGCGGGCCCTGGCGGCCAATAAACTCCGCGCGATGCTGACGATGTTGGGCATCATCATCGGTATCAGCGCTGTGATCGTCCTGGTCTCGGTGGGCCAGGGAGTACAGGCGATGGTCGCCGAGCAGATGCAGGGGATCGGCGCCAACCTGCTGTTTGTCATGCCCGGCGAGCTCAAGGAAAGCGGCGCAAGCATGAAGAACAACTTCCTGCGGAGCGCCAACATCACCACGCTGACGCTGGAGGACGCCAGGGCGCTGGCAAATCCCCTGGACGCGCCGGCCATCGCCGGCGTAGCGCCGGAATTTGTCGGCACCGGGACGGTCATTTACGGCAACAAGAACACTCAGACCACCATCAGCGGCGTGACGCCGCAATTTTCCGACGTGCGGGGATTCTATCCCCTGCACGGGCGCTTCATCACCGAAGAAGATCTCAACACGGATGCGCGTGTGGCGGTGTTGGGGCAGTCCGTGTTGGAGGCGCTCTTTGCGCCGGGCGTGGACCCCCTCGGCCAAACGATCAAGATCAACCGGGTGCCGTTCCGCGTGGTTGGTGTGATGGAAGAAAAAGGGGGAACCGCCTTCAGCGACGAAGACGATGTGGTCTTTGTGCCAATCACCACGGCCCAGACCCGGCTCTTTGGTGGGCGCGATGTGGCCGGGAACTACGTTGCCTCAGTCATCTATGCCAAAGCCGCGGATGAAAAACAACTGGAGGCCGCCCGCGAGCAGATGATCCGCATCCTGCGCCGCCGCCACGGGCTGATCTATAACAACGATGAGAACGACTTCTCCGTGTTAACACAGAGCGACATCAGCTCTGTGCTGGGCAGCCTGAGCGCCGTGCTCACTTCGTTTTTAGGATTGATTGCGGCGGTCTCCTTGTTGGTTGGCGGCATTGGCATCATGAACATCATGCTCGTCTCAGTCACTGAACGGACGCGCGAGATCGGCTTGCGCAAAGCGGTGGGGGCCCGGCGGCGCGATATTCTGATGCAGTTTTTGATTGAAGCGATGGTGCTCAGCCTAATCGGCGGGCTGATTGGGATCGTTCTGGGGGCCGGCAGCACCGCCATGGCGTCGCTCATGAGCACCGATCTGCGCATTCAAATCTCGGTGAGCACAGTCCTATTGGCGACCGGTTTTTCGTTAGCCGTGGGACTCTTTTTCGGCATCTACCCGGCGATGCGCGCCGCCCGGCTCAATCCTATTGACGCGCTGCGGTATGAATGAAGAACTAACAGTCAAAGGTTATCCGTAATGACGTCTTCAGGCGTTCTTGGAGCGCTCAGAGCGGCCGAAGCCACCGCTAAGAACTCTATCCTGTTGGGGTGAGACAAGGGGGTAAAAAATATGCTGGCACGGTATATCGTCGGTTTGGACAGCCGCAGAGCCCTTGATCCCCAACTGGCAGGCGGCAAGGGGGCCGGCCTGGCCTGGTTGCGGCATTACCACTTCCATGTTCCTCCCGGGTTTATCATCACGCCCAACGCCTTCCGGGATTTCCTCACCGGCTTTGGGGTGGAAGAAATTGCCCGCAAGAATCGCTGGTCGCCCAGCGAACTGCGGTTGATCACTCACTTTCTACAAGAGCAACCGGTACCTGGCCCGCTGGTCGCCCCACTCGTGCGCGCCTACCGCCGACTCGGCGGGCCGGTGGCGGTCCGCTCCTCTATGGTCGGCGAGGATACCGCCACCGCCTCATTTGCCGGGCAGCTGGAGACCACCCTCCAGGTCACCGGCGAAGCTGTCCTGCTCGCGGCAGTCAAGCGTTGCTGGGCCTCGCTGTTCAATGAACGGCTGCTGGCCTATCTGCTCCAGCGCGAACAGATAACCCTCAATACCATCCTGGACTCCTTTTCCATCGCGGTGATTGTCCAACGCATGGTTCCGGCGCAGGCGGCCGGCGTCGCTTTCAGCGCGGATCCATTGACGGGGCAGCGCTGCGTCATCATAGAGGCCGTCCCTGGCCTGGGCGAGGCCCTGGTCAGCGGCCGCGCCACGCCCGATCGTTACGTCGTGGACGCGCGCGGCGTCCTGGCCGAGGTGCATCCGGCGGCCGGGGAGGCATTCCTGCCCACGGCCACGGTGCTGGAGCTGGCGGAGTTGGTGCGCCGGGTCCACCAGCGGATGGCGCAGCCCCAAGATGTGGAATGGGCCTGGGATGGCACAGCACTCTTTTTGCTTCAAAGCCGGCCCATCACTGCGCTGATCGGGCAGCGTATCTATTCCACGGCGATGGTCTCGGAGATGATCCCTGGCCTGGTCAAGCCGCTGGTCTGGTCGGTAAACACCACCGGGGTGCTGCAAAACACGATGGGGCGCGTCTTCACTGCTTTGATCGGACCGAACGACATTGACTTCACGCGCCTGGCCCGGCGCATCCATTCGCGGGTTTACACCGACATGACCATGCTGGGCGAATTGCTGGAACGCATGGGGTTGCCGGCCAATGCATTTGAGATGATGCTGCACGATGAGCAGGCCACCCGCCATGGCCGCATGACGTTGAATTGGAAAACGGTCCGCACCTTAGGGCGGATGGTGCGCTTTGCCCTGCACTACGGCCGCGCCGCCGGCGAGATCGCCGCATTTGTGGTCGAGCACCAACAGACCATCGTCCCCTATAGCCAGGCTGATTGGTCGGCGGAGGAGACTCCGGCGCTGCTGGCGCGGATTGAGGTCTTGCAGGCACTTTACCACCGCAGCCTCTGGGTGAACTTTGTCGGCCCGATCAACATGATGATCCGCAACCGCATTCTCAAGCAGCTGGCCGCGGCGTGGGTGCCCGAGGTGGCTCCCACCGATGTGGTGCAGGGCGCGCTTGGCGTCAAATCCCTGGAATCCAACCGCGAGTTGCAAAAGCTGGCGCTCCAGGCTCGCGGCCTGGAGCCGGCTGTGCTGCAGCTCATGCTGGGCGGGAACGATACAGCGATCCGCGCTGCCCTGGCCCTCTCGCCGGCCGGAGAGGCCCTGTTGGCGGCCATGGAGGCTTTCCTGAGGCGGTATGGCTTTTTCAGCGCCAGCGGGACCGATCTCTCACGGACGCCCTGGGTGGAAAACCCCGCGCTCATCTGGCAGGCCATCGGCCGGGCCGCGCTCGACCCCCGGCCGGCTCCGGCAGAGGTCGCCGAGACCGACCGCCCGTGCCCTTACCAGGCCGTGCTGGACCGCCTGAAAGGGGCGCGCCGGGCGATTTTTAAGCGGATTTTAGGCTCAACCCTGACCTATTTGCACTTGCGCGAGCAGACCAGCCTGCTCATTTCGCAGGATTCCTACGAGCTGCGGCGGCTCTTCCTGGCCCTGGCCGACCGCTGGTGTGCAGAAGGCAAGCTGGCTGACCGCGACGATATTTTTTACCTGACCCTGGCTGAGATCCACCAGGGGGCCAGCGGGCAGCTAGCTGGGCCGGCTCTGCGGGCCTGGGTGGCCCAGCGGCGGGCTGAAATGGAGGCCGATGCGGCCCTGGACCTGCCGGATACGATCTGGGGTGACCACGTGCCGGCAGTCCCTCAGCCGGCGGCGGAACCTTGTGAATACCTGACCGGGATCATCGGGAGCGCCGGCTTCGTCGCTGGCCGGGCGCGCATCGTCCTGGATCCGGCCCAGGCCCCGGCGCAGCTGACGCCTGAAGACATCCTGGTCGTCCCGTTCACCGATGTCAGCTGGACCCCGCTCTTTGCCGGTATTGGCGGCCTGGTAGCCGAGACGGGGGGCCAGCTGTCGCACAGTGCCATTGTCGCCCGCGAGTACGGCCTGCCGGCCGTGGTCAACGTCAAGCACGCCACCCGGTTGATTCAAGAAGGGCAGCCGGTCAGTGTGGATGGGAACCAGGGGCGAGTCTATTTGCATGGATGACGAATGGTGCTATTTTCTGGAGGGATCTGGAGGGATCTGGAGGGACAATGAACTGGTACCTTGTGCTTTTAGCCGGGGCCATAGGCTACCTGGCCGGGTCGCTCTCCTTTGCCCGGATCATGGTGCGGCTGGTCGCACCAGGACAGCAAATTACCGGTATGGACGTCGGCCCGGCGGGGCAGGAGATGCACGTGAGCGCGGTCAGTGGCACCGCGGTCTCCATCAAGTTGGGACCGAAATACGGCATGCTGACCGCATTGCTGGATATTCTCAAAGTGGCCCTGCCGACGTTGGCCTTTAAGCTGCTTTATCCGGGCCAGCCCTATTTTCTTGTGACGGCAGCGTTGGGCATCGTCGGTCACGACTGGCCCCTTTATTATCGGTTTCAAGGCGGGCGAGGACTTTCGGCTATCTACGGCGGCTTCCTGGTGGTAGATTTCATCGGCACGCTCGTGACGGCCATCGCAGGCATGTTCGTGGGACTGGCACTGAAAAAGATCGTTCTTTCCTACTTACTGGGGCTCTGGTTGTTGATCCCCTGGGTCTGGTTTCATACTCACGACCTGGCGCGCCTGGCTTACCTTGTTTGGGCGAATGTCCTTTTTGCTCTGGCGATGATCCCTGAAATTCGTGAAATTCAGAAACGTCAACGCGAGGGGACCGCGCAGGAGTTTACGGACGCCATGGAGGCTACCCCCATGGGCAAAATGATCAAGCGGATGGGGCAAAAGCTGCACCTGATCCAGGAGTGAGCGCGTGTGACTTGCCAGGGCAAAGGGGTTACTGCGGATCAACCCAACCAGCCGATTGTCATCCTGGGCGGTTTTCTGAGCTTCGCTATGCTCTACTGCGACATGGCGGAGGCGCTCGAACGGTTAACCGGGCAGCCGGTTTCGCTGGTGGAAGCGCAAACGCTGGATTGGCTGCCGGTCATCGCGCCGCCGGGCTGGCGGCGTTTGTTAGATAAAGTGGACCGGGCTGTGCAGCAGGCCCGGCAAGTCTCCGCCACCGGCAAGGTGACGTTGATTGCGCACAGCGCCGGCGGTCTCCTCGCCCGGCTCTACCTGAGCCCGCGGCCGTTTCTGGGACGCAGCTATCGCGGGCTGGAGACCGTGGCCGAGCTGATCACACTGGGCACGCCGCACTACAACCGGCGCAAATTCATCTACGGTGGTTGGCTGGCCGGCTGGGTTGATCGGCGCTATCCAGGGGCTTACTTTGCGCCACAGGTGCGCTATACGACCGTGGCCGGCCGGTGGCTTCAGGGCAACCTGCAGGGGACACGCCGCGAACGTCAGGTGTACCTGCTGTACAAGGATATGCTCGGTGATGGCGCCATCTGGGGCGACGGTTTGGTGCCGGTGGCCTCGGCCCTGCTGCAAGGCGCCCGGCAAATCACATTGGAAGCGGTCTCCCATTATGCGGTCTTTGGGGCGGCCTGGTATGGCGCGCCAGAGGTCATCCCCCGGTGGTGGAATGCAGAACAAAACGATACAGCTGCTCAACCAACTCAACCGTGACTTCTACGACGCCTTTGCCGTCGCGTTTGCCGAATCGCGCGGGCCGAGCGAGCCAGGGCTAGAACGGGTCCTGGCGGAGGTGATGCCGGGCAATCACGTGCTGGACCTGGGGTGCGGGCAGGGCCGGGTGTTGCACCGGCTGCCGGCCGGCTGTGCCTACGTCGGGCTGGATTTCTCGCGCGAGCTGCTTGCGGTCGCGGCGGCGCGCGCGGCGGAGGCCGGGCGGGTGGCTCGTTTCATCGTCGCGGATCTTCTGGACCCCGGCTGGCCGGCTCAGGCCGGCGGGCCTTACGATTGGATTGTGCTGCGCGCGGTGCTCCAGCACATTCCCGGCGCGGAGCACCGCCGGCGGGTCGTGCAACAGGCGGCGGCGCTCCTTGCGCCCGCCGGGACGCTGGTCCTGGCGAACTGGCAATTCCTGGAGGTGGAACGGCTGCGCCGGCGCATCCTCCCCTGGGCCGAGCTCGGCCTGACCGCGGCCGACGTGGAGCCGGGCGATTACCTGCTGGACTGGCGGCGGGAAGGCCAAGGGCGGCGGTACGTCCATTGGGTGGACGAAGACGAGACGCGCGCCCTCGCCGCCGCCGCCGGGCTAACGATCGCGGCGCTCTTCCACGCCGACGGGCATGAGAACCGGCTCACGTTATATGCGCTGCTGAAGATAGCCAGTTAGCCCTCAAGCGAATACCGGCTGTGGCGCAAACTTTTGTTTGCGGCCGGCACAGCAGCCTCCCCATCCCGCAAAACCCTACGAAAAATCCCCTCGACAAAATTACGGGGTTTTACGGGCCAAATTGCGTAGATTTACGTATAGACAATTGGCAGCCACCGTGATAAACTATTTGCATAGTCGCCACGTTACTCAAACCATTCCAGGGAAATTCATCAGGCACCAAAGACATGGGGAGGGTCTATGGCACATCACGGCACGCCGGGGAGCCGGTCGCGTTGGTTTTCTCTGACCATTGGCCTATGGGGCGCGCTGTTGCTCTGTGTCTTGACCGGCGGCGCCTGGCTGCTTTACCAGCAGATTCTCCCCCTGGTCAGCATGGCCGGTAGCGGCCATCCCCGCGCCGCGCTTGGACAAAGTGTTGGCGGGGAAATCATGCCCGCTGGCAGGCCGCAACAACCAGAGCTGCTGCAGATTTATCCCCCTCAGGCGGCCCCCGGCCAAACCATTCAGTTGCAGGGCTTAGTGGGGGAACCTGACATCAATGTGCAGAATGTGCAGGTGGAAGTCTATAACGAAGCCAGCACCGAAAACGCCGTGCACTTTGGGCCTTACCCGGCTGTCACCGACGGTATGGGACGCTTTTCTCTTGAGATTGCCCTGCCACCAGTCCTGGCAGTTCCCGAGTTGACTGTGGAAGCCACCACCCCTGGGGGCTGGGTGGGACGCGGCACACTCAAGATCAGCGGCGCAGGTACCGCGGAGAGCACGCCATCCCCGACTGCTGCTATCCAGCCCAACCCGCTTACGCCGAAGGCCACTTCTGACCCGGTGTGTACCCCCATGCCATCCCGGACACCGACCCCAACGCCCACCCCTTATGTTCCCATCCCGACAGCCATGCCCACCACCACACCGGTTCCGTGGTGCCCCACGTGTCCCTACTGGCGGGCGGAGTACTTCAACAACGTCACTTTTGCCGGACCGCCGGCGGTCATCACCAACGATCCGCGGATTGATTTCAAGTGGGGCAAGCTCGCGCCGGTGGCGGACGTCAACCGGGATTGGTTTGCCGTGCGCTGGACCCGGCGGGTGATCCTGCCGGAGAGCGAATATCGCTTTGTGCTGGCCGCGGATGACTGGGCGGAGTTGTGGATAGACGGCGAGCGGGTTGCCACTCACAATGTGGGGGAAGAATGGCCCACGGTGGTCCGGCGTCGCTTAGGCGGCGGAGAGCACTCGGTGGAGGTGCATTACATTGAGTATTGGGGGGAGGCGCTGGTCTACTTCTACTTTGAACAGGTCCCGGTAGATCATGGGGAATGGCACGGCGTCTATTTCCCCGATCCCGAACTGGCCGGCGGCGGGCTGAGCGGCGACCCGTGGGCGTTTGTCTTCCCCATTGTTGGGGAACTGCACTTTGATTGGGGCAAGACCAGCCCGGCGCCCCTGTCGGGAATTCCGGCTGATCACTTTTCAGCGCAGTGGACTCGTGAGCTCAACGGGTCATTTAAGGGCCGATACCGGCTCTGTATTTACGCCGATGATGACCTGCGGTTGTGGGTCAATGAATACCTGCTGGTCAACGAATGGGACGGTCCCCATCCGGCCCGGCTCACCTGCCAGGAAGTGACGGTGGCCGACAATAATCCAGTGGAGCTTTACCTGGCCTATATGGATGACGACGGTGAAGCGCTATTGGGCACCTATCTGGATGAAGCGGGACTGGAGGGTTGGATTGGGGCCTATTTCCCTAATCCCGACCTGCAGGGTCTGCCGGACTATATCCACAATGACCCGGAGATCAATTTTAACTGGGGCGCCGGCGGTCCCAAAGCCGACTGGCTGAGTGACGGCTTTTCTGTGCAGTGGGTGCAGGGCACCCGGCTGGTGCGCGGCGAGCACCGTTTTGAGATCACCACCGACGATGGTATCCGTTTCTCTATCAACGATCAGCTGATGACCGATCCCCGTGAATGGGATCGCCAGGGCACCACTCGTACGCTCACGGTGACATATCCGGTGACGGCCGATAGTGCCTGGGTGAGCCTGAAATTAGAATACCGTGAGCTGACCGGGCCGGCAGCGGTGGTGTTAAAACAAACCAGTACGATACCAACCCCTACCGCTACTTCACCCCCTCCCACTCTCTGCTGTGTTACGCCAACGGCGACGAAGTGAGTGAGAAGGGGGAAGCGAAGCAAAAAAGTAGTGACGCCTTCAGGCGTTTCTTCATTGGGTTGCAACGGGTTGCAACCGAGAACGCCTGAAGGCGTCACCATCCTTTACTTGACGCGATAGATGGCCGAATCTGCGTCCTGATAAGCTACCTCCAGCCAGCCGTTGGCTACCATGGTGGGGAACTTGGTCGCGCCTTCGGGGTTCATGTAAGCGCGCTCGTAGGGGGTCAGGATCACGTAGCGCACATCATAGCGGCGCAGGATCGCCAGAGCCTGGGCCGGGTCTGTGGTATTGTAAAATTCGGTTATATCAGATTGGCGTAGTTCTACCGTGCCGCCGGGCATCACCATCCGCTGCTGGACCTGATGCCAGCGCCAGCCGGCAACGGCCGGCAGGCCAGTGTAGATGCTGATGCGGTTCCCCCACAGGTACTCCCGCTCGGCTTGCGCCTCTATAATCGTAGGGGAGCCGACGACGTTATCTTGCAGCCATTGAATGACGCGGTAATCGGCCGCCAATGGCACAGTCCCTTCATGTTCGTATTGGGTCGCATAGAGCAGGTAGGCCATGCCGTCCAACGTGTGCGGGGCCGCCTGGTTCCAGCGGTCGCGCACCCGGGCAGGGATAGCGAACAGCGGATAGAGGGCAGCCGAGAAAAGGATGACCGAGAGCATTCCTAACGTCAGATCGGCCAGGTTGTAGGCATAACGTTGGTACCAGCGTTCCAACGCCGGCGCTGTCGCGCGCACAGCAGGGGGAATGTAGCTCAGAATGCGTTCCAACGCCACCGCGGCCGCCAGCGCCAGCAGCATCCAGACCTGCAGGTAGAACTTGAAGACGGTATTCATCCGCCCGACATCGCCCTCCAGGACAATGACCTCCACCACCAGGCTCAATGTCAGAGCGGTCCCGACCCACAGCCAGAGCAGCCGGCGCTGAGGCGAGGTCCCCTCGTCCAGCACCAGCAACGCTGCGGCCACCCCCAGCGGCACCGCAACCCAGGCAATGTGGACCTCCAGTGTCAATAGCACGCCCAGCAACGCCAGCAGGCCGCTGATCACTATTGCCAGCCCGACCAGCATATCCCTATCCTGTACTCCCCGGAAGCGGCGGAACAAGCGCCACATGGCCGCCCCGGCCAGCAGTACCAGCGGGAAAATGAATTGCCCGTGCATCAGTAAATAGATGCCAAGCGGGGTCTTCAGCCCGGTCCACGGGCCGAACTGAGTGTAAGCGATGGCGTAATGGGTCGTGTAGGGCCGGAACAGGAGCTCGGCCAGGATAAAAACGAGGACCGGGACCAAAAGCACGCGATAAAGGGACCCGCGCGGTCGCTTATTTTCCTCGCCAGCCTCTCCTGAGGAGTCCTCTGGCCGCTTGCCGTTGAGCAGGGCCAGCAGCGGCGCTAACCCCATCAACCCCAAATAGGTGGGATAATCCCAGGTGTTGGTAGCCCGCAACGCCCCGGCGACCAGGCCGGCCAGCAGCAGTGTGATCCAGGGACGGGGTAGCCAGTCTGCTACCCGGCGCAAAAAACGCGGCACGGCTGCCCCGTTGTCTCCGGTTTCACCAGCCGGGTGGCCAATGCCAGCCATACCCCATTGCAGGGCGATGCCCAGCGCCACCTGCGTCAGCGGAAATGCCATCATGTGGGCGTGCAGATCGGAGTAGAGAAAAGTAAAGAGGGGGAACTCATTGATGACGCCGGGATCGTAAATATCCTTGAGCGGCACCATCCGCGTCGCATTCCAGTACCACCACTCGGGGCGGAAGACCAGCGGTACACCTTCTACCAACACCTTCCAAAAGCCGGCCAGCGCGGAGATCGTTTCCGGGTAGCCGGGAATCAGGCTGGGGAAAGAGATCCCCCCGACCTCAGCCAGCCCGGTGAAAATCAGTCGCATCTCACCCAGGTTACCCAGCAGCAGCGTCAACAACAGCCCGCAGATGCCGGCCCGCCGCCCCCGCGCTGCGTCGCCTCCGGCCAGGTTGGAGGCCAGCGTGTAAGCCCCGATGCCGGTCAGTGCAAACAGTGATGGTACCGCCAGATTGTAGGCGATGCTGGGAATGATCCCTAACGCTTTAATCAGCGAACCGATCATCACAAAGCCGAAGTAGTAATAATTCATCTGGCCGCCGGCGAACCAGGGATCGTAGGGCGGGAACCAGGTAGATTTGATGACCGCGTTCAGGTAAGCAAAATCCATCGGCTTCTCGCCGCCCACCACCGGATGCCAGAGGTCAGGGTTCAAGTAACGGACGAGGACCCAGGCCCCGTAAAGCAGCACGGCCAGCCCTTCAACCCAGGCCAGCTCGCGCCAGTGGGTCCGGATAAAGGTGGCGAGCTCTACCCGGCGGGGGCGGACAAGCGCTGCTGTGGCCAGCACCCAGGCCAGGAAAACGGCCCATAGGAGCAAACGGGTATGCGGCACCCACTTCAGGGCGGAGAGCAGCCAGGCGGGATAGGCCCACATCAGCAATCCCGCGGCTCGTGCCAGCGCATAACCGCGGTCGCGCAACGCCGGCAGTGCCAGGTAAAGCCAGGGGAAAGCCAGCCAGCCCAACAGAGTCAGCATTCCCCACCAGAGCAGCACTGCGACGATCTGAGAGCGATTCTGGAGCGCATCCCGCCGGAAGAGCTGTGACCAGGTACCGCCGGCTTCCTGATCGGCGCGCATCTCCGTAGAGAGCAGTAACGAGGGGGTGGTACTGCGGCGGCTGGCCTGTAGAGGCGTCATCCAATGCACGTCCGCCAGCAGAGAAACCGGCAACACGGCCTCGGCCTGCGCCCGCGAGTAGGCCGCGGTTTTGGCAAAAACCAACACCCGTGGATGATCGTAAACGCTGAACGCCTCCTCGGCCGCCGGATAGGGGATAGAGCAGGACCTGGCGGTACTGTAACGGGCCTGGGGGATGGTGAAAGGAGCCTCCTGGTCCGGGAACTGGCATGGACCTAAGGCCGGGAACGAGGCAAAATCGCCGATCAACTCAAATCCCAAACTGCCGTCAAACAACGCCTGGTAATAGGCAATGGTCAGGGGATAGCGCATGGATAAGCGGGGAATAGAAGCGTAAGCCCGGTTGCTGGTGATGATGATGTAATCTATTTCGTCCAGCCAGGAGAGTAACCGGATACGTTTGTCCTCGGTGTCCTCGTCGTAGACGGCCATCAGTCCGTCGGAAGTGGAGGTCAACCCGCGATACCAGTTATAGAACGGCGCTTTACCATCTATGCTGATAGGCAGTGGATCGTCCCATTGCTCGGCCCCGATGACGCTGGTCTGAAGCGTGATGGGATCGCCTTCCTGCACCCGCAGGATGAGAAAAAGGACTTCGCCGGTTTTGATGGTCGTTGCGGGTAACGGCACCGTGACCGCCTGGATGCCTTCAGCCAGCAGGGGGGCCGTGATTTCGTTTTGTACCAGCGGTGAGGATCCGCCCGGATCTCTGGCCAGGGTCGCCTGCAAACGGCGTGTCCCGGCCGTACCGAGGCTGAGCACCTTATTCAGCGTCAGTCCGGTGATGTGACCATCCGTCTCTATGGCAAATGACACGGCGAGCGGTGTAGCCTTGTCTATCGTGATCCCTGGCTGAATGGGGACCTGGATAGAAGAGCCATCGTCCAAAGTCAACGTAGCTGCTGTGGGAACCTCGTTGAAGATCCAGCGAGAGGCCTCCACGCGGCTGAAGGGGCGCAGGTAGATTTGCAGGAAGGCCACGGCCCAGAGCACCGTGCCCCCCAACACCACCCAGGGTAGCCCCTGGAGTGTGACCCGCAGCGGCCGGATGAAACGGGTCCACTTCCCGGCTACCTGGTGTTGTTCTGTGGCCCATGCAACCCCTCGTTCAAGCACCCAGGCGGCAAACAGGACAAAGACTGCATAGACCGGCAGCAGGTAACGCATGGATTTGACCCATTGAGTCGCCTGGTAGAGGAAGAAAAGTGTTCCCCACAGCCAGGGAATGAGATGTTGCCACTGCTGGCGGCGGAAGGTTTGCCACCCCATGGTAGCCCAACCGGCCCAGGCGGTCAGTCCCAATGGCAATCCCAGCCCCCAGAAAACCATGTTGATCCAGGGGAAAACAATCGGCACGCGGTTGGTCCATTGATGACCATAAGGAACATCCACACTGCCGCTGACCAGGTTGCGAATGTAGCGCATATCCGCCCACCAGGCCGGATCAATGCGAATGTTCCAGAAAGCAGGACCGGTGAAAGCATAGGGTTGTGCCGTGCGGAAAGCTACAAAGGCCAGCAGGCCGGCGACGATCAAGGCCAACAAACCGGTCCACGAGACCTGGAAAGCGATACGCTGCTCGCCCGTTTCGGTTTTGGTGGGGATTAACACAGCGGCTAAGGCTACCATGCCGACCAGCGGCCAGGTGCTGATCTTGCAGGCTACCGCCAGTCCGGCGGTCAATCCCGCGAGCGTGAGCGACCAGCGTTGACCGGTCTGGACGGAGCGCACGGCCAGAAAGAGTGTCCAAACTACAAAAACGCTGGCGAAGCTATCCACGACAAAGAAATGCGCGTGTTGGATAGGGAGCACGGCAAAGGCGTAGAGCACCGCGGCCAGTAGTGCGACCCGTTCGCCGTACAGCCGGCGGGCCAGCAAGGCCAGCGCCAGTAAGGCAGCCAGGTCAGCCAGCGTGGAGAGCATCCGTCCTACCAGATGTGCGCCGTTGTAGCCGCTATAAGTCCCGGTCCAACAAGGGGTAGTCGCCCCCAGCAAGACCAGCCGTGCCGCTTGAGCAACCGGCGATGGATTGTCGCCGCAAGCATGGTCCAGCCAACCGCCCACTACCCTGGTGGCAAACAACGGCAGGGTGCCATAAACGTAGTGAGCATAATTGCGGTTGGTCGGATTCAGCGGTGAGGTGGCCGTGTCCCAGTATTGACTGCTGTGGTCGGGCAGTTCCAGAGCCGAGACGACCATCGTGAGATAGCGTTCGTCGGGATGCAAATGCGTACCCTGATCCCAGTTGAGATTCAGCGTGCGTACCCCACCCGCTACGGCTAAGATCAAAAGCAGGAGCAAGGGGAAAAGCCAGGGAAGTTGTTTGATCGAAGATTTATTTTGGAATGCACTCATAGGTAGACAAAGTGCGGTGCTGAAATTTATTTCGCGTAGCCTTTTATTCTTTACAAGAAAACAAAAAAGGACTGAAATTGGACAAAGGCTTTTTTGACTACGCGAAATCACACCGACCGCGTTCCGCGCATAGAACCACCCAACGGACTTTCGCCCAGCTCAGCGCGGGCCAGGACCTCATCAAGGATTTGGGTCCCCGTGCGTCCCGTGCGCGGGCTGATCGCGATACTCAAATCACGGCGCAGCGCATCGGTCAGATCGTCGCCGGTTCCATAGCGTGTCAGGGCCACGGCACGCACCGCGTTGGCAACCGCGTAACGCGGTTCCAGACGCTCCAGGTCCTCAAAGAAAAAGGCGCAGCTGACGAACATGCGCTGGCGATTGATCTGCGCTTCCAAAAGCCGCAGGAGACGCTGCTGCGCCAGCGTGGACAGGTGTCCTAAATGGTGCTCGGCAAGAAAATCCGCCCCGGTCATCTGGCCCAACAGGACCGCAATGTAGTCATCCCGCAGCGCCCAGGCGGCCAGATCACGATGCCGGACATCATCGGCATAGATTTCGTCAATGGCGTTCGCCAGATTATCCAGCGCGCGGCGCAACGCGCCCTTCCAATAGCCGCACCCTTCAGTACAACCACAGCCGGTAGCCCAGCGTCCCAGGTTGTGCGCGCAGCTCCAGGCGCTGTTTTCCACGATCTCCAGTTCCACCGCTGGCGGATGTTCACGCAGGTAGTGTCCCAGGGTAGTGACCTCATAGGCATCCCGGAAGTCAGGCGTGGTCAGCTGGCGCAACACATCCACGCCATGCCGGTGATGGTGCCCGAAGGTTTCCCCATCAGTGGCAATTAAGGTCAACGAACCCGGCTTGCGCCAACGCATGGCGCCATTGATCCATTCCCTGGCCTCGGAAGCCGCCGGCATGTTGAATGAGAGGGAGTTGGAGAGCCCGCGATCCCGGACAAAAATGGTGATAAAACGGTTGCGTGAAAGCCGAACTTTGTAGGGGCCGGCCCCCAGTGACAAATCACCCCGCACCTGTTCATCCGAAAGGATCACAAACCAGAGGCCTGATTCTGCCACCGCCTCCAACGTCTGGTAATCCACGGCCATCTCGGGTAGCCAGAGGCCATCGGGCCGATAGCCAAAACGATGCTGGAAGCTGGCAATCCCCCACCGAATCTGGCAACGTTTGTCGCGGCCACGCGCCAAAGGGAGAATGGTATGATGGACAGATTGTACCACGCCATTCGGGACGTTGTAACGCCGCAGGTACTCCCGCACATCTGCTACAATCCGGTTGTAGGTATCGGGGGCGTAAACACTCATCCACCGGGCCAGAGTGCCCCCCATATTGAAACTGATCCGGGCAAAATTACCGGCCTGGGCGTTGGGCGTATAACATTCCGCGGTGATCCGTTCGTTCCAGTTACGATAGGGCGCCGCATCCGGCTCGTCCCGGTACTCCCCGGTGAAAGGATCATCCCGAGGCGGCTGGTAGAAATGGCCATGAATGCACAGGAAGGGCTTTTCCTGTCCCACACTCTCCTCCCTCACGCCAAAATCGGATGTATGTCTAGTAAATTCATCCAGGCCATCCGCACTGCACTCCGCCGTCAAAAAAGGCCGGCTAACAAAAGGCGCAGCCGGAGCTGCGCCTTCCAAGCCCCCCACCCCCATTGCAGGAAAAAGTGTCGGGCTTTGGCCCGGCACTTTGCGTAACTAATGCAAGCGATGTAAGGCCTGCGCCCGACGATAAAGATCAATATAAGTGCGCGCTGCGGCTTCCCAGGAAAAATCCTTTTCCATGGCCCGCCGCTGGATACCCTCCCAGCGAGGCCGGTCGCGGAAAGCCGCCAGTGCTCGCCCCAAAGTCTCCGTAAATGCCGCTACCGTATAGGGCCGGAAGACAAAACCGGTGCCGCTGGCAGGTTGCTCCACCACATCTATGACTGTGTCCGCCAAACCACCGGTGGCGCGGACCAGGGGCACGGCTCCGTAGCGCATGGCAATCAGCTGCCCCATCCCCCAGGGTTCAAAACGACTGGGGACGAGGAAGAGGTCAACCCCACCGTAAATGCGCCGGGCCAGCCGGTCGTCAAACTTGATGAAGACCCGTGCTGATTCCGGGAATCGCTCGGCCAGGGCCCGCAGTTCAGTCTCATATTGGGGATCACCCGTGCCCAGCAAAACAAACTGCACGTCCTGTTGCTGCAACAGGGTCTCCAGGGCCGGCACCAGCAAATCCACCCCTTTGATCTCATCCAGGCGCGAGATACAGCCCAGCAGCGGGACCTCGGTCCGCCCCGGCAACCCGATCTCGCGTTGCAAGGCAGATTTGTTGACTGCTCTCATGCGCAAGGAGGTGACGTCAAACGCCTGAGTTAACGCGGTATCAGTGCTGGGGTTCCAGACCTCGGCATCAATCCCACTCAGGACGCCGAAGAGGCGATCCTGGCGGCTAATCAGCAACGGCTCCAATCCCATCCCGCTTTCAGCGGTCAGGATTTCGCGCGCATAGGTCGGGCTGACGGTGCTGAGCAGATCGGCGTGCGCCAAGCCCTGCGCCATCCAGTTCACTTGACCCGGCGGTTCCACCGACAGATGGGGCAGTTCTTCCATCCGGCCAAAGGTGAGCAGTAGCCGGCCACAGAGGCCCTGATAGGCCAGGTTATGAATGGTGAAGAGGGTAACGATGTCGCGGTAGAAAGGATCTCGGCGCCCGCAAACATCCAGCCAGGCCGGCACGGGCGCAGTATGCCAGTCGTTAGCATGAATGACATCCGGCACCCAGTTCAAAGCCCGCAGGGCCGCGATAACCGCCCGCGAGAAGAAAACAAACCGTTGTGGGTCATCGTTGAAGCCGTAGATTTTGTCGCGCGCAGAGAAGTACTTTTCGTCCCAAATCAGGTAAAGGGGAACTTCGCCAGGGGCCAGGCCTTCCAGCAAGTGCACCGGTTCATAATCTGGCCCCACCGGCACGGAGATCAATTCGCCCAGGCGGTGGAAATCATATTGCTCGCCACGCATCGCCCCATAGCGGGGAATCATCAACCTGGCGTCCACCCCCAACTGCCGCAAGGCCTTGGGGAGCGCTGCGGCTACATCCGCCAGGCCACCGACTTTGGCAAAAGGCGCAGCTTCCGCTGCCAGGAAGAGCACCTTTAACGTCTGGTCCATTTTGAAAAACTCCTGTCTTTGAAATCCACGCCACCAGCAAGCCGGAATGTTAGTTCCATTATAGCGTAGTTTACCGAAAGGGCAATGCATGACCGGGGCTTGCGCAGCGGGGAACCAGGACAAATGCAGCTAAACTCTTTTTTGACACTACCCCAAGTGATGCTATTATCATGACATAAATTTCCACATCTGCGGTTAATGGTTATGATTCCGACTGCATTTTCATCGCCGATTTCGGTCGCTGTGGTCATCCCAGCCCACAATGAAGCGACGGTCTTGCCTGCTACCCCGGGTGACTTTGCACCAGGCAGAAATACCCCCTGAAGCTGTTTTTGTGATCGCCGATCACTGTTTAAGTTAAGGAGCGTTATGGTATTGAAAAAACTACGCGAGTTTTTGTTGGGCTCCCCCTCTGACGAGCCAAGTGATCCCAACGGCATTTTCTTTTATGTGAAATGCACCCACTGCGGAGCGCCGGTCCGGGTGCGCATTGACCGCCACAACGATCTGACGCGGGATTTTGAGCGCGGAGGATTCTTCGTGCGCAAAGAGGTGATGGACGGCTCCTGTTTCCGGCTGATCTATGCCACGCTCCACTTTGATGAAGCGTATCGCGTCACTAACCAGGAGATTGAGGACGGGGAGTTTATCACCTGGGAGGAGTATCGGCAGCTGGCAGGGAAAGAGAAAGGTGAGTAGTGAGCAGTAAGTGAAGCCGCTGATGGTTCCCGCCCCCACTGGGGGCCGGCCCTACGTTGCGGGTCAGGTTTGAAGTACCTGTCAAGCCAGACAACGAGCCACGGGTCTGAAATCCGTGGCCCGTTGTCTGTGATCAGGGGTCGCTTAAAAGCCACGCAACACCAGCGGCAAATAAACCTTTAACGGCTCAACCTGTAAGAAATTGCCCCGGCCCGTTGCTACGGCCACATTCCCGCTGCTATCCACCCCTTGAATCAGGTAATCAGTACTCAAAGCCAGCGGGTCAACCTGGATGCTCCATTGCCAGCCACTGGGGTCCTCACTATCCAACCCCAGGTCCCGGCTCCAGATGTGTCCCGGCGAGATGAATGTCACGACTACCCGCGTCACCGGGCCGGCATCGTCCACTACCATCGCGTTGATCGTCGCCTCCCCACCAGTGCCACGCGCCGAGGTCACCTCCAACACTTCGGGCGGGGTGTGATCCGGGTCATCGGGGGTGGTGTAATAGACCTCCACCTCAGCTTTTGAGAGCAAGCGCGTCTCGCGGGTCGCTGCGTTGAACAGAGCAAAGGTGCCGACCAGCTGCGACTCACCGGCAGCGCTATTGACCACGAAGGGGCGAGTGGGCAACCAACCAAGGTTAGGATTCAACGTCGGCTCGGGCTGTACCGTATGAGTCACAGGACGGACAATCACCGGATCCTGGTTCCTTGATTGCAGGTCACCGGCGAGCAACAAGGCCCCACGAGGCTCCCACACACGCTGTATCTGGGCCGCCCCCTGCGTTCCGGCAACCACCGGATTGGAAGCCAGTGCAGTCCCAGCAAACGGCAACAGCGGCCGTCCCGGCGCACCTTGCGCCAGTTCAGGCCCGACGGTATAGAAAACACCATTGGCCCCCTGGTTACGGCGCAAGTCAGGTTCCAGCTGCAAAGGCTGCACCACGAGGTTGTCCTCCCACCGCGCCGTCCCCAGGGTAGTAGTCAGGAAACGCCCCGTGGTCGTCAGGGGATTGGGCACTTTGATCTGGTACATCGGCAGGCCGTAGAGCGTGGATTCCATGATAGATTTGGCGTCGTAGGCCGTCAGGCTGCCGGCGGGCAAATTCCGCAGATAGCGCAGTTTGGCTCGCCGCAGGGCCTCCCCCACCCCCACGCCTGGCTCGCGGCCCAATTCCTGGGTGAAGTAGAGCATCAACCGCTCGGAGCCGGCAATGCCGTCATCGGTGCCGTAGCCGTAGCCGGTGTTGGCAATCCAGGTCGCCGCCCGCCGCGCCAGCGCCTGCGGGAAATCAGGACTTGTCTCGGCGCGTCTGGGAGCTACAACCCGATCCGGCACGTTGTAGCCAGCGTGGCATCCCATAGACCAAGCCACGGTGCCGCTCAGAGATGCCGGACCCTGCGCGATGTAAGTGTTGGTGAAGATCCCTGCCGTGGCTGTGGCCGGGAGCGCGCGCCAGTGTTCAAAGTGACTGTTGATGGAAACCAGATCAGGGGCATCGTAGAAGTTAGAGGAATTACGGCGGTTCAGCCAGGCGTTGTACAAATCCAATGCCGTCCAGGTTTCGCCGATCAACCCATCCACACTGCCAACGCCCTGCATGGCAGACAATACCGCCTTGATTTGATAAGCAGCATCGGTCAGGAAGTCATAACCGGTGACTAATGCATCCTGGGATTGCAGCTGAGGGTGGGAGAGGAATTGTATTATTTGCTGTTTGATCTCTGCCGGAGACTCCACCAAACGCCCGGTGGCAAGCAAAGGACGCCAGAAATAACGGCCACGCCAGCCCAATTCATAGCCGGCCGGGGTCCCGTACGCATCGTCGGTCAGGTAGAAGCCGCGCTGGGTCGCCGCCAGGAGCGCCGAATCTATCACCGCCGCGCCGCCGGCATACTCCCGTTCGTTGGCGATGCGCGCTAAATCCAGCTGGCGGAACAGGGGGACCTGCTCGTCATCGCCTACCACCAAAATATAGCGGATGGTCGGTTTTGCCATCAGCGTAGGTGAAATCACCGCGGCCCGGATAGTCTCCACCACCAGGTTAGCCTGATTGACATTGCAGTACTGGGCCGACCAGAGGGCATACGCCTGACTCACAGCGGCCGAAACCTCCACCGGGTAGAGAATGCCGCGCACCAGGGGATGGTCGGCCAGGGCCCGCAGCGCCGGCGTCAGGTCGTTGGTAGCACCCAGCCCATACTGTTGCGCCAACCGGGTCGGGTGATACAGAATCAACGTCAGCGGGCCGCTGATCAGCGCCGAGGTCCCCACATAAGGGGTAGTGTCCACAGTGACACTGAACGCCGGACTCCACGAGCAGGACGAGCCAGGCAAAGGAGTCAAAGCCAGCCGCAGCCGGTAGGGTTGATTGGAGAACTGCGTCGCAGCGGCCGGGACAACAAGCACGTAATAACGACCCGGCGTAAACGCGACCACCCGGATCGTCTCCGTTTCGGTGACAGGATTGGCCGAGGTGGCACCCCACCCGGCCGTCGCCCCCCAGCCCGCCGTAGCACCCCAACCGGCCGTTGCCCCCCAACCGGCCGTTGCCCCCCAACCCGCCGTAGCGCCCCAGCCGGCGAGGCTGCCCACATTACCCTGCTCATCCACGTCCACAGGATCGTCCAACAAATCCAGGTTCTGCCCCAACCCTAATTCCGGCAACAATTCTGGATCCGGCAGCACGTAGAGATCGTAATCGGCCGGCAGCTGGTCCAACGTCACAGTGACCTGGGAGGGCTGCGTCACAGTGAAAACATACCAATCGCGATCCCAGGACCACTCCAGATAAGCGGTCAGCGGCACCGAAGGTTGCAATTCCACAGCCGTCAGGGGCGAATCATTCTCAAATTCGTAAGGATCCAGGGGCTTTTGTTCGCTGCCCAAAATTCGCTCGTAACCGACCACCTGGACCACCCCCCCGGCCACCAGTTCACCGCCGCCATCAAAGCCCATGCCTAACCAGGGCATGGCGTCCTGGTCCCACCAAACGCTGCCATGAGCCGGCAGTGCGCGCTCATTCACCCAGCGCACCTGCCCCTGAGAATTATAGAGGGTCAGGGTAGCCGATACCACCACTGAGTTGGGGTTGTAAACCCAGTAAGCCGTGGCATGGGTAGGATAACGATGAATGGCTGGGAGGAAAAAGTGGTCATTCATCCAACCGGCAGACAGAGAGTAGCCGCTGACGTCTTGATAAAGCGCGGTATCCTGGTTGGATTCCAGAGCACTGGCATAAAAATATTCGAGTTCGCTGGTCCCCGAAAGCACTAAGCTCCCCTGCCAGGGAGTTGCCGGCAATACAAGGGACAATGGTTGGTCACCGGGGAGAGACTGCGTGTCCGTCAAAATGGCCTCACCATTGGGGTGCTGATAAATAAGCGTCAAGGACGCAGGCTCTGTTGGATACGTTTTCACCACCCAGGCGCTACTCTGCCGCTCGGCGCCCACGACCAGGCGCGGTAAGGCCATGATTGGCTGAGAGCTGGAAGGCAGCCCCGGCCAGGCCTCCATCTGAGCCCCCTTGGGATCCACTAACGCCACATAGCCCACCACCCGTCCCCCCCACGACTCTACCTTGATGTAAGCGGTCTCATTGGCCATCAAATGGCCCTCCGCCACCGGATCGTAAAGGATCAGTTGATGGAGTACAGGATTGGAAATCGTCTGCGTATAACGTACCGTGCCGTTCACATACAGGTAAATGTTAATGGGCAACACTTGAAAAGAGTCAACCATCTGCAAGTAAAGCCGCGGCCAGAAGCTGCCCCGTTGTTGCACCCACGGAAAAATCAAAGAGTAACTGCCCTCATCCGGGAAATAGGACATCAGATAATTGGGCCCCCACTCCGGCGTGGCTTTGACCAGACAGACGATCGGGTAAAGCGCTTCCACCATGACCGAGCCGGTCAGAAAACCGGTCGGTGCTACCGCTTGCGAAATCTCCCGCGCCGACATGATGAAGGTGCTATAGGGAGGCAACACATAACTCCGTTGCGACGATGTCATTGGATCACCGGCCGGGTTCCAAAAATAGACGGTGACGTAATTGGTGAACACGTCGGCGTTCATGATGTGCAAAGACGTCGGCAATTCGTTCGGAGCCACGGTGTAATAAGGGATCGGGAAAGTGGTCGCCATACCACCAGCCTGTAATGGCAACGCGAAACTCGTCTCCGCCTGCCAGGTTGCCATCGGCGCAGCGGCCGGCAAAGCCTGGACCGGAGCCGGAGCACTGGTCAAGGACCAGCCTGCCCACCACGCGCCGGCCAGCAACAACGCCATCACCAACCAACCCCATTTCGCTTTCATCGTTCCCCTCCTCGTAAAAATGGTCAATTAGTCTTTAGTGGCTCAGTGGGTTAGTCATTTTCCGCCCTCATCCTTTAATGTCAGCCAGGTGGCAAGCAGGGCTTGCGCCTGGGCCAAGTCCCAGGCGGCGCCCAGGGCCTCAAAGCGCGCGACGGCCTCGCGGGCGCGCTCCAGCGCCCCCGGCCAATCCCCACAATGCCAATAAAAATGGGCCGTGGTAAAGATCACCTGAGCCTCCGCGTAGCGATCCGTGACACTTTGCAGTAAGTGCGTCGCCGCAGTCAGGGCAGTCCCGGCCGCGGCGCACTGCCCCTGCGCCAGGTAAATTTCAGCCAGCAGCCGGCGCGTCCGCACCACCTCCGGGTTAGCGCCCTGGCTCTCGGCCAGCAGCAGCGACCGCTCACCCCATGGCAACGCGCCTTCCGGGTCGCCCAAAGCGAGACGCAGCTCGCCCCGCTGGCGGTAGATCTCAGGCAGCAATACTTCCGAGCCGATCTCCCGGGACAGCGTCTCGGCCCGCGCCAACCGCTCTTCGCTCTCCTCCCACCGCCCCTCCCGCAAAGCCACCGCCGCCAGGTTGTTCTCCATCACGGCCTCACCAAAGGTGATCCCGCGCGCACCGGCAATCTCCAGGGCCGTGGTGTAAGCCTGACGGGCCTCCAGAAACCGGCCCTGGCAGCGGTAAACCTCGCCCAGGTTGGCGGCCAACCGGGCCTCACCTTCGGTGTTGCGGATCCGGCGGGCCAGGGTCAACGCCCGCTCACCGTGTTCCACGGCCTCCCGCCAGTTGCCGAGCAACAGATGGGTCAGGAGCAAATTGGTGCGCGCGCCAATTTCGCCCGGGATGTCCTGCAAAGCGCGATAAACCTCCAAACTCTGCTGCCCCAACGTTAACGCGGCCTGCAAGGTGCCCCGCTGATAGGCCAGCAGGGCGAGCACATAGAGCGCCCGGGCCTGGACCTTCTTCGCCTCGTCGCCGGCCAACGCAGCAGCCAGTTCTGCACTGTGGGCGGCCCACTGCTCGCTCTGGTCGTAATGACCCTGCCGATAGTACAGCCCGGCCCCCCGGATATAGAGCCGCGCCCCCTCAACCATGGCCTGCACTCCGGCCAGCTGCAAGCCGCGTTCCACGGCCTCAAAGCCCTCTTTGTAACGGCCCTGGTCCTCCAAAATGGAAGCGATGTGATACTCCAGATCGGCCAACCGCATGACGTCCTTCGGCTCCGTCGGCGCCGCGGGCAGTAGCTGGCGTGCCTGCGCCAGATGATCCAGGGCCTCATCGTACTGTCCCAAGATGGTCAACGTATCACCCAACAAATGGTGCGCTTCAAATCGCTCGTCGTGGGCCACCAGCTGACCGGCGTCAGCTGCTTCCAGCGCCCGCTGAAAAGCGCGCACCGCCTGGTCCATGAGATAGGATTGCGAGGCCCGCCGGCCCAACTCCACGTTGGCCCAAACGGCCAGCGGCCACAACCGGCCCTCAAAAGCGTGATAGGCCAACAACGTCAGCCAATTAGAAGTAGCCCGCTCGCGCAACTGCTCTAAGAACTCCGCCAGCCGCTGGTGGATCAGCCGCTTGACCCGGTAGGCCAACCCGCGATAAGCCACCTCACGGATGAGCGGCTGGCGGAAGAGCAATGTCTCGCAGGCAGCATCTCCGTAGATCAACCCCAACGGGCTCAAGGCCGGCAACCGTCGGACCACCGCCGGACGGGCCTCCTCGCCATAGCCGGCCACCAACATGGGGACGGTCATCTGCTCCCCGACGACGGCGGCCGCCCGCAGCAGGTGGCGACCAGGCGGGTCCAACTGGTCAATCCGGCTCTGCAACAAATCATACGTGGTGCCCGGCAACGGCAGTTCCTCCAATGAAGCAGTCAACTGCCACTGGCCGCTCTGTTCCACCAACACGCCGGAAGTGATCAAGGTGCGCACGGCCTCAATCGCAAAGAGCGGGATACCGCCCCCGCGCTTCACAATCCAGCGCTCTGCCTCCGGCGGCAAGGCCACGCCGCCGGAAAGCTGGCGCACCAGGGCCGTCATCGCTTTGGAGGAAAGCGGCTCCAGCGCTAAGTCTAACCGCTGCGGCAAATGATCCCAGCGTCCGGCGGCCGGTGGGTCGTCCCGATAGGTTACCAGCACCAGCAAAGGCGCTCCCGGCAACGGGTCCACCAGCGCATCCAGCAATTCCAGCGAGGGGTCGGCCATCCACTGGGCATTTTCCAGAATCAGGAGCCGGGGAGCGGCGCGGGCGGCCCGCTCCCAGAGTTCGCGCAGGACCTGCCGCCGCTGTTGGGTCAGCAATGCCGGCGAGAGTGCCGTCACTTCGGGCGAGGGGGAAACATCCAATCCCAGCAACGGCGCGACCAACGCCGCCCAAAGCTCTAACCCGTGGCGGGCCAGCTCCGCTTGCAGGTGTTCCGCCCGGTCGGCATAGGGCACGGTCTCCAACCCCAACAGAGAGAGCAGAGGCCCTTCCCAGACAGCATAGGGGAGGTGCGCCCCATAGGACGGCGCAGTCCCCACCCAGACCTCCAGCCCCTGGTGCGCCGCCAGCGCCGCCACCTCCTGCACCAGACGGCTTTTGCCGCTGCCGGCCGCTCCGTGCAACAAGACCACCTGCGATTGACCCGCTCGCAGCTGCTCCAGCGTGGCGGTCAGCTTTTGCAGCTCCGCCTCCCGGCCCACCAGGGGCAGTTCCGCTACCGTTGTGCCGGCAAAGAGCTGGCGGACCCCGCGCGCCACAAACGGCGCAATTGGCTCCCGCTTACCCTTAAAGGGACGTGGGGCAGCCCACTCGCCGGTGACCCGCCGCTGCACGGCCGCATGGCGAGCCGTGTTCGGTCCCAACCAGACTTCCCCCGGTCGGCAGGCGCTCATCAGCCGGTAGGCCAGGTTGACCTCATCCCCCATCACGGTGTACTCGCGCCGTTCACCGGTGCCCACGTCACCGGCAAAGACGAACCCGGTGTTGATCCCTAACCGGAGCGGCGTCTCCGAGGCACTCTGCAGCTCCAGGGCCGCCAGTACCGCCCGCAGCGAGTCATCCTCATGCGCCCGGGGCGCACCGAAAAGCGCCATCAGGTAGGGTCCTTGTGGCCCCAACCCGATTTTGTTGACGATGCCATCATAGCGCTGGATGGCGTCACGGGCCTGCACAAAGAAGGCATTGGCCGCGCCGGCCGCCTGCTGCAATCCCGCCGGATCATCCCAGTAACGAGCCAGGTCCACCTGGCTGGCCATGGAAAGCATCAAGATGGTGACCTGGCGGTGCTCGCTCCACAAGCGGCTGCGCTCCAGGCCGAGGGCCGCCGTCAACCGCTCCAGCACGCCCGGAGCCAGGAAAGGCGACAGCGCATCCAGGCGAGCCAGCAGCCAGGCCAGCTGTTGACCGCGCTCCAATCCCTCCGGAGGTTCCGGCAGGGGCGGCAACGCGAGAGGAGCGGGGCGCTCATGCAAGCCGGTCACGAGGGCCAGGTCCGCCTCCTCCGCGGCCTCCCAGACGACGGCGTCCCCGCAGCCGGCTAAGGTCACCGCGTCCAGCATCAACCCACCTGGCGGGGCCGCCGATTGCGCCCGCCCCATCGCCCGCAACGGCTCGCCGCTGATGAGCCACTCGCGGCCCCCGGCCGTCCCCAGCCCCAGCCCCACCATACGACCCCCACCCAACCCGATAGCAACCTGCAAAGGGAAACGGCCCAGCGACGTCTCCACCTCGCCTAACTGGGCAGCCATGGCCTGCTGCACATCCAGCGCCGCCGCGACGGCTCGCAACGCATGGGCCTCCCCGCTGAAAAAGAGCAGCCCGGCGTCGCCGGCGAACTTCTGTAAATCCCCTCCATACCGGGCCGTGGTGGTGATCAGGATCTCCAGAAACCGGTCTACCAGTTCGGTCAGTTCCTCGGCCCCCTCCTGCGAGGCCACTTCGGAGAAACGTTCGGCCAGTTGCGTAAAGCCATCAATGTCGGCAAACATCACCGTCCCCTCCAAGGGGATAGTGATCAAATCCGTGTTGGGGGTTTCCACCAACGGCCGGGCCACAACGCGCGGCAGGTAGGCCACCACAGCTGTCAAGAGCTGATGCAATTGCGGCAGCAAAGCCGGTTGATACTGCAACAGCTGCTCCAGGGGTTGGGCCGCGGTCAGAGCTACCCCCGCAGAAGATTCAGAGTGTTCCATGAGTATGCCGCGCTCCCTTAAGAAGAATCATCAAGACTGAGTAACCAGTAGTTCCGCATACTCTAATTGTACAGGCAATGCAGAAGTAAGTCCAGACCTTGCCGTAACAGGTATGTTTCAATTTTTGGGCAGTTGCTGCACACACAAGATCCCTTTCCCTATCCTCCTCATCATCCTCCTCATCTATCCATTATCTATTATCTATCGGCTGGGTAAAGCAAAAAGGCGCTGACGGCACAGGTTTTTAGCACCATACCCGGGTTGACGCACGGGCAAAGCGGGTTATACTTTCCACCCATAGTAGCAGCTAATCATCTTGTAAGGTGACGCGGAACGCCAATGGAATCCAGCAGCTTGGTCGGCCAAAACATCGGGCCGTACACCATCGTGGCCAAAATCGGCCATGGGGGTATGTCTGAAGTATACAAAGGGTTTCATCCTGCCCTGCGCCGTTATGTGGCAATTAAAGTCTTAGGGGCCGCTTTGCAGGCTGATCCGGCCCTCGGCCAGCGGTTCCAACGGGAGGCCCAGGCAATTGCCGCACTTCGCCATCCCAACATCGTCCAGGTATATGACTTCGGGGTTTACGCCGGCGGCCATTACATGGCGATGGAATACATTGAGGGCACCGACCTGCGCGCTGAAATAGACCGACGGAAGCAGGAGGGCCGCCGTTTCACCAACGAGGAAATCCTGCACATCCTCGGCCAGGTCGCCGAAGCACTGGATTATGCCCACCAGCGCGGCATCATCCACCGTGACGTCAAGCCCGGCAACATTCTCCTGACCCAGGATGGGCAGGCGATCCTGGGCGACTTCGGCCTGGCGATGCTCCAAGATCGGACGAGCCAGCTCTCCATAGGCCAGAGTTTCGGCACGCCGGAATATATCGCCCCGGAACAGGCATTAGACTCCCGCGCGGCACGCCCGCAATCTGATATCTATTCGCTGGGCGGTGTCCTCTACGAAATGGTTACCGGCCACCTGCCGTTTGAGGCCGAATCGGCGCTGAGCCTGGCCCTCAAACATGTCAGTGAGGAACCCATCCCCCCCCGGACCTACGTCCCCGAGCTGCCCCGCGCCGTGGAGATGGTCATTCTCAAAGCGCTGGCCAAGGAACCTGAGCAGCGCTTCCCCACCGCGCGGGCGCTGATAGCGGCCCTGAGTCAGGCCTGGACCGGCCTGGTACTGGATGATACGGCCAGCACGCTCACGAAGCCAGGGGCGATCCTGCCACCGGCGCCGCCCCCACCTCCGACCGACCTGGTCGCCCCCCCCTCCGCCGGAGCCGCTCCGCGGCCCAATGGAACGGTGGTCAGCGCTACGCCACCGCCTCCCGCCACCCCACGGCCCGCTTTCGCCGACAGCATCCCTGTTCCCGCCGGCCCGCAGCGTCGTGGCCGCTGGGCGGCGATAGCCGTCGCCCTCCTTGTGCTACTGGCCCTCGGGGCCTGGTTGAGCAAGGGAATCTGGTATCAGAGAGGTGGAACTCCGACCGCCGCGCTGCCGGTCACCGCGACGCCCTCGCCTGTTGCGGTGGCCGAACGGCCATCCCCCACCCCCACCATAGCACCCAGCAGCCCGCTCAGCGACACAACACCGACCGTCACACCCACCCCCACACCCAGGGCTACCCCCACCGTCACGCCGCCGCCCAGTTCCACACCGACGGCCACCCCCCTCCCATCGCCGACGGCCACCGCCACACCACTGCCCACCCCCACGCCAACGCCGACGTTAGCGCCCGGGGCAACCCTGCTCCGCACCGTAGACGGGATGCCGCTGCGATTCGTCCCGGCCGGCCCCTTTGAAATGGGAGCCACCGACGCTGATCCAGATGCTTCCAAAGACGAAAAGCCATCCCATGAAGTCACCCTCGGTCCCTTCTGGATGGACGAGCATGAGGTCACTACCGCGCAGTATCAACAATGCGTCGCCGCCGGGGGCTGTGTGGCCCCCTATACGCGCAACGCCTACGACAACCCGGCCTACAAGGATCACCCGATGACTTACCTCAGCTGGGACCAGGCGGTCAGCTATTGCAGCTGGGTCGCCACCCAAAGCGGTTGGGACGTGCGGTTGCCCACCGAGGCCCAATGGGAAAAGGCGGCCTCCTGGGATCCCACCACGCAAACCAAACGGCGATATCCCTGGGGCGACGAGCTGGACAAGACGCGACTGCAGCTGGGCAACACCACGGCGGCCGTGGGCCAATATCCGAGCGGCGCCAGCGCCTACGGCATCCTGGATCTGGCCGGCAACGCCTGGGAATGGGTGAGCGACTGGTACAGCAAGGATTATTACCAGCAATCCCCGGCGGCCGATCCCACCGGTCCGACCCAGGGCAAAGAAAAGGTGATGCGCGGCGGGGCCTTTGATTCCGTGGCCAATTTCAGCCGCCAGCTGCGCACGACCCACCGCGAAGTTGGCGCACCGGAGGGCGGCACGAACCGTCCCGCCAAAGGACCCAACCTGGGTTTCCGCTGCGTTGTCGTGGGTGAACGTCTGCCATGAGCGAACCGGCGGCCCCTTCCATAGCGGCGCTGCGCCAGGCCCAGCAAACGACCCTGGCGGCGCTGGTGGAGATTGATGAGCAAGCGTTACTCCAGCTGACCCGGCTCACCCTGCCGGAAATTCGCGCCCTGCGCGAGGAGGTAGCTCGCGTCGTCCCGGCCGGGAACCTGCCCGCCTTCATTCTGAGCGGGCTGATCCAGCTGAAGGGCCGGCAGGTCAACCCCGACCGGATGCAGCAAGACCTCAACGCCCTGTTGCGCGGCCTCAGCCTGTTGCCCTACGGGGTGTTCGTCGCCGGGCCGGCCGCGGCGCTCTACGCTTACCAGAAAATACTCCAGCTGGCCGGCAAAGAGCTCACCACCGCTTTTCCGCAAGGGATCTGGCAATTCTACCTGGAATTCGGTCTGCGCGAGGATGCCGCCCGCCACACCAACGAGACGACCGGTTTCCACGCCGCACTCCCCGCGCAAGCTGACCTGGCCCGGATGGGGGCCGCGTGGGTCAACGCCATGATAGAATTGCTCTACCGCTATGATGCGTTGCTTGCCACCGAATGGCGCGAGCGGGTGTTCCTGCGCCTGATCCTTGAGGCCGCCCAAGAGGGTGGCCTGGCCGACCAACCGCCGTTCCTCACCCTCATCACCGATTGGAGCCGCCGCCGGCCCTACCATCGGCGCACTCCGGAATCCGATTATCTGGCTCACCGGCAACTGCTCTTCCAACACTTTGTAGAGGAGCGGTTAGGAATACTGCCGACAGAGCTGCGCGCCGCTGTGCATCAGCGGCTTGCCGAACGCGAGGCCACCGAACTGGCCGCCTATCAGGATCAAATGACGCTCCTGGCCACGTTGCAGCCAGAGCGTTTCCAGGAACAAAAAGAGCCGTTCCCCCTCTGGCAGGCAGCCATCGGCTTCATCTGGCAGGGACACACTTATCTGTTGCCGGTCTGCGCACGCGACGCCCAGGGCAGTCCGCTCTGTGCCCCTATGGCGCCAGGCCAGCCACCGTTTCCGCTCTACACCTTGCCCGATGGGATGCTTTGTGATGCCCGCCGGCAACCTCTCACCGTAGACCGGCAGGGGCAGGTCCGCACGGTCAACGGGGGGACATTGTTGGGCAGGTTGCTTCCCACCGCCCCCGACACCGTGCTGGCCTGGGTCAGCACCATTCTGGCCACGCCGGCCCCCACCACGCTGCCGACACTGGATCTGTTGCTGGCCGAAAGTCCGCGCCAGCAACAAGGGACGCTGCGAGGGAAGCTCCCCAAAGCGACCCGCGCTGAGCTGGCGGCGCTGCGGCGCGTGCCCATTCTCATCAACTGGGACATCCATGCGGCGGCGTTACCGCTGGCCGTCATCCGGCGCGATCACCGGGGCATCGGCGATCACGCCTTGACGCTCTTCCGCACCGAGCGCAGCATCGTTTTTGACCAATCGCACATCTTCTTTGATGGGACCTGGGGAATGGCGGTGGCCGAAATCGCCACCGACAGTGCCATCCACGCTTACCGCCAGCTGAGCCAGCTCACTCCGGCCTCAGCCACGCCCCGCCCCCCCGTCCTCAAACTGGAATCCAGGCCAGAGGTGGAAACGCTGGCCCGCACGTTTTCCCAACAGATTGAAGTAGATGCCGAATCCGATGCGCTCAACATGGCCCAGCTGCAACGATTGCGCCGCTGGTTGGAACAGCGCGGGGTCCGGCTCACCGTCAACGACCTGCTGATTCTCTACCGTTGCTTTCACGCGGTAGAGTACTCGCCAGCGCCGCCGCTGGCGCAGGCCATCGCGGCCTTACCGCCGGCGCTGCGCAACCTCGTGGAAAGTACCCACGCCCGGTTTCAGACCACCAACCCGGCGCTCTTGATCCCCATGGACGCCAGCGGGGTCGCCCCACGCGAACGCCTTTATCCCACCACCTTCCGCAACCCGCTGACAGAGCTGCCGGCCCTCTTCCGCAACACCGAGGCGCAGTACCGCGCCTGCCGCGAGAAGCCCACAGCTCCGGCCTGGGAGGCCTTTGACCAGTCGCGGCGCGAGCTGCTGGCGTATCTCAAAACGTTTGGGGAGCTGCTGGATGCGTTGAAAGCTGTGACGATGCGCGGGGAGAGCTTCAACACGGCCACCTTGCGGCTCCTGGGACATCTGCCGGCCTCCATGCAGCATCTGTTAGACACCATCCCCCAGCGCATCACGGTCCTCAACGAGATCATCAAAGGGAACGAGGTTTTCTCCAATGTAGGACGGGTCGCACCGGGGAGTACCCTCCGCCGCTTCATCAGCGCCAAAGACGACGGCCAGACCAAAGAACTGGTATGGGGGTTTCTGACGGACGATCACGAGGTGATGCATCTCAGCCTGCGTGATTTCCGGGCTTACGTCGGGCCGTTGGTCCAGGCCGGGCAAGCCGCGCTGGCCCAGGCGTTGGTCGAGGATTACCTGGAGAGCTACGTGGCCGGCTTCAACCGCTTTGTGGACGAACTAAGTAAGATTGCGGGGCGGCAAAAACCACCCCAGTTAGACGAGCAACGGTAGGCAGAATTCCCGCCTACCGTTTCATCCCCACCTGGATCAGATCAGAACGGTCGCGGCGCGATCCCTATCAAATAACCAAAACGCGCCTTGAACTCCTCCACCGAGAGATTGGTCTGCGCCGCCATCCGCGCCAGCAAGAGCTCATCCTGGGCATGTTGCGGCTTCAGGCGAATCATAAACTTATAGGCCGAACGGTAAGTAAAAGAGTTCAGGTCCACCAAGCGCACCTCGGTCCGACCGGTTTGCGGATCCATCATCTGCTCATAAGGGATGGGGACCACTTCGTTTTGCTGAATAGTGATGGTCGCGTGGCTGCCCCCCTGTAACAGGAAATCCACCGCCGCTTCCCCCAAACTGCGCGTGTAATCAATATCAAAGGCGATGGGATCGGCGCAACGGAGCTCGTAGCCCAGGTCTTTGCTCACAATGGATTCCTCAATCCCCAATTGGCGCAGCTGCCGCCGTAAAGCCTTTTTCAAGATCTCGGAGAAATTGACTTCGGCCAGCCGAATATGGCCATGGGCATCTTGCTCCACCGATTCCAGACCTTCCAGGTCACCAGGGGCCATAGACTCCACCACCCCTTCGGCCACCAAAGCCACCCCATAGGGTTTGCCTTCAGCCAGGCGGCGGATCAAGGAGGTGGACAGAATATCCACCACCTCTTGTAAGCGGATCTCGCGGCCGTTCCACTCCTCCGGGATCAGGGTCAGCGTCGCGCCGGAGCTCTTGCCAATGCCCAGCGCCAGATGCCCGGATTTGCGCCCCATGGTCACGACCAGGAACCACCGGTGCCCGGTGAGCGCATCTTCCATCAGGTTCATGACAATCCGGGTGCCCAGCTCCCGCGCCGTCTCAAAGCCAAAGGTGCGGATCTCATGCGGCAAGGGGAGATCGTTATCAATCGTCTTGGGCACATGGACGGTCCTGATTTTAGCGCCCAGATGTTCTTCAGCGTAACGGGCCACCCGGTAGACGGAATAAGCCGTGTCGTCACCACCGATTGCCAGCAACGAGGAGATGCCGCCGCTCAGCAGGGTCCGCACACAGGCGGCGAGCAGCTCGGGCGATTTGGTGGGATTGGCGCGTGAGGTGCGCAGAATAGAACCGCCGTCCAGATGGATCCGGCTGACGTCGTTGATCGTCAGCGCCCGGCCGACCAGTTGCCCCTCCATCAAATGTTTGAAGCCGTCGTAGATACCGAAAACTTCCATCCCGTTGTTGATCGCTTCAATCGTAGCCGAGTGAACGACGCCGTTGATACCAGGCGCCGGCCCGCCCCCCACCACAATGCCCAGCTTGCCCTCCATGGGATCTGCGCTCATTGCCCCCCTCCTGAAAATCAAAGAAATAATTAGCCAGGGTGATTAGGAGGAAGTTGGAAGTAAGCTTTGTTTCATCAACCGCTCCTACCAATCCCTGATCCCCAATCCCCGATTCCTAATCTTAGCGGAAAATACCAAACAGGCAAACTGCTCACGAAACACGGAATACACACGTATCGCCCCCCTTTCCTGTAGTTTACATCAGCGCCAACAGCAAAAAAATCCCCATCCCTACCGCGCCAACGGCCGCCGGTTGGGGCTGACCCCAGAAAAGGCCCAGGCCGACCGTCTCTAACGCCCAGGTGAGACCGTAGACGAGGAGCAACGGCGCGCCGGGCAGGGCCGCCGGGGCCACCACAGCTGTCATCACGGCGGAGGCGAGCGCCCAGCCCAAGAAATTCACCCAGGGGATGCCAAAGTAGCCGCCGGGCTGCTCCCATTGCCACAAATGCCAGCCGACCATCTGCGGATCCAGAAAGAGGTCCCAGGCCGTAAAGGCCAGCGCGCTCACAACAACAAAGGCCGGGCCCCGCGTGCCGGCCGTGATGGCATCGGCCACGGCCCAGGCCGGCGGGAGCATCATCAACCAGGCCAGGGGAATGAGCAGCGGCACGCGCCCCAGCTGGGGCTGAAGCCGGCCGGTGTAGTGATAGCGGCCAAAGGGGAAGCCGGTGCGCGAGCCGACAAACTCCACGGCCCACCCCAGCAGGAGCACCCATGCAGCGGCCACTGCCGTGCGCCCCACCCCCCAGGCCGGCGCTACCACCGCCAGCACCGTCGCCGCCTGGAGCACGACCCCGGCGGTGATCCCGCCGCGTATTGCCCGGTCGCCCCAGCGCCAATAAAACAGGATGGGCACACAGATCATGGTGAGCAGCCAGGCGGCCAACAGCCCCTGTCCGACCAGCGTCAGCCCGCTCCAGGCCGCCCGGAGTAGCTCAAGCATCGGCCACATCGTACCGCTTAGGCGCGTAGAGGAAGCTGAACGAGACGCCGTTATCCTTACCGCTGACCCGGTGATGGGCCGAGTGCGCCCGCACAATCCGCTGCAAATAGCGCCCGCGAGCCGGCAGGCGCAACCAGCGGAGCCGTTTGTGGAACATCACCTCGTGAAAGAGGAAATAGCCGACGCCGTAAAGCGCCACGCCCAGACCCGCCGCGATCAGCCCGGGCCAGAGACGGTTGACGCCGGTGGCGATCATGCCGAATGAGACCAGCGCGAAGAAAACCGCAAAGAGATCGTTCTTCTGCAGGCCGCGCCCTCTGGGATGGTGATGATCCTCGTGCAAAACCCAAAGGAAGCCATGCATCACATACTTGTGCACCAACCAGGCCACCCCCTCCATGCCCACCGCCGTCATCAAGAATATCATACCATATACTGCCAGCATCGTCCCTCCTCCTCATAAAAAACAGGGGTTAGGGGACCTCCCCACCCCCATGTCTGCCTCTGGCTATTCGCCCTTCGCCAATACCCCGTGCAGCCAGGCCCGCAGGAACGGTCCCGGCGGCACGGAAGCCATCACCTGCAGGTTCTCGCGCAGCGAGCCGGCCTCATCCAAAAAACGGAACAGGCGATCCACCGGGTTTTTGCGGAAAAGATCGGTAAAGATAGCGCTCATCCGCCCGCCGTGACGGGCGATCACTTCCAACATCAGCGTATCAAAAAGGTGATAGCGGGACGGCGGCGCCGGCACGGCAAAGGGATGGCCGTGCTGGTTGAGCGAGCGGACAATGGCCGCCGCGTCCTCCTGAATGCGCCGGAAAGCGTAGCCGGTGGAGGCCTTGACGCGCCCGCCGCGCGTGCCGATGTTCATGATACGCTGCCCGGCCCGGCGCGGCCAGGGGTGATCGGTCATGGGGATGAGGTCGCTCTCCTCCTCCACGATCCGGTATTCACGGATGCCCAGCCCGGCGGTCAGGTAAGCCTGGAGGGCCGCCCGATACTCAGCCTGGGGCAAAAGCTCGGCAGAAAAGAGCGTGTACTCCACCAGCGCCCGCCGCTCGGTAAACGGGAGCACGTAGAAAAAGCGCATTGCTCCCTGCTGTGGGGTACGGAAATCAAAGAGCGTCGGCGTCTGGGGATCAAAGGCCGGCTGCGCCGTCTCAATCTCCCAGCCCAGAAAGTGCTGCTTGAGATAGTGATAACGCGCCGTGAGGGGCCGGTACTCCGAGGAGGCATAGCGACTGTCAAAAACCCAGTCACCGGTATAGGTCAATTCGTTGACCGTGACCTCGGCCCGCGCCGGTCCGTCCACAATCCGCTCCACCGAGCCGAGCAGAAAATCCACGTTGGGCAGCGGTTCCAGAGCCGCCCGCAGTGCCCGATAGAAATCCAGCCCGCGCACAACCCGGTAGCGGTAGGGCGCCAGGGGGATCACACGCTGCCAGCCAGCGCCGATAAAGGCGATTTGCTCCCAGGTGCGATAGGCAAGCTCGTCGGTGGGCAGCGGCTCGCGACTCCAGTAGCACCAGGTGTGATCGTTACGGTTCTTGACGACCCGATCAATGATGAGGATAGAGCGATCTTTGAGCGCACTGCGAGCCAGCTGGTAAGCCAGGCTCAGGCCGGCCGCTCCGCCTCCCGCCAGGATGAAATCGTAATGCCGCATGAGGTCTCCACAAGTCAGCGAATCAACGAATCAGTGAGAGCCAGATGCCAGGTAACCGCCGGAGTTTGCCCCACGTGCCCACGTGCGCCCGGCGATGAAAGACGTCGTAATCGTGTGTTTCAATGTCGCTCAGAATGGCCCGGTAGAGCTCCGCGGCCGCCGCGATGGCAAAGCGCCCATCTGGATCCAGCAGCGCGATCCCCGGCAGCGCTTCGGCGTAGAGCCGGCGATTGCGCGCAATCTGAAAGCGGAAGAACTCGCGCCAGCGGCCGTCCAGTCGCCCGGCGGCGATATCGTCCTCGCTTATTTCGTGAGCCGCCAGCTCATCCTGCGGCAGGTAAAGGCGACCCCGCCGCCAATCCTCCCCCACGTCGCGCAGAATGTTGGTCAGTTGCAGGGCCACGCCCAATTTCACGGCGTAGGGCAAGGCGGCCTCACCGGCAAATCCGACAATGTGCATGGACATCAGTCCCACCGTGGAGGCCACCGCGTAGGCATACCCGGCCAGCGTCTCAAAAGTGGCGTAACGGGTCACCTGCAAATCCTGTGCCACACCCTGCAACAGCTGCTCGGCATAAACTTTGGGAATGCCGTAACGCGCGCGGGTGTCGGCCCAGGCTAATGCGACCAGGTCATCGGCGGGTGGATCATCGCTCAGGGCGCGGCTTCGCCAGCGCTCCAGCGCCTCTGCCGGCTGAACACCGGCCACGGTTGCTACATCCGACTCCGGTGCCCCCGGCTCGTTCCCCGTCTGATCTACCAGATCGTCGCTCACCCGGCAGAAAGCGTAGAGCGCCCGCACGGCGCGCCGCTTAGCCGCCGGCAACAGGCCCGAGGCCAGGAAAAACGTGCGGCTGTGCGCCCGGGTCACGACCTCGCATTGAGCGTAAGCCCGCGCCAGCGTCACCGGGTCAACGTTCAGACGCGGTTGGGGGTGCGAGGCCGCCATACCGGCCTGCGCCCGCGATAGCAGTTTCAACTCCCAGGTTGCAGGTTCCATAGCAATAAGCAATAACAATCCCAACCGTTGATCATCAGAGCCCCCAGACGGCGGACCACCGTGCCCAACGGGGGTCGGTGGTCCGCCGTCCGCCGTCTTCATCAGCGCCCCGCCCCTTGCTCCTTCAGAATGCGTTCGGTGGTCAACCGGGCCGAAAGCAGGACGATGGGCACCCCGGTGCCCGGATGCGTGCTCGCGCCGGCGAAGTAGAGGTTGCGATACTGCGCGTGCCGGTTGTGCGGCCGCAGATACCCCACCTGCATCACGTTATGGCTCAACCCAAACGTCGCTCCCTTCGCCAGGTTCCAGATGTCCCGGTAATCCGGCGGCGTCAGCGTCTCTTCCATGACAATCCGCTCCTGGATGTCGGTCAATCCAATCGTGGCCAGCTGCCGGAAGACCCACTCCCGCGCCTGCTGTTGGAGCGCCGACCAGTCCTGCGAACGGCGCTCATCCAGATGTCCGGTGGGCACCAGGACCATCAGAGCATCCCCATCAGGTGGGGCGAAGGTCGGGACCGTCCGCACCGGCGCGTGAATGTAAAAGGAGGGCTCGGCCGGCAAGGTATGATCGTAGAAAATCTGACCAAACGACTCGCGGTATTGGTGGTCAGACAGGAAAATGTTATGGTGTAACAGTTCCGGCGCGCGCTCCCGCTTCAGCCCCCAATAGAACATCAGGGTGGAGGAAGTATACTTCAGTTTGTCCATTCTGGCAGCCGCTTTGCCACCGGGATCGGGCAACAGATCGGTGTAGACATAGGGCAAATCGGCGTTGGCGACGACCAGGTCGGCGCGGAGCTCCTCGCCGCTCTCTAACGTGACGCCCACGGCGCGGTCGCCCTGCACGTCAATCCGCTTGACCGGCGCGTGGTAGCGGAACTGGACCCCCCACTTCTCCGCGATTTTGGTCAGGCTGGTGATGATAGAATACATCCCCCCGCGCGGATACCAGACGCCTTCCACCAGCTCGGTGAATTGCAGCAGGGTGTAGGTCGCCGGGGCATCGTAAGGGCTGAGGCCCAGGTACATGTTCTGGAACGACAGGCCGGCCCGTAATTTAGCACTCTTGAAATAGCGCGACGTGTCGTGATAATGCTTTTCCAGCGGCTTTAATTGAAACAGCAAGGGCAGATTGGCCGGACTAAAAAACTCAAACAGGTTGTAGAAGTTCCGGCCCACAAATTTTTCCAGCGAAAGGTTATAGCGGCGATACCCCTCAGCCACAAAACGTAGAAACGCACCAAAGGAACCCGGCTCCAACGCTTCCAGCTGGTCGTGCATCCAGTGCATGTTGCTGCTCAGGTCCAGGACTGTCCCATCGTGAAAATGGATACGATAAGTCGGGTCAATGCGCACCAGGTCCAGATGATCCTCCATCCGCTCGCCGAGGTCGGCATAAGTGGCCGCATACGTGGGCGGCATCAGGAAAAGGGATGGCCCGGTATCAAAATAAAAGCCGTCTTTTTCAATAAACGAAGCCCGTCCGCCCGCGTGGCCGGTTTTCTCCACTACGGTGACCGAATAGCCGGCCTTAGCCAGCCGGGCCGCCGTCGCAATGCCCCCTACCCCCGCCCCGATGACAATCGCTGTACCCATCATAGCCTCCTCAAATGGATTAGATCTTCATATGCTCTTATTATAGTCAGGATTCCTATTTTGTCAATATATTGAATTGGTTGTGTCTATATTTTATTAACAAAACAAGGGCCAATCCAGCCTGCCATCGAAATAACAAAGCGGCGCACCCTGGGGTGCGCCGCCAAAGTTCTGGTTACCGAACACTGCTGTTACTGGAGGTACGCCGCACTCGACACGAACAGCGTATCGCCCGGGGCCAGCTCGGCCGCGCGCCGCACGTCGGCGCGGGCCTGTGGGCTGGTAGGATCGGCCAGATAAGCAGCCCAGCCGCGCAGGAAGTAAGCCGCCGCCAGATCTGGCTTGACCGCCAGGGCGGCCGTCGTGGCCTCGGTGATACGGCTGCTTACCTCACTGACCCACTGCTCCGCGACCGTTCCCACGATCAACGGCGTCTGCGGTGTGAAGAGCTGGTCTGGCGAGTAAGCGCGCATCAGCTCCACCGCGGCCGCATCATCGCCGTAGAAAACATTCGCCAGCAACGGATAAGGGCTATCGGTTACCGCCTGCGCCAGGGCTTCGGCGTGCAACTTGATCAGCGCATAGTCCCAGGTCAGCGTTTGGACATCGGCTTCGGGATACTGCGAGACCAGTTCTTGGGCCCGGTTGATCGCCGGCAGGGCATCCTTCCACAGCCCGGCATTGGCCAGGTCCACCGCCGGGTTGACCCAATCGCGCAACGGCTGGGGTTGCCCCATCAGGAATGGCTGGAGAGTGACCTCCCTGATCCGCTGGTTAGATGCGTCCCAGGTGTAGACCTGAAACATGATCTTCCGGACGCCGCAAGCGTAGCAGAAAACGTAGGCATCAGATTGATTCAAAACGATGTCCACCAGGCCATCCCCGTTGAGATCCTGCGCCGTCCCCACGCCGGGACTGGCCGCAGCAGCGGAAATTTCCCGGCGCAACGTCGTTCCGTCAAAGCTCAGCAGATGATAGGTCCCGCCGTGCGCGCCGGCCCCGCCCTCCACGGCCAGCCAGACCCGCGTCGGCTCCACAGAGACCTGCGTCACCCCGGCGGGATCAAGGTAATCCGGCCACGCCATATTGTCCGAGACCTCTTCATCCAGGTTAACACGGCCCAATTCCTGCCAGCCGGCGTCACCGTGGGTGTAAATAGCCAGGAAGTGATTGGGCAGCGGCTCCAATTCAAAGTTACGCAGGCCGGTGCTGAAAACCGCCCACAGCGGCCGGCTGCCAGCCGGCGCCGTCAAGGGCAATACCTGGAATCCTTTAAATGCACCTGCCGGCAGCGCCGCCTGGACCTGGGCCAGCAGGTCGTCCGTAGGGATAGCGGGCGGTGTCACTACTGCGGCCGGCGTTACCACACCGCCGGGCTTACATTCACCCCGGTAAAAGGCCCACTCTTCGCACTCAGAACCATCAGGGAAAAGGCAATAGCCGGTATCCCCCTCCGCCGTATGGCGAATCTCCAATTTCCCGCCCTGGTCCCCGCAGAAAACCGAGGCCGGGTTTGCCATGCCCGCCGCCGGCTGAACCGTCGGCGGCGGCAAGACCGGCGAAACTGGCGAAGAGGTAGGAGCGGCCGTCGGCGACCTCAAGGTGCACCCTAACAACAGCAACCCCAGACAGACAACCACTCCATAACGTAGCAATTTCATGAGTTTATGCTCCTTTCAAAAATATGACCGACAGATGCCACTGTCGGGTCATTTTATGCTATACTTGCATGTGGCTGGTGGGCAACTATCTACAAACATCCCCCTGGCCCACCGATCTTCACACAGGAGGCACGATGGTCACCTCATTACACGACCTTGGCAACGGCACTTACGCCCTGCTCGGCGGCTCCAACCTCGGCCTCATTATCCATGAAGGAAAAGCCCTGCTGGTAGACACCGGCCTGGACAAGGATACCGCGCGCAAGGCCTTCCGCACCGTGGAAGAAAAAGGAGCCCGGCCGGTGGCCGCGCTCATCACTCACGCGCACGCTGATCACTTCGGCGGAGCCGCCTGGCTGGCGGAACGGGGCCTTCCCATCTATGCGCCCCCGCTGGAAGCCGCCTTCGTCACCTACCCCATCCTGGAGCCGCTTTTTCTCTACGGTGGCGCCGCCCCCATCGCCGAACTGCGCGGGAAGTTCACGCTGGCCCCACCCGCGCCGGTCGCCGGCCTGCTCAGGCCCGGTTCCCAGCATTACGACGGGCTCCAGGTGGAAATTGTTCCACTGCCGGGCCACGCCCCGGAACAGGTCGGCATCGCCAGCGGGGCGACGCTCTACTGCGGCGACGCGCTCTTTCCCCCGGAGACGCTGGAGCGGCACCCGATCCTCTTTTGCGCCGATCTGGACGCCGCGCTGGAGACGCTTGCCCGCCTCCCCACCCTCGGATACGCCCGGACGGTGCCCGGTCACGGCGAGCCACTCGCCGACCCCGGTCCCCTGGCCGCCGCCAACGCAGCCCGTCTGCACGAGATCCGCGCGCGGGTGTGGGAAGCGCTCGTCACGCCCCAGGAGCCGCCCGCCCTGCTCCGCGCGGTGGCCACCACCTACGGCGAGATCTTCCCTGCCCCCCAGTTCTACCTGCTGGCGCTCACCACCATCCACGCGGCCCTCACCTCGCTCCAACGGGCCGGTGAGGCCGAAATCTGCCTGGAAGCCAACCAGCTCCTCTGGCGCAGAAAGTAAAAAAGACGGCGGGAAATGGGCAGGAGCAAAAAATGGAACACGGATCCACCCAGAAGCTCTGGGTGATCCGTGTTCCACAAAATTATGCCTGGGGCGGCGTCGGGGGTTCCTTAGTCGGAGCCGGAGCCGGCTGCGGCTTGCGGCGGAAAATGCGCCGCAGCAACCGGATCACCCCGTAAACGACCAGGCCGATGGCCCCCAAGACGGGCACGGCGTAGATGACGATCCAGATCAGCGCGTCAAGCAAAAACTGGTATGTGCCGACCAACGCCTTAAAAGCACCTTTGACCGTCTCCGAGGGATGCCAGCCAGGCAGCACCACCGGCTGCGCCAGCACATCCGGCGTCAGTGAGAGCGTAATCGTTGCCAGCGCTACCGAATTCTCCAGATACTGCATCCGCCCTTTGACCTGCTCAATCTCGGCCAGGGTGGCGCTCAGCTGCTCGTAGACTTTCAGGACCGCATCGGTGTCCTGGGCTTCCTTCATAAACTGCTCCAGCTGTTTGGCCTTGGCTTCCAATGCCCGCAGGCGCGATTCCAGGTCCACGTACTCCTGGGTTACATCCTGGCTGGAGACCGACTCGTGCCGCACTTCGGTCGCCAGCGCCCGGAGTTGCGCCATAGCATCGTTGAATTTCTCAGCCGGGACGCGCAAGGTCAGGTTGATAGTCACCTGGCCCTCGCCGTAGTTATAGCTCTCGGCGGAAAGAATGTAGCCCTCCCACTCATCCACCAGTTTCTCGATCTGCGTTTGAGTCTGGAGTGTGTCTTTGACAATCAAGTCCAGGCTGGCGTTACGGATCACCATGCGCTCCAGGTCACCGGTGCCGGACGCCTCCGATTTGCCCACGGCAGCACCGCCCTCCGCAAAGCTGCGCTCATCCGCCGGAGCTCCGGTGTTAGCGGCCGGCTGCCGCGCCTCCCTGGCGGCGCAACCAACCAGCAACAAAATCACGACCAACCCTAATCCCAACCAACGCTTCATCGTCTCATCCCTCCCTCCCTTGAAAATAGAAACCAGTTAAGGAGTGAGCAGAGAGCAGTGATAGAAGTTCCTGTTTCCTGCTCACCGCTCACATTTTCATCCCATGGCTGGTGAACGCCAGGCCACGGTGAATTCCTCCGAAAAATAAGACTCCAACCTTGTGACTCAGACGTTAGCACAC
>CAYTGR010000004.1:85755-92803 GCA_964437445.1 uncultured Anaerolineales bacterium | reverse complement strand
GGTGAATTCCTCCGAAAAATAAGACTCCAACCTTGTGACTCAGACGTTAGCACACGGCCATAAGTTCCCAAACCCGCGCCGGCACAAAAAACCGGGCCCCCTATCGGCGCCCGGTCTCAACCCCTTACCGTCCCAACTCCAGGCGGTCAATCAACCGCTGAGGCAACCCGCGGGCCCGCATCCGCTCCTGGGTGATTTCCACCGGATAGGCCACCCGCCGGGCCTCCCAGGTGCCCGCTTCCGTGTCCAGAATGGCGTAGGCTGCCCGTGGATCACCATCGCGCGGCTGGCCCACGCTGCCCGGGTTCAGAATCAATCGCCGCCCTTCCAATGGAAGGGGGGTGTCCCAATCTGGCAACAGGAGCCGGATGCTGCGCGGTTCCTCAATCCATTCAAAAATCAGGGGGATGTGGGTGTGCCCCACCATGGCAATCGTGAAATCGGCTGCGTTGAAACCGGCCCGCGCCGTCTCCACATCCAGCAGATATTCCCAGATCGGTTCGCGGGGGCTACCGTGCGCCATCAACATGCCTTCCATCTGAACAATGGTCGGCAGGTCAGCCAGATACCGCAGGCTCTCAAACGCCAGCTCCGAGCGGGTCCAGGCCAATGCCAGCCGGGCCTCATTGTTGAAAATGAACGGATCGGCCCGGCCAATCGACCCCCAATCGTGATTTCCCGCCACGCAAACGTGAGGGAACTCCCGCAACCGGTTGACGCACTCATCAGGATTGGGGCCATACCCCACCAGATCGCCCAGACACCAGATGGCATCAAACGGACGTGCTTCAGCGAGCACCATTTGAAAGGCCGGCAGGTTACCGTGAATGTCAGAAACAATCAAATAGCGCACAGGATCAAGCTCCTCACATCAGAAAATAGGCGCTGCGTCACAAGATCAAAAGGGCGCAGGTCAGGCAATCGCTTTTCGCACCGTCACATCGCCAACCGGGAAGCCGGCCAGGGAGCCATCCGGGAGCCGGAGTTGCAATCCGCCCTCAGCGTCTACCCCCTCCATAATACCCGTAACCAAAGCGGTTGGGGTTTGCACCTGCACCGGCTGTCCGAGCCAGGCCAGCCGGGCTGCCCAGGCCGGCCAGGGATCGCTACCGGCACGCAAGGCCTCATAGCGGGCCTCGGCACGGGCCAGGAAACTGTCTAACAACGCGGCCCGGTCCACCGGCTGCCCGCGCTCGGCCAGTAAACTGGTGGCGTTGGGCGCGAGCGCCGCCAGCGCAGCCGGGGGAACGTTCACGTTCAAACCGATCCCCACCACCAGGAACGCCGGCTGATCACCGGCCAACCCCACTTCGCTGAGCATGCCGGCCACCTTCCACCAGCCGCCGTCACGCTCCACGATCAGATCGTTAGGCCATTTAAGCGCCACCGGCACCTCGGCGACCTCAGTCACAGCCTCCCACAACGCCAGACCACAGAGCATCGTCGTCCGGGCCGCGCTCCAGGCAAACGGCGCCGGCGGGCGGAAGAGCAGCGACCACAGAAGACAGGTGCCCGGCGGCGCCGCCCAACGGCGTCCCAACCGCCCCCGCCCGGCCGTCTGTTCCTCGGTCAGAGCCAGCACCCCCTCCGCAGCCCCAGCTTCCCCGGCCCGCCAGAGCAAGTCATTGGTGGAAGCGGTCTGCGCCTCATAGAGCACCGTGGCGCCCAACCAGCCGGTTGAGCGACGGTAGGCTGCCAGCAAGGCAACAGGCATCGGTTACTCTACTCCCGCCGGGATGGGCTGCACCGGTTCAGGGAGGGTGTAGAAGGGAGTCAACCATTCCAGCGGGTCCACCGCCACGCCGTTGACCCAGAATTCCCAGTGCAAATGGGCTCCCGTAGAACGCCCGGTGTTGCCCACCAGGCCCAACACATCCCCGGCAGAGACCCGCTGCCCCACCTTGACATCAATCCGCGAAAGATGCCAGTAACCGGTCAACACCCCCCAGCCGTGATCCACCATCACGGCGTTGCCACGCACCGCCAACGGCTCCGCCAGCACGACCACCCCGGCCGCCGGCGCGCGCACGCGCACCCCGGTACCGGCACGCAGATCTACCCCCGCATGGTAGCTGGAGTAGGCGCCACCATAGGAGCGCCGCGAGCCGAAGTAAGAGGAGACCGCGGCCTGTACCGGCAGCGGAAATGGCAGTTGCCAATACCGTTGGGGAGTGCGCACTCCTGACAGGTAAGCCATCTTATCGGCCTCCGCCTGAATCAACGCCGGATCCAGCAAGTTCTGCAGATTGGCCGGTAAGTCAATGCGCTCAAATCCGAAGCGCCCGGCGGAAATCACCAGCGGTAACGTCAATGCCACGTCCCCGGCGGCGGATTGCAGCCGCAGGGACGCCTCATAGCGGCCGGGGTCCAGCATGGGCGAGAACCCCAGCAAAACGTAAAGATGGGTCGCATCCTGGGCGTAGCAGGGGATGTTTTGATCCAGATAGGTTAAGTCACAGGAGGCGGGAACAGCGGTCTCCACAGCCAGCACCCCGGTCTGCCCCCGAGGCAATGGTTGCTGTGAGAGCGCGAGCGATACCAGCGGGTAGGGCACAAAGGCGGAAGTAGCTTTCCCCGGCAGCACTACCGGTCGCCCGGCATAGAGCGGCTCCGGGTTGAGGCGCACGACCTCCCAGAAAGGGACCCCTTGCCGGATCGCCGTCGTCAGGCGAGTCTCATTGGGTTCGGCCACAAGGAGGTGGACCGGCGTCGCCGCCGGCAGCCGCACGGTCTGCCCCACCAGGAGCTGGCTCGGGTTTAACAATGAATTGGCAAGTGCCGCCTTCTCCCAGGGAATCTGCCCGACCTGCGCCAGCAAAGAGAAGTCCTCACCCAGGGTCACGGGGTGTTCCTGCCAGGCACTGGTATCCAAAGCGGCCGGCGCTAAGGGCAGGCGCAAACGCTGCCCGGCGTAGACCTGCCGGGGATCGGGGATATTGTTGACGCGGGCCAGGGTTGCCAGATCCACGCCATAGCGGCGTGCAATGGAGAAAAGGGTCTCGCCCGGAGCCACAATGTGCAGGGGCGATTCCACCTCTTCCGGCGGCACTTCCCCCTGCGCCTGAACCGATCCTGTCGGTAGCCATAATCCAAGTCCTAATCCCAGCATTAACAGAAGCAGAACCAAGCGCCGCATAAGAACCCTCTGCTCATGATGAAGTAGATAAAATAAATTAGAAAAAGGCAAATGAACTTAATGATTATAAAACCGGAACGCAGAAATGCAAAATTATCCTTCCAACGTCAACCGTTCGCCGATCTGAACCCATTCCAGCAGCGCCGGCGGACCTTCCAGGTAATAGCGCGCCGGGGCCCGAGGGGCGTAGAAAGGCCGAAAGGGACGCGCCAGTACCGCATCCACCACGGTACCATCGGTCGCCAGCCAAAGCACGCCGATGGGGAAGAAAACGAAAAACATATGAATCGCCGTCCCCCACCGGCTCTCTGTCGCCTCCACAAACAACAGCCCCTCGTCAGGAGCCAGGCTCCGCCGGAAAGTGAGCCCGCGCAGCCGGCAAAAGAAAGTCGCGCAGCGCCGGGCCTGCAGCGGGACCAGCGAGCCATCACGACGACGCAACCGCACCACTTTTCCCTGCGATCCCATCAGGCCCCCCTCGGCTCATCTAACGGGTGGCGGCGGCGAACCGGCAACAGCGCCGTAAAGGTGCTCCCTTGACCTGGGGAACTGTCCACCCAGATCCGCCCGCCGTGCGCCTCTACCAGTGCTTTGGCAATGGTCAACCCCACCCCCAACCCGCCGGCCTCCAGACTGAGGGGATTATCCACCCGGTAGAAACGCTCCCAGATGCGTGGCTGTTCATCAAGGGGAATCCCCACCCCGGTATCGGAGACCCATAACGAGACGTAGCCCGGTTGGCCCAATTCATCCTGAATCGGCCGGCTGCCTACCACCAGAGCGCCGCCAGGATAGGTAAACCTGACCGCGTTGTTCACCAGATTATCAAGTACCAGCTTCACCCGATGCGGATCCACTTCCACCGACGGCAGGTCCGGCGCGAGATCCACCGTGAGCTGCAGTTGATGCTCGGCAATGCGCTCTTTGTAGCGCCCCAGCACCTCTTCCACCAGCGGCGGAATGGGCACCCATTGGTAGGCCAGCCCCAGTTGTCCCCGCTCCAGCTCGGCTACCGAGATCAGGTTGTCGGAGAGCGAGGTCATCCGCACGGTGTTCTCCCGGATCACACTGAGGAACTGGCCATGTACCGGGTGCACTTTGCCGGCCATGCCAAACAACATCAGCTCGGCGTAGCCTTTGATCGCGGTCAGGGGAGTACGCAGCTCGTGGGAAATGCTGGCGATAAACTCACGCTTGGCGGCCTCGGCCAGACTTTCACGGGTGATGTCTTGCAAAATGGCGACCACCCCCAAACGGGTGCCGTCTTTCATCTGCACCGGTGCAGCGTGGATCCGTAGCCGGCGCTCGTGCAGGTCAAAATCGGCCTGCAGGGGTTGATTCAACTCAGTCAACGCCTGGGCGTCCCAGCCTTCCAGCGTTGATAGCTTGAACAATTCGCCGACCGGCCGGCCCTTTAGCCGCTGGCGACCGGTCTGCAAAATCGTCTCGGCGGCCGCGTTGACCAGCAAGATGCGACCGTCCGCATCGCTGACCAGGATGCCCTCTGCCATGCTTTCCAGGATGGCCTCCTGCCGGCGCACCTCTTCCTCACGCGCCTTGAGCAAAAGCGCCAGCTCGCGAGCCTTGGCTTCCAGTGCCCGATAGAGGCGGCTGTTATCCACCGCCCCGGCAATCTGGACGGCAATTGTTGTGATCAGACCCTCCTGTTCAGCACTAAATGGCGTACCGGAGTGATCATTACATAACACCAACAATCCCAAAGTCTGTTTCTGCCGGGCCAACGGCTGAATCAACACCGGACTTTCCCGTTCCACTTCTAACAGCGCGAAAAGAGGCCGCAAGGGGCCAAAATCTTCGTGGATGCCGAAGACCACCTGGTGCTGGCGAAGTGCAAAGGCTAAAATCGGGTAACTTTGCAGCGCCACTTCGCGGGAAGGGCTGTAGCGCTTTCCCAGCACCCGGTAATTGGCCACTAACGTCAGGGTCTCCGCTGGCTCCGGTGGCGCCAGGAAGATGGCCACCCGATCTACCTGCAAGGCCATCGCTACACTTTCCGCCACCTGTCCCAACATGCCGCTCAAATCCAAAGATTCACCAATGGAGCGCGTGGCCTCAATCAAAAAGAGGAGTTCCTGGCTTTGGCGCAGCGCCTGCTCGCTGATCGCCTGTAGCTCCTGGCGGTAAACAATCAGGTCCTTGAGGGTGGCGTTATACAGCGCCACAGCGAACAGGGGATAGCCCACCAAGGTTACCAGACGGCTCAGGCCCTCAGCGGTCTGCGATACGTCTGGTCCTGCCGCGAGGGTGCCAAAGGCCCCCACGGCTGTCCCTAAAGCCGTCAGCCCAAACGCGACCGCGGCCATCGGGCTGCCAGACTCCCGGCGGTGGCGCAAAATCGCCACCGCACCGGCCACCCCCACCAGGGCTGAGAGGCCATACCAAATTGTGATCTGCCCGGAGCGGTTATAGGTCACCGGCAGGGAAAAGGCCATTGTGTACCACCAGGCGACCATTCCCCCCAGAAGGATACCCCACCCCACCAACAATCCCATCAAGACCCGGCGCCCACGGGTCGCCCAGAGCGGAGTGCTGAAAGCCCAAAAGAGCAGCAGAAGGGACAACAGGTCCGCCGCATAGAGCAACGGCGCTGTTAAAATTGCCAGCACAGAATCGGCGGCGACGTGAAGAGGGGCCAGGAACACACAAAGCAATTGGAGCGTCATGGTCCCGCTCAGGGCGACGATGTAGGGATAGAGCTCGGCATTACGGGTCTGCCGCCACTCAGTCCAGATGATCCCTGCCGCCGCCAGCAGGCCCAGAAAAATCAGCAAGTGATAAGCCAGCGAGCCGGGCAACGTCCCGAGGAGGTTAAAGATAAACTGGAGCTCCATACCCTACCGCGCCTGTGAGTAAGGTTATGACGTGAGAATGAGGGTGCCACAGTAGGCACAGGCCGCCCGATCGGCTGCCACCCATTCCAGTTCCGCCGGCCGGAGGGGGGCACCACAAGAGGGACAGGCCGCCGGCAAGTGCGCCGTAGCCGGCACCGCGGTCGGCACGGCGAACGGCAAACTGGCGCTCTGTAACAACGCTGCAACTTCAGTTTGGAGCCGTTGAGCCTCAGCCGGATTCCCTTGAGCCAACCAGGCCTGGGCGATCTGCTCTACCAGCGCCAACGCCGGCCCCGGTCGGCGCATAGGAAGCAAAAAAGTCAAAGCGTGACGGGCGTACGCCGCCGCTTGCGCCAACTCGCCCCCCTGCAACCAGCTATAACCGGCAGCCAGGTCCATTTGCACGCCGGGCCGGGGGCGCGCCCGGGCATAAGCTTCCTGAGCCAGCCGCGCGTAGATCGTGGCTGCGCCGCTGAAATCTCCTTGCGCCGCCAAGTCGCGCGCCCGTTCCAGCGCCGCTCGCACGACCGGCGGCACCACAGCGGGTGGTACACTCCTGCGCCAACTTCCTGCTCGCCCGCCGATCCGTCGCAGTCGCATTTCCACCTCCTGGCTCCTGGTTTCACTGCGAAATCAACGTGATGGTTCCCACTCCGGTCGTCGCATTGAGCGTCAGGGTCAACGGCGCCACACCGTAGGCCGGGTTGACATAAACCGTCTCCTCCTGCTTGATGAAGCCAATCGCCTCCACCGAACTGACCGATGTTCCGGCGAAGACCACCCGCACGCCTAAGGTCGCCGGCACGCGCACCGTGATCTTCCCCGCGCCGGCTTTGAGATCGGCGATGGCCGCGCGAGTCCAGGCCCCCGCAAAATCCAGGTCCACCGTCCCGGCCCCGCCGATAAAGGTGAACCGATCCAGGTTGGCGTTGCCCAGCCCGGAGACCACCACGTCGCCGGTGCCCTGGTTGAGCCGAAAGGTCGCCAGGGGCTCAGGATTGGGGGACGCAAAGGAACAGGAAAGGTCATTGCTGCCCGCGGTGACACTGAGGGCGCTCAG
>CAYTGR010000004.1:45168-85655 GCA_964437445.1 uncultured Anaerolineales bacterium | reverse complement strand
ACGCAAAGGAACAGGAAAGGTCATTGCTGCCCGCGGTGACACTGAGGGCGCTCAGTGAAAGTCCCCCCAGTTCCAGTTGGGTTTTACCGGTGCCCAGCTCTATCCCCAGGTCCAACGGCACGCCCTGCGCCAGGCCCACCGTCCAGCTGTTGACGTAATCTCCCAGATCGCCGAGGACCAGCTGCGTCCCCATCCCCTGATTGATGGAAACTTGCGTGCGCTGCTCCTGGGTCTGCTGCTTCACCACCGGCTTCCACTCCAGGACATTATAGCGGAACGCGGCGCTCAACAGCTCCACCCCGTCCGCCGGCCGCACGCTGAGATCGCCGGCAGCCATCCCTAAACGCACTTCGGCCCGGTTCGCCCCTTCCAACCCCAGCGTCTGCGTTTCCTCCACCGGCGGGTTGACCGTGGTGATGGGCCTGGGGGTGGGAATGGGCGGCACGGGAATGGTGCAGGCCAGGGCCAGCAACCCCAAAATCAATAGCACTCCCCTACGCTTCAACATGGTATCTTCTCCATAAATAACCCAAGTTGCCATCAGCACTGCCAAAAGACCACCGACGACTGACCGCAGACCACCCGTGATTAAGTGCCGCTACTGCTACTGAGTCAGGAGGTCTTCATCCGGGGCTCCGGCGCCCTCTTGTTCCGTACCATCTGGGCCCAACCGGCTGACCCGCAGCTCGGCCTCATCCAACAAACGCTGACAGTGCTCGGCCAGCATCCGCCCCCGCTGGTACAGAGCGACTGTCTCTTCCAGGCTGAGAGCTGTCCCCTCTAAACGCTGCACGACCCCTTCCAGTTCAGTTAGGGCCTGGTCAAACGAGAGCGTCACTAAGGTTTCCATGTGCACTCCTCACCAGAGATCAGGGAGACGGGAACAGGAAGCAAGTAAGAGAAATCCCCGGCATTGAGTTTGAGTCCTGATGACCCATCCCTGATAATTCATTATAACCGACTTCTCGCTTCTGTCACGACGCCCCGCTGACAAACAAGACCTCAACAGGCAACCCAGAAAAGGTATTGACTTCAACGCTCGCTATGCTATAATAATCATGCTGAACTTATGTCCCAACACCCAACAGCATCAATGCAATTTTATGATGACAGCCAAGTATCATCTCGCAAACCCTGATCCCTTTTAGCGTCACGATCTTCTATGGATAGAACTGTGTTCTATCCTTTTTTGTCCTGTTCCAGCCTTGCTTGTTTGACTCAAAGCTGCCCGCTATCTCTCACAACTAAATCACAAAACGAAAGGAGGTGATAGACCGCACCAATGGTTAGCTGCCCGAACTTCAGATCTACTTTTTAATTCACAAGGAGGAGCAGTAAAACATGAGTAAGATCAGGCTTTTGAATTTTGTACTGGTTATGGCCCTGGCGCTGGGTATGGTGCCGGCCGTATCAGGGGCTTCACCGACTGCCGCTCCGGCAGCAGCGCCGGTTGCAGGGGCTGAGTCGGCCCCGGCTGCCGTTCCCCCCGTTCAGCCCACTCAGGCAGAGCGGATTCCCCCGCACGCGCAAGAGATCCCGGCCGCGGAAACCGATGGCTCGGTTCCTGCCCGGCTGCCTTACAGCCTGCAGGAAATTCCCTCCGGCATGGTGATCATTGAACTGGAAGGCGAGCCGCTGGCCGTGCAGTATGCAGCCCGCAAGGCGGCCAACCAGCAGCTGAGCGCCAAGCAGATGGAACAAGCCAAAGCGCAGCTGGAGGCCGCGCAGCTGGCCCTCAAGCCCCGCTTGGAAAACCTCGGCGCCAAGATCGTCTCCAACTACACGGCGGTCTACAACGGCTTCCTGGCCCAGATTCCGCCGGATAGCGGTGCGGCGATGCTGGCCTTGCCCGGCGTCAAAGCCATTCACCGCGCGCCCGAATACGTCCCCACCCTGGGCACCAGCGTCCCGCTCATCGGCGCCCCGGAGGTCTGGCAAGACTTGGGCTACAAGGGCGAAAATATCGTCATTGCCGTCATTGACACCGGCATTGATTACACCCACGCGGCGCTGGGCGGCAGCGGAAACCCCAACGATTACGCCAATAACGATCCGGATGTCCGCGAAACCGGTACGTTCCCCACCGCTAAAGTGATCGAAGGCTACGACTTTGCCGGTACTGATTACAACGCCGATTCCAGCAGTGACAGCTACCAACCCATTCCCACACCCGATCATGATCCGTTAGATGAAAACGGGCATGGGACCCACGTGTCCTCCATCGCGACCGGCGTCGCCGCCGGCCAGGTGATGACGGGCGTGGCCCCAATGGCCAAGCTGATGGCCCTCAAGGTTTTCGGCGCCGAAGGTTCCACGAACCTGGTGGTAGATGCCCTGGAAATGGCCACCTATCATTACCTGTTATACGGCTGGCCGCAGGTCATCAATATGTCGCTGGGTTCCTCCTACGGGCCGGGCAACATAGATGACCCCGACGTAGTTGCCAGCAACAACGCAGTGGCAGCCGGTGTCGTGGTGGTTGCCTCAGCTGGCAACAGCGCGGATGTGCCTTATATCGTCGGGTCACCCGGCACCGCCGATAAGGTCATCGGCGTGGCGGGCAGCACCACCGGCTATGTCACCGGCCCCACGATTGACGTGCAGCGCACTACCAACCCCACCCAGACTAACATTATCTACATGCCGCCGGCCTTCAGCGCCGATGGCCATTTCACCCAGACGGTCACCGCGCCGCTGGCCTATGTGGGCAATTACGCCGCCAATGCGGAGCTGTGCAGCACCACCATCAGCCCCACCACAGCGCTGCAGGGCAAAGTTGCGCTGATTGTGCGCGGTAGCTGTGCCTTTGTGGACAAGGTGCGCAACGCGAAAGCGTTAGGCGCCGTGGGAGCCATCATCTTCAACAGTGCCGCCGGCGGCAACACTTACGTGACCATGGCGGATGACGGGGGGGATAACTTCATCCCGGCTGGCTTCATTGCCCGCCAGGATGGGCTCAACCTCATCCCGGCCAACGGGCAAACCGTCACCGTCAGCGCCGAGAACATCGTGCGTACGGTGGTGGATCGCTATACGCCGGTAGATTCCGTCTACCCGGCCAGTTCGCGCGGCCCGCGCGGCACCGACTCCAAGCTAAAGCCGGAAGTCGGCGCGCCGGGCTACAACATTTTCGCGGCTGATATGGGTACCGGCGTCAACGGGGTCACCTACAGCGGCACCTCCATGGCCGCGCCGCATGTGGCGGGCGTGGCGGCCTTGATCAAGCAGGCGCATCCCGATTGGACACCGGAACAGGTCAAAGCTGCGCTGATGAATACCGCCAAGGACTACGCGGATAACAGCCCCATCCCGCGGGTGGGCGCCGGGCGCGTGGATGCTTACCGCGCGGTAGACACCAAAGTCGTAGCCGTAGGCGAGCCTGACCTGGTCAGCTTCAGCGGCTTCTTCGCCACCGGAGCCAACACTTATGTGACCACCCGCAACGTCACCGTCTACAACCACGATACCACCACCCACACTTACAACCTGGGTTGGGCGCTGCAAAGCGGCTCGCTCACGGGGGTGAATGTAGCCTTCGCCACGCCGACCATCGTGGTGCCGGCCCAGGGCGCGGCTACAGCTGCCATTACCTTCACGTTTGACACCACCCAGATCCCGGCCGATTTCAGGACTCAGGAAGAGATTTACGGGTATGTCATGCTCACCCCGCCGGCCCCTTACCAAATCTACCTCCCGCTGGTGATGCGCAACAAAACAGCGACCGTGGCAGCAGCCGCCCCAGTCCAGACCCTGGATCTGCTCTTCCCCGAAGATGCCTTGCGCATCCCCTTCTCCTTCGTGCCGCGCCCCTACACGGCGTTGACCATCGCCGGCGATGGGGTGATTGAGGATCCAGAAGAGGACTACGCTACCTATGTTATCACCCAGACCGGGCCGATCAGCTCCAGCCTCTGGGTCTACCCGACCTTAGTGACCGACCCCTTAGACACCGGCGGGCCGGGCGACATTAAGGCAGTGGGAATGGACTTCGGCGGGACCCACGCTACGTATGGCCCCATCCTGAGCATCGCCCTCAACTCCTGGGGCGCGGCCCACACGGCCCACTACTACTTCGTGGAATACTATCTCTATGTGGACACCAACGAGGATGGCGTCTACGACTACGTGCTCTACAACACCCCTGACAGCAGTAATGCCAATTACTATAGGGTGGCCATCTACAACCTCAGCACCCGGACGAGCACCCTCTCACCCTTTACGGCCTACACCGACTACAACTCCGGCCTGATGGAGTGGTACGTGCCCGTCTCCTCCACGATGGGACTGAATCCGACCACCAACCCCGATTTCAACTTTGAGGTTGTCGGCTTTGAGCCTACGGCCGACTTCACCGATTCGGTAGCCGATGAAACCACCCCTGGCCGCTTCAACTATGCCCAATACCTGCTGGGATGGAATTACAGCGGCGATCCGGGGCCGGGCGACCGCAATGCTGAAGTCTACGTTTGGGTGAATAGCGTAGTCGGCTACGGCTACAGCCAGCCCAAGGGCGTGATGATCGTGGATTACCCCGGCAATCCGACCAACGGCGGGCAGGTCTACCTCAAGCCCTTCTCGGCACCCATTACGGCTGTGGACCTGCTGCATACCAACGACTTCCACGGCCAGCTGGAGCCTTCGGGCAGCAATCCCGGCATTGCGCGCGTGGCTTACGCCGTCAACAATCTCCGCGCCCGGCTGGGAACGGAAAATGTCGTACTGCTGGATGGCGGTGACGAGATGCAGGGCAGCCTGCTTTCCAACCTGAAGAAGGGCGAGCCCACGATTGACCTCCTCAACTTCCTCGGCTATCAAGCCGCCACCTTCGGCAACCACGAGTTTGACTGGGGCCAGCAGGTACTGATCAGCCGCACGCAGCAAGCGCACTACCCCTTCCTGGCCGCCAACCTGGTGGTCAGCGATAGCGGCTCCTGCGCCACCGCTGGCTGGACGGTACCGGCCTTCACCCGCCCCTGGATGACGATGACCGTGGGCACTCCCGGCAAGCAAATCGTCCTGGGGCTCATCGGCGTCACGTCGCAGGAGACCCCCTACATCACCGTGGCCGAGGCCACGCAGGGGCTCTGCTTCAAGGATGCCGCCGATTCCATTGATCATTACTATAACGATATCATCGCCGCTGGCGCAGAAGCCATTGTCGTCCTCAGCCACTTAGGGAACACCGATGGCGGGTACGGCTACGGCATCCCCGTCTACGGCGACCAGACCTTAGCGCGCAAGCTGGTGGAGAAAGGCAAACCGGCCAACCTGATCATCGGCGCCCACAGCCACACCGACTTGAGCGCGGCCCAGCTCATCAGCGGCACTACCGTGGTCCAGGCGCACTACAACGGGCGCAAGGTAGGCAATGCCACGCTGATCTTTGACCAATACAACAACACCCTGGCCATCCGCTGGCGTCGCATTGCGATCAACACCACAGCGCCCACCGATACTCCTACCGCTAACCGCCTGGCCACCTGGACCAGCGATCCGGCCTATCAGGCGCAGATCAACCAGATCATCGGCTATACCAACGTTCCCCTGGTCCGGCGCAGCACCATAGATAACATGATGGGCACGTTCGTCAACGACGCCATCTACAACCAGCTCAACAGTGACGCCGAGACGCTGAACGACGCCGATATGGTCTTCAACAACTCGGGCGGCCTGCGCGCCGACATCACCGGGACCTACCCGCTCACGCTCACTTACGGCGCCCTCTTCACCGTCCTGCCCTTCGGCAACCAGACCATCGTCGGCGACATGACCGGCGCGCAGATCTACGACCTGCTCAACCAGAGCGCCACGCTCTTCAAGGGGACGCTGCAGGTGGCCGGAATCCGCTTTGCTTACTACAGCTACGGCAGCCCCACCACCTTTGACGCTTACCACAGCACCTGGTGGGCCTGGGGCGCCTACAGCATCACCGTCAAGAACCGGAACACCGGCCTCTGGGAGCCGCTGGTGATGACCAAGACCTACCGGGTCGCCACCAACGAATTCCTGGCGCCGGCCGGCCAGGATGGCTTTGCCCCCTTCAAGTACATGACCAACATCTCCTACTGGGGCGATATGCTGAATCAGGTGATCGCCTGGGTCAGCGCCCATCATGCCACGCCGGCCACCGCCTACAACGGCCCGAACAACGACGGGAACCTGGACGGTCGCATCCTCCGCGAAGGCGATAACAGCAGCGGCCCGATCATCCCCGTCACCATCCTGCACCACAACGATTCCCACGGCCGGCTGCTGCCCTCCGGTTCCAACCCCGGCTACACCAACCTGGTAACCCTGATCCGGCAAGAGTGGGCCAATAACCCGCAGCGCACCATCCTGCTCAATGCCGGTGACACCATCCAGGGCGATGCCATGGCCGCCTACTACAAGGCTGCTTTCACGGGCAAGGGTGCCGATGGGACGACTTTGCCCATCACCCTGACCACAAACCCGATCATAGCGGCGATGAACGCCATGACCTACACCGCCATGACGCTGGGCAACCACGAGTTCAACTACGGCAACTACATCTTCACCGGCACGTTAGGGCAAGCCCACTTCCCGCTGCTGCAGGCCAACGTTTACGATGATGGCAGCTACGGCCTGGCGCAAGTGAACGTCCGGCCGTTCGTCACCACCACCGTCGGCCCCGAAGGAATCCAGGTCGCCATCCTGGGCATCGGCAACCACCGCATCCCGAACTACGAACTGCCGAGCAACATCCCCGGCCTGACCTTCACCAACCCCATCACCGAAACCCAGGCCCGCGCACCGGCGTTGAAGGCGACCAACGACGCCGTGGTGGCGCTGACCCACATCGGCTTCACTGAGGATCCGGGCAGCGTGGAAGTAGACGTCAATGTGGACACCAACCTGGCGGCCCAGGCCACTGGCATTGATGCCATCATCGGCGGGCACAGCCACACCAACCCCAGCACCGGCTACGGGCCCTACAAGTTCCTGCCCACCTTCGTCGGGGCGCCGGATAATACCCCGGTCATCATCAACCAGGCCTATCGCTACAACTCGTACCTGGGTGAAGTTGTCCTGGGAATGCGGGCCAAGGCAGGTGGCGGCTACGAAGTGGTCGCCCGCGCTGGCAAATACATCCAGGTGAAGACCGACATCCCAGAAGCGACGGACATCAAGGCCATCGTGACTCCTTACAATGACTTCCTCAACACTTACCGCAACCGCACTCTGGGCCAGACCACCGTGCCGATTGATACGCTCAACGCCTACACCCAGGAAACCAACGGCGCCAACCTCCAGGCCGATGCTTCCATCTGGAAACTGAACAACGTCTTCGGCGCGGGCTACGTGAACGCCCATCTATCGGGCGCGATGACCAACGCGAAGATCGCCTCCAGCGCGACCCCCAGCACGCCATACACAATGACGGTCGCCGACATGTTCACGCTGATGCCCTACGAGAACTCGCTGGTCGTCTTCCGCCTGAACGGGCCGCAGCTCAAGACCATCCTGGAACGCGCCTACCGCAACTACTGGTACTACAAGTACGGTGGCTCTTCACACGGCGGCTACTCCTACTACACCACCTGTATGCTGGATGTGAGCGCCGGCGGCGTCATCACCTACGACGAAGACCCGCTCACCTATACGGTGGGGAGCAATTACGTCGTCGGCTTCTCCATCAACGGCAACCCGGTAGACTTCCTGGATGCCACCACCTACTACACCATCTCCACCGTCAACTACATCGCGGCCGGCTCCTGCAACTTCAACAACGGCGGTGTGACGCTCTGGCCGCTGGACCAGATCGTCCAGGATACGCAGTACTACGTGCGCGACGTCGTGATTGAGTACATCCCGACGTTGACGCAACCGATCGCTCCGGCGATTCAAGGCCGCCTGGTCTTCCAATAAACGGCGAACCTTCGCCCATCTCAGGTACAAAGCGGGAAGGGGCTAAGCCCCTTCCCGCCCTTATTTTTCTGTTTGTAGTGAGGCGCTTTAGCGCCGTCTCCTCCGTGCTCAAGCGCGGCACTACAAACCTTTCCTTTGTTCGTAGTCAGGCGCTTCGGCGCCGTCTTCAGCGCCGTCTGCCGCGCTCAAGCGCGGCACTACAAGCCTTCATTGTTCATAGTGAGGCGCTTCAGCGCCGTCTTCATATCCCCTGCCCTTGAAAACGACGCACTGTTTTTATTAAAATAAAATACATTATTTCAATTTTTTTTATGTTGACGACGGGCTTAATCTGGTTATACTAACGCTGGGGGCCTGTTTTTGACGGCGCTGAAGCGCCTGACTGCCAACCATTTCAGGCCATCCGTGTATTGAGGGAGGCTCTTTGCGCGAACGAAAATCCACTGCCGGCGGACTGCTGTTTGCCCTGCTGGCGTTTCTCATCTTGTTCGGCGTCTGGCTCTACGCCGGCTGGCAATCGGCCCGCAAGGTCTTGCCGGCCGGGATCACCATGGCCGGCCTGCCGGTCGGTGGCATGACCCGCGAACAGGCCTTAGAGGCCGTGGCGCAGGCCTTTGCCTCGCCGGTAACTGTCTACTACGACCAGGAGACGATTCTGCTGGTGCCAGAGATGGTGGACCTGGCGCTGGATCGGGAAGCGACGGCAGCCAACCTGGATCAAATCTTGATTCCCCAGAGCGGACCCCGTGGCTTCGTTACCTACGTGCTGGACCGGCTCTTGCGCCGCCAGACCTCCCCCCAGGAAATCAAGGTGGTCTTTTCCTACTCGCGCGAGCGGGTAGATACTTTTTTGCAACGGGTGGCCCGCCAATATGACCGCGAGTCGCTGGCCCCGGTGGCCCTGCCCGAGGTCGGCTCGTTCCGCCCGGCACAGGCCGGCCGCCAGCTGGACCTGGAAGCTTCGCGCCCACTCCTGATAGAGGCGCTGCTTTCCGCTACCCGGCGGGAGGTCTCCCTGGTCATCCACACCGAAAGTGCCCCCGCTACCTCTGCCCTCATCCTGCAACAGGCACTGGCCGGACGCTTAGCCGACTTCACCGGCGTCGCCGGGATCTTCGTCAAGGACCTCCAGACCGGGCAAGAGACCTGCCTGAATTGCGAGACCGCGTTCTCAGGGCTGGGTACCGTCAAATTAGCGCTGCTCACCGCCGTTTACGCCGCTAACCCGGCGCTCCCTGACGCACCAACCCTGACGCTCATGTCCACCGCGCTCACCGAGACCGAGCCCACCGCCACCAATACGCTGCTGGCCCAGCTGGGAGCCGGCGATTCCACCCAGGGAGCGGAAGCCGTCACGGCCTTCCTGAAAAGCATAGGGTTGAACAGCACCTTTCTGGCCGGCCCTTACGGCGTGCAAGGGGAAACGCCACCGTCCATCGTGACCCCGGCCAACAGCCGCACGGACCTTACCACGCAGCCCGATCCCTACCTCCAAACTACACCTATGGAAATCGGGCTGCTCCTGGAGGGAATCTACCAATGCGCCCGCCACAACGGGGGCACGTTACAGCTGCTCTATCCCCAGCAAATCACGCCGGAGGAATGCCAGACCCTGCTGACGTGGTTGAGCGCCAACCAGACGCGCCCGTTACTCCAGGCAGAGCTGCCGGCCGGGACGCAGGTCGCCTACCTGCACAGTTGGGGTAACAGTACTCATGCCGAGGTCGCCCTGATCTTCAGCCCGGGCGGGGATTTTGTGCTGACGGCTTTTCTCTACCAACCACAATGGCTGGTCTGGGAAGAGGCCGCGCCGACCTTTGCCGCCATCGGCAAACTGAGCTACCGCTTTTTCAATCCCGAGGAGTAACGATCAGCCGCCAGCCATCAGCCGTCAGCATTACGGCAGGCCCACCAGACCGGCCTGCTGCACGACGGCCTGCCCGGCCGGCCCTAACACCCACTGGATGAAAGCGCGCGCTGCGCCCTCCGGTTCACCGATGGTGACGAGGGAAAGGTCGCGGGTCAGTGGATAGAGCCCTGACGCTAACGTCTCCGGCGCGGGCGGCACGCCTTCCACAGCGAGAGCACGGACGCGCGAATCCAGCCGGCCGGTAGCCAGATACCCCACCGCGAGCGAGTCGTTCCCAACCCAGTCCAGCACCGCCTCATTATTGGGCGCCAGCAGCGCCGTCAGCGTCACCCGCGCCTCGCCCATCACCCGTTCCTGGAACAACGCAAACTCGCCGGCGGCCTCTTCCCGGCTGACCACCTGCGGCGCGCCGGGCAAGCCCCCCCAGGCCGCCCAATCTTCCGCCCGGCCCTGGAAGAGTTCCCGGAGTTGAGACACGGTCAGCCCCGGCACGCCGTTCTGGGGGTTGACCACGATCGCCAACCCGTCACGCGCAAACGGCACCGTCCAGAGCTGCTCTGGTGTCTGCTGGGGCAGCCAAGTCAACGCCGCCAGGTCCACCTGCCCCTGAGCCAGGGCCTGCAGCGCCAGGGTATCTTCACGGGGGATCACCACAAGCGTTATCGTCGGTTCTACTTGTTGATAGGCCGTGGCTAACGCAGCCACCACTGGCAGCAAGGTGTCCGGGCAGGCCAGGCGCAACACCTGGGGCGTTGCAGTCACCGAGAATGGCGTCGGCGTGGGGGGACTCAACGTCGGCGTGCAGGCGGTGAGCAGCACCAGCAGGAACAGCCAGAACCGTTTCATCCAAGCAAACCGGTCAACACCAGGAGGCCCAACACGGCACAGTAGGCAGCAAACGGCCACAGGCTGCGCCGCCGCACGTAGGCCAGCAAGCCCGCAATCACCAGATAGCCGGTCACGGCCGCTGCCAGGAAACCCACCCCCAAAACTGCAAGCTCTGTCCCCCCCGGTCCCCCCCGGACCACTTTAAGCAGTTGGTAGCCGCCGCTGCCCAGGATGATCGGAACGGAAAGCAGAAAACTGAAGCGGGCCGCTTCCTCGCGGCGGTACCCCAACAACAACCCGACCGCCATCGTCATCCCGGAGCGGCTCAACCCTGGCGCGATGGCCAGCGCCTGCGCCCCACCGATGGCCAGCGCATGCCACCAGGTCAACTGCTCCAGACTGCGCTCACGCCGGGCCAGGAATTCGGCTACGACCAGCGCCACCGCCGTCCCCAACAAAAAGGCCGCCGCTGCCTGCGGCATCCCAAAGAGCTGCTCAAACCAATCCTCCAACAAGAAGCCGATCAAGGCCGCCGGCACGGTGCCAACGACCAGCGCCCAGGCCAGGCGCGCTGCCGGATCGGCCAGCGAGCGCTGCCGCAGGCTTTGCCAGGCCGCCACCACCAGCCGTACCAGGTCCCGCCAGAAATAGATGACCACCGCGGTCAAAGTCCCCAGATGCAAGACCGTATCCAGCGCCAATCCTGGATCAGGCCAGCCGGCCAACGCCGGCACAATGACCAGATGGCCTGAACTGCTAACCGGCAGGAATTCCGTCGCCCCCTGGAGGATGCCCAGAAGTAAAGCCTGTAGCAAAGTCATGGTTGCTCTCCCTCATTAGTGTGCCTAACGGCCAACCGTCAGGCCGCAGCAATCATACCAGCCTCAGGGAAAAGGGCAAGCTTTATAACCCCCTTTGCTTTACCCCCTCGTTGTTCCACCTTGTTGACCAAAGCTCAGAACGGACTATAATCGCCTTAAACCGTATGGATGCATAAACTCATTGATCCGCTGATTCGTTCTATGGAACTGATTCCTGCCAACAGCCTCACCTTTGAACTGGCCTATATTGCGGCCTCCCACTGTGAATGTGGTGGCACCTACCAGGCGCAAAGCCAGCAGCTCCTGTTCGCCAACGACTTGCCGATTGACCGGGTTCAGGCCCAGTGCGAACGCTGCGGTCAAAGCCGGGATTTTTACTTTGACATCCACAGCTTCTACGGGCAGGGGGACCAGTACCAGCGTTTTGAAGCCACCGAAGCGGTGCTGCGCGTGGCGGTAGAGGCCATCCATGCCCAACAGTGGACCACTGCCGAAGCCCATCTCCGCCAGGTGATTGACCCGGAACAAGGCGAACCGGCTTTTGGCTGGGGGCACTATCATCTGGGCATGGTGCTGCTGGTACAAGGCCGCCACGAGGAAGGGCTGGCCCAAATCCAGGCGGCGCTTCGCTGGCATCCCGGCGAGGCGGAATTCTACCGGGGGCTGAACAGGGCCCTCACCCTGCTGGGACGGACATCGGAAGCCGAGGAGGCCCGGGTTACTTATCAGGAATTGCAACAAAAATCGTCCTACATACCGCGCCCTTCGGAATAAATCATTCTGTTGACAGGAGCAACCCATGTCCGATCATCTCGTCCTCACCACGGCAGAGACCGCGGCCGAGCGCCGCGAGTTCATTGAGTTCCAATGGCAGGTTTACCGGGGCGATCCCTTTTGGGTGCCGCCGCTGCTCTCTGAGCGCGTCCACTTCCTGGATCCCAACGGCCATCCCTTTCATCAGCACGCCAAAGTGCGCTACTTCGTCGCCCGGCGCAACGGTAAGCCGGTCGGCACTATCGCCGGCATCGTCAACTATGCGCACAACCAACATTGGAACGACAAGGTCGGCTTTTTCGGCCTCTTTGAAGTGTTAGACGATCCTGAAGCTGCACAAGCCCTGTTAGAGGCAGCCGAGCAATTTGTCGCCGGTGAGGGGCTGACCGCTATCCGCGGGCCGTTTAGTTTTTCCACCAACGAGGAATGCGGGTTGCTGGTGGACGGTTGGAACGGCCCACCGGTCGCGTTGATGACCTACAACCCCCGTTATTACCCCGCCCTGATTGAAGCGGCGGGATACACTAAAGCCATGGATCTGGTCGCCTACCTGGTTAATCTGAGCCAGTACCGCCCCGACGGTACCGGTCTCAACCCCAAGCTGCTGCGCACCACCCAGAAAGTCAAGGAACGGTTGGATATCACCATCCGGCCCGGCAACCTGAAAAATTTTGATGCCGAGGCCGTCCGCTTCCGCCAGGTCTACAACGCCGCCTGGGCCAGGAACTGGGGCTTCGTTCCCCTCACCGAGACTGAACTGGTGGAACAAATGAGGTCACTCAAGCCGCTCCTGGATCCGGGGACCGTTTTCTTTGCCGAGGAGCGCAGTGGCCGGCCCGTTGGTGTCACGCTCCCGATCCCGGACCTCAACCAGCCGTTGCGCCGGGCCTATCCCCGCCCCGGCGTCCCTGAATGGTTCACGATGGCCAAGCTGCTCTATTGGTGGAAAATACGCAAAACCGTCACCACGATCCGGGGCTTTGCCGGCGGGGTCATTGAGGAATATCGGGGCCGCGGCGTGGAGGGGCTGTTAGTCCTGGAAACGATGCTCGCGGCCATCCGCCACGGCTACCGCTGGCTGGAGCTCTCCTGGATTCTGGAGACTAATCTCCCCATGCGCCAGACGGCCGAATACCTGTACGGCCAGGTCTACCGGACTTATCGAATTTATGAAAAAGCGCTGACACCGCGTGACCAGTGAGCAGCGAAAAAAGTGAGGAGGAATTTTATGCCCGGTCCGTTGAAGATTACCGTTGCTGAAACCGCTCAGGAACGGCGGGAGTTCATTGAGTTCCAATGGCAGGTCTATCGGGGTGACCCCTATTGGGTGCCACCGTTGCTCTCGGAGCGTGAGGAATTTCTGGATCCCCAACGGCACCCCTTTCACCAACACGCCAGGGTGCGCTATTTTATCGCCCGGCGCGACGGCCGACCGGTCGGTACCATCGCCGGCATTATCAATGACAATCACAACCAGCATTGGCACGAACAGGTGGGCTTCTTCGGCCTCTTTGAGGTGCTGGACGACCGCGAGGCCGCTGAAGCGCTGCTGCAAGCAGCCGAAGATTTTGTCCGCAGTGCGGGCATGACCGCCATCCGCGGGCCGTTCAACTTCTCCACCAACGAGGAGTGCGGCCTGCTGGTAGACGGCTGGAATGGCCCGCCGGTCATCATGATGACTTACAACCCGCGCTACTACCAGTCCTTCATAGAAGGGGCCGGCTACACCAAAGCGATGGATCTGCTGGCCTACACCACCGACCTGACCCGCTACAAGCCCGACGGCACCGGCATCAACCCCAAATTGCTGCGCGTCGCCCAAAAGACGAAGGAACGCCACGCTATTACCGTCCGTCCCATTGATTGGTCACACTTTGAAGAGGAAATTTTGCGGGTGAAACAGGTCTACAATGCCGCCTGGTCCAAAAATTGGGGCTTCATCCCACTCACTGAAGCGGAAATGGAGCAGCTGGCCCGTAGCCTCAAACCGATTGTGGATCCCAAAACGATCTTCTTCGCCGAGAAAGAGGGAAAACCCATCGCCTTCATGGTCCCCTTCCCCAACGTCAGCCAGGCGCTGATCCGGGCCTACCCGCGCCCCGGTACCCCCGAATGGTGGACCACCGTCAAATTGCTCTACTGGTGGAAAGTGCGGGGGGTTGTGACCGAGATCCGCGGGGCCATTGGCGGTGTCATTGAAGAATACCGGGGCCAGGGCGTGGATGCCGTGGTTTTCCTGGAGACGCTGCTGGCCGGCGTCCGCCAAGGCTACAAACGCCTGGAAATCTCCTGGGTGTTGGAAACCAACACGCCCATGCGCCAGACTGCCGCCATCTTTGACGGCGAAGTCTACCGCACCTACCGGATCTACGAAAAGCCCCTGGTACACTAGCCGTAGGCCAGGCGATGCGAGAGACCACCGACGACGGACCACCGACCACCGCCCGGCCCAATGGAGTCAGCATTCTGCGGTCAGTGGTCTGTAGTCAGTGGTCAAAAGATACCTTGCCCCTTACCAATTGAACAGGTAGCAACTTGAGTTCATTAGCAAAAGGAGGATACCATGCCACAATCAGAGATTCCGCGTGTTGCGCTCTACTTGCAGGACGCCCATCCGCTCCGCGACGGAATGCGCTACTGCCAGTACGCCGAAGAGCGCGGCTTTGAGGCCGTCTGGCAGGCTGAAAGCCGACTGGTCCGCGATGCCATCGTCCCGATGGCCGCCTTCGCAGCGGTGACCGAGCGCCTCAAGGTTGGCTCCGGCGTCATCAACAACTGGACCCGCAACATCGGCTTGCTGGCCGCGACCTTCCTGACGCTGGACGATCTGGCCCCTGACCGGATCATCTGCGGCATCGGGGCCTGGTGGGATCCGCTGGCGAAGAACGTAGGCATTGACCGGCGCAAGCCGCTGCTGGCAATGCGGGAGACGATTGAAGTATTGCGCCGCCTCTGGCGGATGGAGCGCGTCACCTTCCACGGTGAATTCCATCATGTGGAGGGGATTGAGCTGGATGTGGTCCACGGTCGCCGCGAGCCCCGGCACATCCCGATCATGATCGGCGCGACGGGTGACCAGATGATGGAAATGACCGGCGAGATTGCCGACGGCGCCGTGCTCAACTACTGTGTCCCGCCGGAGTACAATGACAAGGCCCTGGAACTGTTAGATAAAGGGGCGCGCCGGGCTGGCCGCTCAGTCTACGACCTGGACCGCCCGCAGCTGATCGTCTGCTCGGTCCACGAGGACCGTGCCGAGGCCATCAAGGGCGCCAAGATGCTGCTCACGCAATACCTGGCGCAACAGCCGCATATCGCCAAGGCCAGCGGCGTCAAGCCGGAGGTCGTGGCGCAAATCCAATCCCTCCTCGGCTGGCCGGCCACGAAAGAGCAAATTGAGCGGGCCATGGTCTACGTGCCCGACGACCTGGTGCTGCGCATCTCCGCCACCGGCACACCGGACGAGGTGCGGGCCAAGGTGATGGAATACATCAAACGCGGCGCCACCTGCCCGATTCTCTACCCGCTGGGCGATGTCAAACTGATGATAGACACCTTCGCCACGCGCTAACCATCCCCACCGTGAAACGTGAAACGTCAGGGCTGCCGCCTCACGTTTCACGTTTCACGCTTCACGTTTCACATTCCATCTTTCACAACAGGAGGACTCTTTCACCCATGGCCGATCTCACCACCACTTTTTGCGGGCTGACCTTAGCCCATCCTGTGATGCCGGCGGCGGGCCCCCCTGGCCGCGACGGGGCGGCGTTGCTGGCCTGTGCCCGAGGCGGGGCCTCGGCACTCGTCGCCAAAACCATCTCCGTGGCCGGCGCTCAGGTACCGCAGCCCAACATGGCCGACTTCAAAACCTACTTCCTCAACACCGAGCTCTGGTCGGAACTGGAACCGGAGCAGTGGCTGGAGGTGGAATATCCCCAGGCCAAAGCAGCCGGGCTGCCGCTCATTATCGGTTTGGGCTACACACCGGAGGATATCGCTCAGCTGGCCCCACGGGTGCGTCCGTTTGCCGACGCGGTGGAATTGAGTACCCACTACATCAGCGACGATCCCGCCCCCATGCAGGATGCCATCCGCGCCGCCAAAGCCGCGCTGGACGTGCCCGTCTTCGTCAAGTTGAGCCCCTTCCGCGACGCCCACCGCGCCGCGCTGGCCGCTCAGGAAGCCGGCGTGGACGGCATCGTGGCGATCAACTCCTTCGGGCCGACGTTGGGAATTGACATCGAGCGCGGCGGCCGGCCCTGGCTGGGCAGCAAGACCGGCTACGGCTGGATGTCAGGCCCGGCGCTCAAACCGCTGGCGCTGCGCGTCGTCTACGAGGTGGCGCGCGTGGTGAATATTCCCATCATCGGCGTGGGCGGTATTTCCAGCGGCGCGGATGTGGTGGAGTTCCTGATGGCCGGCGCCAGTGCCGTTCAGGTTTGTACTGCGGCCATCACCAGGGGGCCGGAAGTCTTCGGCCGCATCGCGGCCGAGCTCAACGGCTGGCTGGACGCCCACGGCTACACCAGCTTAGCCAACATCCAGGGGTTGACGCTGCGGCAGGGGATCCCCCAGATGACCCGCCCGCCGATCTTAGTCCCGGAGCGCTGCATCGCCTGCAAACGCTGTGTGACCAGCTGCGTCTACGATGCGCTCTACCTGGAAGAAAAGCGGATCCAAATCCACGCGGAGCGATGCGCCAGGTGTGGCCTCTGCCTGAGCCGCTGCCCAGTGGACGCGCTCGTACCGCCGATGTAATTCAAAAGACCCCAGACAACGGACCACAGACCAAGGAATCTGTAGCGTACCTTGCGCGCCGCCGAGAAAAATTTTAGGGGATTTTGCGTATGGAAAGCCATCGCGCAAAATCCCCTTCTTGATGAAATGAAATATCCTACCAGACACGGGGCAGCAGGAAAATCGCCAGCACCACCAGGAACCAGGCCCCCAACCCAACCGCCAACGAGGCTTTGAAATTCCACCGTTGGGCCCCAAGATAGCAGACCAGGAGAAAAATCACGTAGGCCGGCACAGTTTTGAGCGCCGCCCCCACCGTCTGTTGGAACCCTTTGGGGTCACCTTTCACCCCTACTAGCACCAGCGCCATCAACGTCAGCGTGGGAAAGAGGGGCGCAATGCCGGGCAAAACATTGCCGCGCTTGGCCAACCAGGCAATCAGCGCGGTTACCAGGCCACCGATGAAGCCCTTCCACACAATATCCACCCTCACCCCCTCATCCGGCGGCCGGGCCAGCCAGCCGCGTGATGAACCGGTAGGTCGTCTCCGCCACCTGCTCCCACTCCACGTCGGCGGTGAGACCGTGCCCTGAAGTGGTAAGCACTAATGTCTCCACCTCGGCACTGCCCAATCGCCGCACTATCTCCGGCCCGCTGGTGGGGTGAATGGAGCGGTCTCCCGCCGAGTAAACCACCAGCGCCGGCTGCCGCACGTGAGGCAAGAGCCGCCGCACCCGCCGTTGGAGGGCCAACAATTCAGCCGCCGCCGGAACAGGATAGCGCGCAAAGCCACCCAACCAGGCCTGCGCTTCCGGGTCCTGAATATCTGGAACGCCCGACTTGGCGACGCTGCCGACGACATAACGAGCCACCGGCGTGAGCCGCAGCTTCCAGTTCGCCACCCGGTACGCCGGCGCGTAGAGAATCAACCCAGCCACCTCCGCAAACCGGGCCCCCAACCAGATCGTCAGCAACGACCCCATGGAATGGCCGCCGACGAAAACCGGCCGGCACCGCGCGGCTAATTCGCGATAGGCGGCCTCCACCGCCGCCGTCCATTCCCGCCAGGAGACGCGGTTGACCGCCGCCAGCGACGTCCCGTGGCCGGGCAGCAGCGGCGCACTGACCGTCAGCCCGCGCACGTGGAGATAATCACCGACCCGCCGCATCTCGCGCGGCGTCCCGGTAAAACCGTGGATGAGCAACACCCCGGTCGGCCCACCCTCCAGGAAAAAAGGGGTGGGATCGGCCTGGAGCACCAGCAGCTGATCTTCACGAATTTTCATCGCGCACCCCCTGTGTACCTCTTTTGCCTACGACACTGTAACGCAGTCAGGCCGCCGCTCCCAACACCCGCACCATGAAATTCTCGGTCAACTGCGCCGCCGCTTCCCATTCCCGATCCAAAATCACGCAGTGCGTGGATTCCTCCATCCAATGGAATTCCTTCACCGGGGAACCGATCTCCCGGTACAGCGCCTCTACCGCCGGGAGGTCCACAGTCCGGTCCAGCCGCCCCTGCACGATCAACAACGGCTGGCGAAGCGCCGGCAGCCGAGGACGCACCGCTTGCTGTAGCCGCAAGAGCTGCGCAGCCGCCCGTACCGGCCGGACGGTGTACCCCTTCCAGCGGCCATCCACCACCCCATCCGGGTCCCGTGGAGGCGTGATATACTTGAGGAACGGCCAGAGCACCGGCGCGAAAGAGATCAGCCGGGAGGAAGCTTTGAGCGCGGGCGCATAGGTGAGAATCCCGGCGACCTCCGGGTGTTCGCTGGCGACATAGAGCGCCAGGAGTGCGCCCATAGATTCGCCGCCGACAAAAACCCGTTCGCAGCCGGCAGCGACCTGGCGGTACATCGCCTCCAACGTGGTCAGCCACTCCTGCCAGCGACAGTGAAGCAAATCTTCCGGCGTGGTCCCGTGACCGGCCAGCAACGGCCCAGCGACGGTGTAACCGCGCTCGTGCAAATAACGGCCCAACAGGCGCACCTCGGCCGTCGTCGCCGTGAAGCCATGCGAGAGCACCACGCCCACCGGCCCGCCGGCCCAGAAGAAACTATCGCCCTCCAGCTGCGGATTTTGGATCATCAGCCCTCCTTGCTCTCAACCGGATCCCGGCTGCGCAGACATCGCCGGGCACGCAAATTCTTGATTCCCGGCTTCACCGCAAAAACCAGGTGGCAATTTCCATGCCCCACAGGAGTGTCGTCAAACCACCCAACACCAGAAAGGGACCGTAAGGAATGTAAATTCGCAGATTGCCCCGATGGATAATGACGAGGATCACCCCGCCCACGAAACCGAACAGGATGGCCAGGACCAACGCTTCCACCACCAGGGGAAACCCCACCGCCAATCCAATGTAGGCCGCGAGCTTGATATCGCCCACCCCCAACGCGCCCTCACCGAAGAGCGCCGTCCCGCCGGCTACCAGCGCCCAGAAAACCAGGAAACCGAATGCCCCGCCGGCCAGCACCGTCCACCAGCGGAAACTCAGCCCTGGCATGGCCGTACCGGCTAACGTCCCCAGCACGGCCAACGCTCCGCTGGCCGGCAGGATAATGCGGTTGGGGATCAGGCGGGTCTCCAAATCGGTCACAGTGACCATGATGAGCGGTACGGCCGCTACCCCGGTCAAGACCACGCGCCAGGTCAGGCCATAGCGCACCACCAGCACCGTCCAGGTGGCCGCCAGGAGCAGTTCCCCGGCGGCACGCTGCCAGCGCACTCGCCGCCCGCAAGCCGGACAGCGGCCCGCACCGAACAACGGCCCTAACGCGGCGCACCACTGCAAGCCTGCGTAAGGCGTCTTACAGTAAGGGCAGGCCGGTCGCGCCCAGGGCCGCCGGGCCATCACCGTCTCCGCCCCGTGCGCCGCTAAAGCCCCACAGACCAACCCGGTTAAAAATATCAATAAGGGTAGCATAGCAATGCATTCTGCATATTACGTGTTGCCTGTTGCGTTTCCCGTTTCCCGTCTCACGTTTCACGTTTCACGTTTCACGCCTCACGTCTCACGCACCAGCGCCACGAACTGCTCCGGCGCGATCAGTCCGCCATCAATCCGGCTCAGGCTGAGCACCTCCCGGTCGGGGAAAAGCGCGCGCAGTTCCTGGACGTAGAGACCGGGGTTGAGCTCGGCCACCACAATCCGCCGGACGCCCGCCGCCGCCTGCCGCAGCGCCTGTTCCGGCACCGGCCAGAGGCTCTGCACAATCACGCCGGAGACCCCATACCCGGTCGCCCGTGCCTGGACTAACGCCTCCTCCAGAGCCCGCGCCGTGACACCGAACGAGACAAACAGCGTGGTCGCGCCGGGCTGCAGATCCAGCCGCACCCGCTCCAACTCCTCACGGTGCGCCATGATCTTGTCCCACAACCGCCGGTTCAGTGCCTCAATTTGGGCCGGGTCTTTGGTGATGCGGCCCTGGTCATCATGGCTGGAACCGGTCAGCCGTACCACCTGGCCGGCCCCCAGCGGCGGCGGCACCGGCACGACCGGTGATTGCGATGAGTAAGCCGGCGGTTCCAACAGCTCCACGGTCGCGGTAGTCAGATTGAGCTCTTTATCCGTGAGCACGATCACCGGGCAGCGGAATTGCTCCGCCAGCACAAAGGCTTCCATCGTCAAGGTCATGCACTCCGCCACCGAAGAGGGCGCCAGCACGATGAGCGGGTAGCCGCCCGCGGTGCCCCAGCGGGCGAAATGCGTGTCACCCTGGCCGACGGTCGTCGCGCCGCCGGTGGCCGGACCGAGCCGCTGCACATCCACGATCACCAGCGGCAGTTCTGCCATGATCGCCAGCCCGATATTTTCGCTGTAAAGGCTCAGGCCGGGGCCGCTCGTCGCGGTGAGCGCACGCATCCCGGCGCTCGCCGCGCCTAAGCACATCCCGATGCTGGCGATCTCGTCCTCACCCTGAATGGCGATCCCGCCGACCTTGGGCAGCTCGCGCACCATCGCCAGCAAGATTGAGGTCGCCGGGGTGATAGGATAGCCGGCAAAGAAGTTGCACCCGGCGGCAATTGCGCCCCGCACAATCGCGGTCGCGCCATCTATAAACTCACGCATGAAGGCCTCCTCCCAAAGTTGACCACAGACCGCGAACGACGGACCACAGGCAGCAAGTGGTCTGTGGTTGGCGGTTTGTGGCCCGTTATCTCTTGGTCATTGTAGCACAGGGAAAAAGAGAATCAAGAAGCGGCAAGCCTCGCTCCCGGCCCCCTAACCCGCTCACCCTCCGCCTACCGGCGGGAAAAAGCCCACCTCATCGCCAGGGCGCAGGCGATAGAGCGTCGCCCGCGCCTCTCCGTTGACATAAGCGATGCTCACCTCGTTGGGCCGAATTTCTAAGCGGGTGATCAGGTCGGCAATCGTGCTGCGCTCCGGCAGTTCCAGGTCAAACGCCTCCCCGGTCCCGCCGGGCGCGTACTTATTGAGGAACGAAAACAGTTTCACTTTGACCAACATCTCGCTACCCCTCTGAAAAAACCAGTTAAGGAGTGAGCAGAGAGCAGCAGGTAGAAGTTCCGGATTCCTGCTCACCGCTCACATTTGAAAAGCATGAAGGATGAAGGCGGAAGGATGAAATCTCCTCTGAAAATAACGCTCTGTGTTTGTAATCAGGCGCTTGAGCGCCGTCTGAGCCGTGCTGAAGCGCGGCACTACAAACTTGTTTTCCCCAACGCCCCGGCCTGGTTACGCATCCAACCGCACCGCCAGCAACGGAACCAACATCTCGGCCGCGGTAAGACTGCCGTGCGAGCCGGCCATCTGCACCGGCGCGTAATAATCCGGGGACACATAAGAACGCTCGCGGGCAATGGCGATCAGGTCACCCAGCCGGAAGGGCACTTCGGCGTAAGGATCGCCCGGCCCCAGGAGGCCGCTGCGCAACAATTCCCCGCGCGTGAGCACGGTGAACGCCTCTGCCCACTGCTCGGCCAAATAATCGCGCACTCTTTTGAACTGCCCGGCGCGGCAGTGCAGAAAAGCGGCCCGGAACTCACCCAGCGGCGGTAGCAACAACGCCTCACGGAGCAGGGGCTGCTGATCCAACCGCAACGCCCTGGTGGGAGAGAGCGCCACCTGACCGTGATCGGCGGTCAGGAGCAACAAAGTTCCCCGCCGGTCGGCCGGAGTCAGCCCGCGCAAGAACGCCGTTTCCAGTAAACAGGCGAGCGTCTGCACCTCCACGTCGGCCGCGTCATCGTAAGGACCGAACCGGTGGCTCAAGGTGTCCAGCGTGCCCCAGTAGCCGTGCAGGAACAGCCGTTCACCCCGGTGTTGCTGCAGCTCATACCGCAGCCCTGACCAGAAATCGGAGGCCGAGACGTGGCCCCGCACGCTCTGCGCACCCCGGTAGAGGAGCCGCGAGAGGGCCGAGCGCGTAAGGCTCTCCTGAATCACAACCCGCGTTGAGACCCCTTGCGCCGCCAGGACTTGCGCCAGTCCCGGGACCGGCACAAAGCGTTCCGGTTCCAGTCCCCAGTGGACTAAATCGCCGCCCCAGCGGTGCGCCGTTGGCGAAAAAGTGATGGCTTCCACGGCCATGGCCCACTCGCGCAGATAAAGCGTAAACGCGAGCAGCCCATGCTGGACCGGCGACGCACCGGTCCACAGCGTGGTGAGCACGTTGTTGGTGGTAGAGGGGAAAACGCTCGTCAACGGGATCAACCGGCCCTGCGCCGCCAGGCGGTGGAAACTCAGCGCCGGGTCGCGGGTCAGCGCAGCCTGCAGCCGCTCCCAACCCAGCGCGTCTACCAGCACCAGGACCACCCGTTCCACCCCGTTGGTCAACCCCGCCAGCAGATCGGCGCGCAGTGGTGGCAGCAAACCATCCGGCAGTTCGGCACCCCACAAACCGGCAATCGCCGCCGGCAAATTGCCGACCGACAGTCCCTCGTAGCGCGGCCAGACAAACTCGGCCGGCCACGCTGCTATCCCCACGTTGGCGGGCCGGTAAGTGCGCAATTGTTGTTCCAGGGCAACACTATCCATGATGTCCTTTTAACCGCAATTCAATGGGAACCATGAGCCACTTTACCCGGCCGCCATGCCTGCCAGGCAGCCACCATAGCGCCCAGCGCCGCCACCATCAACTCATCCAGTGGTCCGGGGATCAGCGTCCCCAGCAACGGATAAAGGCCGGCCAGCAGGAGCGGCCCTGAAATTCGCCAGGTCACTCCCGGCTGCCGCCGCAACCAGAGCAAGAAAGTGAGCAGACTCCCGCCGGTCAATACAACGGTGTCGTCCAACGGCCCGGGCATGAAATCGGGCAGGACGTTATAGCCCAACCCCATCAGAAAGGGAAGCGCCACCGCCAGCCAGGAAGGGCGGCGAATGGATAACAACAGGCCCACGATGAGCAGAAAACAAGCGGCCGCCGTGATACCGCCGGCCTCAGCGCCGGTGCGGAAATCCCAGCCGATCCAACCAATTGCCAGGGCCAGTACCGGCAGGATCAACAGGGCGAAAAAACAGAGGACCGCCAGGCACCCCTTCGCCGTATCACTCATGTTAGACTCCTCCTGCGTTTTACATCACGGTCCTGCGCCGCGCAAGAGACGCTCCAGGAACGGACGCAGGGCTTGCGCCGCGCGCGCCCGATGGCTGAGCCGATTCTTCTCGTCGGCGGGCAGTTCCGCCATCGTGCAACCACGCTCCGGCAGATAGAAGACCGGATCGTAGCCAAATCCCCCTTCGCCGGCCGGAGCGGTAGCGATGGAACCCTCACAGACGCCCTCGGTGACGAATTCGCGTCCATCGGGCAGGACCAGCGCCGCCACACAGCGAAAGCGCGCCGTCCGTTGTTCCTCTGGAACACCCTCCAGCGCCTGGAGCAGCGCCCGGTACCGCACGGGATCAGGACCCGGTTGGTAGCGGGCCGAGTGCAACCCCGGCGCCCCGTCCAGGGCATCCACCTCCAGCCCGGAATCATCCGCCAGCGCCGGCAGCCCCGAGGCCGCCGCCAACGTCCGCGCTTTGAGCAGCGCGTTCTCCACGTAGGTCGCGCCGGTCTCCTCCACAGCGGTTGTCAACCCCACTTCTTCAGGCAGGAGCAGTTCCAGCTCCAACCCGGCCAGGAGAGGCAACCACTCACGGCGCTTGCCCCGGTTGTGAGTCGCTAACAAGAGTTGCATGAAAAACCTCCGCAGGATGACCACAGACAACGGACCACCGACCACGAGTGAAACATGGGTGAGCCAGAGTCAAGCGCCTGTAAGGTTGGCCCGGCGGCTTTAGCCATTGCGCCGCTCTATCCGTGCCCCCAGGGGGCGCAGTTTCGCTTCAATTTGCTCATAGCCCCGGTCAATCTGGCGGATGTTGCGGATGGTGCTGGTTCCCTCTGCCGCCAGTGCCGCGATCAGCAGCGCCATCCCGGCGCGAATGTCGGGGCTTTCCATCTCCTCGCCGCGCAGCGCCGAGGGGCCGTAGACCAGCGCCCGGTGTGGATCGCAGAGCACAATCCGGGCCCCCATCGCAATCAGCTTATCCACAAAGAAGAGGCGGCTTTCAAACATCTTTTCGTGGAAGAGCACCACACCGCTACACTGGGTGGCCAGCACCAGGGCGATGCTCATCAGGTCGGCCGGGAAGGCCGGCCAGGGGCCATCAGCGACTTTGGGGATCGCGCCCCCCAGGTCAGGGATAATCTCACGCGGCTGGGCCGCCGGTACGAAGAGATCCTCACCCCGGCGCTCTACCGTCACCCCCAGACGCTCAAAGACCGCCAGGCTCATCCGCATCTGCGCCGGGACGGCATGGCGGATGAGCAGTTCCCCCCGCGTCGCCGCCGCCAGCGCAATGTAGCTGCCCACCTCAATGTGGTCGGCGCCAATGGTGAAGTCGGCACCGTGCAGCCGCTCCACGCCGTGGATGGTCAGGGTGTTCGTGCCGATCCCCTCAATCTGTGCGCCCATGCAGTTCAACAGCACGCAGAGGTCCTGGACGTGCGGCTCCGAAGCGGCATTGCGCAGGATGGTCGTCCCTTGCGCCAGCACCGCCGCCATGACCGCGTTCTCAGTCCCGGTCACGCTGGCCTCATCCAGCAGAATATCGGCCCCGCGCAGAGAGGCGGCGTGGACATGGTAATCGCCGTTGACCTCTATCGTCGCCCCCAGCGCCTCAAAGGCGAGGAAATGCGTATCCACCCGCCGCCGGCCGATGACATCCCCACCCGGCGGGGGCACCTGGAGTCCACCCACCCGCGCCAGCAGCGGACCGGCCAGCAAGATGGAGCCGCGAATGGCCCGGAAGAGATCGCGCCGGGCGACGGTATCGGGCGCGCTGACCTCCCGCGCGTGCAGTTCCCAGGTATGGGCATCCAGCTGGCGCACGGTCACGCCTAACGCGGTCAACAGGTTAGCCATCGTCTCCACATCGCGGATGGCCGGCAGATTACGCAGAATGACCGGTTCATCGGTCAACAACGTGGCCGCCAGCGCCGGCAGAGCCGCGTTCTTGTTGCCCCCCGCCGCAATCTCCCCGCGTAAAGGGACGCCCCCTTCAATCACAAAGTAGTCTGGCATAAGGTTCCTCCTCATACAGGAATGGCGAATAGCGAATGGCAAATGGCAAATGGCAAATAGCGAATGGCGAATGGCGAATGGCAAATTAAGAAGGGCTGCTCCGCGCCCCCGTCATCCTGGTCATCAGGCATTGCCGGCCTGTAATTCGTGTATTCGTGTATATTATTCGTGTCCCATTCGTGTATTCGTGCATATTCGTGTCCCATTCGTGTATTCGTGTCTATTCGTGGACAGCCCCCGCTCGCTACCAGGTCAGCACCACCTCCGCGCCCACCGTTACCCCCAACGCGGCGGCGCTCCCCTGCGCGACGGCCAGTTCCAGCAGGCCGGCGCTGCCGATCAACGCCAGCGGTTCGCCGGCAGCCACCTCGCCATAGGTGCGGCGCAACGGCCACCGCCGGCCGGCAGCCTGCACCATGGCGCGCGCCGTCTGCACTTCCAGCGCCGGCCCCTGACCAAAGGCCGAGACCAGCCGCAGTCCCTCGTTTTCCCAACGCAGCTGGCCGATACTGGTCACGCCGTTGCCGAACCGGTCCACGTAGAGCACCTCGCCGCGCAGCGCGCCGGGCACCCATTCCAGCCGGGGCAACGGCCAGCGCACGGGATCGGAGACCGGCGGCCCGAAAGCAGTCAGCGGGACGCCGCAGGCCAGATGCGCCGCCGCCGGCGCGAACAGATCGCGCCCGTGGAAGGTGACGCTGAGCGCCGGCAGCCGGTAGGCGGGGTTGGTCAGCTCCACCACCAGCTCCGGCGGCGCGGCGGCCCAAACGTAGGAGAAAAGCCCGTTGTCAGGGCCAACCAGATAGCCCCAGGGCGTCCAGGCCGCGAGCGCCCGTCGCGCTGTGCCCACGCCGGGATCCACCACCGCCAGGTGCACCGTCTCCGGCGGGAAGTACGGCAGCGTCGCCCAGAGCAGATAGGCCGCGCTGCGCACATCCTGCGGCGTGATCTCGTGCGTCAGGTCAATCACCGTCGCCTGCGGCGCGATCCCGGCGATGACGCCCTTCATGACGCCACCATACCCATCCCGCAGGCCAAAGTCGGTCGTGAGGGTAATCAAAGCCCGACCAACCTCAGGTCTCATAAATTGCTACCTGCCATAGGTTCACGACCACAGACCACAGACCACGGACCACAGAGCACGGACCAGGGGCCGCGTCAGTCGGCCACGTTCTCCGCACGACGGCGCAGGAAAAGACGCAGGGCGCCGGGCAATTCCTCAATGCGCAAGACCATTCCCAGCGCGACGTAACCTACCCCCCCGACCACCAGCCCCCCTAAACTCTGCCAGAGCGCCTTTGCGGGCGCAACTTGCAACCACCCCACCACGAGCGCCGCCATCCCCAATGCCGCTCCGCCCACGCGGAACGTCACGCTGCGGAGCTGCCGCCCGTCCAACCCGCCCAACCGTGGGCCGATCAAGACCAGCAATGCCGTCATCTCGGCCAGGGCCGCCAGCCCGTTGGCCAACGCCAGCCCGCCGTGCGGCGGCAGGTGCAGCGCGCTGAAGAGCAGGGGCAACGTCAGGCCCAAGGCAACATTGATCACGACGGCCCCGGCCGCGGCCAGCGCCGGCGTCCAGGTGTCGTGCAAAGCATAAAAAGCGCGCGCCAGCACCTCAATGGTAGCATGTCCGATCAGCCCCACGGAGAAGAGCGCCAGCGCCCAGGCCACATCGGTCGTGGAGCCGGCGGAGAAAGCCCCGCGCTCAAACGCCAGCGCCACCACCGGCCGGCCCAACACCATCAAGCCCACGGCTGCGGGTAACAACAGCGCGATCACCGTTCGCAGCGCCGCCGAGAGCGTCTCACGCAACGCACCGAGCTCGCGCCGGGCGGCCTGCGCGGAGAAGGTGGGGAACACTGTCGTCCCGATCGCTTGCGCCATGACGTTGGGCAGCAGGACCAGCATCCAGGCGTAGGCCAGCACCGAGACCACGCCGGCCCCCAGACCGGAGGCCAGATTGTTGGTGATCACAAAATTGAACTGGACGGCAGCGACACCAAAAACGCGCGGCAACAGCAGCCGCCCCACTGCGCGGACTTCAGGGTCGGCCAGCCCTAATGTCAGCGTGTAGCGGGCACGTTGCTGGATCAGCCCCGGCACCTGCACGCCCAGATGGAGCAGCGCCCCGACCACGGTACCGACCGCCGCACCGAAGGTGCCGTTCCCGGTCTGGCCACCCCAGACTGCGCCCCCGATCAGCGCCAGGTTGTAAAAAATCGGTGCCAGTGCCGGCAGCAGGAAGTGCTGGCAGCCGTTGAGCGCCCCCATGACAATGCCGCTGACGCCAAAAATGGCCGGCGTGAGCAACATCACCCGCAACAACAACACCGCGCGGGCCTGGATGGCCGGCTCCGCTTGGGGAGCGATGACCGTCCGCATCAACCACGGCGCGCCGAGCGCCGCCAGCAGGCTCAACGCCGCCAGCAAAGCCAGCACCCAATTGATCAACGCCGCCGCCAGCTGCCACGCGCCGCGCCGGTCCTCACGGGTCAGTCGCCCGGTGAAAATCGGGATGAACGCCGAACCCAACGCCCCCCCGGCAACCACGTTGAAGAGCAACTCCGAGATCCGGGCCGCGTAGTTATAAGCGTCCATCTCCGGGCCGGTGCCGAAATAGAAGCCGAAGACGACCGTGCGCGCCAGCCCTAGGATACGGCTGAGGGCAAACAAAAGCGTGACCAGAACAGCGGCGCGCGCCACACGCTGCTGACCGGTCAGCTGTACCGACTGTTCACCAGGCATACCAGCGTCCTTCTTCGGCCAGAGTTACAGGGCCGCCAAAGGTCTGCTGAGCTTCGGCCAGCAGATAGGCTGCCCGCGCCGGTTCGTAATGGATCAACACCAGCTGCGCCACGCCGGCCCGCGCAGCCAGCGCGCCAACCTGAGCCGGTCGGCTGTGATAATAGGGAGTGTCGGTGGCCTCGTGGCAGAGCAGGGCCGCGCCGCGCGCCAGCGCTTCCACCTCAGGACAGGGTTCGGTATCACTGGAATAGACGAAACTCCGCCCGCCGACCCGTTCGGTAAACTTGACTGCCAACGCCGGCACGGAATGCCGGGTAGGCGCTACGGTGATAGCAAAATCTTCATCCTCTGCCAGCCCCGCCCCCACTTCTGGTGTGACCGGCACATACTCCAGAGGATACATGGAAGCCCAGCGTTCCGGCTCAAAGAGCGCCACCAGCTGTTCCACCCGTGTCAGCACCTCAGGGCGAGCGTAGAGACAGAGCGGCTCCCGACGCGGACAGCCGCGTGTTTCGCCCAACAGCCAGAGTCCCAGCAAAAAGGCCGGCAGCCCGTAGACGTGATCGGGATGGAAATGGGTGAGGATCACCCCCTGGATCGCCAGCGGATCCAGGCCGGCGCGCCACAAACGGGGCAAGGGGCCATCAGCGCAATCTATCAGCCAGTAACGGTCGCCGCACGTCACCGCCAGATAGGCATTAGCATGTTCCGCATCGGGCAGCGCCGCCGCCACCCCCAGCGGAATCACATACGGTATCTCGCTCATCTTCGTCCTTCCATGGCAGCCACCTTGATCACCAGCGTGGCATAGCTCCCCGGCGGCAAGGTGAAAGTAACCGGCAGCGCATAGCGACCAGGGGAAAGCTCGTCGGGCACCGCAACACCGGCCACCAGCTCGCCGGGCGTGACCCAGAGCTCGCGCTCGCCCTTGGGCAGATAGGCGTCACGCAACAGCCGGGCCTTGAAGTCAGCCAGCGCCAGCCCTTCTTCCGCCAGCACGGCAGTCACGGCCGGTTGCTGTTCCGGCGGATAGACTGCGCCGGCAGCGGGCAGTGCCAGTCGGGCCGGGCCAGTTGGACGGGCCGGCGGCACCGGCAGTTGCACCCCGGCAATCTCCACGCAAAGGTCCGCCGCCAGCAGTCGCCCCAGAATCCGATTCCAGACCCAAGATTGGTAGGCGGCCAGATAAAGCGCCAGCAGCCGGGCCGGGATCAGATTGAGCGCCTTGCGGTAATCCGCCGGATGATCCCTGAGAAAGGTCAACACGCTACGGAAATTGGAAGGGCGCGGCGCAAGGTCAAACAGTACCGACCACTCCCCCCAGTGCGCCTGGGCCTCGCGCTTGAAAGCCCGCACCGGTGGCGGGTCGCCCATCATCGGCGCGCTCAAATACAGCCGCAGCGCCTGCTCGGCGTCGCGCTGCAAGATCACCTTGCCGATAAACCCGCCGGCGGCAAGGGAACCAAACCGCTGTTCGTCAAAGTAGTTGGGCAGCCCGGCCTGACTCAGCCGGACAAGGGAATCAGCCAGCGCCTGGGCTTCCCCCGCCCCCAGATCGCGCACTACCAATGTAAAGCGGTTGCCCACCAGATCACCGGGCCGGAGCGGGCGCGGTCCCCAACCCACACGCCGGGCCACAAACCCCGCCCCCTGCACCTGCGCTGGCCCATGCCCCCGCACGCTGACATACTGCTGTGTGACCGCCTCCCGATCTTTCAAGGCCGGCAGCATCACCGCCGAGGGCGGCAGCGACAGCCGGGCAGCCAGCGCCGTGCGCAATTCCAACGCCGCCAGCCCCCGCTTTTCCACCCGGTAATAGGCATACGGGCCGCTCCCTTCCGGCAACCGGAGCAGCTCGGCCACCTGGAAATCCTCAGGTCGCTGTTTGAGACGCATCACTGCTCACTTTTTCATCCCACGGCTGGCAGACGCCAGTGCATGGGGAATTCTCTTGCCAAGACTCACCGCAGAGCACAGAATCTTTCAAGGCGACGGTGTGAAGGTGACGCTGGCTGGCAGCAAGGTAGGAGTCACCGTGGGCGTCGGCATCACCTCCACAAAGACCACATGTTGGAAGCCCATCGCCAGGAGCAGCGCCCGCAGCACCTGCCGGGCATTGCGGTCCGCTTCCTCCAACAGCCCGGTTTGCAGCGCGGCCTCCAGGATCAGCCGTTCGGCCTCCTGCCGCGCCGCCGTCTCCAACGTCGGGTTCATGCCCACCAGGCCAGTTTGCCGGTTATAAACGTAGGTGCGCTGGTTGTCAAGCGTGTAAAGGAAAACTTCCACCGGCGGCATCTTGAGATAAACCGTGCCATCATCCGTGGTCAGGACGCTCTCCGGCCCAATGCGGCTCAGGTCCACGCCGGCGATGACCTGACCGTAGGCAATCAGCAGCATCTTGTCGCCAAACAGAAAACCCAACGGCCCCTGGCCCGATTCAGCGGTGATCACTTTTTCCATGTGATAGGAGGCCGTCTCCAGCCGGCTGAGCCCCTGCACCCGCTCCAGCACGGTCACGGGACTGGGGTAGATCGTGGGCGTCGGCTGCGGCAGCAGCGGCCCCACTTGAATGGGGACTTCAACTTTTGCCGTTTGAAGCCGCCCCCACAGCCAGCCAGCCCCAACCAGCACCACGACCAGACCCACCACGATCACCAGACGCGGGACTGTCTTTTTCATTGCCCTTCCCCTCCTTCCCCGGTTGCGAAACCCTGACTCTCAAACTCTTCGCCCTTTTTACCGTCTGCCGTCCCCCCTTGCACCATCGCTAACGCCAGGAAAAAAACCAACGCCAGGTCAACGACAAAATATGACGCATCCACCAGCCCGTGCGCCAGCAAATCGGCCATCAAGCCCATGCTGCCCAGCGCCAGGACGCGCGTTTCACGGTCAGGATGGTGACGCAGCGGCAATGCCCGACGCCAGAAAACAAGCTGCAACCAGAAAAAGACCGCCAGGCCCGGCAGCCCCAGCCGGGCGGCAAAATCCAGCAGCCAGTTGTGCGGGTGCGAGAGGTTGAACTCCTCCCAGGCGCTCGGCATCACATAGCGGGTGCGGTAAGCATAGAGGAAGTTATCCGGCCCCACGCCCAGCAGCGGATGATCACGGGCCATCAGGAAAGCACTGCGCCAAAGCGCCAACCGCAAGAAAGTAGTTCCCTGCGTGGGATTCAAGAGACTGGCAAAGCGCGGGGTGCTGAAAAGGGGAATCAGCGCCAGAACCAGCACGACCAGCGCGATCAGCGTCACCTTGCGCCAGCGGCCCCCGGCCAGCCAGCCCAACATCATCAACGCCGCCGGCACCCCCAACAACAGGGCCCCTTTGGAGAGGCTCAACGCCAGCGCCGCGCCGACGGGCAGCAAGGCCAGCGCATAGAGCACGCGCCGCCGGTCGGCCAGCCACGCCCGCCCGTACGCCCTGATCCGTTGCCCCGTTGAGGTTTTGATACTCTGATGCTTTGACTCTTTCTGACTCGCCGCCACCACCAACAGGAACGGCAACGCCCGGCCCAGATAAAGTCCCACGTTGTTCGGCGAGCCGTAAATGCTCCGCAGCCGCCGGATTCCTCCCTCCGCCGTGATCACGTCTCCCAGCAGGAAATACTGCACCAACCCGATCACCGCCACGATGACCGCGCTCAAGATGAAAAAATCCACGATGCGCCAGCGCTCGCGCCGGGTCATGGGCAAAGTGACCAGCGCCACGTAAAAGAGCACTGGCTCCAGGATCACCAGCCGCAATTCGCGCAGCGCCTCGTGGCGGAACTCGGCCTGCAAGGTGGAAGCAATCGCCACCAGCACAAAGGCCAGCACGGAGCCGCGGACCACAGACCATAGACCACAGACCACAGACCACAAATCGCTGGCGGCTGACGGCCGACCGCTGACCGCTGACCGCTGACCGCTAATCGCGACCGCCCAACCGGCGAGTGTCGGCAGCAACACCAGTTCCGAGAGCGAGAAAGTCTTGCCAAAGAGCGAAAGGGGATATAGATAAAACGGCGCGGCGGCGATAGTCAGCGCCAGGCCCAGCTCAGGCTGTAGAAAAACCAGCAGGAAGAGTATCGCCCCGCTGCCCAGGGCCAGGATCAGCCAGGGTGAAAAATAGAAAAGCACCGCCGCCAGCAGCACGGCAGCCAGGCCGGTCCCCTCGCCCAAACGGCGGAAGGCCCCTTGCGCCCAGGTCTGCCAGGCGGCGAAGGCGAAAACAATGCCCACCCCGGTTGTCAACACCACCTGGCCCGCCGCACCGAGCCGTGCGCCAGCTGCCGTGAGCCGGGGGGCGACCGCCCGCCATGTCACGCGGCGGCCGGAACTCACCGCCAGCACGCTCCCTGCCACGCCCAGCAGCCCCCAGAGGGCCAGACCGGCATAGAAGGGGGTAGGGTCAGGCTGATCGGTGACGCGCCAATCGGCCAGCGCCCATTGATACCAGCCCCGGTCGGCCGTCACCGTCACCGTGTGGCGGCCGTAGGGGAGCTGCTCAGCCAGCGGCACCGTGGCGATCGCCGCCAGCGGGTCATAGAGGACCACAAAGGCGCGGCCTTGCTCGTCGCGCGGCAGTGCCGGCGCTGGCTTCCCATCCACCGTGACGAACAAGAAGGCCTGGTACGGCCCGCGCCGCACGGTGAGCGCCACGCCGGTCCCCTCAAATATCAGCGTTGCCCGATTCGGCCCCTCCACGCCGATATCGGCGCCGAGTGGCCCCAAGCGCCAGGAGCCTTCAAAGGTAGCAAATGGCGTACCGCCGGGATAGACCCCCGGTCCGGCCACCCGCTCGCGGGTCGCCCAGGCCTGCACGGCTTGAAAACCGGCGCGCGGTTGCCCATCCGGCCCCACCAGGGCGAAGCCCCAATGCTCCTCGGCGTCGGGCACAGTCAGGCCAGCCGTCGCCGGGCGGGGCTGGAAGTTGTTGATGCACAGCACACCCATCCAGGGCCATTCCTGCTCCGCGCGGGTGAGCGCGCCGGTGAGATAAGCGGCCTGCGTCGCCTCGTCCACCCCCTTGCCCCACAGCGGGGCCTGCGGGTCCGGCGGAGCGGTATCCCAGCCGAAATCACTGGCCCACAGCGCCTTGTCACCCTCACCGTGCGCGACCAGAAACTCATGGATCAGGATGGGGCGCGAGAAATTCAGCAGCTCCGGCTCAACCTGGCGGTCTTCCGGCCCGGTGTTGAAGCCATAGGGCTGGACGGAAACCACATCAAAATAGGGCGCGGCCCCGGTGGCATAGAGGATCTCAAGAAAACGAGTTTCCGAATAGTTAACCGGGCCGTTTTCCACGTTGGGGGCGAGGCTCCCCAGAATGATGCGGGCTTCGGGATCGGCGGCGCGGATGGCCGGCGCCGCGTGGGCCAGCAGCTCAGCATAGGCGTAAGGATTGGCCTGCCCGCCCCAGGTATCCCCTAAATTGGGATTGCGCCAAAGCTCATAGTAGCTCAGCTGAGCCAGGTAATGGTTGGCAAACGCGCCCGCAAAGCGCGCAAACGCCTCTGGATCGGGCGGCATCCCGGCCCAGGCCGGAGGCGAATCCAGCACGGCGATCAGCTGCACACCCTGATTCACGGCGCTTGCCACCAGGCGATCCCAGGGCGCCCAATCAAAGACGCCCGGCTCCGGCTCCAGCTCGCTCCAGGGAAAACGCTGGCGCACCCAGGTGATCCCCCCTTCGGCGATCAGGCCCAGCGCCCAATCCAGCCGCTCACCCTCGTACTGCTCCAAGGCGGCGTTGACGCAGACCGGCGGCAAACCTGTATCGGCTATCGGCGCAGGGAATTCATCCGGCCAACCGCGCTGGAGGAATTGCTGGCGGGCCACCCACTGCCAACCGCCCAACGCAGCGAGCAGAACGCCGAGGCACCCCACCATGAACCATCTTAGAGGATGACGTTGCATGAGAGGCATTATACCGCAGGGAAAAGCAGGGACAAGCCCGGCCGCCGTTTGCCAAAACCGCCAACCCCTTTTAGAATGTTATTAGTGAGAAGAAAGCGGAGAGCAGGGAGCAGAGAGCAGTAGCAAGAATTCATGGTCAGTAATGACTGCTCACCCAACACGGCTCACGGCTCACGGCTCACCCAGTATAATCACTCATGACAGTTCACCCGCTACTACAAGGAGAACCTATGAGCTTGCTACCTTTCTCTGACGGGACCGGCGCGCTCATCCGCCACGCCGACTTTGGCTCACGGTACATCAGCCCCCGGCACGTGGATGTCTGGTATCCACCGGCCTACCTCACCTCCCCCACCGTGCGCTATCCGGTGATCTACATGCACGACGGGCAGAATCTCTTTGACCCGGCGACTTCGTATGGCGGGGTAGATTGGGGCATGGATGAGGCCCTGCTGCACTTCTGCCGGGAAACCGGCCACCCCGGCGCGATCATCGTGGGCATCTGGAACAGTCCCCTGCGCCTGCGCGAGTACATGCCCGCCCGCCCGCTGACCCTGCCGGAGGGCCAACCCTTGTTACCCGCCTTCCTGGAAAAAAGCGGCGGCGAACCGCTTTCCGATGCCTATCTCCGCTTCATTACCACCGAACTGAAGCCGTTCATAGACGCTACTTATCGCACCTTGCCGGATCAGCCCCATACCTTCCTCATGGGCTCCAGCATGGGCGGGTTGATCTCCCTGTACGGCCTGACAGAGTATCCCGACATCTTTGGCGGCGCGGGCTGCCTTTCCACCCACTGGCCAATTGGTCAGGAACCGCTGGTGCGCTACTTCGGCGCTGTCTTACCGCACGCGGGCCGCCACAAGCTCTATTTTGATTTTGGCACCACCACGTTGGACGCTGACTATGAACCCTACCAGCGCCTGATGGACGAACTGGTGCAGGCGGCCGGCTATATTGCCGGGAGTGACTGGCTCACCCAAAAATTTGAGGGCGCGGAACACTCCGAGCGGGCCTGGCGGGTCCGGGTACAAATCCCGCTGGCCTTCCTGCTGGCGTGACCTGAAACAGGCTGGTAGTGCCGCGCTTCAACGCGGCGCAAATGGCGCTCAAGCGCCTCACGACAAACCCGTTATGGGCAAGGAGCCATGAGCCATGAGCCATGACCAGGAACAAGAACGGTTGCGCCGGTTGCGCGAGGAGCAGTTGTCGGCCCGCGATCCGTCCCCAAAAGCGCAGAGTACCCATCAGCGGCTGGCCACCCATTACCAGGGCAGCTATCGCAAAACCACATTGCCAGGGCTGATTCGTGATCTGCCGGCCGCCTGGTTCTGGATGATCATCGGGCTGCTGATCGGCCTGGCAATCGCTATCGTCATCTTCCAAACAGTCAAAGCCGACTGGACCCCCTACGTGGCCGGTGTCGTCATCTTCTTTGGGCTGGCGGCCGGACGGGTTACCGGCGCGGTTCTGGATTGGCACAAGAACGATTGAACCAGGCAGCGTTGAAAATGCAGCCCACCTTTGCACCTCCTGGACCCCGCCTGCTCATCACCGGCGGGAGCGGCTACCTGGGACAGGCGCTTGTCCGGCAAGCTCAAGCCGCTTACGACGTCACGGCCACTTACCACGCCCATCCGGCAGCCACCCCCGGCGTGACCTGGCAACCGTTGGATGTACGCGACGCGGCTGCCGTCCAGGCACTGGTCGCTGCCGTCCGGCCAGCCGCCATCATTCACACCGCCGCGCTCAACCCCGGCGTTGGGGCCGACTTTGAGGCGGTCAACGTAGAGGGCAGCCGTCACGTTGCACGCGCCGCCGCCGAGCTGGGGGTGCGCCTGATCCACCTCTCCACCGACGTCGTGTTTGACGGCGTCAAGGGCCACTACGTGGAAACCGACCCGCCCAACCCCATCACTCCCTACGGGCGCAGCAAGGCGCGCGCCGAAGCCGCCATTCTGGAAAGCGGCGCCCCGGCGTTGATCGTGCGGACGTCGCTCATCTACGGGTGGGCGCCGGGACCGGACCGGCACATGCGCAACGTCATCGCCGATCTGCAAGCCGGCCGGCCGGTGCAGCTCTTCACCGACGAGCTGCGCTGCCCTATCTGGGTAGAGACGCTGGCCGCGGCGCTGCTGGAGCTGGTCGCGTCGCCGTTCACCGGCCTCCTGCACGTAGCCGGGGCCCAAATCCTCTCGCGCTACGAGATCGGCGTGCGGCTCCTACGCCGCCACGGCGTAGATGCCACTCCGGTCATCGCCGCCCGCAGCCGCGAGAGCGGCCTCGTCCGCCCCCTGGATTGCACCCTGGATTGCTCCCGCGCCCGCACGCTGCTCCGTACTCCGCTGATGGGCATGGATGAGGTCCTGCAGTTGACCGCGGGCGGCTGACGGTGGCCATTCGCCTTTCGCGCATTTCCGGCTATAATGCCCTCCATGAACCGCCTGGACCGCCTGGAAACCTGGATTGCACAGTTGGTAGAGGAACCGTTCGTGCGGCTGTTCGCCGGGCGACTGTTGCCCCAGGACGTAGCCGCCCACTTAGTCCGCGCGCTGGAAGACGGCGAACGCTCCAGCGCCGAGGGAGTCCCTGAAGTCCCTGGCCGCTACACAGTGGCCCTCAACCCCGACGATCTGGCCGCACTGCAAGGGCAACAACCGGACCTGGCCGGCCAGCTGGGGGTGGCCCTCAACGCGCTGAGCGGGCGGCTCGGCCTGCGCCTGCGCGAGCCGCCCGCCATTATTTTGCAAGCCGATGCCACGCTCACACCGCGTACCGTCCGGATCACCCCGACGCAACAGCCGGCCGCTCCGGGCGAGACCCGCGATCTGGCCGTTGACCAGTTAGAAATGATGTTGCAGCAGGAAAAACAGGCCCACCCCCACGCCTACCTCATCATCCAGGGTGGGCGCACGTTTGACCTGTGCCAGACCATCGTGCGCATCGGCCGGGCGCTGGATAACGACCTGATTCTGGAGGACCGCCGCGTCTCGCGCTACCATGCCCAGTTGCGCCGCCGGTACAACCGCTACATTCTCCAGGACCTGGGCAGCAGTGGCGGGACCGCGGCCAACGGCATCCCAGTCCAGGAGATCGTGCTGCGCCCCGGCGATGTAATCTCACTCGCTGGCGTGGAGCTGATCTACGCCGAAGAGCCACCGGAACAGCGCGCCAAAGATCACGGCACGCAGCCTTACCCCGCTACCGGAGCGTGAAATGGCCGAATTGTTATTAGCGCTCCGCCTGCTGCTATCCCTGCTGTTGTATGCCTTCCTGGGCGTGGTGCTTTACACCCTCTGGCGCGAGCTCCGCCAGGGGGTCATGGTGCAGCCCCCGCAACCCGCCGCCGCCACCTTGATTGTAGAACGAGGCGCACAGCCAGGCCCGCCCTTCCCATTGCGCCCGGTGACCGCGTTGGGGCGCGCCGAGGACAATGATCTGCCCCTGGCCGACCCTTTCGCCTCGGCCCACCACGCCCTCATCTTCTGGCGCGAAGGCCAGTGGTGGCTGGAGGATCTGGGAAGCCACAACGGCACGCTGTTCAACGGCGAACGGCTGGATAAGCCCGTCGTACTGACCACCGGCGACAGGCTGCGCATCGGGGAGACCGAACTGCGCTTTGAACTGGTACCGGCCGGACCGGCATGACGCTCCCCCTGCTGCTCGGCCTGGCTTCGGCCCTGGCGGCGGCCATCGCCAACGTTGCCGCCAAAGTGGTGCTGAAATTGGCAGGCACACGCGACTACCTGAGCCTGAACTTCGCGCTGCTCTTTGTGCTGCTGCTGCCTGCCGCGCCGTTTTTCTTTCAACTCTCCCCTACCCTGCCGGCGATCACGGCGCTGGTCGCCGCTTCGGTGATAGATGGTGCCGCCAACTACTTCTACTTCCGCGCCTTTGAGTTGGCGGAGGCCGGAACAGCCAGCGCCTTGCTTTCCACTTCGCCGCTCTTCACATTGTTGCTGGCCCCGCTGGTGAGCCGCTGGCTGCCGACCCAGGTCACCGTCTTGAACGGCCTGGGCGTGGTGATTACAGTCGCGGGGATTGCCGTACTGAACTTAGAGCTACGCCGGAGCCAGGGCGCGGTCGGCTCCCGGTCGCCCCGGCATCCCTGGCAACGGGCAGTGTTTCCGCTGCTGACGGCTCTGCTGTTTGGCGCCAACGTCTATCTCGTCAAAGTGATCCTCAACCGGGGCTACGCCAACCCCTTCACCTACTACTTTGTCCGGGCGCCGATCATTGCACTGTTGACGGCGCTTTTACTCCGCCCGCGCCTGGGCTGGATCACGCCTCGGGCCTTAGGGCTGATGGCCGGACGGGCCGTTTTCGTCATCGCCAAGTGGCTGACTTTCCTGGTCGCTGTGGGGCTGGGCAACCCGGTCATTGTCAACGCCGTCAGTGAGGTAACGCCACTCTTCGTCCTGTTCCTGGCGCTTATTTTTCTGAAAGAGACGCTCACCCGGCCCAAAGTGGGGGGGGCCGTGCTAATTGTCGGTGGTCTGGCGCTGTTAGCGGTTTGATTTGACGGGAGGAGTGACCGGTGAACAGTCATTCGGGTTAATGGTCACGGCCCACTACTCCCCCCGCACCCGTTACTACGTTTGAAGGAGGTCACCATGGATTTACAACTGAAGGATTCGGTCGTACTTGTGACCGCCGCCAGCCGGGGGCTGGGCTATGCCACGGCCCGCGCGCTGGCCCAGGAGGGGGCGCATTTAGCGCTCTGCGCCCGCGGGGAGGAAACGCTGCTGGAGGCCGCCCGCCGGCTGGAAGAAGAGACCGGCGCAGCGGTGTTGCCCATTGTCGCCGACGTGACCCATCCCACCGCCGCCGATCAGATGGTCGCGATGACGCTGGAACAGTTCGGGCGGCTGGACGCGCTCTTCGTCAACGCCGGCGGCCCCAAACCAGGCCGGTTCGTGGACTTTCAGCCCGCCGATTGGGAAGCCGCCTCCCGCCTGACCATTGACAGCGCTGTCCGGCTGATCTACGCGGCGTTGCCGGTGCTGCGCGCAGCGCACGCCGGCAATATCCTGGTCAATACCTCGGTCACCGTCCGCTACCCGCTGGACAACCTCATCCTCTCCAATAGCCTGCGGCTGGCGCTGATCGGCCTGGTCAAAAGCCTCTCGTTGGAAATGGGGCCGGAAGGGGTCCGCATCAACGCCATCGCGCCGGGCTGGACGCTGACGGAGCGGGTGGATCAGCTGCTCAAAGATCGCGCCGCCCGCAGTGGGACGACACCGGAGCTGGAAGCGACCAGGATCACCGCGGGCGTGCCGCTGGGCCGGATGGCGACGCCGGAGGAGTTCGCCCGTGCCGCCGCTTTCCTGCTATCACCGGCCGCTTCGTACATTACCGGCGTCACACTGCTGGTGGATGGCGGCCTGAGCCGGGCCATATAACTATCGGCCTTGCCGCCAGGCACTTTTTGCGGTAAGATTGGGCCGTGAAATAATTTGGACGATCTATATCTACAATAACTCAAGTTGCCACCTGCACTACCAGGAGACCACGGACGACTGACCACAGACGACCAGCGGTTAAAATAGGGTGGTCTGTGGTCAGTGGTCAAGAAGAAGCCGTACCCCTTACCAATGATAGGTAGCAACTTGGGTTACAATAATAATTATAAGAATTATAAGGAGGTCGTGATGAGTTCACTCCATGAAACCGTGGCCGTCCGCCGGACCACGCTACCGGCTCTGGGCGTCCGCCCGTTATTGTTTCAGGCCGGCTTGATCGCAGTGGCCGTTGCCTTGCCGGCCATCTCCCACCGGCTGGGGCTGCCGGTGCTCTATCTACTGCCGATGCACTGGCCGGTGCTTCTCGCCGGGCTGGCCTATGGCTGGGTTGGCGGGGCGCTGGTGGGAGCGCTCGCGCCGGCCGCCAGCTTCCTGACCTCCGGGATGCCGGGCCCCGCCTACCTGCCCGTCATGACCGTGGAGCTGGCCGTCTACGGCCTCGTTGCCGGTCTGCTGCGCGAAAAGGCCCGCTGGAATCCCTGGGCGGCGCTCGCCACCGCGTTGGTAGCCGGCCGCCTGGCCTACCTGGCCGTCACGCTACTCCTGGGAACGGCTGTCACCCAGCCCTTCCTGCAGGCCACCCTGCTGCCGGGCCTGCCGGCCGCCGTGCTCCAATGGCTGTTGCTGCCGTTTGCAGCCCGTTGGTGGGTCAAGGCCGAAGAAAACCGTTAGCCCTCCGTTCCAAGCATACCGGCCCGGCAGCAGTGCCGGGCCGGTCACTTACCACGAATCGGACACGAATACACGAAATTGTTTTTTAAAGACTATCAGTGAGTCCACTGCAAAAAGCCTATTACCGCCGAGACGCAGAACACAAGGTGGCGGCACGCCGCACCAGCACCAGGACTGCCGGCGCATCATAGACGCGGAA
>CAYTGR010000004.1:4623-45068 GCA_964437445.1 uncultured Anaerolineales bacterium | reverse complement strand
AGGTGGCGGCACGCCGCACCAGCACCAGGACTGCCGGCGCATCATAGACGCGGAAGCTTTCGTCTAAACGCGGCAAGCGCAGCACATAGGGTGCGCCGCAACGCGCCGCCAGGGTCAACGGCGCGGGCAGCCCGGCGTCGGCGAGCGGATCGTCACTCAGCGGCAGCGGGCCTAAGCGCGGACAGCGCCCAAAGGCGACCGTCTCCCAGCCCGGCGCAGTAAGCAACGTGCGGTACCAGGCTAACGTCGCCGCGTAGCGTTCCGGCTGGCGCGCCAGCGACCCGTAGCCGCGCGGGCTGGCGAGCACAATTGCATCGGCCTCGCGCAGCGCCGCCGCCAACGCCGCCGCCTTCTCCGGCGACTCCTCGTCCATCACGGGCAAGGTGACTTGCCGATAGCGGCTCACGTCGCCTTCCGGCAACGACACGGGCAGCGGATAGTCCCACGCCTCCACCGCAATCGTACTCCCCAGTGGTAAATTCGTATAGAGCCAGCGCGACGCGGCCACCCAGGGGTGGGGCCGGGCATAGAGGGTCAACTGCGCGATCCCTGGCAGTGCGGTGAGCGCGATCACGGCCAGAGACCACAAACAACAGACAACAGACCATACCAGCTTATTACTTGTGGTCCATGGTCCGTGATCTGGGGTCGCTCGGGCCGCCCACGCCACCCACAGCGGATAAATCGGCAACAGGTAACGCGGAAACTTGACGTAGAGTCCCGCCGTAACGGCGAAAAAGAGCCCCATCCAGGTCGCTGCGACGCGGGCCGCCGATGGCAACCGCCGCCAGTGTACCAACGCTGCCCCCAGTCCTCCCAGCCCGGCCACCGCCACCCCCGGCCCCAAGCCCCAGAGCGCCAGCTGCGCCAGCGGATAGAGATAGGGCAGCGTCCCGGTGTACTGCCGCGTGTAGGGGAAATCCCACCGCCCCGCCACCACCCCCAGCTGGATCAAGGGCCCTTCCCAGCAGGCGACCGGCCGCAGCAGCGCCCAGGGGGAAACTAACGCGAAAGCCGCCGCACCGGCCAGTGCCACCCGCAACCCGTGAAACACAAAGCGTGAAACGTGCAGCGTAAAACGTAAAGCGTGAAGATCGTCGGACAGCCAGGCGGCGACGAGCACCGGCACGAGCACCCACCCGGCCGTCACCTTGCACGCGACGGCCAGCCCGGTCAGCGCGCCCGCCGCGCCCCACCGCCGCCGCACCGCCGCCAAGAGCGCCGCCGCCGTGCAGACCGCAGCCAGCGGATCCACCGTGTAAAAACGCGCCTGCTGGAGCGGGAACGGTGCGACCGCCAACAACGCTACCGCGAGCAGACCACCCCGGTCGCCCCCTAATTGCCTCCCCCACGCGCCCGCCAGCGCCACCAGCAGCACACCGATCAGGCCGGAGAACAGCCGCGCCGCGTAGAGGGGATCCGCCCCCGGTGCAACCCGGATCAGCGCCGTGGCCAGGTAAACCGGCAGGTGGCCGTAGGGAAACTGGGGCACAGCCGTACAAATGTCGCCCCACGGCGCGACGCGGCCGGCAGCGTCCAGCAGGTACAGCTCATCGGGATGTGCTGAAATCCCGCCGTCCCAATCCGGCGCGGGCAGCCGCAGTGCCACCGCGAGCAGCAAGAGAGCCATCCAGAACCATTGTTTGCGCATGGAAAGTCCAGTAGCCACCATACTTAGCCAGAGTGACATTTTCACCCCAATACCGCCAAATGCAACCGGTCTTCAGCTTCTCAGTCTCCCGCCTCCAGTCTCCACGGCAAACCATGCTATAATATCCCCATGCAGATCATCCTGACGCACGAAAACGCCGACTTTGACGCGGTCGCCAGCCTCCTGGGGGCAGCCAAGCTGAACCCTGGCGCACGGCCGGTGCTGCCGCGCCACGTCAACCGCAACGTGCAGGCCTTCCTCGTGCTCTACGGCGCGCAGCTGCCTTTCATCACGCAAGAGCTGCTCCCGCGCGGCCAGCATATCCGCCGGGTGATCCTGGTGGATACTCAGGCCGTCAGCTCCGTGCGGGGGATGGTCAACCCGCTGGAGCAGGTGACTATCATTGACCACCACACACCGCCCGAAAGCCTGCCGCCCGGCTGGACCTTCACCGGGCAGCGGCTCGGCGCGACGACCACCCTGCTCGTGGAGGCGCTCTCCGCCCGGCTGATCACCGTCACGCCGGTGGAGGCAACGCTGATGCTCGCCGGGATCTACGAGGACACCGGCGCGCTCTCCTACGCCGGGACGACGCCGCGCGACATCCGGGCCGCCGCCTGGCTGCTGGAACGCGGTGGCAGCCTGGATATCGTCAACGAGTTCCTGCACCACCCGCTTTCAGCCGGGCAGCAGGCGCTCTATGAGACGCTGCTGGACCACGCCGAAACGCTCAACCTGGGCGGCCACTCGGTGCTGCTGACCTGGGCGCAGGCCCCCCTCGGTTCGTCGGAGGAGATCTCCACGCTGGCGCACAAACTGCGCGACCTGTTGGACCCTTCCGCCATCTTCGTCCTGGTGGAACTGGACGGCAACACCCAGCTGGTAGCCCGCAGCACTACCGACGACATCAACGTCGCCGAGATCGCCGCCGTCTTCGGCGGGCACGGCCACGAGCGGGCCGCCGCCGCGCTCATCAAGGAACGCTCCGTCGCAGCCGTGATCGCCGAGTTGCGCGAACGGCTCCCGGCGGCCGTCCGCCCGCGCGTCACCGTCCGCGACCTGATGTCACACCGCGTCCGCACCGTCACGCCGGAAACGCCCATCTCCACCATCGCCGAGCAGATGCTCCGCACCGGCCACGAGGGCTTCCCCGTGATAGATGCCGCCGGGCATGTCGTCGGACTGGTCACCCGCAACGCCGTAGATCGGGCGCAACAACACGGCTGGCGTTTGCAGCCGGTCCGGCGCATCATGGAGCCGGGGGAAGTCACTGTCGCCCCGGAAGATTCGGCCGAACGAGTCCGGGCGCAGATGATCCAGAGCGGTTGGGGGCAGATCCCCGTCGTGGAAAATGGTCAGGTCACGGGGGTCGTCACCCGCACCGACCTGATCCGCCTGTCACCGCCGACCAGTGCGGAGGACCGGTTGATCAGCCAGCAAATGGAGGTCGCCTTTCCCGCGCCACTGCTGGCGCTGATCCGCTCCATTGGGACAGAGGCAGCCACGCTGCGCTATGAACTCTACTTTGTCGGCGGGATCGTGCGCGACCTCCTGCTGCATCACCCCATCACCGATGTGGATCTGGTGGTGGAGGGCGACGCGATCCAGCTGGCCCAGCAACTCGCCCGCCAATACGGCGGCGAGATCCGCACCCACCGCCGCTTCGGCACCGCCAAATGGCTCCTGCCACCGGCCTTGTGGGAAGCATTCAAGGCGGACCCCAGACCCCCGGCCCCAGACCGCCCTCCTCTCGCAGCCCACTGTCCGCTGCCGGCTTTCATTGACCTTGTCACCGCCCGCACCGAGTTTTACACTGAGCCAACAGCGTTGCCGGCCGTAGAGTGGAGCTCCATCAAGCAGGATTTGCACCGGCGCGACTTCACCATCAACACCTTAGCCATCCGCCTGGATCCGAGCCGCTGGGGCGAGCTGCTGGATTTCTACGGCGGGCAGGCCGACCTGCAGAACGGCGTGCTCCGCGTACTGCACAGCCTCAGCTTCGTGGACGACCCTACCCGCATCCTGCGGGCAGCCCGTTTTGAGGCGCGGCTCGGCTTCCACCTGGACCCGCGCAGCGAGGCGCTGATCGCCGAAGCGCTCCCCCTGCTGAGCAAAATCACCGGGGGGCGAATCCGCCATGAGCTGGATTTGATCTTCCGCGAGGCACAGCCCGAGGCCGCCTTGGCGCGACTGGAGGCGCTTGGCGCGCTCCAGGCCATTGACCCCGCGCTCCAGGCCAATGGCTGGCTGCGCACGCGCTGCCAGCGGGTCCGGGCGCAACTGAACGCGGCCTTTTGGGAACTGGACAGCAACGACCAAACCTTCCTGCGGTGGGCGCTCTTCCTGTATCCGCTGGAGGCAGAAGCGCTCCACCGCGTCAGCCGGCGCTTGATGCTGCCGCGCCTCTACAGTGAGCAGCTGGTCCAACTGCCCGAGCTGCGCGCGGCCTTAGCAGTCCTGCCGTCGGCGGGAACACCCAGCCGGGTGGTCGCCCTCCTGGAAGAGTTACCGCCCCGGTTGCTGGCCGTCGGCTGGGTCGCCAGCGACGAAGGGGAGGTCCAGGAGACGCTGGTCCGCTACTGGCGTGATTGGCGACACGTCCACCCCACGCTGACCGGCGATGACCTGCGCCTTCTTGGCCTGACACCGGGACCGCATTTCAAGGCCATCCTGGCCGCGCTGCGCGACGCCCGCCTGGACGGGCAGCTCCAGACGGTGGAAGAGGAACAAGCGCTGGTGCAGAAGATGTCCTTCTCTACGCCCTAATCTCTGCTCCTTAATTCTTAGCTTGAGGAGACCTTATGGCCCACTTTTACCCTTCGTTTCAAGCCTTAGCGTTGGCCGATCAGATCATGGGCGAGATCGGGCAACGCGCCGACGGCTACCAGGGGCGCTTAGGCGCGGCCTGGTACTGGCGGCTACCCGGCGGCATCTTAGTCACCTTCGCGCTGGATTATTGCATCACCGAACAGCGCTGGGACGTGATCCGTGCCGAAGCCGCCTCGCCCAACGTCGGTGTCTTCAACGCGGCCGATTTCCCCTTCGCTGCCTACGGGACGCTCGCCACTTCGCCGCCCTTCATTCACGATCTGGAGGGCGAGGCCGAATGGTCCAACCGGCTCTACTTCCAGATGGGCTACCTGATTGAAGATGCTGCCCACTGGCTGGAGATGCTCCGCGCCGCGATCCTCAATCCGGCCATCCGGCCGCCGGCCGCTTTCCCCACCCTCACCCCGTTGGAGCGCGAGCTGGTCACCTATGCCGTCAACGAGCTGGGTGGCGACTTCAAGCTGGAGGCGTTGTTGCGTGCCTTCCCCGGCCGCATCTCGCGGACCAAATTGACGCGCTTAGGACAGAGCTGGGAGCGCGTCGGCCTGCTCACCGAACCCCCGCGCCGGGTCACCGTCGGGTTGCGGACGTTGGCGGAGAGAGAAGACCGGTAGTGAGAAGTGAGTGATGGCCAGTAACGGGGAGAGAGTTTCGGATTTGTCAGATAAAGGATTAAGAAACGGGTGAAAACTACTGCACTGGATTACGACCTGCCGCCCGAGCTGATTGCTCAGGCCCCCCTGGAACCACGCGACGCCTCCCGGCTACTCGTCATGCACCGTGCCACCGGCCAGCTGGAGCACCGCTACTTCCGCGAGATCGGCGACTACCTCCGGCCCGGCGACCTGCTGGTCGCCAACGAGAGCCGCGTCATCCCGGCACGCCTCTTTGCACACAAGGAACCCGGCGGTGGCAAAGTAGAAGTACTACTGCTCCGCCCGCTGGAGGGAGCAGCGTGGCGCGCACTCGTCGGCGGGGCGCGCACCCGCGTTGGGACACAGCTCCGCTTCTTCCATGGCTCGGAGCCGACGCCGCTGACCGCCGAGATCACCGCCAACGGCGAACGCGGCGAGCGGACGCTGGTCTTCTCCGAGCCGGTAGACCCCTGGCTGGAGACACTCGGCGTCACGCCGCTCCCGCCCTACATCCACCGCCCGTTGGAGGACCCGGAACGCTACCAGACCGTCTATGCCCGGCAGCCCGGCAGTGCCGCCGCCCCGACGGCCGGACTGCACTTCACGCCGGAGTTGATGCTGGCATTGCGCGAGCAAGGGATCCGTTTCGCCTTCGTCACCCTGCACATCGGGCTGGACACCTTCCGCCCCATCGCCGAAGAGGAGGTGGAAGCACACACCATTCACCGCGAGTGGGGCCGGCTCAGCCCGGAGGTCGCCGAGGAAATCAACCGCACCAGATTGGCGGGCGGGCGCGTGGTTGCGGTTGGCACCACCAGCGTCCGCATCTTAGAGACCGCCGCCCGGCAGGGCCTGCTCTGCGCCGAGGGGACCTGTGCCTGGCGCACGCTCAGCCCGTTTGAGGGCTTCACCGACCTCTACATCACCCCCGGCTTTCAGTTCCGCGTCGTAGATCTGATGATCACGAACTTTCACCTGCCGCACAGCACCCTGTTGGCACTCGTCATGGCCTTTGCCGGAACAGAGTTGATCCGCCGCGCCTACGCCGAGGCCGTGCAAGAACGGTATCGTTTCTTTTCCTTTGGGGACGCCTGTCTGATCCTTTAAAGATAGTCAAGGGGTCAATCAATCCGTAGCAAACGTACCGTGAACTTTAGCTCGCCCTGGCAGCAAACTGAAGTGCCCTACCAGGGAATTCCCCATGATCACCAGCGGTGGGATGAGAATTGGCTTGTAGTAACGCGCTTTAGCGCGGCAGACGGCGCTCAAGCGCCTCACTACAAACTCAAAATTTTGCTTCATCCTTCCGCTTTCCGCCTTCATACTTTAGAGGAGGTGCGCGATGAAGATCCGCTGGTTGAGCCTGATCCTTATGGTTGGCTTGAGTTTAGGCCTGGCTGCCGCCGGCGTAGCCCAGACCCCCCCACCCCCCACCATCGGCCTGCCGGTAACCGCCACCCCCGGCGGCGAATTGGGTGCCTGTTACACCGGTTGTGGCGGCGTCTATGGAATCCCCAGCAGCAATGCCGGCTACGAGCAGCAGGTCGTAGAACGGGTCAACGCCGAGCGGCTGGCCAACGGCAACCTGCCGCCGCTCAAGCTGGTGCCGGCGCTGACCCAATCAACCCGTTATCACGCCACCGACATGGCAGCGGATGACTACTTCAACCACGATACCTACGACCGGAGCGGCGGCACCTTAGTCAAAACTTGCGCCTGGAGCGCCCGCATCGCCAGCTACTATACTGGCTGGCAATGGTTGGGCGAAAACATCGCCGCCGGCTACGCCACCCCTACCGACGTCATGAATGCCTGGATGAGCAGCACGGCCGGCCACCGTGACAATATCCTCAGTGCCAGCTATTGGGAACTCGGGGTCGGCTACTATCAAGGCGGCAGCTATGGTTATTACTGGGCCCAGGACTTTGGGCGGCGCACCGGTTTCTACCCGCTGGTGATCAACCGCGAGGCCGCAACCACCGACCATTACCGCGTCTCACTCTACATTTACGGCCAGGGTGTCTGGCCGCAGATGCGACTGCGCAACGACAATAACACCTGGAGCACCTGGCAAACGTTCACCAGCACGCTGACCTGGGACCTTCCCTGGAGTGCCGGCGAACACGCCGTCTGGGCCGAGATGACCGACGGCACCAACACCCACGTCACCAGCGACACGATCCGGCTGACCCGTTCGTTCACCCCGACCCTGGGCGGTCTGCCGGATGTCGTCACGTTCACCTACAGCATCCCGGACCGGCTCCTGTTGCCGGCCCGGGCGCAGCTGACCCCCCAGAACACCAGCACCGGCGACCTGCTCTCCTGGCTGATCGCCAGCACCGGCACCTGGTACACTCTCGCCCCAACCCTGGGCACCACGCCGGACTCGTTCTGGATCACGCCGACCACCTTCAGCACTGCCACCGTCCGCGTCTACACCGGCACGGTCACAGTGACGGTGACCAGCCCAACGACCACCGTCGGGACGCCCAAATGGATCCCCCTGGTCTTGAACGTCACCAACGCGCCGTTCTACCGCGCCTATCTGCCGCTGGTGATGCGCGCTTACAGCCCGCCCATCCTCCCCGTGACCCCCAACGATCCGGCTTATGGCAGCCAATGGGGGTTGGCCAAAATCAATGCCCCCCTGGCCTGGGGCGTTTCTCAGGGCGAGGGGATTTTGATTGCCGTGTTAGATTCCGGTGCTGACTTCAGCCACCCTGATCTCAGCGGCCAGCTGCGGAGCGACATAGATTGGGATTATGTCAACAACGACGACACCGCTCAGGATGACGATGGTCACGGCACCCATGTCGCCGGCATCGCTGCGGCCGCGACCAACAACGGGATCGGCGTAGCCGGCCTGGGCTGGAACGTCACGGTACTGCCACTCAAGGTATTGAATCAAGAGGGAAACGGCAGCTTTGACGATCTGATCCCAGCTCTCTACTACGCCACCGATCACGGCGCTAAAATCATCAACATGAGCCTGGGCAGCGACCCCGTCTACAACCTCCAGTGCGTTAATTATCCCGATCTGGTCAATGCGCTGAAGTATGCTTACGACCACGGCGTCCTGAACATCGTCGCTGCCGGCAACGAGGCTGGCAACGCCAACCAGGTCGTGCCGGCCAACTGCCCTTATGTGTTGACGGTCGCCGCCACCGACTCCAACGACGCCCGCGCCTGGTTCTCCAACAGCGGGACCGTGGTAGACATCGCTGCCCCCGGCGATGACATCTACAGCACCTACTGGCCCTCGCCGGATTACGCTTCCATGGACGGCACCTCCATGGCTACACCCTTCGTGGCCGGGTTAGCGGCGCTCGTCTGGGCTCGCTCTCCCGCCTACACGCCAGAACAGGTCGCGGCAGCCATCTTAGACAACGCCAGGGACCTGGGGCCGGCCGGACGCGACAATGATTTCGGTTGCGGGCGGATTGATGCGCCGGGCGCAGTCATCACCGGCACCACGCGCGCCAGTTCGCTCTGCAAGCCAACCGCGCTGAGCGGGACCACGCTCCAGGCAGCGACCACAGAGACGACCCCACCTCCGCCGGGGAGCTATGTGCCGGGCCGGCTCATCGTTGGCCTGCGCGCCCATAACCTCGCCGCTCAGGCCGACACGCTCCGCGCTTACACCGTGGAGCCGCTGGCGCAGCTGGCCCCTGAGGACGGCTGGCTGATGGCCGTCCCGGCGGGACAGGAGTGGGAGATCGCGCAGCGGCTACTCCAGGATGGCGTCGTGGAATACGCCCATCTGGATTTCCTGCTCTTTGCCCAATAATCTGACCGCAGCCCCCGCTGGCGGTCCGTGGTTCCCAACCACAAGGGGCGAGCTATTCAAAGCTCGCCCCTTGCCCTAAGTCAGGCCGGATCGGTTACGGGTCCTGCCGCGATTCCCGGTAGACATACCAGACCCGTTGGAGCACCGTGATCCAGGTCAGCACCACCATGACGATCAGCATGGGACGGATCCAGTTCAGGAGCAGCCCCAGCGCCAACACCAGCACCCGCTCCACCCGCGTAAAGAGCCCCACCTTGCACTGATAGCCCACCCCTTCGGCGCGCGCCCGCGTGTAGCTGACCATCACCGAGCCCAGGAGCACCCCAAAGATCAAGTAGATCTCCAACACAGAGCCACGCGGCAACGCCCAGACGAGCAGCCCACAGAGCAAGGCCCCTTCAGAAAGGCGGTCCAGCGTGGAGTCCAGAAAGGCCCCAAAGCGGCTCTTAGAATTGGTGGCGCGGGCCAGTGCTCCATCCAGAGCATCCATCCACGAAGTCAGGATCAGCAATACCCCGGCCAGCGTCAAGCGGCCCGAGGCAATGACGGCCGCCACGGCGACTGCCAGCCCCAACCCCAACAGCGTGATCGTGTTCGGGTGAAATCCAAGTTTTCCCAGCCACTGCGCCAGCGGCGTCAATATCCCGCCCGCCTGGGCCCGTAGCCAGTCGGTCAACGTCTCGTACCGTTTCGCGCCAGCCCGCTCCATCCTGACCTCCTCCAATTTGCCAACAAGATTTATTTCGCCGGCAGAGTCCCGGCCCGTTCGCCGTGGATATAGGCTTCCAAATTGTCGTGCGCCTCGTCATCGGTGAATTGCACCGGCGGCGACTTCATGAAATAAGCTGACGGTTCCACCAGCGCGCCGGCCAGGTGCCGGTCCAACGCCAGCTTGGCACAGCGAATGGCGTCAATCACCACCCCGGCGCTGTTGGGGCTATCCCAAACCTCCAGTTTCAGTTCCACGTTCAGCGGCACATTGCCGAAGGTCGTCCCTTCCATCCGCAGATAGCACCACTTGCGGTCATCCAGCCAGGGCACATAGTCGCTCGGCCCAACGTGGATGTCATGGGGATCCAACGGATAGGGCAGCTGGCTGGTCACCGCGCCGGTCTTGGAGATCTTCTTAGATTCCAGCCGCTCGCGTTCCAGCATATTGAGGAAATCGGTGTTGCCGCCGAAGTTGAGCTGATAGGTGCGGTCCACCCGGACGCCGCGATCCACAAAGAGCCGGGTGAGAATGCGATGCAGGATGGTTGCACCTACCTGGCTCTTCACATCGTCGCCGATCACCGGCAACCCGCGCTCGGCGAACCGGCGCTGCCAGTAGGCCTCCCGCGCAATGAAGACGGGGATGCCGTTCACGAAAGCACAGCCGGCATCCAGCACCTGCTCCACATACCACTTGGTCGCCATCTCGCTGCCCACGGGCAAGAAATTGACCACCACGTCGGTCTTCGTCTGTTTGAGAATTCCCACGATGTCGGCAGTCGGGCCGGGCGCCTTCTGGATCACCTGTGACAGGTACTTGCCCAGACCATCGTGCGTCATGCCCCGGTAGACCGGGACACCCAGATGCGGGACCTGCGCGAACTGATAAGTATTGTTAGGGGGCGCGTAGATTGCCTCCGACAGATCCTTCCCCACCTTGCTGACGTCAATGTCAAACGCGGCCGTGAACTCAATGTCCCGCACGTGGTAGGGACCCAGCCGGGGGTGCATCAGCCCCGGGATGAAAGCATCATCAGGCGCCTCCCGATAAAAATGCACTCCCTGAACCAGGGCCGAGGCGCAGTTCCCTACCCCGATGATGGCTACGCGAATCTTGCGGTCCGTCATTCTTCCAATACCTCCATTGATGATATGGTTGCTGTTGCTGTAGCATTAGCCGGCAGGCCCAAGAGGGCCTCTAAATCCTGGGTCAATTGACGAAACAGGGCCGGGTTGAGCCGGTAACGCACCTCACGGCCGGCGCGTTCGGCTTCCACAAAGCCCGCCAGCCGCAGCTCGTTCAAATGCCAGGAGAGCAAGGGCTGGCTCACCCGCAATTGCTGGCTCAGATCGGTCACATTGTGCTCACCGTCCGCCAGAGCCGCCAGAATCTTCAGCCGCAGGACAGAAGCCAGCGCCCGCAATTCGGTCGCCAAAGAACGCAAATGAGCGCTGCTTTCCATGGAAGGGCTAACAAACATAGGTCATGTATAAAGAAAGTTTTTATAAATAAAAGTTTATAGATGGCCTCATCGTACCCCTAAACAAGCGTTTTGTCAAATCACCTCTTTCAGTAGCCCAGGTTGCCCCCGTGCCGACAAGTTGGCTGTTGGCTATGGTAAGGATTGCCACGCATTTTGACCACAGACGACGGACAACGGACGATTTTTGGGGAACAAATCGTGGCCTGTCCGTCAGGGGTCGGTGGTCAAAATCCAGCCGGTAGCAGCTTGAGTTAAAGTAGATAAATTTTTCTTTTGCTTCACAACTGAAATGTGCCCCTTGCTATTTCGCCCCATACGGTTAAAATAGATGCCAAACCATGAGCATCCAATTGTTGCCCGAAGAAGTAGCCTCCCGCATTGCCGCCGGTGAAGTGGTGGAGCGGCCGGCCTCGGTCGTCAAAGAGCTGGTGGAAAATAGCCTGGACGCCGGGGCCACGCGCGTGGAAGTGGAAACTCGCGACGGGGGCAAAGCGCTGATCCGGGTCCGTGATAACGGCAGCGGCATCCCCGCGGCGGAAGTCCCGCTGGCCTTCCGGCGCCACGCCACCAGCAAGCTGACCACCGCCGATGATCTGGAGCGGATTGCGACGTTAGGCTTCCGCGGCGAGGCCCTGGCCAGCATCGCCTCGGTCAGCCGCGTCACCTGCACGACGCGCAGTGTGCACGAGGAGACCGGCATCCGCGTGCGGCTGGAGGGCGGTGCGCTCGTAGCCCAGGCGCCCTTAGGCCGTCCGCCTGGCACCGAATTGCTGGTGGAGGAGCTCTTTTACAACACGCCGGCCCGCCGCAAGTTTCTGCACAGCGAACGGACCGAACGCCGGCATACGGATGCCTTTCTGACCCGCTACGCGATTGCCTATCCGCAGGTCGCCTTCCGGGTCGTCCATGACGGGACCGCAGTGCTTTCCACGCCGGGCAACGGCGCTGCACGCGAGGTCCTGCTTGCGGTCTATGGGATGGAGCTGGGGGTTAGCTTGCTGAGCATCCCCCCCGAGTTGACGGCCGGCCAACCCGGCCGGGTCACCGGCTTTGTCGGCCCCACCACCGTCCACCGCGCCGACCGGGGCTACATCACGCTCTTCATCAACGGGCGGTGGATCCAGGATCTGCGGATCACCTACGCCATCATCCAGGCCTACCACACGTTGCTGCCGGTGAACCGCTTCCCGGTGGCGTTTGTGATGGTGGAGCTACCGCCGGAGGAAGTGGACGTCAACGTGCATCCGGCCAAATCGGAGGTGCGCTTCCGCGACGCCGACGCAATCTTCCGCCTGGTGCAACGCGCCGTGCGGGCCACAGTCATGGAAATGGCGCCGACCACCGCCAGCTGGCAACCGGCCCCCCCATCCGAGCCAGAAGCGCCGGTTGGCGCGCCAGAGCCCAGTGATCTGCGCGCGCGCCTGGCGGCCCTGCAACCTCGCCAGTTCTCGCTGGACGAGGCACCGGCAGAGCAAGCGTCGCCCTCCGCAGCAGTTCACCGGCCCTTCATCCTCCCGGCGGATGCCGGCGGGGCAGCGTTCCCTACACCCCCACCGGCCGCCCCCAGTCGCCCGGTGGCGGCCCCGGCTCCTTCGCGCCCGGCGCTCCCGCCCCTGCGAGTCGTGGGGCAAATCGCCACCATGTTCATTGTTGCTGAAGGGCCGGAGGGGATGTACCTGATTGACCAGCACGCTGCCCACGAGCGGGTGCTCTACGAGCAAATGCTCGCCGCCTGGACTCAGGGGCAAAGCGCAGCGCAACCACTCTTGGAACCGGAGTCCGTTACGTTGCCGCTGGACGAGGCCGCCCGCCTGGAAGCGCTATTGCCTGCGCTACACACGTTGGGGATGGAGATAGAGCCGTTCGGGCCGGGGACCTTTCTGGTGCGAGCCCTGCCGGCGCAGCTGCGCAACATGCCGCCGCGCGAACTGCTGGCCGACCTGGCCGCCAGCGACGGTGACCGCACTCCCCTCCAGGCCGGGTTGGAGGAGCAGCTGGTCCGGCGAATCTGTAAACGGGCGGCGATCAAGGCCGGGCAGGTCCTCTCCATTGACGAAATGGCCACCCTGGTCCGGGCCCTGGAACAGACCCTTAATCCCCGGACCTGCCCTCACGGGCGACCGACCGTGTTACAGCTTTCTGTTGAGCAATTGGCCCAGCAGTTTGGGCGAACTTAAGAATTGCGCAGGATGGCCCCACCCGCCAGAGCTAATTTCGGATTGGGGATTTCAGATTCCGGATTTGCATACAAGATTCTGCGCCCTCTGTAAATCCGGCTTTCATGGGAATTCCCCATGCCCTGGCGTTCACCAGCGGTGGGATGAAAATGTGAGCAGTGAGCAGGAAACAGGACTTCTACCTGCTGCTCTCTGCTCACCACTTAACTGGTTTCTATTTTCAGAGGAGTTTGCTTGCAGGGCCACGCTCAAGCGCGGCCGAGACGGCGCTCAAGCGCCTCACTATAAACACGTTATTGACGAAGGAGGTGGACGATGGCTATTTTTGTGATGTTGTCCAAGCTTTCCAGTCACGCGCCGGGTGAAATCAAAACGATGGCCACCCTGGACGACGAGCTGTGCCAGCGGCTGCGAGCAGATTGCCCCAATGTGAAACGCATCGCCAGCTATGTGCTGTTGGGAGAGTACGATTTCATGCACATCCTGGAGGCTCCCGATCCAACGACAGCGGCCAAGGTGGCGCTGATCATCCACTCGCTGGGCATGGGCTCAACTCAAACGCTGACCGCGATCCCGTTTGAAGAATTTCGCTTCCTGGTGGAGGAACTCTAAGTGGCAACCTCTGTACCAACTGACGCACAAAGACAGCAGCTTGAGACATTAGCCTCAAATATGCTGGACAGCTGCAATTGCACCCGCCCCCCCGTCCCGGTGGAACAAATCCTGGCGCACCCCCCCGAGGGATTGCAAAGCCTGGATGTTGGCGATCTCTCCCTGGTTTTCGGCCTGGGCGATCACCGCTACGAATACCGTCTGGCCATGGCCCGGCTCCTCTACCGCGAGATTTGCCGCAGCGGCGCCGAAGGTTGGGCTCAGGTGCAATTGCCCTTCAACAACGAGTCAAGCCGTTACTTCGCCATCTGCCTGCTGATTCCGGCCTCCTGGTTGACCAAAGCGCTGCGCAACCCGCTGGTCACGCTGGAGCAGCTCAGCGAAATGTTTCAGGTTCCGGAGCACGCCATGGCCAGTCGGCTGGTACAGTTGGGGAAGAAAGTACGGGGAATGAGTTAGAACTGCGTCCCGTCATACGTGACGCGACCAGGTCAGGCCGCACGTATCACGCTGGGTGCAGATTCGCTCAGCGGTTGGCAAAGAAAATGCACAGCAAGCCGATCAGCAGCGGCACCAACAGGGCAATCAAGACGAACACGATGGGAACCAGGCTGTAGTTGAAGAAATCGGCCCAGGTGAAGCCAGTGGCTTTATCCATCACCCGCGGCTGGACGCGTGCGCCGCAGGCCGGGCAACGCTCTGTTCCATCGACCACTAGGTTGCCACATTTTGGGCAGAATTCCGGCACGGTTAATCTCCTAAAAATCAGGAGTCAGGGAACAAATACAGGTTATAAACAACGCCGCCCCCCCCTGACTCCTGATGGCTAATCCCCAGTTACGGTTGTCCCGCCGGCATAACTCATCCCGACCACAAGTTCCTGGTCCGGCAGCCGGTAAGCGTAGGTCAGGTTGGGAGTGTTGTGTGCCAGCCCGACGCGCCCCTCGCGATCAATGGCGATGAGGCCGCCGTAACCGTTCACCCGGTTTTGGAGCAGGCGGATCGCCTCCTCAACGGCCTGTTGCGCCGTCATCCCGGCGGCCATCCGGTCACAAGCCGCTTTGCTGATGACCACCCGCATGAGATGCTCACCAGAACCGGTCGCACTGGCGGCGCCGGCCAGATTATCGGCGTAAGCACCGCAACCCACCAGGGGCGAATCGCCCACCCGGCCCGGATGTTTGTTGGGCGTACCCCCAGTGGAGGTAGCCACCGCCAGATTCCCATTCAGGTCTAGCGCCACCGCCCCAACCGTATCGCCGGGCGGAGTCCATTCCTCCTCCTCCAATTCTCGTTTACCAACTGCCACCCCCGGATCGGCCAGCAATCCCATCTCTCGGGCAAAAGCAGTCGCGCCCTGACCAACCATGAAATGGTGTGGTGTACGTTCCAGTACCAACCGCGCGACGCGCACCGGGTTCAGGACATGCTGAATGGCCGCCACCGCCCCAAAGGTCAGCGTGCGCCCGTCCATGATGATCGCGTCCATCTCTACTTCGTCGGCGGCATTGAAGTAGCTGCCCCGGCCGGCATCAAAGGTGGTCTCGTTCTCCAGGCTGCTCACGGCAGCTTCCACCGCATCCAGCGCCGAGCCGCCGTTCATCAAGTATGCCCAGCCCACCCGCGCAGCTCGCCGGCAGCCGGCTTGATAAGCCTCGTGCAACCGGGGTGGGATGTACCAGGCACCGCCATGCACTACAATCACCGGACGATTCAAAATTGCCTCCTGAGAAATCAAAAAGATGACGGGGTAGATTCCCCGTTATTCATCTTATTTACCCAAATCGTCTGCCACTCGCCACGCGCTGACCCAATATCTGCTCTAACAACTGTGGCGTCACTGCCTGAACAGGGTCGTACCGGGTGCCGGGATATTGGCGGTTGAAGAAGATAACCAAATCCTCAGGCCATTGTTGTGGATTCACAGCCGTCACCGCGCCGGTAATACCGGCTTCATCACGGTTGCATCCCACAGTCACCTGGAATTTTTCCCAATATCGGGCACAAGCCGCAAACCAGGCACTATTGACACCGGGGGGCAAGAGTAAATAGTGCCGCTCCGGAGTTTCCACTGCCAGCCCTGTCACAATTGGGACCGGGGTCGCCGGGCCTGATGGCCGCTGAACCTCCGTCCAGGTGGGATCCACAGTATCTTTCAGCGCCACAATGTGCTGGATCAGCTCCGGCAGCATCCGCTCAAAGTCAAATGCGGCCCAGCCGCTGCCCCCACCCAAGGTGAATAGATGCGCACCCAAAACATAAGGATCTCTGCGCAGGCCCTCATCGTACCAGGCCAGTTGCCGGATCCAATCAGCATTGGAAACCGGGCGTACATCCTCGTCTATGTTGGCCTCAGTGATGAACAGAGGGATCACTTCGTTGCGCGGCTTAAGGAAATCCTCGTACCACCAACGATAGCGGAAAGCCAACGGCCCACGGTCAGGATAGCGCGGCAACCCTGGCAGCGGCTCGCCATACCATTTATCCATCGGCTTGGCATACTCATGTAACGCCAGCACGTGGCCGCCCGTCTTGGCACGGGCAAAGACCCCGGTCTCCACAATGGCCTTAATTTCATCCCACTCCGGGACCCCCAGGCTATAGGAAAATAGACCTAACTTGTAGCCCTCCGGTTCAGCGAAATCCATCAGGTGAATCATCAATTCGGCCAGGCGGCGGTGGCCATCGGCGCCTGTTGGATCTGTTTCGTTGATCACCTCCCAATAATCCACATAGGTCCGATGCGGCTCCCAGACCGGCAAAATGTGGTCTATCATCTCGCGGGCCACCGCGCGCAGGTCATCTTTCTCCAAGTGCGGCACTTCCATGTAAAAGCCCTCGGTGCCATGTAAAAGGCGCCCGACGGTAATTGTTTGCGGGTTGATTTCTTTGACCTCACGCAATACATCCACCCCGCCCACCGCTTTGACGGTCGCCATCATGGCACCAGCCTGAGCCAAAGCGCGTATTGTTGGCATCGTGCCGTCAGGTTCCAGACAGTGAATTCCGAGTTTGCTGGGCATGATCCACTCCTTCCTTAATCCATTGAGGGATGACTAAAAAACAATCCAGCGACAGCACAGGCCTACCAGCGGTATTGATGCGGTCCAAAATCGGCTTCGTAAAAAGCTGCCACGGCCGTCTTCGGGGCAACCAACGCGTCCACGCGCTGACAGTCCTCCGCCGTGACGGTCACAGTCAACGCCCGCAGGTTGTCGTCCAGTTGTTCCAACGTGCGCGGGCCGATGATCGGGCTGGTAATACCGGGCTGGGCCAGATTCCAGGCCAGCGCAAACTGTGACATGGTGCACCCCTTCTCAGCCACCAGCGCCGCCAACCCATCCAACACCTGGTAGACCGGCTCGGTGAGGAAATCCTCCAGCCAGCCAGCCGAGCGCGGATCGGCCAGGCGACTATCGGCAGGCGGTTCGCCCCCGCGCTGATATTTTCCGGTGAGCAGACCGGCCGCCAACGGGCTCCAGGGGATGATCGCCAGGCCATAGGTCTGCGCCATGGGCACCAGTTCTTGCTCAATCTGGCGATCCAGGATATGGTAGGGAGGTTGCTCACAGACGAAGCGGTTCAACCCCAGCTCCTTGGCCACCCACAGCGACTCCATCAGCTGCCAGGCGGCAAAGGTGCTGGTCCCGATGTAACGCACCTTCCCGGCGCGGATCAGGTCATCCAGCGCCCGCAGCGTCTCGTCAATGGGGATGTCGGATTGCGGCCGGTGGATCTGGTAAAGGTCAATGTAATCGGTTTGCAAGCGGCGTAAGCTGGCCTCACACTGCGCGATGAGGTGACGGCGGCTGTTGCCCTGCATATTGGGATCGCGGTCATCCATGCGGCCATGGACTTTGGTCGCCAACACCACCTGGTGGCGGCGGCCGCTGCGCTGGAGTGCTTCACCCACAATTTCTTCACTGGCGCCGCGACTGTAGACGTTAGCCGTATCAATGAAATTGAGACCGGCCTCCAGCGCTCGCTCAATGATGGCATAAGCCGCCTCAGGCTGGGTCTTCATCCCAAAATTCATGGCTCCCAGGCAAAGAGGACTGACTTTCACACCGGTACGGCCTAAGGGGCGATATTCCATGTTCCCTCCTTTTGCATTTTCGCCCTGAAAAAGTCTGGTTGTCATGTCGTCAGGCAGTCATTTTCATCTCACTGCCGACGCCCTGCAGGTAGAAGGTTCCCTACAGAAATGTTCAACCTTAATTATAAGGGAAGATACTGTTCAGGGGAAGTAACAACGATAAACCGGCGAGGGCGTCTGGCCCGTTCGCTCACCCAGGCACTCAACGCCAATAAAATGCCCAGGTAGAGGTGTAAATTATTCACCAGCAGATTATCCACGCCATGATGGACCATCAAATGCGTCCACGCGCCGAGCAGGCCCAGGGCCAAGCCGCGCTCCGGGCCGGAGAGCCGGCGGGTCGCCCCCCACAATCGCCCCAACAAAGCGCACAACAGTACCAGGTGGGCCGCCAATCCCACCACACCGGTTTCGGCCAGCAGATTAAGGTAAAAGTTATGCGCGTGGCCCAGCGGCAGCGGCCAGTTGATGAGGGCATAGCGCGGGTAAGCCGGTTCATAGCAACCCAGTCCCACCCCCAACCAGAAGTGGTCACGCCACATGGCCAGGCCGGCCTGCCAGTGCGCCATCCGCTCCAGCACGGCGAAGTTAGCGTCGTTAATCGCCACCCCGCGCACATCTTCAAAGCGCGTGTATTCCAGGAAACCGGTGAGCCGCGACGCAATCGCCGCCGGCAGTGCGCCGGCCTGATAGAGCACGACCCCGCCGGCCACGAGCGCGGCCGCCCCCACCAGCCCCCACCAGCCCCGCCGGGGGAGCGCCGCCGCCAGCACCAGCAACGCGGCCCCCAAGCCCATCCAGGCGCCCCGCGACCAGGAAGCGATGAGCGCCGCGCCGCAAAGCGCCAGCATGATCGCTCCCCCCAACAGCCAGGCCAGCCCGTGAGCCGGCCGTGATACGTCGCGCCCGCGCCACCGCCCCCACTGCGCGCTCACCCACTCCCCTGCCAGCACCAGCAGTACCCCGCCGCCCAGCGCCGCCGTCATCCCCATAAAGCCACCGTAAGGGTTCGGCTGCTCAAAGGTGCCAAACGCGCGGTAGAAGCGGTCATTGATGACGAAGTAGGTCAGCCCCTGCTTTTGAAACGCGAACTGCCAGAGCCCCAGCCCGGCCTGGAAAAGTACCGTCAACATTAGCGCGCCCAGGATAAACCCCAGGGCGCGGGTCGGGCGGGCGGCCGGGTCGGTGAGCCGGTCGTAGACCAGCCAAGCCATGAGGAGCAGCTGGACCCATTTGGCCCATTCGGTAAAACCGACCCAGAGATCGGCGGGCGTCCAAAGGGAAAGGAGCGTCACGCCCAGAAAAAGCAGCAGCGGCAAGGTAAAAGGCATTGGCGGAATCCGCAGTTCGCGGCGCAGCAGCCCGCGCGCGAGCCACGTCCCGACCGCCAGCAAAAACAGCCCCTGTCCCAGCTCAGCCGGGATGGCGGGCAACGCCCGCGCCAGCCAGGCCCGCGCCAACCCGGCCAGCAGGGCCGCGCCCACGCCGACCAACGGCTCCAGCAAGGAGCCAACCGCCACCACCGCGAGTGCCACGCCCAGAGCTGCATAGAGCAGCGGCAGGCGAGCGATCGTCAGTCCGCCGACGACGGCAACCGTCCCCAGCACCCCCAGGCGCAAGCGATCCCGGACCGCCGGACGCGCCGTTGGGAAAAAATCGGTGGCCGGCCTCAGTACTCCACCCACGCCACCAACCTGTTCCTAATCATCCCAGGCCTAATTTGCGGCGGAAATAGCCCGCCGTCTGCCGTAAGCCCTCTTCCAACGGCACTTGCGGCTGCCAGCCCAGCAGCGTGCGGGCTTTGGTGATATCGGGACAGCGGACTTTGGGATCGTCTTTCGTCCGCTCATCGGTTGGGTAAACGTGGATGATCTCCGAGCGGCTGCCGGTGGCCACCAGCACCGCCTGCGCAAACTCCAGGATGCTCAACTCGCGCGGGTTGCCCAGGTTGACCGGGTCGGTCTCGTTGGCCTCCACCAGGCGGACAATGCCCTCCACCAAATCGCTTACGAAGCAGAAAGAGCGAGTGCGCGCGCCCTCATCGTAAACGGTCAGCGGTTCGCCGCGCAAGGCCTGGCAGATAAAGTTGGGGACTACGCGCCCGTCGTCGGCGCGCATCCGAGGCCCGTAAGTGTTAAAAATGCGGACAATCCGCGTCTCCACGCCGTGATAGCGATGGTAGGCCATCGTCATGGATTCGGCAAAGCGTTTGCTCTCATCGTAGACGCCGCGCGGCCCCACCGGATTGACGTTGCCCCAGTAAGTCTCCGGTTGCGGGTGGATCAACGGGTCGCCATAAACCTCCGAGGTAGAGGCCAACAGGAACTTCGCCCGCTTGTCCAGCGCCAGCCCCAAACAATTATGCGTCCCCAACGCCCCCACCTTGAGCGTCTGGATCGGGTAATTCAGGTAATCCACCGGGCTGGGCAGCGAGGCCAGATGCAACACCACATCCAGCGGCCCGGCCACGTAGACGTATTGGGTGACATTGTGCTTGATGAAGGTAAAACGCGGCTGGCCGATCAAGTGCGCAATGTTTTCCATCGAGCCGGTGCTCAGATTGTCCATTGCAATCACTTCATGCCCATCGGCCAAATAGCGATCGCAAAGATGTGAGCCGATAAAGCCGGCCCCGCCGGTAATCAAAATCCGCATAACCATGCCTCCTTGCCAGTTCAGGTGAAAGGATTATACTGCTGATGACGATTTGAACAATTGGCGAATAGGAACCGGTGAATACAGATGCCCCCTTGCCCGCTCTATGGCCTGCTCACTATTCGCCCCTTTCCGAGGAAACAAATGGGCAAAACTTTGTTATTGACCGGCGATCCGGGCATCGGCAAGACCACCCTCATCCGCCAGGTGGTGGAGACTCTGGGCGACCGCGCCGGCGGCTTCTACACGCAAGAGATCGCCGGACCAGGAGGGCGCAAGGGCTTCCAGCTGATCACCCTGGATGGGCAGAGCGCCGTGCTCTCCCACAAAGACTTGCGGGGACCGAAAGTGCCGCAGGTGGGCCGGTATGGGGTGGATCTGGCCGTCCTGGAGCGGGTGGGTGTGGCCGCCTTACAGCAAGCCGCGGCAGCCGGCCAAATCGTCATTGTGGATGAGATCGGCAAGATGGAATTGCTCTCACCCCGGTTCCGGCAGGCCCTCATGGAGCTCATTTTAGGCCCGGCGGTGGTGCTCGGCACGATTATCGCCAAACCCCACCCGGAGGGCGATGTCTTCAAGCGGTTGGCACCGGTGACGATCTGGGAGGTCAACTACCGCACGCGCGACACCCTGGCCACCAAAATTCTGGAGTGGTTGAAAAAAGCCACGACAGGCAGCGCCCGCCCGCAGGCACAGACCTGACGCCCGGCGCTACGTTTCCCGCAGCCTGGCCGCCAGCCGTTTCCCCGTCGGCGTCGCCGCCAACCCGCCCTGGGCCGTCTCACGGAAGCGTTCATCCATCCGCCGCCCGATCTGCGCCATGGCATCAATCACTTCATCGGCCGGGATGGCGCTGGTCACACCCGCTAACGCCAGCTCCACGGCCACAAACGCCTGCGCGACCGCCCCGACATTGCGCTTGACGCAGGGGATTTCCACCAATCCCGCTACCGGATCGCAGACCAGGCCCAGCATATTCTTGAGCGCCATCGCCACCGCGTGCGCGGTTTGCGCCGGGCGCCCGCCGAGCAGTTCCACGGCGGCCCCGGCCGCCATCGCCGCCGCGCTCCCAGTCTCCGCCTGGCAGCCACCCGCCGCCCCGGAGACCGAGGCCCGCCGCACGATCACCGCGCCGATGCCCCCGGCGGTGAACAACGCCGCCACCAGCTGCGCGTCGCTGTAGCCGCGCGCCTCCTGCAAAGTCAGCAGCACCGCCGGCAGGATGCCCGCCGAACCGGCCGTCGGCGTCGCCACAATCCGGCCCATCCCGGCGTTGACCTCCCCCACCGCCAGCGCGCGCGCCACCGCCCGGCTCAACCAGGGGCCGGTCAGCGGCTCATGCTCCGCCAGCCAGCGCGTGAACTGGTATGCCGTCCCGCCGCTCAAGCCGCTGACCGAGCGGACCGGCTGCGCCAGCCCCTGCTCCACGCTGCGCCGCATCACCTCCAGACGGCGCTGCATCCGCTCCTGCAAGGCCGCGGCCGGCCCCCCCTGCAACTCCATCTCGGCGCGCAACGCCAGTTCCCACAGCGGCGTCCCGGCCGTCTCCGCTGCGCTCACCCACTCCGCCATGCTGTCCCACACGTAGACCTCCAGATAGCCGTCAGCAATCAGCCATTTCAGCCAGATTGAACCCCCGGGCGCGCTAAAAATGGGGCTCAAGCGCCTGACCACAAACCTGGACTGAGACCCTGAAACGCTGAGATGCTGAACCGCTGCAACGCAGCGGCTTTTTGCATCTCCCCTGCTCCTGTGCCCTCAACCCTGCATCCGGTCCACTTTCCGCACCCAGCGGACCCAGGGGAAGGTAGCAATCCCGGCCACAATCGGCTCTGGGATCGGATCGTCGGTTTCCACAATCATGATGGCCTCGCCGCCACGCCGCTCGCGCCCCACCCGCAGGAAAGCGACGTTGATCCCGTGCCCTCCCAGCCAGCCGGTGATGGTGTTAATGGTGCCGGGGCGGTCTTCGGCAATGACCAGCAGCGTATCGTAGGCCCCGCTGAACGAGAGCGCATAGCCCTGCACCTCGGTCACCTCCACCTGTCCGCCACCAACAGAAGCGCCGCTCAGCGTCACCGTCTGGGCGCCGGCCCGCAGCGTCATCCGCACTGAGTTGGGATGCGCGTCTCCGCCAAGGTCCACTTCCGCAAACTGCACCCGCAGCCCGGCCGCCTCGGCCAGAGCCAGACTGTCGCGGATCCGCTCATCATCGGCGGCCAGGCCCAGCAGTCCGGCGATGAGTGCCCGGTCGGTACCGTGCCCCCGCCCGGTCAACGCAAAGGAGCCATGGAGCTCCAACCGCGCCTCTTCCGGCGGCGCGCCAAGCACGGCCCGTCCGATCTGCCCCAGCCGCACCGCGCCCGCCGTGTGCGAACTGGACGGCCCCACCATCACCGGGCCGATGACATCAAACAGAGAGATAGTATGAGGCACGTTCACACTCCTTATAAAAGACCACGGACCACAGACCACGTTTCACGCTTCACATCCCACGCTTCACGCTTCACGTTTCACGTTTTACGTCTGAGCCCCTCTTCATAAAACAGCCGCGCCGTCAACTCGTCAATATTGCAGAAACGGATCTCCTGTAAGGAAGTCTGGGGATGCTCATGCAAATAGTCCAGCACCGCCTCCCAGATCACTTGCGCGGCTAACGGCTTGGGGAAGCCGAAAATGCCGGAGGAGAGCGCCGGGATAGAAATGGAGTGCAACCCGTGCGCCTCGGCCAACGCTAATGCCGCCTGGACGGCGGCGCGCAGCAGCGCCGGCTCGTCGCCGCGACCCTGCCAGATTGGCCCGACGGCGTGGATGACGTAGCGCGCCGGCAGCCGTCCCCCGCCGGTGAGCGCGGCGCTGCCCGTCGGGACGGGACCGTGCGCCTGCACCCAGGCATCGCTCTCCTGCTGGATGATCTCGCCGCCGCGCCGCACAATCGCCCCGGCCACCCCACCGCCGTGCGCCAGATAGCCGTTCGCCGCGTTGACGATGGCATCCACGACCTCAGCCGTCAGATCGCCCTGCACCACCCGCACACACGGCCCGGTTGGCACCGTCACAGTCAACAGAACGCGATTCTCAGGCATAGCAAGCCCTCCTCAACAGGAACGGGGATTCCCCAAGCGTGATGGTTTACAGTTCGTTATTGCATGTTACGTATTCCGTTTGACGCTTCACGCTTCACGTTTCACGTTTGACGTTTCACGTTTCACGTTTCACGCTTCACGTTTCACGCTTCACGTTTCACGCTTCACGTTCCACGCCCTCCAGGAACCCCACCACCCGCGCCAGAATCTCCTCCGGCGTCAGGGCCGTCGTATCCACGTAGAGATCGCAATGGGCGCGGGCGTGGGCCAGCCGGAAGTCACGCTCGTCGGCCCACCAGGAAGGTGGCTCGGTCAACCCTTCGCGCTGCGCCGCGACAAAGGGGTCCACATCCAGATAAATCAACCGCTCAGGCCGGGCGAGCCGTTGCCACATCGTCGGGGCCGCCGAATGTTCCTGCCGGATTTCTTTGGCCGCATAGCCGCGTGCCCGCAGCGCCCGCACAAGCGTGGATTTGCCGGAGGAACAGGGACCCACCACGCCGATCATCCCGTGACGCATCACCCCTTCTTGCGCCGCCACGAAAACGAAAACCGCACGGGCTCTTTTGGGCGCTGTAACGCCGCAATCGCCTGCGCCGACTCCAACGAGCCGGCCAGCGCCACCCGCATTCCAGGCACAATGACAGTCTCGGCTGAAGGGTTCCAGGTCACCTTATGATCGGGGGTACGGATGAAAATCACTTGCGCGCCGGTTAGCGTCTCCACTTCGGCTACCGTCTTACCGGCGGCGGGCGTCCCGGCCCGCGCGGTGAAACGCGCCACACTCACCATAGTCTCACCGGCCGAGAGCGTCTGCTCAATGGAGCGCTGGGTCGCCGCCGCGACGAAAAAGGGGGCCGAGAGCGCCGAGGTGCTGTACACAGCGGAGATATTGAAGCCGTCCTTGACCTTTTCGGCCAGGTTGGGATCAAACATCCGCACGACTGCCTTGATTTGCGGATTGCGGCGGCGCGCATCTAACGCGATGTCCAGGTTCGTCAAATCGTCCTCGGTACAGGCGATGAGCGCGGCCGCGCGCTCCACGCCGGCCTTTTCCAGCCAGAAGGGCTCGCGGGCATCGCCAATGATCACCGGCACATCCAACGCCCGCGCCTGTTCTACAAAGCGGCTATCGGGCTTGCGCTCCACAGCGACAATCTCTTCCCCCAGGTCCAGCAATTGCTGCATGACCCGAAAGCCAACGCGCCCCAACCCGCAAATGACCACATGGTTGCTGTAGGTAGATGCCAGCGCCATTTGCCATGCCTCCTTGTGCTCCGTCCGGTGCAGGAAGGCCGTGGTGAAACGGACCACGCCATCCAAAACGGCCCCCAACCCGACCAGGGGCACCACAATGTAAAACAACCGTAACCCCCAGGCCTGCGGAAAAGGCAAGGAGGGTTGGAAAACGATCAGCCCTAAGGTAGCGTAAAGCGCCTCGCCCCAATCCACCCGCGCTCCGGTCTCCGGGTGGACGTAGAACTGCGTCAACAGTATCAGCCCGCTGGTCAGAATCAGGGTAAAGACCAGCAGGGTCCCCCGGAACTGCCGGAAGAGCAGCACCGTATCACGAGTCCAGGCATGCCAGTAATGAGAGCGTCGCATACGAGTCAACGAGTCAGCAAGAAATAACGTGCTCGTAATAAGGCGCTTTAGCGCCGTCTTGAACCGCGCTCAAGCACAACACGACCCGCCGATTCTTTATCCTTCCGGGATCGGCATCTCCACCCACAGCCGGCGCGGACCGTCCGGCTCGCCAGGGGCGGCGTGCAGGACCACAATACTTGTGTCATCCACCGGACGCCCCTCATCCAGGGCCACAGCGCGCGCCAGCAACCCGTCGGCCACCGCCTGCGCAGTCGGCGTCTCCGCCCAGAGCGCGGCGATGGTTGCAGGGATATCCAGCGCAGTTCCCCGGCGACTGCCGGCGTGATGCAGCCCATCGGTGAAAGCGCAGGCCAACATGCCCGGCTCCAGGGGCACCTGTTCCACCATCGGCCGGGCGTGCCGGTAGAAGCCCAGTGGCGGCACTTTGCTCACCAGGCAGCGCAGCGTTCCGGTGGCATCGCGCACATAGACGGGCAGATCGCCGGCCCGCGTGATGACCAGCGTCCGCGTCGTCAGGTCTACGGAGAGGATGACCAGCGTCGCCGAGACTTTGCCGGCGCGCAGCGCAAACAACGCGTCGTTGGCGGCGCGGGCCGCCGCGCCGTCGCGCACACCCTCGGCCAGCTCCGCCACGACTTTGCGCACCACCCAGATACTGATGGCCTTCGCGCCGGGGCCGGAGCTCTGTCCATCGGCCAGCACGAATGAGAGCCCGCCGCCGGGCCGCTCAATCATCTCCAACGTGTCACCGCCCTGCCGGACGCCCCACTTATCTACTTTCGCCACCGCGATGGAGAGCTGCATCCCCTACCTCAATCCGGCTCAAAGCGGAACCCGTGCCCGCGCACCGTGACGACATAGTTGTGGTCGGGGTTCAGTTCAGCCAACCGCTCCCGCAGCCGGTAGACCAGGGCGTCCACGGCCTGGTCGGTGATCCCGCCGACGGCGTCCGGCCAGATCTCGCGCGCCACCTCTTCTCGCGTGACGACCCGGCCCGCCGATTCCATCAGCAACCCCAAGAGCCGAAATTGGGGGGGCGAGAGCGGCGGATCCAGTTCCACCCGCCCCAGCCGCACCCGGCAGGACGAAGCATCTACCGCCAGGTTGCCATGTCGGGGCAAAATGGGCAGCAGGGCCTCTTCCAGCGGCAACGTCGCCTCCCCGGACACAAAGCCCAGCCGCACCGTCTTAGCCAGCGCGATTTCGTCGCCATCGCGCAGGTGATAGGGCTGCCCATGGACCGCCTCACCATTGACAAAGGTGCCGTTCTTACTGCCCAGATCGCGCAACACGTAGCCCTCCGCGTCGCGTTCCAGCCGGGCATGGTAGCGCGAGATTTGCCGCTCGGCAATGACCACATCGCAATCGGCGGCGCGCCCAAACGTGACCGTCTCTTTGTCCAATGGCCAGCGGGTCCCTGCCAGCGCGCCGTCGTAAATGATCACCAGGGGTGTGTTGGTCGGTTCCATCGCTCCACCTCATCCGCGTATCAAGGACTGCCTGAAAACGCCTATCACTTGACTGACTGTGCAAGTCCTGTTATTATGAAGGTGATCCGCAAAAAGGCAAGGCCATGGCAAGATTACTGGAACCTCAGGTGGTGTTGCATCAGCGCTACCAGATCGTCGCTCCTATCGGGCAGGGCGGGATGGGAGCCGTTTATCGCGCCAGTGACCGATTGCTGCCGGGCCGCGTCTGTGCCGTCAAGGAGATCGCGCCCGACCCCGAAGTCACCCCGGACCTGCTATCCGAACTGCAAGAGCAGTTCCGGCGCGAGGCCGAAGTGCTGGCCCGGTTGGACCACCCCAATCTGCCCAAAGTGTCCGATTATTTCACTGAGAACGGTCGTGAATACCTGGTGATGGACTTCGTGCCCGGGCACGACCTGCGTGAGCTGGTGGACGAAGCTCGCCAGCGTGGCGAGTTTTTAGATGAGGCTCAAGTGCTGGGCTGGGCCGACCAGCTCTGCGATGCGCTGGCCTATCTCCACGCCCAGGACCCGCCGATCCTGCACCGCGATATCAAGCCGTCCAACATCAAACTGACGCCTTCGGGATTGATCAAGCTGGTGGATTTCGGCCTGGTGAAGCTGCTGACGAGCGATGAATCGCGCACGGTGACCGTCGTGCAAGGACGGGGCACCGCTGCCTACACGCCGTTGGAGCAATACGGCAGCGATGACAGCCACACCGACAGTCGCAGCGATCTCTACGCGCTGAGCGCGACGCTCTATCACCTGTTGACGGGGCGTTCGCCTGCCACAGCGCGCGAACGTTTTCTGGACCCCGAAGCGCTGGTCCCCCCGCGTATCTATAACCCCCATGTCCCCCCGGCGCTGGAACAGGCTCTCTTGGCCGGCCTGGCCCTCCATCCCAAAGATCGCCCGGCCAATATCACCGATTTCCGCCAGCGGCTCCATCAAAGCAACCTGCCGGCCAACCTGGCGCCCTTCCTGCTCACCGGGCGCGAACGAACCGCTGCGTTGCGTGCTAACTGGCCGCTACTGATCATGCTGGCGACGTTGCTGGTGCTGGCGCTGCTCGTCACCCCGTAAGGTTGAGGGCATCGCGTCGCAGCTCTCGCTCCCGTAGCCAGAAGGCCACCCCCAGGCCAGCCAGACCGCCCACCAGGGCCGCTCCACCGGCCCAGAACTCGCGAGAGGCCAGCCAGTAAATCCCCGCCGGCCAGATCAGGCGCATCATTCCCATCAGCACCACATAGGCTCCCAGCGCCCCACACCCGCTCCACAACGCCAGCCGGATCGCCGCCACTGGATCCAGATCCTGGCGGCGCGCCCAGACAAACCCCCAGGCGGCCAGCGCCAGCGCCGGTCCTAACCCCCACGCTAACAAGCTACCCCGGTGTGGCACCGGCAGACGTAACGGCTCTGGCAACCGTCCCTCCTTGGGAGGTGGGGGCGCCGGTGTGGGCGACACCGTTGGTTCAGGCGTGGGCACCGGCGTGGGCGTAGTAGCCACGATAATCACCGGTTGGTCCTCACGGATGGTCAGCTGGAGCAACGCCGAGGAGAGTGCCGGTTCTGAACGCGCTGTTATGTTCAACTGGCCGACCCGGTCCAGCGTGACAGAGGTAGTCACAACGCCGGATAACGTCTCGGCCACCAGGCTTTGTTCCACCCCCTCCTGCACGTAAGCCAGCACAAATTGCACCGGTGTACCATCAGGAACCGGGTGCCCGTTGCTGTCCGCCACCGTGCCGGCCCGGAGGATGATCGTATCCCCTTTGCGGATGCTCTCCTGCTTCACCGGTTCCCCATTAGGGCCTACAATGCTGAGAGCAATGACCTGCGCCGAATCAGGCATGACCTGGCGCGCCAGGTCATAGTTTAAGCCGGAGATACTGACCGGGGAATTACCTGCCGGTGCCAGGTCCTGGAACAGCGCCCGCAAACCCGCCTCCACAAATGGCTCGCCGGGGCTGTACAGGGCGTAGTACAGATCTACTTTGCTGATCTCCGTGCTATCTAAATCATAGGGCGGGCCAAAAGCCAGGACGACCACCCGCGCGTCTAACATGCTGGCCTGGCGGGCCAGGAACGTTTTGAGCACGCCCGCGTTCGGATCGCGGGGATGCAAACCGGTCGTCGCAAAGATGATCCACCGGCTTTCCTGCAAGGCCGTCAGCACCGGACTGGAGCCGCCTTCCGCCAAAGTGCTCAAGGCCGCCGCCAGATCATCAAAGGTAAACGAGGTCACGGCAGAACGTTGCACTTGCCGGGTTGCCTCTGGCCCGTAAAGCCGCAGCAACCGCTCGGCGATCAGGTCACGGGGCAGGGCCGTCACCGTTATCCCCCCAGCAACCGGTTGGACAAGATGCTCCTGGGTGAAAATGGTGATCCGCTCTCCTTCTTGCGGCGGAGCCGGCAACAGATCCTCCGAGAAAGGAGCCAGCCGGGTTAGCCCATGCACCGCCACCTGAGCCGTGACCTGACCGCCCTGTCCCAGCAGGCCAGCGGCGGCAATTGGATCGCGCAACGTCGCACTGAGCGAGAAGCCGGAATAGAGCCGAAATTTGAGCGTCAGAACCCGATAGAGCGCCTCGTCCACCCGCGCCTGAAAAGCGGAATCGGTCTCATAACGCTGCGCCAGGAAATCCAGGGTGGTGCGAACATTAGCAAAGTGCTCCCCCCAATCATCGCTCGCCGCAAAATGATCCAGGACCAGCAGGTCATTCCCGGCCGTCAAAGCATCCTGGGCCACGCGCCGGGTATTGAAGGAGAGCTCGCGGGGATCATAGAAGCGCCGGATGGAGGGAAAACCCAGATTGTCGGCAATCAATACGCCCCCCCCATTGCGCCAGGGAGCCATTTCATCCAGCTTGAGGACGGCCTGGAGCGCCTGCGCATCCAGGCTAATGGGGCGGGTGGAAAGGCGAATGTTGCCCTGGAACCCCCGGTAGCGAATGTGGGTGACAAGCAGGGCCTCGGCCGTCTTATCGTCGCTGGGGGCCCCGGCAGTGACGGAGAAGAACGGTGCCAGTTCAATCTGCTTGAGCTGTTCCAGTGACTTCTGAACGGTGGGGACTTCCTGTTCCAGGGGACGGTCGGCGCTCCCCAGCCCGGGGAAATGGCGCGGGGAAACGGCCAGCTGGCGGGCGCTCCCCCGATGCAGCCCTTGTATGTAAGCCTGGCCCAGTTCCCCCACCCAAAAGGGATCGCCACCTAAAGCCCGCGTCCCCAGGTCAGCCGCATCCCCGGAGCGTGGATTGTAAAGCACATCCAGGTCTGGTCCCAGCAACAGATTGACGCCCAGCGCCTGCAATTCACGGCCCAATATCTCTCCCGTCTGCTCGGCCAACGTTGAATTCCAGGTCGCCCCAACCGCCAGCGGGGTCGGCAAGGCCGTACAACCTGAAATGAAAGTGGTGATGGGCAACCCATCTACATCGGATTCCACTGCCACCAGCAACGGGACAGCGTAGAGCTGGTTGGGCAACGCCAGTTCACCGGAGCCCGGCAGCAACAGCTTCTGGCTCTGCTCCCAGGCCACCCGTTGTAAGGCATTCGTCATGGAAATGAAGTCGGAGGGAGCAATGACACCGGCCCCAAAGTTGCCATTTTGGGGACGCAGGAGCAGCCCGCCAATGCCATACTCGCGCAGCAAGGCCACCACTTCTGATTCTGCACCCACATCGGTGCCGGGGAACGACAAAAGAACCAGCTGCCCGACCTTCATCTGAGTAGGCATCCGGTCCATGAGGTCACGCACAGGGTCGCCGTCCTGCCGTTGGGCTCCCACGGGGCCGAGGGGCCACCCAAGGATCAGCAGGACCAGAGCGACCCGAACCAGCAGCAGCGGGGGCCGCATCATTCTCCTCCTTGCCCATCATTGTAACGTAAAGTCAGTGGATAGGCAAGCTTGAAGGGAATTCCCCCTGCCTCTGTGGTTCACCAGCGGAGGGATGAAAATCGCACGCCAGCGCGCCCCTGCGAACCTTCGCCCCGCTTTTTTGAGGACGCCTACGGCTCGGCTGTTGCCGTCGGGGTAACCGGCTCGGTGGGGTTCAGCAATCCGGCCTTGCGTTTGAAATAGTAGTCCAGAACATCATGCACAACCGGGACGGCAATCGTGGACCCCTCGCCGCCATTGTAGATATAGGCCACCACAGCAATCTCCGGCGCTTCGGCAGGAGCATAGGCCATGAACCAGGCGTGCGTGGGCAGCGTCTTACCGGCCGGCACCGGACAGAGGCCAGCTTCAATGGCCAGATTGTCACAATACTCGGCTGTCCCAGTTTTGCCGGCCACCCGCACGCCCTCAATCTGGGCCCGGGTAGCCGACCCATACTCCACCGCCCCCTCTACCCCCTCGTGGACAATCTGCCAGACGGTTTGGTCTACCTGCAGCTGGCGGATCACCTTGGGCTGGAAGGGTTGGACGACATTCCCCTCGGCGTCGGTAATGTGATGGATCAGCTGGGGCTGATAAAGGGTCCCGCCGTTGGCGACCGTCGCCATCACGTTCGCCATCTGCAACGGCGTCACCAGCAAATATCCCTGGCCAATGGAGAGGTTATAGGTATCACCGGTGGTCCAGGTCTCCTGGTAGTTCAACCGCTTCCAGCGGGCCGAGGGGACCAGGCCAGCCGCCTCACCGGGGATGTCAATCCCCGTCGTTTCGCCCAGGCCAAAGAGACGGGCGTATTCCGTCAGCTTTTCCAGCCCTAACCCCTGAAAGTCCGTATCCTCAAAGCCGCCCCCGACTTCGTAGAAAAAGACGTCACAGGATTGCGCCAGTGCCATCACTACATTGACTGTGCCGTGCCCCCCCCGGTTCCAGCAATAAAAGGGCTGCGCCAGGCTATCGTCGTCGGGGAAAAGCTTGTTGCGCAACAGGATCCGCCCCGGGCAGGTGACGGTGGTGTAACGGTTGATAACCCCTTCCTGAAGCGCCGCCGTCGCCAGGATCGGCTTGAAAATGGAGCCAGAAGGGATCTGATCGCCAATGGCGTGGTTCAAAAGCGGCTGGTGAATGTCATCCAGCAAGGCCTGGTATTCATCCAGTTTGATCTGCCGGGCAAAGAGGTTGTTGTCGTAAGTGGGTAAACTGGCCATGACCAACACCTGCCCATCACGGGGGTCCAATGCCACGACCGCACCGCGCCGGTTGCCGGTTTTATCCAACGCCTGTTGCAACGCCTCCGTCGCCACCCGCTGCAACTGAAGATCCAACGTCAGATAGACGTTGTCACCGGGCGTGGCCGGCGTTTCGCTGAGCGTGCTCAACTCCTGGCCCAACACATCCTCTTCCACGTAGCGGCGGCCGGGAGTGCCGCGCAACGCTTCTTCCGCCGTGTATTCCACCCCGGCATAACCGATCTGGTCTACGTTCGGATCGTAACCGCGCGCCTCAAACTCCTCCGCCTGCTCCGGCGCGATGGGACCGAGAAACCCCACTACCTGCGAAATCAGCGTCCCGCTGATGTAGCTACGCCGGGAGACGATCTCCACGCCCACGCCCGGCATCGTGATCCCCCCCTCTTGCGCAACCAGCAGCGCCGTCTCACGATCCACGTTTTTCGCCACCACCAGCGGAGCATAGGGACGGAGGTAACGCACCTCGTCAATCATCTCCAGTAACCCGGGCGAGGGCGGTGTGCCGACCGGGGGGAACTGCGCCCGGCCCACCATCCAGGACTCAGGGCGATAGAGAGGCGCATCCGGCTGTTGCTCCGAACTATAGGGAACCCCAATCAGCGCCGCCAGCCGCTCCAGGATGGCCCGTTCGCGTTCGGCATCGTCAGGGAGATAACCAGGGGTGACGGTCACATCGTAGGCCGGGATGTTGCGCACCAGCCGTTCACCGTTGCGATCAAAGAGGATGCCGCGTGAGGGCGAGACCGAGACCAGCCGGTACTGTTGCCGTTCTGCCTGCGCCTGGTAGTACCCGCCCTCCATGAACTGGAGTTGCCAGAGGCGGATCAGGTACATCCCCAAGACCACCAGGATGAACCAGCCCACCAGACCCAAGCGGGGCTCGCGCCGCAACCACGAGGGCCGCGAACGACCGCCTTCCTCCGGCCCGGCCGGCAGGGGCGCTTCCCGCCAGGGCTGCGTACGCTGCGTCATGCCACCCCCAAACGCGGCAAAGAGCGCCGGTGAAACCAGACCAGGAAGCGGAAGGCAAACGGCGACAGGAGAAAGTTAAGCAGTGCCGCCGGTCCGATTACCGTCGTCAGGGCCCGCACGATGTCCACCGGTAATCCCAACACCGTCATCATACCGATAAGCAACCCGTGCACTACTACCGTGCCTAACGCTGACATCAACGCCAGCCGGACGACGGTCGGCCCCAGGGCCGAGACCCAGGGCTGGCCGGCCAGAAAGCCCGCCACGGTCAGCGCCACCGTCCACAGACCGAAGGAGCCACCGGACAGCAAATCACAGCAAATGCCCCCCACGAAGCCCCAGAGCGCCCCTTCCTCGGCCCCCCGGATGATCGCCCACGTCACCGTCAGCAGGAGCACCAGGTCCGGCCGCCCCCCCAGGATGGAAATCCGTTCCAGCCAGACACTCTGTAACACCGCTCCCACCAACAAAATAGGAATACCAAAATAGAGCGTCATCGGCCACCTTTACGGATTGATTTCCTCGGCCGGGGCTGGAGAGAAGTTGGTGATGACGAGGACCATCTCCAGACGGCGGAAGTCCAACGCGGGTCGGAGTACTGCCTCCTGGAACAGGGCCGATTCCTGGTACGAGACGGTAGCGACCTGCCCCAAAATCAACCCCTTCGGCATCAACCCGCCCAAACCGGAGGTGATGACGATGTCCCCCTCGGTCACCTTTTCGTCCGGGAGGATCTCCGTCATCACCAGCGCGCCGTCAGAGCGCCCCGCCACCATGCCGGTCACGCGCGACTGCTGGAGCATCGCCGCCACCTTGCTGGTGGGATCATCCAGCAGTTGGATATAGGCCAGATGAGCGGAAACGCGGGCCACCCGCCCGATCAACACCGAACCGCTGGTGACCACCGGCATCCCAATCGCCACACCGTCGCGGGAACCGGCGTTGACAACCAGATAACGCAAATAGGGGTTGGTATCCACCCCGACCACGGAGCCACAGGGAAATTGCTCACATCCCCGTTCTACCACGTCAGCCCCAACCAGGGTGAAGGTTGGATTCTCAGAGGCAAATTGCAGTTGGCGGCGCAGTTGTTCGGTCTCGGCGACGAATTCGCGCAGGCGGATGTTTTCCACCTTGAGCGCGTCGTTCTCGCTCTGCAACGTTTGCACGCGCTCCTCCAACTCGCGGACCTGGCGGACAGTCTGGAACAGGTCCCCCACCGAGGTCACTAACGAAGAAAGGCCCCGCTCCACCGGCGCGACCACGAAGCCCAACAGGTTTTCTACCGGTGTCAGCACCCCGGCTTCATGCAAAGCCAGCAGCAACAGCGCCAACACCAACAGAGCGTAAGGAAACCAGCCCCGACTTTCGCGCATGGCGCTTCTCTAAAAATAACCAGCCGGGGTAACGACACCGTTACCCCGCCAGGACACCTCAGGAAGCCGATCCCCCCGGGTGATGGCGATCTTCCGCCACCAACGCCGGTCGCAGCAGTTCAAATTGCTCCAACACCTTGCCGGCACCGCGCGCCACACAGGTGAGCGGATCTTGCGCTACCCAGGCCCGGATGTGCGTTTCCTCGGCGATCCGTTCGGCCAACCCTTTCAGCAGGGCCCCGCCGCCGGTCAGGCAGATGCCGGTCTCCATCAAGTCGGCCACCAACTCCGGTGGCGTCTCGTCCAGGGTATCCCGTACCAGATCCACAATGACGCCGATGGAGCGGGCCAACGCCTCGCGGATTTCAATACTGCTGATCTCCACCTCTTCCGGCAGGCCGGTGATGAGGTTACGGCCCCGCATCCCCATCACTTTCTCTTCGGGCAGGGGATAGGCCGAGCCGATGTTGATCTTGATCCGTTCCGCCATCCGCTCACTGATAGCCAGATTGTACTTCTGCCGGGCGTACTGCACGATGTCTTCATCCATCTCGTCCCCGGCGATGCGGATGCTTCTGCTGACGACAATCCCGGCCAGCGCGAAGACGCCGACCTCGGTGGTACCACCGCCGATATCCACGACCATCGTACCGTGCGGTTCCGTGACCGGCAGCCCGGCCCCGATGGCGGCCGCGATGGGCTCCTCAATCAGGTACGCTTCGCGGGCCCCGGCCTCTAACGCCGCCTCTTTCACCGCGCGCTTTTCCACTTCCGTAACCCCGCTGGGAATACCGACAACGACGCGCGGACGCGGGAGCCGAATGAAGACCTGATCGTGGACTTTCTTGATGAAGTAGCCCAACATCGCCCGCGTGATGTCAAACTCAGAGATAACACCATCGCGCAGCGGGCGGATAGCCACAATGTTCGGCGGGGTCTTGCCGACCATTTCTTTGGCCTCCGCCCCGAAGGCGTAGGCCTGCCGTCGCTGTTTATCCACCGCTACCCAGGAAGGCTCATTGAGCACAATCCCTTTTCCCCGGACATAGACCAGAGTGTTAGCCGTGCCCAGGTCAATCCCGATGTCCAGAGAAAAAAGCCCTAAAAGCGCGTTTAAGGGATTAAACACCGATCCCCCTCAGTTTTTAGCCTGCCCCATGGCGATCCGCAACCGCACCGCTCTCCGCCGGGACATGAACCATGATCGTGAATTCACAAAAGGATTATACCACAAGGAACAAGCAGGGCAATAGATCATTGGGCAACAAGGCGTTGCGTGGCCAGCTGCAACTCGTCCAACGTAGTCAGGGAAGCCATCCGCCGCAGGAAATCGCCCGGCGTGGCGCTCAGCGCCCAGATACGCTGCACCGCCGGCCCGAGCGGGTCCTGACCGGCAGCGCCCGGCCGGCTGGCATACGCGCCGTGGAACGCAAAATAAGCCTGGTTCAGCCGCCTCAGGATGTACCCCTGCGCCACGAAATAACGCCGCTGGGCTTCCATGTACCATTCGGCGTCACGCACCTTGCCCTCTGCCAACAGGCGATCCACGGTCACGCGCGTACGGCGCATCTCGGCCTGAAAATCAAAGGCCGGCGCCGCCCCGGCCTGGGACTGGCCGGGCGTCAACGGATCGGGCAGCGATTTGGGGCGTGACAACAACGGGGCGTAGAAACGGAGCACGATCTCCTGCCCGGCCCATTCACCCATCAGAGAGGCCGTCGTCTCGTTGATGATACGGGCCGTGGGTGAGGGCTCATACTCCCACCCCAACGGGAAGAAGCCTAAGTAATGGTGCGACCATTCGTGGACCATCACGTCGGCCACCCAATCAATGGACGAACTTTCATCCAGCATGGCGGGGTAAGCCGACAAGCCACCGATGGGCGTCACCAACGCCGCAAGGTCTGGTTCCGCCTCTTCGATCCGCTGTTCCAGCGACTCCTGTTCCTCCACCGTCAGCCCGGTGCGCAGCGAACGCTGGTAGACCGATTCAATCCGCTCGCGCGGTGAGACGACCAGCAGGTAAGGCAGCGGCGTGAAGGTCCCGCTGATGGGCGGTAAAATCTGCCCCCACCAGCCGATCCCGGCCGTGCGCAGGACCATACTGCCCTGCTCGCCCACGATCGCTTCGGCCAGCGGAGCCTCGTGGCGCAGCTGCCGGCGCAGGTCGGCCAGCTGCGCCTGCTGTTCGGCCGTCGCTGTCGCCGGGTCGGTCACCGCCGGATCGGCATAAGTTCTTTCAATTTCATATTCCAGGCGAGACACCTGGCGCACATCAGCCAAATAAGCCAGGACAAACCGCGCGCGCTGCTCCTCGGTCATGAAGCGTTGAGGGGCCAACACCCCATAGGCCGCCTTGCGGGCCAGCGCCTCTATCTCCCAGGTAATAAAATCAAAGGGGTAATCAGCGCTCAGCCGGTCTAACCGTAAATCAAGGTCTTGGGGTAGCGGCCCTTCGTCCGTAAGCAACAGGAGTAAGGTCAACATGACTGCGGCCACCGGCAGCCATAACATGAAGCGACGAACGATCCAGTGCATGAAGCATAGTGTACCCCCAAAACAGCCAGAAGGCAAGCCGCTTGCTAAAACGGCTATCCTCGCGTATAGTTAGAACAAAGCGCTCAAACCAACGTGGAGATCGTGGAAATGACTCAGATTATTCAGGGAGGAAACGTGCCGTACCGTGACCAATTTGTGACCTGCGGACATTGTGGTAAGCAATTTGTCTTTAGCATTGAAGACCAGCGGCGGCAGGAGCTGCTCGGCTTTGAAATCATCCGGCCGGAACTGTGCGCTGACTGCCGTAAGAAAGTCCCGCCGCAGCCGGGCTTACGCCCCGGCCTCATTAAGTGGTACCAGGAAGAAAAGGGGTTTGGATTCCTCACCCAGGCAGATGGCAGTGAGATCTTCTTCCACCGCAGCGCTGTGGAAGAAGGCCTGCTGCCGGAGCTCAAAGAACGTACACCGGTCTGGTATGAGGTAGAGATAACCGAGCGTGGCCCGCAAGCCATCAACGTCCATCAACGAGTCTGAGCAGGGCCACCTTCATGCGCATCGTGCTGAGTGGCTGGTTCTGGGATCGGCCGGAAACTGGCAGCGGGCAATACGTACAACGGCTGCTGGAAACCTTAGTTCAGCTGGAACCGGCCATAACGTGGGGGCTGGCAGCCCCACCGGCAGTGCTGGCTGCTTCCCCACCACCGCCGGGCGTGCAATCGTTCCCGGTACCAGCCCGCCGGGGTGATCTGGGCAAAGTCTGGTGGGAACAGGTGACGCTGCCGCGTGCCGCCCGGCGCTGGCGTGCTGACCTGTTGCATGTCCCCTACTGGGCGCCGCCGGCTGCCCCCCCCGTACCGACCGTGGTCACCGTCCACGACATCATCCCCCGGTTGCTGCGCGCTTATCGTGGCGGGCCGGCCGTCCGGCTCTACACGGCGCTGGTCAGCGCGGCGACGCTCCAGGCCACCCGGGTGCTGACCGACTCAGCCGCGTCGCGGCAGGACATCGTGCGCGAGCTACGGCTGCCGCCCGAGCGGGTGCAGGCGATCCCGCTGGCGGTCAGTCCGGCCTACAGCCCCACCCCGGCTCCCGGCGATGAACCGGCCCGGCAGGCCCTCGGACTGAAACCGGGCTACGTCCTCTACCTGGGCGGCTTTGACATCCGCAAAAACTTGCAGACGGCGCTGGCGGCCTGCGGTTGGGTGCATGAAGCGTTGCCCGACACGCGGCTGGTCGTGGCCGGTCACCTGCCGGCAAGCGACTCGGCCTTTGCCCCTGATCCCCACCGGCTGCTGGCCGCGCTGGGACTGGCGGAAGAGGGCGTCCATTGGACCGGCCCCGTGACGGAAGCGATCAAACCGGCGCTCTACCGGGGCGCCCGGGCCTTCCTGTATCCTTCCCGCTACGAGGGCTTTGGCCTGCCGGCGCTGGAGGCGCTCGCCTGCGGCGTGCCGGTGGTGGGCAGCCAGGCCGCCAGCATCCCGGAGGTAGTGGGAGCGGCCGGAGTGCTGACGGATCCCGACGATGTCGCCGGGATGGCCGGAGCGTTGATCCAGCTGCTGACCGACGACCGTTTCCACGCCGACTTGCGGGCCAGGGCGCTGAGCCAAGCCGCCCGGTTTTCGTGGGAGGCGACCGCTCAGGCCACGCTGGCCGCTTATCGTCAAGCACTGACCGGGGATTGAAAAGGCCATGACGGCAAAAGCGGCCTGAAAATCGACCGTACCCGCAAAGTAAATCAGTTACCCGATATAGCAAGATTGTGATATAATAAATCCAACGATGGAACCTGAAGAGATCGTCAAACATTTACAACAAATCCCACTCTTCCAGGGGAACTTTGAGGACAAGAGCGGGGAGCTGGAGCTCTACCGGATCGTACCCCAGGTCAACGAAGCCGAGTACGAACTGGGGGAATGGCTCTGTAGCCAGGGCCAGCCGGCCACCCGCCTCTATATGATCCTGGAAGGGAAGGTCCGCCTCACCCGCGTGGATCGGGACGGGATCACGCGCCATCTCGGTGACCTGGAGGCCGGCAGCAGCTTCGGGGAAACTGGCCTGCTGGTGGAAGAGTTTGAAGATTACACGGCCGAGGCGTTGGTCAAGACCCGGGTGCTCTACCTGGAACGGAGCAAGTTCGCCGAGTTGCTCAACGAACGCCCGCGCCTGCGCCGCCGGCTCAAGATCAAACCGGAACTGGCCCAGCGGCAACGGCTCCCCCATTATGCCTGGCAGCGCGAGGGCGAAGTCACGATTGCGGAGCGCCGGCGCCATTGGGCCTATTTGGTGCGCGGATTACTGGCTCCGGTCCTGCTTTTCCTGCTGCTGAGCGCGTTTATCGTCGTCCTCAGCACCCTCCAGCACTCCCTGCTGAGCATCGTCGCAGTTATCTCCCTGCTACCCTGGCTGGGATTACTGGCCTTCATCACCTGGAAAATGCTGGATTGGTACAACGATCTCTTTGTACTGACCACAGAGCGGGTAGTCCACTTTGAGAAGGTCTGGCCCTTTTGGGAAACCTTTGAAGAAGGGCCGCTGGACAACGTGCAAGATATCCACGAAATCCGCGCCGGCCTGACGCCCCGTCTGCTCAATTACGGCAATCTGATCCTGCAAACGGCCGGCGAAACGGTCCAGATTGACCTGACCGGCATTCCCCAGCCCGGCGACATGCGGGAAAAGATCTTCCGTGAGATTGAACGGCGGCGCGCCCGCCAGGTCTTACAGACGCGGGGCGCCATCCGTGATCTGTTACAGCGGCGTCTGAGCCTGGAGCCCCCGCCAGCCTTACCGACAGCCGCTGCGCCACCGAAGCTTCATAACACCCCGCTTTTCATCGCCTGGAGCTGGTTTTGGGATTTCGTCTTTCCCCCCTCGTGGGTCTACAATGAGGACAAAACGCTCGTCTCCTGGCGACGCTACTGGCTGCCCGGTTTTGTGCGTTACCTGGCCTCTTTTGTTCCCCTGACGCTATTGACGTTGGGGGGAATTTACTACTTTGCTACCCAGGAATACAAGATAGGACTGCTGGCGGTCTGGCTTTTGGTGGAGGCCTTTCTGTTGGGGGCCCTGTTGTGGCAGATTGAGGATTGGCGTAATGATTACTTCCAGGTGACGCCGACCCGGTTGATCGTGGTGGAACGCAAGCCGTTTCTGATTGAGGAGAAGCGGCGCGAAACGACGCTGGATCGTATCCAAAATATCAGCTACGACAAACCCAGCCTCTGGGCGCGACTGTTCAAATACGGCACGGTGGTGGTAGAAACGGCCGGCACCGCGGGGCGCTTTGAGTTGACCTACCTGCGTTTCCCGGAAAAGGTGCAGGCCGAAATTTCTAAACGCCAGCGGGAGTACGGGATACGACAACGCGCCGCTGAAGCCCAGCGGCGTCAGGAAGAGCTCTTGAGCTGGTTCGCCACATATGACTCTCTGCGTGGCAGCGCAGGGCCCGCCTCAACCCAGCCAGGGCCCGTTACCCAATGAGATAACTTTCAGACCGCCGGCGGCGGTGGTATTTTTAACATAGAGGAGTGCAAGAATGGCGTTACGCGAAATTATAACGTTGGGCGACCCGCGTCTACGGCAACGGTCGCGGCCGGTGGAGAAGATCACCCCCGAAATTCGCACGTTAATCCAGGATATGGTGGAGAC
>CAYTGR010000004.1:0-4523 GCA_964437445.1 uncultured Anaerolineales bacterium | reverse complement strand
GCCGAGCGCGAAGGTGTGCCGGCCGAAGCGCTGGCATAATCCCGGCGGTGAGATTGAAACGGCACAAGAGCAGTTCGTAGAATGACGCCTTCAGGCGTTAAACGCCTGAAGGCGTTGCTACGCTGAATAGATTAAGTTGAGGTATGTCCGCTGTTGATTCAGCGAGCTATAGACCAATGGATAAGTTACAAGGAGGTAAAGTGGTTACCAAAGATCAGGTTTTAGAGGCCTTGAAGAAAGTCATGGACCCTGAGTTGCACCGTAACATCGTGGACCTGGGCATGGTACGCGAGATTGCCATCAAAGGCTCCACGGTTAAAGTAACGCTTGCACTCACCGTGCCCAACTGCCCGCTCCAGGATACCATCGGGCAGGATGTCGCGCAAGCCGTAGAAGCGTTAGCGCCAGGGCTGGATGTGGAAATCCTGATGCGGGCAATGACGGACGAGGAACGGCGCCAGCTCCAGCAACGGCTGCGGGGCAGCAAACAGCCGGAACCGGCCTCCCCGGCGGCCCAGCTCAACCGGGTGCGGACGGTCGTCGCGGTGATGAGCGGCAAGGGCGGCGTGGGCAAATCCACGGTGACGGCGCTGCTGGCGGTCGCGCTGCGCGCGCGCGGGTTGCGCGTCGGCATTTTGGACGCGGACATCACCGGTCCCAGCATCCCCAAACTTTTCGGGATGCACGAAGCGCCCGCCATGACGCCGTTGGGCATCATGCCACCCACCACGGAGAACGGCATCAAAATCATGTCCATCAACCTGCTGCTGCCCAACGAAGACGAGGCCGTGATCTGGCGCGGCCCGTTGATCAACAGCGCTATCCAGCAGTTCTGGAACGACGTCTTCTGGGGCGACCTGGATATCCTGCTGGCCGATATGCCGCCCGGCACCTCGGATGCGGCGCTGGCCGTGATGCAAAACCTGCCGCTGGCGGGGATCCTGCTGGTTACTTCGCCCCAGGATTTAGCGGAGATGGTCGTGCGCAAAGCCGCCAAGATGGCCTACCACATGGAGAAACCTGTCCTGGGTATCGTGGAAAACATGAGCTACGCCGTTTGCCCCCACTGCGGCAAACCGTTTGAAATCTTCGGCCGCGGGCAAATGGAGGAGACGGCGATCCTGATGGGAACGCCCTTCCTGGGCCGGCTCCCCATTGACTCCGACCTGACACGTCGCTGCGACGAGGGGCGGGTGGAGGAATACGAGATCCCGGCCGAGTTCCACCAGGTAGTGGAGACGGTCGCCGCCAAGATCGCGGAGATGCCGGAACCGCACCCCCATCACTAAACGGCGGTTAACGTCAAATGACTCAGCCCCCGGGTATTGAAACCGGGGGCTGAGAATATGAGCAGCGGCCGCTCAGAACGTTGTCGCTCCCGTAAACCGGAAACTGCCCAGGCTCAACGCCGGCGCCCGGCCGACGGAGAAATAGCCCCGCTCGTTCTGCTGCTGTCGCCCCACGGCGACCACCTGCTGCAAGGCCTCCACATAGCTCTGCGTGAAGCGCAGGTTTTTCACCGGATAGGCAAGTTCCCCGTTCTCAATCCAGAACGTGCCATCGCGGGTCAGACCGGTGACGATCACGTCGCGTGGATGCACCAGGCGGGTGTAGTTGAAGCGCGTGACGTAAATGCCACGCTCCACACCCGCGATCATGGCGGACAGCTCGGCGTCACCGGGCGCCATAATCGGGTGGAACGGCACCGGCCCGTAGACCCCCATGGCCAGCTGCGGCGCAAAGGGGCTAAAGGGGGGCAACGCATGGCCGGTGGAGGCTTTACCGGTCCGGCCGGCCCACAGACGGTCATAGACGGCGTCGCCGACCACCCCTTGCCGGACAATCTCCACCCGCTGGCGGGGCATTCCCTCAAAGTCAAAGGGCATCGGCCAGAGGGCCGGGTCGGTCGCGTCGTCCACAACGGTGATCGCCGGGCTCATCAACGGCTCACCCTGGCGGCCGCTCATCCAGGACTGCCCTTCTTCCACTCCCATCGCGCCGGCCGCGTTTACCAGGAAATCTAAGAGGTCCTGTGCAGCATAGGGTTCCAACACCACCGGGTAGTCACCCGGCGCGACCGGACGCGGGTTTTGTGCTTTGAGGGCTTTATCCACTGCCTCACACCCCCGCGCGGCGACATCCACCGCGTCCACGTGCCACGCAGCATCGGCGGCATACCCGGAGGAGGTTGCGGTCATCGCCACGATAGTCAAATCGGCCAACGTGGTCGGCGTGTAAGCGAAAAGTCCGTGGCTGTTGGCCACGGCCCAGGCGTAGCGGCTCGTGCGAAATGCGCCGGAAGCATTGACCTCTTTTTCCAGCGCGTAGCGGAGCACTGCGCCGACGGCCTGCGCGCGATACTCCGGCGTGGCGGCGGCGGTCGCCTCGTCATAAGCCGCGGACCAGGCCGGCAGCGGCGCTGGCGGCGTAAAGCCGGGGAAATACGGATTCTCCGGCTGCAGTTTGGCCAGCGCCAGAGCCTGCTCCAAAGCCCGTTCCACGCCAGCCTCGTCCAGGGCGTTGGTGGAAAGCGCCGCCACGCGCTTACCCAGCGCCACGCGGATGGCCAGCGCCCCCTGCGTCTCGGCTACATTCTGATGAATCTCGTTGTTGGCAAAGCGCGTCAGCGCCTCTTCCAGCCCTAAAAAGACTACCTCGGTCTCGGTGGCCTGCGAGCGGGCGAGCACATGGTGGAGTAAGTTGCGGATCTCGGTTTCATTTAACATGGTTAGCTCCTTGATAAATCACGGTCAGTCGCAGGTCCACGGCCTTACGACTTGATGACCCCCACCCGGACATTGCGAAATCGCGCCGGGGCCGCGCCGTGACCGGTGTGCGCCGTCTGGCTGGGCTGTCCCTTACCGCAGTTAGGGACCCCCCAAACCTGCCAGTACTTTTCATTGCAAATGGCATCACAGCCGCCCCAAAATTCCGGCGTCATGCCGGTGTAGGTGGCGTTCTTCAACAACCGCGTCCGCCGCCCCCCCTTGATCTCGTAGCCCAGCTCGGTACCAAACTGGAAGTTGAGGCGCAGGTTATCAATGGACCAGGAACGATTGCTCTCCATATAAATGCCGTCGTCGGTGTCGGCGATGAGATCCTCCAGTTCCCAGGTTCCCGGCTCTAAGTTGATGTTGGTCATGCGGATGATCGGCAGCCGGTTCCAGCCTGAGGCGCGCATCGCCGCGCCGGAACGGGCCTGCGCCGGGTCGCCCCCGCGCAGCCGCGCCAGTTTGGTCGCCGTCTCCCGCGAGGTGAGATAGCCGACAAAGAGCCCCTCGCGGACCAGCGGGACGCGCTGGGCCGGCACGCCCTCATCGTCGTAACCGAAGGTGCCCAACCCACCGGGGATCGTCGCATCGGCGGTGAGGTTGACCAGCGGCGAGCCGTAGCGGAAGCCGTCTAATTTCTCCGGGGTGAGGAAACTGGTGCCGGCGTAGGCCGCTTCGGTGCCGAAAACCCGGTCCAGCTCGGTGGGATGTCCGCACGATTCGTGCACCTGCAACCCCAGCTGCGAACCGCCCAGGATCAACGTGGTGACGCCACTCGGGCAGGGCTCGGCAGTTAGCAAGGCGACGGCCTCGGCCGCAATGCGCGGCGCGTTGCCCACCAGGTCCAGGCGCTGGACAAACTCCCAGCCCTCAGTCCGCTGGTCGCGAAAAGCGTGGGGATAACTTCGCCGCTGGATCTCGCCGTTGGCAATGGCAAACGCCTGAATCTCGGCGCCGGTTTCGGTGATCTCCTGCTCAATATAAGAGCCCTCCGTGCTGGCGAAAGTCTGGAATTTCCGCAGGGCTACCAGGCCGCTGTGGGTAATCTTGACCCCCGGCTCCTGGCGCATCAGCGCGTCGGCCTCCAACAGAAGCGCCAGTTTCTCCTCCAGCGAGACGGCAAAGGGATCAATCTGATAGGCCGTGCGATAGCTGCCCTGATGCACTTCCGCCGGGCCGAGCAGCACCGGCTCGCGCAGGAACAGCGCACTGGCGCGGGCAATCGCGACGGCCTGGGCCGTCACGCGCTCCACCTCGGCCGGCGTGAGCAAGGCACTGCCGGCAAATCCCCAGGCGCCATCCACCAACACCCGCACACCGAAGCCATCGTTCTCCACTTCGTTCGCGTTCTGAACCACCCCGTTGTGGACGGTGAGGCCCTGCTCGCGGGTGTGAAGCAAACGGACGTCGGCGTAGCTGGCGCCCAACAGCTGGGCCCTGTTCAATGCCAAAGCAAGCAGTTCGTTCAAGGGATACCTCCTTGGGTTAAGATAGCAATCAGCAATCAACCGCCAGCGCAGGCTGACTGTATCATCATAGCACAAGTGACACGAAAAGCAATTAGCCAGGCTAAGTATTTGCCCGGCTGCCCATTTGACGCGGTCGCGGATAGGGCTACAATCAAATAACTAACACAGACCTGGCGTTCACCAGCGGTGGGATGAAAATTAGTTCGTAGTGCCGCACTTCAGCGCGGCTAAGACGGCGCTCAAGCGCCTGACTACAAACTCAGCGCGTTATTTTCAGAGGAGG
>CAYTGR010000003.1:111910-149920 GCA_964437445.1 uncultured Anaerolineales bacterium | reverse complement strand
AGTGGAAATCCTGCCAAACCATGCTAAGATTAGAGCGTGACACTCACGCCCTTGCTGACCACCAAACTGCACATCCCGCCGCCGCGCCTCCACTTAGTGCCACGGGCGCGCCTGCTCGCGCGGCTGGATGAAGGGCCGCGCCGGCACCGCCGGCTCACGCTCATCTCTGCCCCGGCCGGCTACGGCAAGAGCACGTTGCTGAGCGCCTGGCTGGCCCAGCCCGCCGCTCCCGCGCCCGTCGCCTGGCTCACCGTAGACGAGGGCGACAACGATCCAGCTCGCTTCCTGGCCTACCTGCGCGCCGCGTTCCAGCAGGTCGCGCCGGAGATGAGCAGTGACTTGCCGGAACTCACGGCCTCCCCCCACCCGCTGCCGGCGACCGAATGGCTCGCCGCGCTGATCAACCGGCTGGCGGCGCTCCCCTACCCGCTGCTCCTGGTGTTAGACGATTACCACCTCATCACCGCGCCGCCGGTGCACGAAACCGTCGCCTTTCTGCTGGATCACTTCCCGGCGAACCTGCACCTGGTGATCGCCACCCGCGCCGACCCGCCGCTCGCGCTGGCCCGCCTGCGGGCGCGCGATCAATTGACCGAACTGCGCCAGGCCGAGCTCTGTTTCACCACCGCCGAAGCCGCCGACTTCTTCCAACAAACGCTGGAACTGGCCCTCGCCCCGGCCGACGTGGCGGCCCTGACTCACCGCACGGAAGGGTGGATCGCCGGCCTGCAGCTGGCCGCGCTCTCCCTGCAGGGCCAGGCCAACGTCTCCAGCTTCATCGCTGCGCTGGCCGGCTCCCAGCGTTACATCCTGGATTATCTGCTGGAAGAGGTGCTCTATCGCCAGCCGGCACCGGTGCAGACCTTCCTGCTGCGCACGGCCATCCTGGAGCAGCTCTGCGGCCCGTTGTGTGACGCCGTGCTGGCGGAGGAACTGGCGGAGATAGAAGCGTGGCGTGAGGCCGCGCGCCCACCCGTACCGCGCGCGTCGGATACCAGCCAGGCGATGTTGGATTATCTGGAGCGGGCCAACCTCTTCGTTGTGCCGTTAGACGACCGGCGCACCTGGTATCGCTATCACCAGCTGTTCATGGATCTGCTCCGCCAGCGGCTCCAGCAGACCGCGCCGGCGCTGTTGCCGGTGTTGCAGCTCCGGGCCAGCCGGTGGTACGAACAGCACGGGCTCCTGCCGGAGGCCATTGAGCACGCCCTGGCAGCCGAGGCCTGGCCGCAAGCGGCGGCGCTGATTGAGCAGGCAGCGGAGACCACCCTCATGCACAGCGAAGTGGCCACGTTGTGGCGCTGGCTGTCAGCCCTGCCCGCCGCCGTCGTGCAAAATCATCCCGCCCTGAGCCTCTACTACGTCTGGGAGGCGCTGCTCAACGGCCAGCCCCGGCAGGTCATAGAAACCCAGCTGGCCGCAGCGCTACCCCCCGGCGATCAAGCGCGCCCGGCCGCGGAAGATCTGAACTGGTACCGCGCCGCGCCGTTGCGGGCCTTCATCGCCCTCTTCCGGGGCGAGCTCCAGGAAGCCATTGACCTCTCCCAGACGGCACTGGAGCATCTCCCTGAAAGCAACGTCCTGTGGCGCAGCCTGGCCCCTGGAGCCTCAGCCTCGCCTCGTTGGATAACAGCGAGAACGATCCCATGCTCCCGGCCCTGGAGCAGATTGCCCAGACCAGCCAGCAGGCCGGCAACGTCATGGTGGCGGTGATGACGCTCTGCAACCTGGCGGAATTGCACCTGAAATGGGGCCGGCTCCACCTGGCCGAGACGATTTACCGCCGGGCGCTGACGCTCGGCACCCGGGAACAGGGCGCTTACTACCCCATCGCGGGCGAAGCGTTGCTGGGGCTGGGGCTGCTGGCGTGCGAATGGAACGACCTGAAGGGCGCGGCCCGCTACCTGGACGAAGGACTGGCGCTGACCCAACAGCGCGGCGCTATCGGCATGTTGGATGGCTACGTCACCTTAGCCCGGGTCAAACAGGCGCAGGGCGACGCGGCGGGTGCAGTGGCGGCGCTGGCCCAGGCGCAGGCGCTCGCGGTCAAGTTTGATGTCATTGAGACCGATGATCTGCTGGTCGCCCTCGCGCAGGCAGAGCTCGCCATCCGGCAGGGGCGGTTAGAGGCCGCGCAGCACTGGGCCGCAGCGCGCGGCCTGACCGGCGACGCGCCGCAGATCGCGGCCGAGGAACCGACCGATTACATCAACGCCCACTTCCGCAAATACGAGCACCTGGTCCTGGCACGGCTCTGGCTGGCCCAGGGGCGGGCGGACGAGGCCCTGCTCCTGTTGGCGGCGACCGAACCGCGCATGCGAGCCCGCAGACGCTTTCAAAAAATCATAGAAATTGAAATCCTGCGGGCCTTAGCCTGCCAGAAGCGGGGAGACCTGGAAGCGGCCCTGGCGGCGTTGGGGCGCGCCCTCGCGCTGGCGGAGCCGGAGGGCTACTGTCGCCTCTTCCTGGACGAGGGAACGCCGCTGCGGACCCTGCTGGAAAGGATGAAGGACGAAGGTGGAAGGATGAAAACCTACGTCAACACGCTGCTGGCCGCCTTTGGTACAGTGCCAGTCGCGGAGCCGGCTTTCCCCACCCCGCAGCCCCCCGCCGTCGCCTCGCCACCGGACGCGGAGGCGCTTTCGGACCGCGAGGTAGAGGTCTTACGCCTGCTGGTCGCCGGCCTCACCAGCACCGAGATCGCGCAGAGATTGTACATCGCGCCCAGCACCGCGCGCTCACATATCAAGAGCATCTACAGCAAGCTCGGCGTCCACCGGCGGGTAGAGCTGCTGGAGCGTGCCCGCCAGTGACATGTAACACCTGATGAAGTTTATAAAGTAGTGACGCCTTTAGGCATTCTCCCTTTCAGCAGCCAGCAAAGAAACGCCTGAAGACGTTACTACAAAGCCCACAGTCCCTGTGACCGAATTATTTTCTCAAAGATCGTAAGGCATTACTACAAAAAAACAAATCCCCCACCCCGTTCCCCCAAATAGGGGATGACTTTTCCCTTCTTTCCGGCGTATGATATAAGTAATTCAGGGCCAACCTGTCCGGTTAGCAGTCAAGCGTCAGTCATTTTGACCACTGACCACAGACCGCCGACCACAGTCAGGCCTGCTATGAAAGCCTGTTTCACCGTGGAGGCGCAGAGAGCGCGGAGTTTCTCTTATTCGCCATTCGCCATTTGCTATTCGCTATTCGCCATTCGCTATTCGCTAAGCGAGCGTGACTGATTTCTGGTAGTCTGTGGTCCGTCGTCCGTGGTCTTTTCAGAAAGGAAATAGCATGAAACCGAGGCCGTGCCCGCCATTGCCCGCCCGGTACCGGATCCAGGTGGAGGGCGTGTTAGATCCACGCTGGTCGGGGTGGCTCAACGACATGGAGATCACCGTAGAGAACAGTGAGGCCATCCCCCCCATCATGACCCTGACCGGCCCGCTGGCCGACCAGGCTGCCCTGCGCGGCCTCCTGAACAAACTGTGGGATCTCAATCTAACCGTGGTACTGGTCCAGCGGCTCGGCCCGCCCGAACTGGAGACTTCAGGACTTACGCAAACGCAGCCATGTTTCACCACAGAGGCTGACTGAATACACTTTGGAGGTGCATCATGCAAAACCCCTACATCCTGCCTTTGGCCGATCCCCAGGCCGTGCTGGAGACCGTCGGCGGCAAGGGAGCCTCGCTGGCCCGCTTGAGTGCCGCCGGCCTGCCCGTGCCCCCCGGCTTCCACGTCACCACCGCCGCCTACCGGCAATTCGTGGCTGCCAACGACCTGCAACCCGCCATCGCCGCGGCCCTCCAGGACGCAGACGTGACGCAGCCGGCCACGCTGGAGACCGTGGCAGCCCGCATCCACGCCCTCTTTGTCCAGGCCGCCATTCCTGCTGATATCGCAGCAGCCATCCAATCTGCTTACGCAACCCTGGCTGCCGGATCCGAAAACACAACACGCACTACGCCACCCGTGCCCGTCGCCGTCCGCTCCTCCGCCACCGCCGAGGACCTGCCCGACCTCTCCTTCGCCGGGCAACAGGAGACCTACCTCAACCTCCAGGGGGCAGCAGCGGTCCTGGAGGCGGTCAAGCGCTGCTGGGCCAGCCTGTGGACCGCGCGCGCCATCGGCTATCGGCTCCAGCACGGCGTGGACCAGGCCGCGGTCAGCCTGGCGGTCGTGGTGCAGGCCCTCGTGCCCGCCGCGGCCGCCGGCATCCTCTTCACCGCCAATCCCCTCAACGGGCGGCGCGACGAGGTCCTCATCAACGCAGCGTGGGGCTTGGGTGAGGCCATCGTTGGCGGGCTGGTGACGCCGGACACGTACACGGTAGACAAGAGCACGGGGCAGGTCAGCGCGCGCGAGATCGCCGACAAGCAGGTGTTGACCGTCCGCACCGCGCAGGGGACAGAGGAGCGCCCTGTCCCCGAGGCGCAACGCCGGGCGCGCGTCCTGACCGACGCCCAGGTGGCCGAACTGGCTGCCCTGGGCCGCCGCATTGAGACGCTCTACGGGACCCCGCAGGATGTGGAATGGTGCTGGGCCGAGGGCGATTTCTTCATCGTCCAGGCCCGCCCCATCACAGCGCTGCCAGAGGCGCCCACCCCCATTGAATGGCCACTGCCCAACCCCAAGGGCCAGTATATGCACGCCGGCCTCGCCGACTTGATGCCGGATCCGGTCAGCCCGCTGTTTGAGACCCTCGCTATCCCGACCATTGCCCGCGTCGGCGTCAAGGAAGTGCTGCGCCCCTTGACCCGCTCCGAGCCACAGCTGCCGGATTATATCGTGACCATCAACAGCTATGTATACATCAACGGCACCTATACCTTGCGCGAATGGTGGTGGATTCTCACCCAGATGATACTTTCCGCGCCGCGCATGTTGCGCGAGGCCCTCCCGCTCTGGCGCGACCAGATCCGCCCCCGCTACGCGGCCACGGTCGCCCGCTGGCAAGCTGGCGTGCCAGAAGCCTTGTCGCTCACCGAGCTGTGGGCCGGGATCCAGGAGCTGAACAACGCGGCGATGCTGCACTTCTCATCGCTGCTGGTGGCCACAACGGGCGCCTCAGCCGGCGCTGAAATGCTGTTCACCAACGTCTACACCAGGCTGATCCGGCGAGCCGGCGACCCGGCCGCGCCCGTGTTCCTGATGGGCTACGACACCACGCCCATCCAGGCTGAAAAATCGCTTTACGATCTGGCTGAGTGGGTGCGTGCGCACCCAGACCTGGCTGAATACCTCTTGCATACGCCTTCTGCCGACCTTGCGACCCAGTTCGCTACTTCGCCTTCCCTGCTCCCTGCACCCCACTCCCTCCTTCCCGATTTCTACGCACGCCTGCAAACCCACCTGAATGCCTACGGCCACATCGTCTATGACCTGGACTTTGCCACGCCGCTGCCGCTGGACGACCCCACGCCCATGCTGAAAACGATCAAGATGTACCTGCGTGGCGCGGGGGCCAACCCGCATGAACGCCAGCAAGCGGCGGCCGAAAAACGTGAGCAAGCCGTCGCGGCCATCCGCGGCCGGCTCAAGGGGCTGCGCCGCTGGGCCTTTGAGCAGGCACTTAAGCTCGGGCAGGCGATGGCGCAGGTGCGTGAGAATGCCCTCGCCGACATCGGCCTGGGCTACCCCGTGCTGCGCGCCCTGCTGCGCGAACTGGGCCGCCGGCTGGTACAGGGCGGGAGCATCGCCGCCGCTGAAGACATCTTCTGGTTGCAAGTGGACGAAGTACAAAAGGCGCTCACTGCCCTGGAGCGCGGCGAGCCGCTCGTGAATCTGGCCGCCAGCGTAGCGCAACGCCAGGCCCGCCACGCCGCGCTCAAGCGCGTCAGCCCACCACCGATGTTGCCGCCCCGGAAGCGATATTCGGGTATCAACGTAGAAGCCTTCGCCCCAGTGTCGGCAGAGAGCCAGACCGGTGGCACCCTCAAGGGCATCGGCGCGAGCGCCGGGCGGGTGACGGCCCCCGCCTGCGTCCTCCACGGCCCGGAGGACTTTGACCAGATGAAGCCGGGCTGCGTCCTGGTCGCCGGCACCACTACCCCCGCCTGGACGCCGCTTTTTGCGATGGCCGCCGCCGTCGTCACCGACGTGGGCGGGCCGCTCTCGCACGGCTCCATCGTCGCCCGCGAGTACAACATCCCGGCGGTGATGGGCACCGGCGTCGCCACCCGGCGCATCCGCAATGGGCAGACGGTCACGGTAGATGGGAGCGCCGGCACCGTCACCCTTTCCTGAGTCGTCCTGAGTCGCCAGGCAGCCCCGGTTTGTCGTGGCCGCGGGAACGACGCTGAAGCGCTTGACTACCAGCCAGGAGGAAACCATGCAGAAAAACATCCTGATCCTCGCGTTTGCGCTGATTGTCGTCATGCTGGGCTTTGGGATGGTCGTGCCGATCTTCCCGTTTCTCCTCACGCGGCTGGGCGCCAGCGGCAAGGAATACGGGCTGCTGATCGCGCTCTACGCGCTCATGCAGCTGCTCTTTGCCCCGGTCTGGGGCAGCCTCTCGGACCGGATTGGGCGCAAACCGATCCTGGTGGTCAGCATGGTGGGGAACAGCCTGACGCTGCTCGGCTTCGGCTTGGCGACGCAGCTGTGGATGCTCTACGTCGCCCGCCTGCTCTCCGGCCTGCTCGCGTCGGCCACAATGCCGGCGGCAATGGCCTACGTCGGCGACTGCACCGGAGAAAAGGACCGGGGGGCCGGCATCGGGCAGCTCGGCGGGGCGCTGGCGCTGGGTGTCATCCTGGGACCGGGGGTGGGCGGCTGGCTGGCCGGCGATTCGCTCACCCGCCCCTTCTTCATCGCGGCGGGACTGTCGGCGGTCTCGCTGCTGCTCATCGTGCTGATCGTCCCGGAGTCGCTGCCGCCGGAGGCACGCCGGCGGGATCGCGCTGTGCAGCTGCTGGACTTCCGCCAGCTGGGGCAGGCGCTGACCGGCCCGCTGGGGGTCCTGCTGATCATGGCCTTCGTGGTCAGCTTCGGCGCGACAAACTTCCAGGCGATCTTCGGCCTCTACGCGCTGGCGAAATTTGAGCTCAACCCGCAGCAGGTGGGCACGGTCCTGGTCGTGGTCAGCCTCACCTCGGCCGTGCTCCAAGGGCTGCTGACCGGGCCGGTGACGCGACGCTGGGGCGAAGCTGCCGTGATCAAGACCACGCTGTTGACCAACGCGGTGGGCTTTCTGGTGCTCCTGCTGGCGAACTCCTACGCAACGGCACTGTTGACCAGTGGCGTCTACATCCTATCCCACGCGCTGCTGCGCCCGTCCATCCAGGCGCTCACCTCGCGGCGAGCCGACGCCGACCAGGGCGCGGCGATGGGGCTGAACAGCTCGTTCATGAGCCTGGGGCAGATCGCCGGACCGCTCTGGGCCGGGACCGTCTTTGACGTGAACATTACCTATCCCTATCTCAGCGGCGCGGCGATCCTCTTCGTCGGCTTCCTGGTCAGCCTGGTGTGGATCAAGCAAGACGTGAAGCACGGCCTATCCCCCGCCTGACCAACCAGCAACCACGGACGCCCGGCCACACCTTTCCGTACTCTCTCAATATCAAGAGAGAATCTGGTAGTAAGGCGCTTTAGCGCGGTGATGAGCGTACTGAAGCACGCCACAACAAACCCGCCCTCCTCCTATCCGGTGGTCTGCGGTCTGTCGTCCGTGGTCACGCAATAACGTGTGCTACATAACATCCATAGCAAACGACCAGCCCTCAACTGAGCTGTTCTGCCATCACCTCATCGTGGATTTTCCAGATCGGCTCCCAAACCCCGTCCATCAGGTTGGAGAGCAGCACTACGTTTAAATCGTAGGCCGGGAAGTAACGCATGATCGCGCTGACGCCGGCGTTCACCCCTTCTTTTTGGTAAAACAGCAGGCGCCCGGCCTTGTCAAAGGAGAACTCCAACCCATAACCGACTCGGATGGTGCGGGTCTCCGTTTCACGGTAGAAGACTTTGGGCGTCAGGAAATCCGCGGTCAACGCCGGCGAGAGCAGCCGGCCAGCCTGCAAGGCCCGCAGGAAGCGATCCAGGTCGCCGGCGGTCACGTAGGCCCCACTGTCCGGCGATCCCACCGGGGGGTACGAGTAGATATTCTTTTTCCACGCCACGATGGTCCCGGTGTCGTCGCGCAGCGGATCGCAGCCTTCCGCGACCTCTTCCTGCACACGGTCCAGGCGGAAGAAATCCGACCGTGCCATCCCGGCCGGCGCAAAGATTTGCTGCCGCACGTAATCCCGGTAGGAGAGTCCAGTGATCTTCTCCAGCATCAGCCCCAGGAGCACAAAACTACAGTTGCAATACCGGCAGCCCGCGCCGGGCGGGAAGTTGGCGGGCCGGTGGATAAACTGAGGCAGGAAATCGGCGGTTTCCTGCACCGCATAGTTCGGTTTGTCCCGCCACAAATCCTCGTAGACCTCGCCGGCCTCCTCGTCGCAATCGTCGCCGATGCCGGAGGTGTGAGTCAAAAGGTGATAGACGGTCACCGCCGGAGAGATCGCCGTCTCCGTCAGCCCCAGGAAGTCAACCACGCCGGTGTCTAACGCCAGCCGGCCCTGATCCACCAGCTGCAACACCGCCACAGCCGTGAACAGCTTGGTGATGGAAGCCGTATCAAACCGTGTCTCCAGCGTGTTGCGAACCTTCCAGGCGCGGCTGGCGTAGCCGTAAGCGCCCGAGTAGACAGGACTTGCGCCCCGCGTGATGAGCACGACGCCGGAAAATTCGTCGCGGCGCTCCAGGTCTTGAAAATAACAATCCAGTTCGTGAGCCCAGCCCACACAACACCCCCTCAACGATTGCGCAACACCAGCGGCAGGTAGAGCTGGTGCCAGACTAAGAAAACACCGGTCGCCAGGTTGTTGCTCTCGTCCAGTTCAGGGATCGCGTCCAGCGGGTCGGCGCGGACGAAGAAAAGCCCGCCGGTAAACGTCAACGGCGCGACAGCGCTCCCGCCCGGCGCAATGGCAGCGATGGTCTGGGTGGATTGCACCGTTCCCGTCAGGCTGCCGCCACGCACTTCCACCAGGACCCCGGTGGCCGTGAGATACCCCTGGTTGTGGATAGTCACTGCGCCGTCGTCGGCGATGTCCGCCGCCGTCAGCGTGAGGTCGGGCCGCCAGCCGAACGGGACGTCTATGTTGTTGTTAGTTTCGTCCGCCTCCCACACTGTGTCACCGGCATCCACCTGGAGCCAGAGCGTCTCCGTGGTCTCCGCCAGCGGCGTCAGGTCCGTCACCACCAGCGTCGCCGTGACCAGCCCGCCCCGCGCCACACTGGCGGTCCACGGCCAGACGGCGACCTGTGTCCCGGTCAACGGATCAGCGAGCCGCAGGGCGAGCGTGAACGGCGTGGTGGCCACAATGGCGCCCGCGTTACCGACCCGCACCGTCACGGTAAGCGCCGTGCTGCTGAACTCCGGCTCGGCGAGTTCCGGCCAGAGATCGGGCAGGCTGGTAGTGAGCGTGAAGGCGTTGTTCGCCTCGTCGGTCTCGGTGACCAGAGCGGCCGGATCGGCCACCGCGATAAGCGTGTGCATCCCCGGCGTGAGCGGCAACGTCCAGCTCAGCGTGACCGGGACCGTGTACCCGCCCGCCGGGCTGAGCGCGAGCGTCCACGTAGCGATGGCCGTCGCGCCGTCGTAGAAGGCGACCTGCGGTGCGGGCGGGACCCGGTCGCCGGCGTTGCGCAGGATGGCAGTGAGCGTCACCGCCTGGCCCGGCGCCGGGTTGGCCGGCGCCGCCTGGAGCGACTCCAGCGCCCAGTCGTAGCCGACCGGGTGCTCCAGGAAAACCAGGTCGCTCTGGCCCGGCTGCGGCAGGCCGGTGACCGTGATGGTCAGCGTCGGCGAAATCGCCACCGTCTTGGTGACCAACGTGAGCGCCGTCTGTTGGTAAGCCAGGTAGAGATTACCGTCATCCCCAAAGGCCGGACTGTGCGCCGCCTCCACCGCCAGATCGTTCAGGAGGGGGCGCGCCACACTCCAGCGGCCGTCGGCCCCGTCGTAGAGGCTGTACGTGAGGTCGCTGCCCGCGCCGTTGACCGCCTGCCAGCTCAGCGCGAGGTTGCCATCGGCGGCGCGGCTGAGCCGGAAGCCAAGCAGCCCGCCTTCCGTGGCGGCAGGCAGCACCACCTGCGCCTGCGCCGGGTCCCACGAGCTGCGCAGTTCTACCAGTTGCCCGTCGCGCAGCCAGAGCAGATGCCGGACGCCGGCCGGATCGTAAGCCACTGCCGGGGTCGTATCGGCTACCGTATCGCTGGTCACTCGCGTCGGCGCGCTCCAGGCCGCGCCGTTGAAGGTGCTGTAGAAGAGCTCGCTGTCGGTCGTGGTGCTCAACACGCCGTCCATGTCGCGGGCGTAGATGAGCGTGCCGAGCGTAGCGGAGTCCAGGGCGGCGTCCACATCCAACACGTCGTAGAGGCCGGTGAGCGCCGGGGCCGGCGCGTTCCAGGCCGTCCCATTCCAGAGCGCATAGGTCAGCGTCAGCGGGTGCGCCGACGTTCCGAGGATGTCGGTCCCGTCGTTCGTCTGCCAGAGCGCGAGTGCCGCGCCGCCGTTGCCGACGGCCAGCCGGGGCGCATGATCCATCAGATTGTTGGTCGTCAACGTGACCGGCGCGCTCCAGGCTGCGCCATTCCAGACACTGCCGGCGATCTCCAGGCTCTGCGCGAAGGTGATGCTGAGCGTCGGCGTGATCCCGGTCGGGAGCGTGGAGTGTTCCCAGAGCAGCAGGCCGCGGTTGCCAACATACGCTACCGTCGGCGCGAAATCCGGCTGCGTGTCGTTGGTCAGGCGCGTCGGCACGAGCCAGCCGCCGCTATAGCGCAGCGCATAGAGTTCGGTGCCGCGGCCGTGTGGTTTGGCGAGATCGTCCTGCACGTAGACCAGCAGCCGCTCCGTGCCGGTGAGCGCGAGCGCCGGCTCCGGCCGGGGGTAGATATTGGTGACCAGCGTCGTCGTCGCCGTGGTCGTCGCGCGCAACAACGCCGCCGGGTGCAGCACCGGCCGCGCGTAAGCGGCGCCCGCATAATCGCGGGGGATCAAATGCCAGGCAGAGAGGGCCAGCGTCGGGGTGATGCCGGTCCCGGATTCGTCTCCGGCCTCCTTTTCCGCGCAAGCGCCGGGTGGATAGACGCAGTTGATCGCGCGGCTGTAGGCGGCCTCAAAGTGCCAGGCCTTAAACGTCGCGCCATAATCCAGATCTATGCCCACGTCTTTGAGATAGGAAGGGGCGGCCGGCACCTGCACGGTGACGTAGGGCGTGCCGCCGCCGTAGGCCTCGGCGTTGAGATCTTCGCACACCTCGGTCGCCAGCGCGACCCTCGTCGCCAGGTGCGCCTGCCCGGTCACGTCCACGAACTGGAGCTCGTTGGCCTGTTCCTCAAAGGTTGTGTGAACGTTGACCCCTGGCCCAAACGCCCCGCTGATTTTAGCGATCCCGTTGACCCAGCGGATGATGCGCCCGATGACCGGCCAGGACTCGGCGGCGCGCAGGCCCGGAACGAGGTCGGCCAGCCCCATCTCCTTCTTGTATTCGGCCGAGACGTCCAGGTTCAGCTGAGCGCGCGTCAAATCCAGGCTCTCGCCGCACTTGAATCGCACGTCACCCTTACCGGAGATAAGCCCCCTGGCGGTAACTGCACCGAATTCCATGCCGGTCTGGCCGGAGAGACCGACCTGCCCGGAGCCATTGGAGCGGCCCAGCGCATCGGCGGTCGCCTGCGTCTCGCGGATCCCGATGGGTTGGCCGCCCAGGAAGGGCAGCCAACCCGGCGGCGTCCAATCAGCCTCAAAGGCCGGCTTAGGGTATTTAAAAGTGTAGGCATACTCCACAACCGGCGATTTCGGCGTTGTCTCAAAGCTGGCGTCGGAGCCAGGGATATTTTGAATGACCCACTGCACCCAGCCAGGGAAAGGAAAAACAATAGGTTGCAGCGCCGTTTCCAGTGAGGTGATCTCCACTCCGCCCAGCGATAACGCGGCCCAGGTCCGCAGCGCGTTGGGGCCAGGGCAGCTCAGCGCGGGAGTAAACTCGCTGCCCATGTCATACGTATGTTGCGCCCCCCAGGATTGACCGGTCTCTTTCACCTGCACGCCGTTGACGTTGAAGTAAACATCGCCGTAAGGCGCGGTGCCGGTCCCCGGCAACAGGCCGTTCCAATCCACAAAGACCTTGAGCTGATTGGCGACGGCTTCGTTTTGCAGATAATAGTGGCCGCCGTCCAGCGGGAACTCCGCTTGGATTCCCAGGATGCGCGGGCGCACGTCCAGCGCTAACGAGGCGGAGCGGCTGTTGTTAGCCTCGGAGATTTCTATCACGGCGGCGTTAAAGTCGGCCTGCGTGTTGAGCTGCACCGTATTGAGGCCGCGCCCGGCAACGAGAATGGGCGTGAGATCCCAATCCACGTGGAACGTCTGCGCCGCGCCGGGCAGCAAACTGCTCACGCTGAAATTCTGGCTCCAACCGCCGTTATCGCTCACGCGCAGGAGGCTGGCCTCCGCCTGCCCGGAGCCGACGTTTTGCACCCGCAGGTCCACCGGCAGGTAGTAGCGCCCGCCGAGGTAGGTGACATCTCCGATCCGCAGGAGGAACGGCGCGACGACCAGATCGGGCCGGGCGCAATCGGCGCTGAACAACGGGCGGGGATCGCTGTTATCGGTGTTGAGCGGATAGGCCACATTGCCCAGACCGTCGCCATCGGGATCGGTGCCGGCGTAATCGCTCCAGCAGTTGCCGCCCAGGTAGGCTCCGCCGATGATGTTGCTGCCGGGCGTCTTGGCGACGGCCCAGGTATTGGCGCACGCCTCGGTCGTGCAGGGGGCTGCAAACCAGAAGTTGACGTTGCCCGTTCCCGTCCGCCGCGCGAAGATGTTGTTGTAGACCTGGTTATTGGCAGGATGTTCGCCGTCATTCGTCCCCTGGTTATACGGATCATAGGCCCCCAACTGGACGTTCCGCCGGTTGTTGATAAAAATGTTATCGCGGATCAGATTGTCGGCGGCAAAGCCCAAACCAATGCCCACGCCCTCGCCGACCTGGGTATGGTAGAAATTCTGGATCGTGTTGCTGACCACTTCGTTGTGGATAGAATAAACCGCGCCATAGGAACCGCCAAAGCTGATCCCAATCCCCACCACCGGGTAACTCGCGCCGGTCTGAGTGTAGCTTAGCCGATTGCGCACAATCCGGTTATACGAAGCGTTTTCCATTTGGATGCCGTAGTTGTAGGGATAGACGACAGCAATCGTGTTATCCTCCACAATCAGGTGATCCACGTCACGCATGACCAGTTGGCTGCGCAGCGTGTTGCCGCTGAGACGACGGGTGCCCAAAGTGCCGGTGAAAAAATCGCGCAGTTCCAGGTAGGAGCCGTTGTTGATGGTGATATGGTTGTTGGCGATGGTCAATGTGCCGTGGCGGAGATTAGCCACCGCCACCCCCCAGCTGTGATTGAGGGTATCCGAGAACACATTGTTGGCGATCAGATAATCGCCATCTAACTGAGGAGTACTGGATGCATGGGAGAGCTCCAACCCGTCCAACACATTCCCGGTCAGGTGCACATTGGCTGTGGAGGCCGCCAGGATGGTCACTTGATAGCCGGGCAGGACGTTATCGGCGAACTCCAGCCGCTGGCCCGCCGGGACATCCGCCTGGATGTAGGCGGAACCGTCGCTGCTGCCGGTATTGCGTGCAAAGATGGTCATCTGACCGCCCGCCAGGGCAGTGTTATGGAGCGTGCTGTCCTGAATTGCCAGCACACTGGTCGTCCCTAAACCGTAGACCGCCAGGTCGCTGAGCGCTGCGCCGTTCACCGTCAGACGGGTGTTGTTGCTCAAGTGAAGCCCCCCTGGGCCAGGGAACGTCGCGCCCGGGGGGCCTTGCACCGCCGTGCCGGGCGCGATGGTGAGCCGGACGCCCTCAGCCAGCGAGAGCGAGGGGCTGATGACCCAGGTATCGCCGGCCCAGGTCGCGTCGCGCTGCAGCTGGCCCATCACCTCGCCGGCGACCACGTCAAACGCAGCGCCGCCCCCGGCCAGGCAGATCCAGTGCTGGCCGTAGGAATCAACGATCTCGCCGCGGTACGTGTACCGCTGCCCTCTGGTCAGACCGCTGTCGGTTTTGAACGCCGCCGTGCTGCTGGCAGAGGTCGCCGTAAAAATGGGAATATCGTTGCGGTAAATCGTGACAGCCCCCTGATAAAGGATGGACAGGTCCACTTCGGTGTTGCCGACGTAAACATAGCCAAAATCACACGCGGCCGCCGGCGCATGGGGCGACGCAGCGGCGACCGGTGCCGGCAGCGCCGCCAGTCCCAGGTTACCGAGCACGGCGAAGACCACGAGCCAACGGAGCCCACGACGGACGTTCATTTGCAACCTCCTTTATGAAAATAGTCACTTAGTCGCTCAGGCAGCTTTCCGGGTAGACAGGACTTGCGCCCCTCGTGATGAGCACGACGCCGGAAAAGTTGCTCTCGTCCAGTTCAGGGATCGCGTCCGGCGGGTCGGCGCGGACGCAGGCGTGCTACTTCTGCCCGCAGACTGGCAATTGCGTCTTCCAGGGCGGCCAAACGCCGGCATAGACCGGGTACGGTCAACCGTTGCTTCGCCACAGACATAGTTTAGCACATTTCCCGAAAACAGGTAGCAGTTACATTTGTCCAAGCAATTTATGCGAAAGTAGAGTGATACATTTTCATTATTTAACGGCGCTGAAACAGTTGCAACCCGGCTCTCATGTGATAAAATAATTAGGGATGATGCCGGGGCTTTCCTGATCCGCGCTCTTAACAGTCATCGCCACCCTTCCGGCCGGAATTGCGGGTAACAGGGGGGCAGCCAACCTGATGTTTCCCCGCCTGGAGTTGGTTGTAGCATATCCGGAGGTCGGTATGCCACCTCACTCACCAGCCACCATCCAATACAGAAATGTAAAAGGGCTTTGCCGTGTCGTTCTGGTAGGATGGATGGGGGTGCTGATATGGGGGATGGGCAGTTCCAGCCCTGGTCAGACGGGGGGAGCACTGCCATCCCCTACAGCCACTGTTGGTCAGGCGTCACAAGCCCAGCCAGATCCTCCCACGATCACGCATAATCCGCCCATACCGGATCTTCCGCCACCCCGCCCGCGCCGCGAATTTCCCTTCCGCAAGGCTGCACACACCGTCTTCCTTGACGAGGTCATTGCCCCGGTCATCGCCGCAGGGGGCTTTGATACAGTCGTGCAGGTTTTCCCCTGGCGCGACCTCCAGCCGGCACCGGACCGCTATGTCTGGGACGCCGCCGATTCCATGGTGCGCACAGCTCAAACTTACCATCTTGATCTGGTGGTGCGGCTTGATATGCCGCCGGCATGGGCGCTCCTACCGGAGGAATACAGCTACGGCGGTATCCCCTTTGACCTGAACGCCTACGCCGATTTCGTCGCCGCCATCGCCGAGCGCTACCGGGGCTACGTGCTCGGCTACATCGTCTGGAACGAGCCCAATCTGGCCGCCGAATGGTCGCGTTCCGGCGGCGACGTGAACCAACATTGGGAAGCCTACGACGGCTGGGTGGCCCGGCCGGCCGATTACGTCTACGTGCTGTGTCAGGCCCAGGAGCGCCTCCGCGCTGCCGACCCGGACGCGCTGATCGTCGCTGCCGGGATGGCTCCGACCAACGAGATGTCCCCCCGGGCTATGGATGACCGGGAGTTCTTGCGCGGGATGTACGCTGCCGGCGCAAAGGAGTGCTTTGACGTGCTCAGCGTCCACGACTATGGCTATGGCCTCTCCCCCGAAGCTCCCCGCGAGATGGACGACGGGCTGAACCTGGCGCGCATCCTTGACGTGCGCGAGATTATGTTGAGCTACGGCGACGACAGGCCGGTCTGGATCACCGAATTGGGCTACACCATCCAGCCCGGCCTCCATCCCTACGTGACCGAAGAAGATCAGGCCGGATATCTGGTCGGCGCGCTCCGGCGCGTGCGGCGAGAGTGGCCCTGGGTGGAAATGTTCACCGTGTGGAACCTGTGTTACGGTCTGCCCGGCGACAGCGAAATGGCGGGCTTCAGCTTGGTCGCGCCCGACCTGACGCCGCGGCTGGCGTACCTGGCACTGCAAGAAGAGCTGAAACGATGAAAGGAAATAATTGCGCAAGAATTCACCCGTTATTCTGGCTGAGCATCGGCGTGGCACTGGCGCTGACCGGATGCAGTCCTACAACCGTCGCCCCCCCATCCTTGCCAACACCCACCATGACGTCTGAGGTTGTGAGCCCCACCCCGCCAGTCTTCGCAACGCCGGGGCCCCTTGAGAGGCCCCCTGAGACTCCGCTGCCTGTCCTCCCTGTCCCTACCATCCTCGCTGAAACCGGGCAGTGGTCGGTCGCATGCCCCACGCCTATCCTGGTATCGCAGGGATCGCCAACCAGGGAAGATAATACCAGAGGCTGGCAGCATTACGGAGCGACCTCCATCCAAAAGTCAAATGTCCAGGCGCTCTCTGCCGCCGGTGAATGGTTAGGGATCGCCACAGAACAGGGTGTAATCTGGCTCAATCAACGGACGCTGGAATATGAGCTGTTCTCCCACACCCATACCATACCCGATATCACGCTGGACAAGGTATACACCCTGGCAGTGGACGACCAGGGCCGGTTGTGGGCCGGGGGGGCACATGGTCTGGTGCGTTATGATAACAATGATGATAACAAGTGGAAAGTGATCTATACCGAGAAGGAAGTCTCTAATTTTGCCCTTGATGACCAGGGTAATCTTTGGCGGTTCACATTTTATGGGCGCGTGCCCCCGGAAGCCTATCGTTTTCAGGGACAAGAGCCGCCCCCCAGCGGTGATTGGACGCCAGAACCAGTTGCGTGGCAGATTTCCCTCTGGAATTCCCTCTGGGAAGAGTCCAACAACTGGTACCTTATAGCACTCTATGAAAACCGTATGGGGAAAGAAGTAAGAGATGCAAACGACAACATCTGGACCTACAGTATGCATCAGTTTTACCGCAATCACGAACCGGTACAAAGTATCCCTATGAATTTTATTAATGTAAATGTTATCGCGGTGAATACCGTACAGGGCGGCATCTGGATTGGATCAGACACCGGTCTATTATACAGTGATGGACAGACCCTTTCGCGGTACCAGTTTACCGGTCAGATCGCTGTTGGCTATCCGCTGATTTATGCTTTCGCGTTCGCCGACAATGGCAACGGCTGGGCAGCTACCTCCAAAGGCGTTCTTCATTTCAACGAGAGAACAGGGAAATGGGAAAATGCAGCTCAGGTAAACGCAGCTATCCCCTTCGGACCAAGTTATCTCATCGCGCCTGACCAACAGGATGGGTTATGGGTGCTCGGCGACGACTATCTGGCACATTTTGATGGTAAACAGTTGGAACGTTGGAATATTCCCCGCGAAATTTCCCACTCAGAGCCACGACCGGGCGCAATTGTTCAATTCCAAGATCAGCTCTGGGTGGCAGCCGAAGATAACGGTCTCTGGCGTTTCGACGGTCAGACGTGGGTCAGAGTCTTGCCGTTGACAATCCTCAGTCTGACCCAGGATCACAACGAGAAACTCTACATTTTGGAACGCATCAGGGAAAAACATCAGTCCATCCTCGTATATGATGGAACAGACTGGCGACGGTTGCCTGAGTGTGCGGCGTGTGAATGGTTATTCCCCTCCACACTCACCAGCGACACGGATCACAGAATATGGGGAGCAGACACTTCCAGCATCTGGCGCTATTCAGCGGACGAAGGATGGTGCAACATTCTGACACTACCGGATATGTCTGACTACACTGCCATCCAGGTAGATACCCACGGCGGCGTATGGATTGCCAATTACCGTGGAGGCATCCTGCACTGCGCTCAGGAGCATTGCAAGCTCTGGAAATGGGAACAGGATGGCAGTAATACTATCACCTCAGGAGCTTACAGCCACCTCCTGAGACCGCTTATCACCGCCATGGCCTTAGATTCCCAAGATCGCCTCTGGATCGGCGGCTGGGGCCTGCTCAGCGTCTACGATCCGGCGGCGGTACCATAAAAGGACGGTGGTTGACATTGCCCTCAAAAGTTGTAAAATGGTCAAAGTGCAGGCCTGTTATGCTGCGCCGACGGTACATCCCGTATCGCCAACCAAAACAGTTTTTCTTTGTTAGTTTAAGGAGGATGTCATGGGCAAGAGCACGTTTGAGAAAGCCATCCAGGCCTTTGCCGAGGCCAACGAATGGGAAGCCACGGAACTGGATGCCGACAAGGCAATCTTTGAATTTGAGATGGAATCAGGCCGCACCCAGACGGTTTACGTCATCCCCTACGAGGATGTGGTAGAATTCAGTGTCCCCAGCGCGGCCTCTTTTGAAAATGAAGAGGACATCCCGCACGAGGCTTCCACCATCCTGCTCCAGCGCAACTCCCAGCTGAAGCTGGGTTTCTGGTGCATGGAGGAAATTGAGGACGAGTGGTGCTACGAAATCATGCACAACGAGTCGTTTGACGAACTGGACGAGGAAAACTTCGCCGAAATCGTGGAGGCCCTGATCAATGAATGTGACGAGTTTGAGGGCATCCTGGAAGAAATGCTAGAAGAAGAGGACAATTAGTCGCTTGCAGAGTTGCCGGAGAACGGGGCGGCCGGTTGGTCGCCCCGTTTTCGTTGGGTGGAAAACTGCGCACGGCTTGCCAAAATCCCAGGCCGTGTTATGATGGGCGGCCCGCGCAAAAAGAGGCTGAAAGGAGAGGATGAATGCAAATCGGCATTGATTTTGGGACGACCAACTCATCGGTGGCTCACTTTGACGGCACGCAGCTGCACCCGATCCGGTTGGATCCGGCCAATGCAGAAAACCCGTATGTTCTGCCTTCACTCCTCTACATTGACCGCGATTACCAGGTGCGGGTAGGCACCGCCGCAGCGGAGGAATACCTGGCCCGCGAGACCGGCCGGCGCATCATCTGGGAGCGGCGCGAGCTGGGCGCGATTGAGATGATCGTCGCCGGTGGCGGCGGCCCCATCCGCTACATGCACGAGGTCAACGTTGTCACCGACATCGGGATGAACGGGCGGCTGCTCCAATCCATCAAGACCGCGCTGCGCGATCCAACCTACGAAGGCACCACAATCTTTGACCGTTACTACACTCTGGATGAGCTGATCGCGCTCATCCTGGCGGCCATGAAGGCCAGCGCCGAGGCGCAGCTGGGCGAGCCGTGCGAGAGCGTGGTGCTGGGCCGGCCGGTCCGCTTCTCCGACGATCCGGCCATCTCCGAGCGGGCCGAGGAGATCCTCTACCGCGCCGCGCGCTTTGCCGGCTTCCGGGAGATCACCTTTGCGCTGGAGCCCATCGCCGTGGCGCATCTTTATCACCGCAGCACCCCCCGGCGGCAGCAGGCACTCATCTTTGACTTCGGCGGTGGAACGTTGGACCTGACAGTTGCGGAAGTGGGTGGCGCCGAACCGCCCCGCGTCATCGCCACGCGCGGCGCGCTCGTCGGCGGTGACGACCTGGACCGCCGAATTATGCGCTCACTCCTCAAATACTTCGGCGAGGGCACCTACGTGGAGGATGGGCACCGCCCCTTCCCGGCGGATTACCTGGACGCGCTGCACAGCTGGCAGACGATGCCCGATCTCTCCCGGCCGGAGCCGCTGGCACAGCTCCGCGCCTATCAAAAGCAGAGCACCAACCCCCGCGCCCTGCAGGCCCTGGAAACACTGGTCACGCAAAACCTCGGCTTCCAGCTCTTCCGCGAGATTGAGCGGACCAAGAAAGCGTTGACCCCCGACATCTTTGCCCGGCTGGATTTTGAGCACGGCGCGATCACCATCCACGAGCGGTTCAAGCGCCGCGACTTTGAGCAGCTGATTGCCACAGAGCTCGCCACGGTGGAACGGGAAATCCGCCTGGTGCTGGCTGAGGCCGGGCTGCGCCCGGAGCAGCTGCAGGTGGTCCTGCGGACCGGCGGCACCTCGCTCGTCCCGGCCTTCGTGGAGCTGCTGGAACGGCTCTTCGGCCCGGAAAAGGTGCAACCGTTGGAGCCATTGACCTCGGTGGTAGGGGGGATGGCGGTGGTGGCCCAGGAAGGGGAAGGCCTGCGGCCGGCGTACCGTTACCGGTACGAGCTGCCCTTCCGCAACCTCCGCGCCGCGAGCGACCGCGCCTACGAGCCTTGCCTCCTCCGCGCCCGGATGTCGCCCTATACCGACCGTGATTACACGCTCGTGAACCTGCCGCTGCTGCTCAGCGGCCTCCACGGCATCCGCACCGCCGACAGGGATTACAACGCCAAAACCGCCCGGGCGCTGCGCTTTGACCTGCTCCGCCCGGCGCGCGTCTACGTCATCTACCAGGCGAAGGCCAGTTACCTGCCGGAGTGGCTGCACGACTTCCGCCTGGAGCCCAACGCCACGGTGGAAATAGATACGGCCGGGGGGCGGATGCCCTTTGTGGTCTACAGCAAGGAATTCCCGGCCGGGCCGGTGATCCTGGGGGGCGCGCAGGCGCGCGGCTACAGCGGCCTGGTCTTCATGAACTACCTGGTCGCAGTCCGGCCAGAGTAACCGCTGACCACCGGCCACGCTTTTGCGGGTGGTCTGTCGTCTCTTGACCGCCTGGTCGCAGGCTTGCTGGAGTGACTTATTCTGTCAACGGCACGCAGGCGAATTGATTCAGGGTGAAGAGCAGGATCTCCCGCAGGGAGAAGCGTTCCAGGATGGTGTGTGAGGCCTGCTCTTCCAGGATCAGACTGATCAACCCGTGGATCGCGCCCCAGATGCTCAACGTCAACAAGTCCGACGGGCCAGCTTTCAGAATCCCCCTGGCCTGGCACGCCGTCACAATCTGCACGACCAGCCGGAAACTTTGCTGCGCGTTTTCCACCAGGGCCGGATAGGCCCGCTCCTGTTCCACCACGCCGGAAAATGTGATCTTGAAATGCGCGGTGTCGGTCAGGGCGAAATCCAGGTAGGTCCAACCCACCTCTACCAGCTGCCGGGCCGGATCATCGGGATAGTGCGCCAGGACCGCGGACAGCCGGTCGTGGAGTTTCTGGTAGCCGGCAGTGGAAATAGCAGCAATCAACGCCTGCTTATCCGCAAAATGCGCGTAGGGCGCGGCGTGGCTGACCCCCGCTGCGCGGGCCACCCGGCGCAGGCTCAACGCGCCGACCCCTTCCGTGGCGAGGATCTCAATGCCGGCCTGGATCAGCGCATTTTTCAAATCTCCATGGTGATATTTCTTCCCGGTGGTCGGCATCCGTTCACTCCTTTGAAAATAGCGCTTTGCTTGTAGTCAGGCGCTTTAGCGCCGTCCAACGCGCTGAAGCGCGTTACTACGAGCCAATTTTCATCCCACGGCTGGTGAACGCCAGTTCATGGGGAATTCCTCTGAAAATAGCAACCAGTTAAGTGGTGAGCAGAGAGCAGCAGGTAGCAGTGTCTGTTTCCTGCTCACTGCTCACATTTTCATCCCACGACTGGTGGACGCCAGTTCATGGGGAATTCCCTTGAAAATACAAGGACCCAACTCCTGAACTTGACACTATCAAGATTTTAGTGCATAATCTTAACAGTGTCAAGTTTCAATCAGGAGGCGCTATGGAAGCATGGAAAACCGCGCAACAACAGGTGGTAGACCTCTGCCGGACGCTGGTGGAAAAGGGGTTCCTCAAAGCGACCGAGGGGAATGTCTCAGTACGAATTCCCGGCTCAACCGCCTTTGCGATCACCCCTTCCAGTTACGATTACCTCAAAATGGAGCCGGCCGACGTCGTCATTCTGGAGACGGCCACGCTGGCGGTGCAGGCAGGCGAGCGCAAGCCTTCTATTGAGAGCGGGATGCACGCCGCGGTCTACCAGCACCGGCCCGATGTCCAGGTGATCGTCCACACCCACCAGGTTTACGCCAGCGCGCTCGCGCTGGTCAACGCCCCGATCCCGGCGCTCTACGACGAGCAGGTGCGCTACCTCGGCCGGTCGGTGGAGATTATCCCCTACGCTCCCTCCGGCACGCCATTCCTCAAGCGCAACGTCAAGGCCAAACTGCGCAGCGGGAACAATGCCTACATCTTGCAGAACCACGGCGCGCTGGTCTTTGGCACCGACCCGGAGCGGGTTTTGCACAACCTGGCGCTGCTGGAAAAGTGCGCGCTGGCCTATCTGCTGGCGCTCTGCACCGAGCGCCGCGTGACACGCATCCCACTCCCCATCCGCGAGCTGGCTTTTGCCAAATTGAAGGCGGATGAGGAGAAGTATAAAGCGTGAGGCGTGAAACGTGAAACGTGAGGCGTGGGCGTGAAACGTGAAACGTGAAACGTAAGGGAGGTTTACGATGACCGAGACCAATCCACAAGCTAATGCAATTTCCGAGTGGCCCGACAGTGACGCCATCTATGCGCGGCTCAAGGCGCTGGTGGCCCAACCCATGCGCCCCTTGCGCCGTGACCGGATGGCGGAGGTGCTCCAGTACTTTGAGACGCAGTGCACCCGCTCCAAGGCGCTGACCGATGAGGCCAAGCGTTACATTCCCGGCGGCGTCCAACACAACCTGGCCTTCAATTATCCCTTCCCGCTGGCGATTGAGAAAGCCGAGGGTGCCTATCTCTGGGATGTGGACGGCAACCGCTACCTTGACTTCCTCCAGGCGGGCGGGCCGACCATGTTGGGCAGCAACTATGCACCGGTACGCGATAAGGTGATTGAACTGCTACAAACCTGCGGGCCGGTGACCGGCCTGTTCCACGAGTACGAGCTCAAACTGGCGCAGCTGATCAACCGCTTCATGCCAGCCGTGGAGATGTTCCGCATGTTAGGCTCCGGGACCGAGAGTGTGATGGCGGCCATTCGGGCGGCACGCGCTTTCACGGGCAAAAAGTACATCATCAAGATGGGCGGAGCTTATCACGGCTGGAGCGATCAGCTGGTGTACGGACTGCATGTCCCCGGCACCGGCCGCCTGGAGGCGACCGGCATCCCACGCGCCGCCAGCCGTTACACGCAGGAATGCTACCCCAACGACCTCCACCAGCTGCGCCGGCTACTCTGGCTCAACCGGCTGCGCGGCGGCACGGCGGCTGTGATTGTGGAGCCGGTAGGGCCAGAAAGCGGCACCCGCCCCATCCCGCGCGACTTCAACGCCCAGGTGCGCGCGCTCTGCGACGAATTTGACGCGCTGCTCATCTTTGACGAGGTGGTGACCGGCTTCCGGTTAGGGATGGGCGGGGCGCAGGGATACTTCGGCGTCAAGCCAGACCTGACGATCTTCGGCAAATGCGTCACCGGCGGTTACCCAATGGCCGGCGGTGTCGGCGGGCGGCGCGAGATCGTGATGCGCTTTGCGGCCGGCATCGGCGGCACCGGCGAGCGCGCCTACGTCGGCGGGACGCTCTCGGCCAACCCGCTCTCGTGCGTGGCCGGCTATTACGCGCTGCTGGAGATGGAGCGCACCAACGCCCCGGTCATTGCGGGTCGGGCCGGAGACCGGCTCACGAAAGGCTTGCAGGAGATCATTGACCGGCGGGGGCTGCCTTTTGTCGCCTACAACCAAGGGTCCATCGTCCACCTGGAGACGTCGGGCGTCATGCTGCTGGACTTCCGCAACCCGCTCAAGCTGGCGCGCGAGCTCAAGCCCCGCAAGCATATGTTGGAGGAGATGGGCGCGGCCTACATGGCGCACGGCCTGATCACGTTAGCCGGCAGCCGGATGTACACCAGCATGGCCGATACCGACGCCGTGATTGACGAGGCGCTGGAGCGGTTTGACACAGTGCTGGCGGGCGTGGAATAAAGCCTCACGCCAGGGGAAAACAAAGCACACGCAACACATCTTACACCACTCAACGCGCAAGGGAGGCCCCGTGGACAGTTCATACCGCGTCTATGGTTATCGCTGGGTCGTGCTGGCGGCTTTCATGGCCATCAACCTGACCATCCAGCTGCTGTGGATCGCCTACGCGCCGATCACCAGCCTGGCCGCCGCGTTTTACGGCGTCACCGACCTGCAGATTGGCCTGCTGGCGATGTCGTTCATGATCGCCTTTCTCCCGCTCTCTATCCCGGTCTCGTGGGTGATTGATACGCTCGGCTTTCGCGTCGCCGTCAGCATCGGTGCGGTGCTGATGGGAGTGTTTGGCCTGGCGCGCGGCCTGGCCGGCGCAAACTACACGTTAGTCCTGTGGAGCACCTTTGGAATCGCCGCCGCGCAGCCCTTCCTGCTCAATGCCTGGACCACCGTCCCGGCCAAATGGTTTGCCGCTCAGGAGCGCGCCACCGCCGTGGGGTTGGTGACGCTCTCCAACCTGGTCGGCACCGGGCTGGGCATGGTGCTCACGCCGGTCCTGGTCGCCAGCGGCATGACCATTCCCACCGTGCAGTGGCTCTATGGCGGGATAGCGGCGTTCTCGGCCGTCCTCTTCATCCTGCTGGCGCGCGAGCGACCGCCGACGCCGCCCTGTCCGCCCGATCAGGTCGAGCGCGCCCTGATGCTGGACGGACTGAAGCACGCGCTCACGGTCAAACCGTTCTGGCTCTACCTGGCGGTCTCTTTCATCGGATTGGGCCTCTTCAACGGCCTCACCACCTGGGTGGAGGCAATCATCCGCCCGCGCGGCTTCACACCCACCGAGGCCGGGACGCTCGGCGCGCTGCTGCTGGTTGGCGGGGTCGTGGGCGCGGTGGTCATGCCGGCCCTTTCGGACCACCAGCGCCGCCGCCAGCGCTACATCCTGCTGGGGCTGGTGCTCGCCATCCCCGGGCTGATAGGAGTGACCTTTGCCACCAGCGCCGGACTGCTGTTCGTCTCGGCCTTCGCGCTCGGCTTTTTCCTGGTCAGCATCAGCCCGATTGGGATGCAATACGCCGCCGAAGTGACCTACCCCACCCCGGAAGGGACCTCCAACGGGCTGATCCAGCTCTGCGGGCAGGCGTCGGTCGTCTTTGTCTACATCATGGAGGCGCTCAAGACCGCAGACGGCTCGTTCACGCCGGCGTTGCTGCTGGCGGTGGGATTGCTGGTGGTCTGCGCGGGGCTAGTCACGCAGATGAAAGATCCGCCGCGAATGGCGAAGAGCGAATAGCAAATGGCGAATGGCGAATGGCAAATGGCAAATGGCGAATGGCGAATGGCAAATGGCGAATGGCGAATGGCAAATGGCAAATGGCAAATGGCAAATGAGGGATGTATGGCTAACGAGAAACTGATCCTGGCGGTGGACCTGGGGACTTCGGGGGTGAAGGTGGCGCTGATGACCGTGAGCGGGCAGCTCGTCGGCTGGGATTCCGAGCCGGTCCGGCTGATCATCACGCCCGACGGCGGCGCGGAGCAGTCGCCGGACGAGTGGTGGGCGGCGCTGTGCACGGCGACGCAGCGCCTGTGGGCGCGCGCGCCGGAGCGGGCGCGGCAGGTGGCGGCGGTCTGCTGCTCCACGCAGGGCGAGGGGACGATCCCGGTGGATCAGGAGGGCCGCGCGTTGATGAACTGCGTCCTGTGGATGGACATGCGCGGCGCGCCGTATCTCCAACGGCGGGCGCGCGGGCTGATCAACGTGGCCGGCACGGACCTGTTCAAGCTGGCGCGCTGGGTGCGTCTGACCGGCGGGATGCCCTCGCTCACGGGCAAGGACCCGGCCGGGCACATGCTGCTGATCCGCGAACGCTTCCCTGAGGTCTACGCACGCACCTACAAATTCCTCAACGTGCTGGATTACCTGAATCTGCGCCTGACCGGGCGCTTTGCCGCCACGTTTGACTCCATCCTGACCTCGTGGGTGACCGACAACCGCGACCCGGACGCGCTCCGCTACGACCCGGCGCTCGTGCGGTTGAGCGGCATTGAGGCCGACAAGTTCCCGGAGATCGTGCCCTGCACGGCGGTGTTAGGGCCGTTGCAGCCGGTCGCCGCCGAGGCATTGGGGCTGGCGCCAGAGGTCCTGGTGGTGGCCGGCGCGATTGACACCACCGCCGCCGCCATCGGCGCGGGAGCGGTGGAGGATTACCTGCCCCACCTCTACCTCGGCACCTCGTCGTGGGTGGCCGCGCACGTCCCCTTCAAGAAAACCGACATTTTCGCCAGCCTGGCCTCCGTCCCGTGCGCAGTGCCGGGACGTTACCTGCTCATCGCGCTCCAGGCGACGGCGGGCGGCAACCTCACCTTCCTGCGGGATAACATCCTCTACCACAAGGATGAACTGTTGCAGGAGGAAAACGTGCCCGACGTCTTCAAGATCATGGACCGCATCGCCACCCGCGTCCCGGCCGGCAGCAACGGCGTCCTCTACACACCCTGGATCTGGGGCGAGCGCGCGCCGGTGGAAGATCGGACGCTGCGCGCCGGGCTCTACAACCTCTCGCTACACAACACGCGCGCCGACATCATCCGCGCTTTTCTGGAAGGGGTGGCGTTCAACACCCGCTGGCTGCTCGCGCCGGTGGAAAAGTTCCTGGGCCGCCGGGTGGAGCGCCTCAATCTGGCGGGCGGCGGCGGCAATTCGGATATCTGGTGCCAGATCTTCGCCGACGTGCTGAACATGGAGGTGCGCCAGGTGCAGGATCCGATCCAGGCCAACGCGCGGGGCGCGGCGTTCATCGCTGCGGCGGCGTTGGGCGAAATCAAGCTGGCCGAGGTGGGGCAGCTGGTCCGTTTCAAGCAGAGCTACACGCCGCAGCCGGAACACCGTCGCCTTTATGACGAGCGGTACGAGGTGTTTGTGGCGCTCTACCACCAGTTGCGGGGCATCTATCGGCGGCTGAACGGGTAAAGAGCGCCCCCCAGGGCATCAACACCTTGACGCCGGTTTCGCATTCGCGGTAGGGTTGTTGGAGGGCTAACGACTCACGGCTAAGCGACATGCCGGGCAGCATGTTTTTGTGTACAGGTCTCCAGTCCCAGATAGATCACGCTGTTTTCCCCGAGGACGGAGAACGGCCAATCCACCGATGGACTGACGCGGCGTACCTGCGATATTCCTCGCCGAACTTCGTTGCGAGGTATCTTTCTTCTGGTACTATCAGAACGTAGTGACAGGCGACAAAAGCTGGAACCAGCAGTACCAAGACCCAGGGAAGATTAACGACCAGCGCAATCCCCACCAGAATGCAAACACCGCCGAGATAGAGAGGGTTTCTTGAGATCGAGAAAACGCCCGTAGTGATAACCTGACTCGTAGGATGCCCTGGATCGGTCGGCTGGTTATGTTGTGCAAACTCCCGCCGCGCCAGGATAGCAAAGGTGATGCCAACGATGATGAGAGTAGCCCCCAGAGGGAGAGTGACTGGCGTAAGGAAACCGCGCGGGAGTAAGAAAGGCACAGAAAATTGCAATCCTATAGCGATAAGGAAAGGAATGCCAAATATCACCTCAAAGATTTGCCACCAGCTTTTATGTGCAGCATCTGTTGACATTTCGGTTAACGTCCTTCATTATTCTTCCAACTGCCTGGCATCTCATTCAAACCGCTCAAGGCGTGGAAGCCCCAGTTCCGCGCACAAACGTTGAGTATCTGCGAGGTGCCCGACGGTAGGTCGGGCATACTCCAGACACCAGAGCAACTGGTAAACAGGACGCCGTTGCTCGTACAGGGGCGCTATGGGACAGAGGGCCGCATACGAGCGCCAAAACTCGTCGCTCGTCATGCCTTTCCACAAATCAAGCCGCGCCAGGTCCGTCTCTGCATGGCCCGCCCACGCCTTGTCAAAATCCAGAATCGTGGCCAGGCGCCACCGTCCCTGCCGATGTTCAAAGAGGATGTTGTGTTGGTGAAGATCTTCGTGACAGAGGCTCGCCTGACGAATGTCCGAGAAAAGATGCTGCCGTTTCTCCAGCACCGAGAAAAACAGATCACGCAAGGGAACATGCTTGATGGAAGCGCGGGCGTGTTCTATCAACGTTGTGAAGTATGGCTCGTTCCCCTGAACGCTCCCATCCACAGCGAGTTCACCAAACGCGGGGAAATGAATTGTATGTAGTTGAGCCACAGCATTCCCCATCTGTTGATAGGCGTCGGACAATTCCTCCCGGCTCATCTTTTGCCGTGCCTCTGCCCACTCCAACCCTGGGATATGTGTCTTGATGAAATATCGCCAGGGCCAGGTTTGATAGGCCATGTTGACGGCCAGGACTTCGGGCATCGGGATAGTAGTCCGGGTTGCAATGAGATGATGGAGGCTGGCGGTCCGTTCAAATGGACACGCCAGCGGCGCTGCGGGTCCGGCAAGTTTGATCACCACCGCCATAGAAGGATGGCGAAGTTGGACCAGTAGAACAAGATAATCGTGATGCTGGTTGCCGATCTTACAGTCAACCAACTCAACCTTAGTGCCGAAGGTCTGCTGTAGCAATTGCAGCAGCAGATCACGTGAGGCAATTGTTTCCATGCCGGGCGCACAAAGGACACCAAAATTCTCTTCGCTGCCGGACCACTGGCTCATGGAGCTTCTCTCACAACCGTTCGCCCCTGATGAACGACCAGTGGGTGTGGATAATCCGCCATGGGCCTGCCATGCGCACGAAGACCTCGGTGCAGTTCCAGGGCGTCCGGTGCGAAACCGAGCCGTCCGGGTTCAGCCACGTGGACAAAAACCGGTAGGTCAACACCGCCAGGTCTCCGCAGACCTGGACCCGCGGGGCGATGAAATCCATCACGTCGTAGAAGATCTTCCCTTCCCGCTGCGCGTACTCGGCTCGCAGGACCTCCCGGCCGTTCAACCGCTGGGGCGTCCCCGTGTCAAAGTACGTCACCTCCGGCGCGCTGATCTCCAGGAATCCCCACGGGTCTCCCTTGCGCCACCGCTCCATCGCCGCCGCTTCCAGCGCCATGACCTCGCCCAACACCCCTTCGTATTCCCGCCGGGACATCTGCACCGGCACGGGGATTTCCACGCTCTCAGGGAGCCGGTGCCGGAGATAAGACCAGTGGGTATGCACAATCTTCCACTGGCCCGCTCGCCGGAAGTAGACCTCTGTCGCGTTCCAGGGAGTCTGGCTGGTGACCGTCCCTTCCGGCGTGACGACCGATGAGCGATAGTTATACGACAGCACCGCCGCATCCCCGACGACTACGACCCGGGGATCCATGAATTCCGAGCGCTGGTAATAAACCTGCCCCGCCAGCTGCTTCATGTAGGCCCCCAACTCCTCCAGGCCGACGATGGGCCGGGTCAGGCCAGGATCCACATAGGTGATGTCCTCAGCGCTGAGCTCCACAAAGCCCCAGGGATCTCCCTGGCGCCAGCGTTCCATAGCGCCTTGTTCAAGTGCAAGAATAACTTCTTCAACCGTAGTAGCCATAGTCTTTCCTTCCTGTTTACCTGTTTACCTGTTTACCTGTTTACCTGTTTACCTGTTTACGCGGGCCGTGTAGTGCGGATGGCAGCTTGAACTACCAAACATGCCATGTCACCAAGTTGAAAGTTGCCGGCCGTCCACGAATACACGAATTTACCTTGTCTTGCCGACATTCATGCATTATCATCCCTTCCATTATAGAACTAACATTCTAATCGTCAAGATGAGGGCAAAAACTTCACGCTCCCCTTCTCTGCGCGCAAAATCCACCACATAATTCTTCCTATTGACCCCCAACAGGATATATGATACGATAACAATAGACTTTCACGGCCTGGTCTCTGTTCTTGAGCTGCCCTCAACGCTCTTCTCTCCTAACCCTTGTTTGGTTTCTGTTAGCTCACCCAAGTTACCGCCTGCATCGCCATAGACGACTGATTACAGACCACCGGCGGTCAAAATAAGGTAGTCTGCGGTCTGGGGTCAGCGGTCATCAACAGACGTGACCCTGATCAGCGACCGGTAGCCACTGAGGCGAGCTAATCAGTAATCCACCAGTATCGCGTAAGATTATTTTTTAGGAAGGGAGGATAACCATGGCCGTTCAACGGTTGCGCACCCGTTGGGTATGGCTCCTGGCGCTCATCGCGTTAGGAGGGTTTCTGCTGTTAAGCCGGCCTCCCACCCCGGCAGCGACCGAGGCCGGTGCCGCCGCGGCTTCCCCGGCAGCGGCTCCGGCGGCGGCGCTCGCACCGCAGGGCGACGTGCTCGGCCCCAAGAAAGTGATGGTGTTGCGCGTCTACTTCCACGATTACACGGCCACCTCGCGCTACACGCAGGCCCAGGTAGAGGGCTTATTTGTGCTCCTGGATCAGCTCTGGCGCAACACCTCGTACAACAAGATCAGCATTACCTACACCGTCTCCTCGCTCTACCAGCTGCCCGACAACCGCAGCGCTTACATAGACGACTATGCCACCGGCGATCTCTCAAGCGGCGGCAAGTTCTGGAAAGTGCTGGATGATGCGATTAACCACGCTCCGGCCGGTCTGAACTGGAACAACGTGGATGCCGTCCTGGTCGTCATGGCCGAGACCAACCCCGCGCAGTTCCACCGGGGCCAGGGGGCCAGCACGTGCAGCCTGCACATGGGGTCAGGGGGACCGGTCAAAACGGTCGGCTGCGCCATCTTCAGCGAAAATCCCGGCGACACCGACGTCCAGGTCTGGGGCCGCTGGGCGCATGAGATCGGCCACGCTTTCCAGCAGGGCGGCCCGGCCCACCCCAGCAACTACAACAGCGCCTTTGAGCTGATGGACGCCAACTACCCCGGTCAGACCGGCGTCTTTGAGAAGCTGGGGACCATGGCCTTCCCCGGCTGGATGCCAACCTACAAGTATGTGGATTACACGGTCTCATCGGCCGTGGGGCCGCCCGGGGCGGGGGTCGGCGGCGGGCGGCTGGAGATCTGGGCGATGGAATACAATCCCAGCGAGAAACCCAACGTCCAGGCCGTGCGGGCCTACGTCACCGACAACCTCTACTACATGATCAGTGTCCGGCGGAAGGTATTGGGCGACGAGCTGAACGGCTTCTACACGCCCAACGGCATCCCCGACGAGGGCGTCTTGATTGAGCGGGTGATGGAGGGCGGCAACCCCAGCCTCAACGACTGTGCCCCCACCGGGACTTGCCTGCGCTGGGTGGAGCTCAAGGGCCAGGGCGGCAACAGCGACCGGCTCTGGCATTGCGGACAGACCTACACCGGCGACGGCGTGACGATCAACATCGTCCAGTGTGATCCAGGCGCTGACCCCGGTGATTTCTACACCGTGTACATCACTTACGGTGACGGCGCTTTCAAGCCCGACGTGATGATCAGCCCGTGGCGCTCGCAGCCGGGCAACACCTGGGAGACGACCGACATCTGGGTGGATAGCCCGGTCAACGGCTACGGGACTTACCGCTACGGCACGTGGAACTCCACTTTCGGCGACACCGTCCCGCGCGGCAACGGCGACGATCCCACCGTGGGGCAGCTCAACCGGCTCTACGCGCGCATCCGCAACGTCGGTGCGCAGACTGCCTCCAACGTCAAAGTCTACTTTGACATCACCGACCCGCCCGGCCTGGGGATCAACGGCGCTAACGGCTTCCTCAACCTGGGCAGCGTGACCTCGGCTCAGTTCCCAGGGCTGGCGAACATCGCGCCGGGCGGCTACACCGACGTCTACTGGGAGTGGACGCCGGACTTCACGCCGACGCCGGAGCAGCTGGCCGCCGGGAATTTCTACTTCCACACCTGCGTGCGGGTGCGGATGGACCCGGTCACAGGCGAAACGGTGCTGGGCAACCAGGACGGCAACGAGGAACAGGAGAACATTGATTACTTCCAGGCCGTAGACCCGGCGGATGAGGGCGCGCAGTACGATCACATCATCCGGTTGCGCAATGACAATACTACCAGCTCCCAATATTTCCGGCTCGGCTACATCTCCCACCTTTCCCCGACCTGGGACCTGGACATCAACGGTGGCCAGCTGGGGCTGACCTTAGGCCCCGGCGAGGTGCGCGAGATCCCCATCATCATCAAGCCGCACGGGCCTGGCCCCGACCCCGAACCGGGCACCACCTCCTGGGTGGACATACTGGCGCAGACCGAGCGCGAGTTGAAGAACCCCACGCTACCGCTCACCCGCCAGCTCCACCTGGAATTCCAGCCGTTGGGCGGCGTGCGGGTGGAAGCGCGCGTCATGGAGCGCACCGGGATCACCTGCACCGCCGAAAATACCCGTGACGGGGTGCGGGTCCGCGGCGTGCTCAAATTTGATCCCACCTATTACGAAGAAAAAGGACTATGGGTCATGGCCGAAGGGATCGCCGGTCCCGTGCGGCGGTTCCTGCCTGCCACGCTCAAAGTGCTCTGGGTCAGCCAGGCCGGCGATTTCTCCGGGCTGTTGGCGCGCAGCAACGACACGCCGCGCGAAGTGATCTGCTTCTTCGGCGGCACCGAGAAGCTCGCCACGGCCGCCAGCGGCTATGTGCCGATCACCGAACCGCCGGTCACCGGGACCATCGGCACCGGGGGCGGCACTCTCATCGGGCCGCTGGGCGACTTTCGCGTGCAATTCCCCAGCGGCAGTCTGACCCGCACCATCACCCTGACCTACACCCGCTACTGGGCCGGCTCCAGACCGCTGGCCGGCTTCCACATTTTCCCCTTCACGTTGATCGCTACCGATGGCAACGGGAACCCGGTGACCCAATTCCTGCTGCCCTACACGCTGGTGCTGACCTATACCGAGGACGATTTCCGCCCGTTGGGGGTGGGGGAGGAGACGCTACGGCTCCTGTACTGGCACAACGGTGGGTGGCAAAATCTGCTACCCTGTCTGGGATGCGGCATTGATACCCGCGCCAACCGGGCGACGCTGGTGGCCAACCACTTCACCGAGTTCACCTTAGCCGCCAGTCACAAGCTCTACCTGCCGCTGGTGTTGCGGAACCACTGATTTTCCACCCGGCAACCGGCCCGGGGTTGCGGATAAAGAAAGTGAGAGGGGATTTTGGGCGCGCAGCGCGCCCAAAATCCCCTCAGGTTCGTCGGGCCCGCCAGGATGAGAAGATCCGCATCAGGGCTACTGGCTCGCCAGGCAGTACCACAGCACCCCATCAGTGACTGCCACCTGCACTCTCCCGGCCGCTTCCAACAAATCTAAATGGGCGACCACCTCGGCCAGCCCCAGAAAGAGATCAAACTGTTGCAACGCAGGGAAGAAACGCCGGGTCAGCTGATAGACGGTCTGCGGCTCGCCGGCCAGCAGCGCCGCAATCTCATCCGCACGCTGGCGATGAAAGCCGGTCAACCCCTCGGTGTGAGTCCGGTAGTGGTAGATCGGCTCACCGTGTCCTGGCCAGACCGTCGTGATTTCCAGAGCAGCCAGGCGCTCCAGGGATTGAAAGTATTGGAGCAAGCTGCGCGGCCGCTCAGAACTGCCGGGCCAGGGGGGCTCCACGCTGGGATTGGGGGTAATGTCACGCAGCAGATGGTCACCGGCCAGGAGCGTCCCACTGGGCCGGTGATAGAGGCAAAGATGGCCCTGAGCGTGCCCCGGCGTGTGCCACACCTGCCACTCGCGGTCCCCCACTAACAGCCTGTCTCCGTCGTTGATCTCCACCAAACAACCGGCCGGCACTCCCTGCTGGTCACGCAGGGTGCGAAACAGACCGAGCAGCTGAGCTTGCAACGGGTGGGGTAAGCCGGCCCGGTGCAGCCACTCACCGTACCAGGCGCGCCGTTGCGTCAGATCGGCAGGGTCGGCGGTGATTACACCCCGGCTGAGCGGGTGGCAATAGACCCGCGCGCCGGAGAGGACCGCGAGCCGGGCCGCCAGGCCATAGTGATCGGGGTGAGCATGGGTGATGATGATGTGGCGCAGGTCCGCCAATGTGTGACCGTGCGCAGCCAATCCGGCTTCCAGCGCTGCCAGCGCCTCACCCGTATCGGGTCCGGCGTCCACTAAGGTGAGCTCAGCCCCGTCTAAAAGATAAACGTTGACCGGCCCCACCGCAAACGGCGTCGGCAGTACCAACCGGACGGCCGCTAACGACTCTATTTGACTCGCTTGACTCTCCAACCCGCACCTCTAAACCGCCAGATCGCGCCGCTCAAACGCCAGCAGCGCGGCTACCAGACAGACCCCTGTCAGCCCCAGCAGGACGGCCACGTTGCCCAGGTCCAGCCCGTTGACCAGCGGATCGCGGCCAATGTAGTGGTAAAAGGGCGAGAAGCGGCGGTAAGGCTCCAACGCCTCCACCACCGGCGCCAGCGAGTTGATAAAGTAAGCCGCCACTGCCAGGGTGGCGGAGACGCCGGCGCTGAGCCCCTGCTTGCCGGTTGCGCAGCCCAGCGCCAGCGTCAGCGCGCCAAACAGCAACCCTAAGAGCGCCAGATTAACCATCACCGCCCCCACCTTGCCCGGCGACACTTCCATCTCCACCAGCGGCATCCCCACCACCAGGCTAAGCCAGAAAACCGCCGTCAGCGCCCCCGTGGTAAGGACCAGAGCGGCAAACTTCTCCAGCACCACCCGCCAGCGCGGGAGCGGATAAGCCAGCAACAACTCCAGCGTGCCGCGTTCCTCCTCGCCGGCGATCATCCCGCCATCAAAAGTAAGGGTGAAAATGATGAAGAGCAAAGGGGCCGCCATGAAGAACAGGCTGCTGTTGAGATAGCCGGTAGGCGAGGCAAAATCGGGATACTCGCCCACCATCGTCTTGAGCAGCGCCTCTGGCATGGCATTGAGCAGCTCGTTATAGCCGGGGGTATCGCGGATGCCGGGATAGAGCAGCACCAGATAGACCGCCAATCCCACCAGGCCCACCGCCCACCAGAGCAGCGCCCGCCAGTGATCGCGCAGCGTCTTGAGCATCACTGTTCGCAACATAGGACACTCCCTTAAATAGCATGTTCGTAGTAAGGCGCTTCAGCGCCGTCTCCACCTGCTCACGGCTCTCCACTCACCTTTTCCGGCGTGTAATAAGCCAGGAAGATCTCTTCCAGCCCCGGCTCGTGGCTGACGATGTTCACCACCTCAAACTGAGCGGCCGCTTTGATGACAGCATCCACGCGGCCGCTGATGGTGCAGTGCAGCGTCGTCCCCTCCACGCGCACGTCGCGCACGCCCTCCAGCCGCGCAAAGGCGGCCTCCGGCACCGGCGCGGCGAAATGCAGCTCCAGCCGCCGCAACGCGCGCGCCTTGAGCGCAGCCACCTCTTCCACGGCGATCAGCCGCCCCTCGCGGATGATCCCCACCCGGTCGCAGATCCGCTCCACTTCCGGCAAATTGTGCGAGGAAAGAAAAACCGTGCGCCCCTCGGCGCGGACTTCGGCCAGCAGCCGGTAGAACTCCTGCTGCATCAACGGGTCCAGCCCGCTGGTCGGCTCGTCCAGGATCAGCAGCTCAGGCCGGTGCATCAGCGCCTGGAGCAGCCCCAGCTTCTGCTTGTTGCCGCGCGAGAGCGTGCGGATCGGCCGGGAGAGATCGCACTCCAGGCGGCGGGCCAGCGCCTCCACGTAGGACCAGGTCACGCCGCCGCGCAGATTCGCCAGATAATGGAGCAACTCCTGCCCTGTCAGCCGGTCGTAGAGCGCCAGTTCGCCGGGGAGATAGCCCACGCGCCGCCGGATGGCCTGGCTCTCGCGGTGCGCGTCCAGCCCCCAGAGGGTCGCGCGCCCGCCGGAAGGCCGGATGAAATCCAGCAACAGGCGGATGGTTGTGGTCTTCCCGGCCCCGTTGGGGCCCAGGTAGCCGAAAATCTCACCCTGGCGGACTTCCAGGTTCAGATCAAGGACGCCCCGGCGTTTGCCGTAGAACTTGGTCAGGGCCGAGGTCTGGCAAACGGAACGAGCAGGTGAAGGCGGTAGCGCTGCCATGAACGCCTCCTCTTCATTCCTCATGGTTGCGCGAGCTCCGCCAGCAACGCCTGGAGCTCGGCATAGGCCGTCGGATTGGGCGGGAGCGGCTCGTCACTTTGGAAAGCGGGCAGGAGTCGCTGAACCACCAGCTGGGGAATGTCCACGTTTTCCACCGTGCTGGCAAACACAATCACCGCATCCAGTTCCGGGATCACAAAAATAAACTGCCCATACAGCCCGATGGCGGCGAAAGTGCGCTCCGAAAGGGTCGGCACCCGCCACCAGTGGTAGCCGTACCGCAGGTCGGCACCCGCCTCAAACGGGGCCTGCACCTGTGTGGATTGCTCTACCCACGCCGCCGGCACGAGCGCCTGGCCCTCCCAGATACCGCGATTGAGGTATAGATAGCCGAACTTCGCCATCTCGCGCGGCGTGAGCGACAGCCCCCAACCGCCGATGGAAATGCCCTGGGGGTCGCTCTGCCACACCACGTCCTCCAGGCCCAACGGCCCAAAGAGATGCTCCTGCGCGTAAGCAAGCGCCGTCTGCCCGGTCGCCTTTTGCAAGATCGCCGAGAGCAAATGCGAATTGCCGCTGTTGTACTGAAAAACCGTGCCCGGTTCGTGAGCCAGCGGGCGATCCAGCAGATACTTGACCCAATCGTTGCTCCGCACCATCTGCCCCAGGTCGTCGTTGGTGTACGGAGGCCCTTCCGACCACTGCAAGCCGCTCGTCATGCTCAGCAGGTGAGCGATGGTCAGCCGCTCCTTCTGCCGGCTGCGGTGCGCCACCTGGTATTCCGGGAAGAAACTGAGCACCGGCTCATCCACGCTGCGGATGGCCTCCTCCTGGATGGCAATGCCGATCAGCGCCGAGATGACACTCTTGGTGCAGGAATAGAGCTGCTGGCGGCTGGCAGGACCGAACGGCGCATAGTAGCCCTCGGCGGCGATGCGGCCGTGGCGGACCACGATGACGCTGTGAATCGCGAGCGACTCCTCGCGGATGGTGCGGTAGAACGCCAGCAGCGCGTTGGAATCCAACCCCAAGCTCTCCGGCGGCGCGCTGGTCCACCCCGCCGTGGGCCATGCGGCCGGCCACGTGGGCGTGGGGCCGGGCGAGACCGGGCTGACAGGTGACGCCGGGACAGCCGGCGTGTGAGTAGATTCAGGGGAGACCTCGTGCGCCGGCGGCGCAACCGGCGCACAGGTGGTCAAGAGCAGGATTACGCTCAGCATGAGCGCCAGGCTTTCCAACCGCTGCCGGATCCCCATCACTGATCTCCCCTCCCTTTTGTCGTTGAGATCTAACGCTATGCGCCCCCTTATTTTAGTCCTGAACCGGCACGAGGGAAACCCATCGGCCTAAAAGTCGCCCCGGCTGAAAAATCGTGTATCATAGAGGCGCATACCATCAACCTGAAGCAAATCCAAGGAGCAAACGATGACACTGACACCGCAGCCTTCATCCCCGTTTCTGATCGGACCACGGGTCTACTTGCGCCCGTTGGAGCGTGAGGACCTGCCCCACCTCCGCCGCTGGGCCAACGATCCCGACCTCCGCCGTCTGACCGGCGAGGTATTTCCCACCAGCGCCGCCGCGGCCGACGCCTTCTTTGAGCGTGTGCAGCAGGACCGCGACCGCGTCTGGTTCGTCATCGTGCTGCGCGAGAACGACCGCGTCATCGGTGAGTGCGGGCTGCTGCGCATGTTCACGCCCTGGCGCACCACCGACCTGAGCATCATCCTGGGTGAGAAAGAGACCTGGCACGCCGGCTACGGCCGTGAAGCAATCTTGTTACTGCTGGACTACGCTTTCGGTTATTTGGGTTTTCACCGCGTGTCCATCGGCGTAGTCGGCTTCAACGAAGCGGCCCTTCGTTTCTACGAAAAAATCGGCTTTCAGCGCGAGGGCATCCAGCGCGAGGGCTACTATTACGACCATCACTTCTCCGATTTCGTGATGCTGAGCATCCTGGAAGACGAGTTCCGGTCGCTCCACGGCCGGCAGGAGGAAGAAGATAGCCCATTTTGAAACTTCAAAGGTATAAAAAAAACCGCCGACTCTTGAACAGAGCCGGCGGTCAAGCACGCTGATTTCACGCAAGCGGCGCGACAGCCTGGCGGCGGGGCGCCACCGGAGTTTCCCAGGGCCATGGCCCCGCCACTTCCCAGACCGCCACCTCGGCCTCAATGGATTCCTGCCCCAGCGCGCGCGCCACCGAGATCCGGTGGTGGCCGTCGCGGACAAAGTAGCGGTCGCCCACCTGAATCAATTCTACCGGCGGGAGCGGCT
>CAYTGR010000003.1:100613-111810 GCA_964437445.1 uncultured Anaerolineales bacterium | reverse complement strand
TCGCGGACAAAGTAGCGGTCGCCCACCTGAATCAATTCTACCGGCGGGAGCGGCTCGCCGGCCTGCCAGGCGACGGCCACTCGCACCCAACGCTGCTGGTCACGCTCCTGGAGCGGATTGAAGTCGGCGTCAAAATCCCCTTCCCGCCCCTCGCTGCCGCAGATCTGGCTGAGCGGCACGGTACGCAGCCCCACGTAGGTCCGGTTCCGCACGCGGGTCAGCAGAGCCTTGAGCGCCCACAGAGAGCGCGAGCGCCCGGTCAACCGCGCCCACAGTCGCCCCCATTGGCCCTTCAGCAGGTGGCGGCGGAAGAGCGCCACACTGCTCTTCGTCAACGCCACGGTGAAATCTTTCTCCGTTATCACCGCTCCCCCCAGTCCCTGGTTATAATAAACATTCAACTCATACATGGCGACCTCCGTTGCCGGCCTCTCTCTTGATCTGCCCCCATGATACTCGCCGGCCGTTGCGCGTCCGTTCCCGCCACCGTTGCCGTCACCGTTGCCGGCTGCGTTTCGGCGCAAATGTGATAAGATAGAGCCTGGAAACCAACCTGACCGGGAGAAGACTGTGCCAGTTTTGCGCATTTTGCTGTTGGGGCCGCCGCGTCTGGAGTACGACGGCGCGCCGGTGGCCGTAGATCGCCAGAAAGCCCTGGCGCTGCTGGCCTATCTGGCCGTGACCGCCGAGCGGCACAGCCGGGAAGCGCTGGCTACTCTCTTCTGGCCGGACTATGAACCGGCCAGCGCCTTCGCCTACCTGCGCCGCATTCTCTGGGCGTTGAACCAGACGCCGGTAGCCCGCTGGTTAGAGGCCGACCGGGAAACAATCGCCCTGGTGCGTGACGCCGGGCTCTGGCTGGACGTGGCAGCGTACAACGCGGCGCTCAAGGAAAGCGCCCGGCACGCCGACCTCGCGGCCGATTCCAGGCCCCTCACCGCTCTCCGCGACGCCGTGGAGCTCTACCGGGGCGACTTCCTGGCCGGCTTTACCGGCGGGGATAGCGCGGCCTTTGACGAGTGGCAATTTTTCCAGGCCGAACAGTTCCGCCGCCAACAGGCCGGAGCCCTGGAGCGGCTGACCCACTGGTATAACGCCCAACAGGATTTCACCACCGCCATCGGCTACGCCCGCCGCTGGCTGGCCCTGGATCCGGCCCACGAGGCCGCGCACGGCGCCCTGATGGCGCTCTACGCCCGCAACGGTCAACGGGCCGCAGCCTTGCGCCAGTACGAGGAATGCCTCCGTGCGCTCAAAGCCGCGGGCGTGCCACCCGCGGCGCAGACCGTGGCGCTCTACCAGCGCATCCGCGCCGGTGAAATCAGCGCCGCCAGCGGGGAACAGGAACGCCGGGATGACCTTCCCCTCGCGACAACGCCGCCGCCCCCCCTCCTCCCTGAAGCGCCCTACCCCAACCCGACCACCGGCGCCTCCGCGCTGCCCACCGCGCCGACTCCCTTCGTCGGACGCCAGCAAGAGCTCGCCGAAATTCACCAGCGGCTCGCCGATCCAGGCTGCCGGCTGCTCACGTTGGTCGGCCCCGGTGGAATGGGAAAAACGCGCCTGGCGCTCCAGGTAGCCACCGCCCAGCAGCCAGCCTTCCCCCATGGCACCTTTTTCGTCGCCCTGGCCCCGGTCAACACACCCGAGCTGCTGATCCCGGCGATTGCCGATACCTTAGGGTTTCCCTTCTTCCCGCGTCGCTCCGAGCCGCCCCGGGTGCAGCTGCTCAACTATCTGCGCGCCAAACAGCTCTTCCTGGTGCTGGACAACTTTGAACATCTGCAAGCCGGCGCCGACCTGGTCGCCGACATCCTGACTGCCGCCCCGCAGGTCAAAATCCTGGTCACCTCCCGGGAACGCCTGAACCTGCACGGCGAATGGGTCTTTGAGGTCGGCGGGATGCGCTTCCCGCCCACAACGCTCACCGCTGAAGAAGCCGATACCTACAGTGCCGTGCGGCTTTTCATCCAGAGCGCGCAACGGGCCGCCGGTCATTTTGTCTGTACGGCCGCAGACCGGCCGGCCATCGCCCGCATCTGCCAGCTGGTAGAAGGCAACCCGCTGGGGATTGAGCTGGCCGCGTCCTGGGTCAAACTGATGTCCTGCCGGGAGATCGCCGATGAGATCGCCACCAACCTGGATTTTCTCACCACCCATTGGCGTGACCTGCCGGCCCGCCACCAGAGCTTACGGGCCGTCTTTGAACACTCCTGGCGGCTGCTCACCGCCGAGGAACAACAGCTCTTCGCCCAACTGGCGCTCTTTCGGGGCGGCTTCACCCGCGAGGCCGCCCAACAGGTGGCCGGCGCCTCCCTGCCAACCCTGGCCGCCCTGGTGGATAAATCGTTGGTCCGCCGGACCTGGACCGGCCGGTACGAGCTCCACGAAGTCCTGCGCCAATACGCGGCCGAACAGCTCCACGCGCAACCCGACCTCCACAGCACACTCCAGGAACGCCATGCCCGGTACTACCTCCACCTGGTGCAGGGGCTCTCGGACTCCCTGCGCGGGCGTGACCAAAGAGCTGCGCTGGACAGGTTGAGCAGCGAACTGGATAACATCCGTCAGGCCTGGGAGTGGGCAGCCCGGCAACGCGCCTGTCAGCTCCTGAACCAGGCCGCGTTAGGGCTTTACCTGTTCTACACCATCCGCAGCCGGTTTGGGGAAGGGCAGGCGCTCTTCATGAGCGCCATTGACCACCTGGATGAGACAGTAGAAGAACAACGGCAATTACTGGGCTGGCTGCTGCCGTTGCAATCTTCCTTCTTGCAACGGCTTTACTGCCGGGAAGCTGCACAGGCAGCCGCGCGGCGCAGCTTGCGGCTGTTGGAACCGGGCGGCCCGCCCCTGGCTTTAGCCACGGCCAACCTGATGGTGCTCCAGGCCAACCTCTCCCTGGAGGAAACGATGGCCCGGCTCCATCAAAGCCTGGAGCTCTATACCGCGGCCGGCGCCGACTGGGAACGGGCCAAAGTCCTGGAGACCTTGGGGGAGCTGGCCTACTACCAGCAACGCGATTACGCCACCGCCCACCGCTATCTGCATGAAAGCCTGGAGCTCCATCGCGCCCTGGGAGACCAATGGGGACTCTCCCTGACCCTCTTTTCCCTGGGCGACCTGGCCCAGGGCGAAGGACAGCTGGAAGTGGCCTGGCGTTACTATGCCGAGAGCCTGGCCCTCCACCGGGAGCTGGCCGACCCCTGGGGTGTGGCGATCTGCCTGGATTTCATGGGCTACCTCAGCCGCCAGCTGGAACGCTACGCCGAAGCCCGCCAGCTGCATGAAGAGAGCCTCGCCCTCTCCCGCGAGATCGGCGACCGGTTGGGCATCGCCGGCTCGCTGGATAACTTGGGCCTGCTGGCCTTAGAGCAGGGTGACACGACCACGGCCCAGCAACTGTTTACCGAAGGACTCACCATCCGGCAAGCTGTCGGCGAGCCAGGGAACATCGCCATCTCGCTGGAACATCTGGGCGACCTGGCGCGCACCCAGGGCGACCTGCCGACCGCCCGCCGTTATTACCAGGAAAGCTTGCGCCTCTGTCAAACCACTGCCGCCTGGAACTGGATTGTGGTGCGGCTGCATCACGGTTTGGGACGGGTGGCGCTGGCCGAAGGAAATCTCGCGCTGGCCTGGGAACAGCTGAGCACAGCCCTGCGCCTGGGGTTACACTATCAGGCCGTTCCCTTGATCTTAGAACTCCTGATCAGCATCGCCGGCTGGCAGCTCCAGCAGAACCACCTCGCCGCGGCCGCGACCCTCCTGACTGCGCTGGTGGGATACCCGCCATTGCGCCCGGCGTTGCGTCGCCAGGCCCAACAGTTGCTTGCCGAGGTAGCGCGCACGCTCCCCGCCGAACAGCTGGCGGCAGCCCAGGCCCAGGTCGCCCCTGACTCTCCACTCACCTGGGGCGCGGCGCTCCTGGCCGCCGAACCATGACCGGCACCCTTCCCGTGCGGGACAAAAACCGGCTTTTCAGCCCCTGGCGGCCTTGCCTTTTTAGCCAATTGTGGTAAGATAGTCTTGTAAGTCGCACGGCAGAGAAGCCCTGTTTGAGGGCCGCGGTTAAGCGTGAAATCGTTCTGGGGACCACAGTAAACCCAAGCCCGCCTGCGTGATAGTCCAGGCGGGCTGTTTGTATAGCTGGGCCTGACAAACGTAGGGCTCGTGTCGGCGACAGAGAGCGTCCTTTGACTCGGTGGTCGTGGAGTTGGCGACTGCAAGAGGAAGGTTTTGAAATTTTCTAACACACTCTTAAGGAGAAAAATGAACATTTACGTTGGTAATCTCTCGTATGCGACCACCGAGGAAGATCTGCGGGCGGAATTTGCAACCTACGGCCAGGTGACCTCGGTGGCTGTGATTAAAGACAAGATGACGGGGCAGTCCCGTGGCTTCGGCTTCGTGGAAATGCCGGTCAAGTCCGAGGCAATTGCAGCGATTGCTGCGCTGAACAACAAAGAACTCAACGGGCGGTCCCTCCGCGTCAACGAAGCGCGCCCGCGCGAAGAAGGTCAACGCGATTTTGGCGGTGGCCGGCGCGGTGGCGGTGAGCGCTCCGGCGGACGCCGTTCTTCCTGGTAATCACGACTGGCATTTAAAACGATTTCACGCTACAATGGCCGTCGACTGCTGTGCAGTCGGCGGCCTTTTTGCATGAGTCAATCTACGGCGAAAAGCCCGAAATTTCACGCCCAGGCGCAAAGCCCGCCAAGGTTTTCTTCGCTCATTCCATGATGGCCTGGCGTGGAACCTCTATTTTTGCGCTGCCGGTGGTTTCACCAGAGGTAAAGCATGACAGACCTGCTCGTCTCCGGCCTGATCAACCTGGAAACCGATCTGCAGATTGATGGGTTCCCCCTCCCTTACTCCCCGGTGCGGTATCCCTTTTTCGGCGTCACCAGCGGCGTTTCAGGGGTGGGATACAATCTCGCCAAAGCCTTCACCGTTCTGGGGGATCAGGTGCGCTTCCTCTCACTCATCGGGCAGGACGCGGTGGGCCGGCTCGTCCGGCAAGCGCTGGCGGAGGTCGGGATCCCCGATACCTACATCCTGCCGCACCTGGCGGAAACCCCCCAATCGGTCATCCTGTACGATGCGAGTGGCCGCCGCCAAATCCATGTGGATCTGAAAGACATCCAGGAACAGACCTATCCGGCCGGGCAATTTGAGCAGGCCCGGTTGGGCTGCGCCTTAGCCGTGCTCTGCAACATCAACTTCTCGCGACCGCTGCTGGCGTTAGCTCACCAGGCTGGCCTGCCCATCGCCACCGACGTCCATGCCATCCATGATCTGGAGGATGCTTACAACCGCGATTTCATGGCCGCCGCCCAACTCCTTTTCATGAGTGATGAACAATTGCCCTGCTCACCGGAAGCATGGGCCCGGCAATTGCTGAACCGGTACGGCGCTGAGGTCATCGTCATCGGGCTGGGCGCGCAAGGGGCGTTACTGGCAGTGCGCCGGGATCACTTCCTGGAGCGTCTCCCGGCCTGGCCTCCACCCCGGCCGGTCGTCAATACCATCGGCGCTGGCGATGCACTTTTCGCGGCCTTCCTGCACTTTTACTGGCAAACAGCCGATCCCTACACCGCCTTGCGCAAAGCCCAGTGCTTCGCCGCCTGCAAGATCGGCGCTCGTCATGCCGCCGAGGGGTTTCCCGACGAAGCTACCGTCAACGCGCTGGTGGCGGCCGGCGCGGGTTAGCGCCGGGCAGCAGTGAGCCACTCACCGCGACAGATTGCCAAAAGCTTGCCTTTTTGAATAATTTGTTATATTATGGTTAATGTAAGCAGCTACAATGATCCGGCCACCGGTTGAAGCGCTCCGTTTGGGCGCAGGCATTCGTTCCGCTTAGAAAAAATGTGTAGAAAATTCAAGGAGGCAACATGACCAATCTTTTGCAGAACCCGGGGTTTGACGGTGATTGGTGGCGCAAGACACACATAGGGAAGGAGTACGGCGAAATCCTGGCTCCCATGTCCTGGGTGGCTTACTGGAAAGAGGGTGGCGGCCCCATGGCCCACGACCCGGACAACACAGAAGGGTATGGTCGCCCCGAAATGCAGGGGGCCGGCCCATTCCCCCCCTACCTGGACCCGCCGCGCTCGCGTACCGGCAAAGGCTCGCTCAAATATTTCACTTTCTGGCGGATTCACGATGCCGGTGTCTACCAAAGAGTCACAGGGGTTACGCCGGGCCAAAAATTGCGCTTCTCCGCCTGGGCCCACGGCTGGTCCAGCACCCAAGACGACGCCCATATCAGCGATGGGGCCGGCGTAGGTCGCAACGCCTTCTTTGCGCTGGAAGGGAGCACCAGCGATGACTCCACCCGCAACATGACCTTCCAGGTCGGCATTGACCCGACCGGCGGCACCGACCCCTGGGCCTCCACCGTGGTCTGGGGCAAAGGCGCTCACATCTACAACGCCTTCGCCCAGGTTCCGGCCGTGGAGGCGGTAGCCCAGGGCCCCGCGGTGACGGTCTTCCTGCGCAGCCGTTGCCTGTGGCGGTTTAAGCACAATGATGTTTACTGGGACGACGCCGAGTTGACGGTGGTGGAAGCCGGCCCGACCCCTGGCCCAACCCCGGTCGTGCCGGTGACACCGGGCAATGTCCAGCTGTCGTGTGAGCCGGCGCAGCCCGGCATCGGCGAATTGTTCACCGTTGTCGCCAGGAACGGCGCGACCATCACCGATCCCCGGTTAGGGTTTGAGAATTGCGAAATCTTCGTCGGGAACGTGCTGAAACAGGGGAACGATCTCTGCTGGCGCTGCCTGGCTTTTGTGCCAGGCCCTTACCGGGTCCAGGTACTGGCGGGCCAGGTTCCGGTGGCAAGCGGGGGATTCACCCTGTTAGCCAAGGCGCCCACCGGCAATATCCCCAAATAACCGGCCCGAACTTCCGCTGCTTCCTACAGAACGCTCCTCCCAGGCACCCAACCACGGGAGGAGCGTTCTGTTCAAATGCGCCGCCAGCGTCAGAAGGATTCTTCTCTAATCTCCACACCCTTCATTGTGTAATAATAGGCCAGTGATTCTTCCATACCGCCTTTGATGCGGCGCTCAATCTGCTCCATCACGTCCACAAACACGAAACCGTTGTCCTCTTTGGGGCAGCGAATGCCCAATTTGGGTTTGCGCTGCGCCGTCTCTATCCCCCACTCCCCCTGGAAACGCTTGCAGAAGACGGCGCCCAGGAAAGCCCCCCAGACGGTAGTAATCTGCGGGGAGGGTTGGGGGAACTGGCGCAAATGGCGATCAATCCATTCATCCAGTAGCTGCAAACCGTTCACATTATATTCTACCGGGGCACCCGAAAACCGGCTTAACCCGAGGCGGGCCCGCTCGGCCAGCTCGGTCAGCTGCATGACTTGTGAAGGGGAAAGTAATTGGACCGGTTGTTTGTCCATTTTCGGCTCTCTTACCGCCGAACCTCTATGCAAGAGTATAGCACAATTGCAAAAAGAAGCAACTTGTTCAGAAGAAAAGAATTTCAGAAAAGGAGGCCCAACGGTTGTACTATAAGATAAATCCCGGTATAATGAGCACAAAGGATAGAGTGGGAATAGCTTGAACGTGTGAGCACCAGGGTGGCGCACCATCCACAAAATCCGGCCAGTCTCGCCCACACGATTCCCTCTGGAGGTTAAACGATGGTTCCGCTGGTCCCTGCCCTGCTCATCTTGGTCTTGCTGCTGCTCGTGGCCCCAGCCAGTGGTTGGATCAGTATACGGCTGAACCAACCGGCAGGGATCGGGGAGCCGGGGAGCAAGAAAAACTCCGCGCGTTCTCGGTGGTTAAATCTGGCTTTCATGGGAGACCCCACCCCATCCAGGGAGGTTCAAGATGCCTAAAGCTGTTTTGGCGATCATCATGAATCCCCACAGCGCCTGTCAGGTCGCCCGCCTCTGGGAGCAGTTGGGAGTGCCGGGCACCACCATTATCGGCAGCCTGGGCTACGCGACATTCAAAGAGCGGCTCCTCCAGGATGATCTGCCCCTGATACCGTCGCTACATCTGCTCATGGATGACGAAGAGGAGATCGGCGGCAACCAGCGGATGTTGCTGAGCGTGGTCTGCGACGACTTTGACGTGGATCATCTGCTGGACGAGACTGAGCGGATATTGGGAGAGTTTAACCAACCCTATTCCGGGATCGCCTTCGTGCTGCCGGTGTTGCAGGCACGGGGCCTGCGTCAAGGCCCATCGGCTCGTTCATAACGCCCTCGCCACGACCCGCAGCCGGTAGGTCTCAACAAGGTAGGAGGGGTGATGTAGCATAAGACTTCAAAACTGTCGTTACATTGAGTAAAAATTGTGCTCTTAGCTAAATAACCACAGGAGGATTCAGATGAATAAGAAACTCGTGTTCGCGACCATTGTTGGGCTGTTGCTCCTTTCGCTGGCCTGCGCCGGCGGAGGCACCAAAACACCAGAGCCGGTGGACATTACCGAACCACCGGCCACCACCGAACCGCCGGCGGCCGGCGGCTTCACCATCACTGTGAAAAATCAGAGTCCCTACGACGTATGCTACGTTTACATCTCCGCCAGCGACCAGGAATCATGGGGCGACAGCTGGCTGGACGGCAAAATCGCCAGCGGCAAATCCAAGGCCTTCCAGGTAGACACGGCTGCCGAGCACGATGTGATGGTGAGAGACTGCGATGATATTCCGGTACAAACCGCCTGGCAGGTCAGCAGTGATGCTACCGTCACCGTAGGGGGCCAAGACAAAGTTGCTTTCCTGGTTAAAAACACCTCCAGCATAGAAATCTGCTACATTTTCATCTCCCCGAGCGGCAATGACAGTTGGGGCGATGATTGGCTGGGCGCGAAGGAGAGCGTTGCCGCTCAGGACGGGCAGCGCATCTTCTATCTTGCCCCCGGCACCTACGATCTCCTGGCCCAGGACTGCGATCAGAAGGACCTGATTCAGGAACAGGGTGTAGACATCAACAAGGAGACTACCTGGACAATCTCTGATTGATTGAATGAGGGCTTACGCAAATCCGGGGTTGTAGTGGCGGCTTTAGCTGCTTCTTGCGCCACAGGAACGCCTGAAGGCGTCACTACAGCCTCACTCATCATCAGGCAAGAGGCGCCAGCTATGTTATCGGCTCCGCCCGCCCTGTACTGGGGGGCAGGGAGGCGGGGGACAAGAAGAACTCTGCATGTCCGCGCTTTTGGCGGTTAAATCTGGCTTTCATGGGAGGTCAAACATGCGTCGGAACTGGCAATGGTTGGCCATGGTAGGATTGTTAGGGATAACGTTAGGCTGCTCTCTGGTGCAGCCTTCACCGCCCGTCACGGAAGCGCCGCCCCAGGAACCCATCACCGAAGCGCCGCCGACCACCGAGCTAACGCCCCCGGCGACGTCCCCTTCAGAGCGAACTTTCCGCCTCCGGGTGCAAAACGATTCGCCGGGCGAACTGTGTTACGTTTACATCTCGTCCAGCGACCAGCAAGCCTGGGGCGACAACTGGTTGGCGGCCAGCGAGACCATCGTCTCTGGGGCAACCCACGATTTCGATGTTCCCCCCGGCACTTACGATGTCATGATCCGCGATTGCAACGACATCGCCGTCCAGACCGCCTGGAAAATCTCAGCGGCGACCACGGTCACCGTCGGCGGAGCCGGCAAGGTCGCCCTGCTCGTCACCAACGACAGCCCGCAGGAGCTCTGCTTCCTGTATTTGCCGCCGGCCGGCAGCGAGGATTGGGGCGCGGACCAGCTGGGCGCTAAAGAGAGCATCGGCACCGGTGGCAAACGGCGCATCTTCTACGTTGACCCGGGGCGCTACGATCTGCGGGCCGAGGACTGCGATCACCAGGAGATCCAAAGCGATCTGGATATCAAAATCACCGCTGAGTATGTCTGGACCATTTTGGGCGCCACCGGTCAGCCGGGCCTGGCTGAAGGGCTGCTCATCACCATCGCCAATGAATCCCCCGAAAACATCTGTGACATCTACATCTCCCAGGCCGACAGCGACTCCTGGGGGGAGGACCAGCTGACGGAAGGCGATGACGTAGAGCCAGGCTACTCCCGGATGATTGAGCTGCCCTTTGACCGGTACGACGTGCTGGTCAGAAGCTGCGACGGGATCAGGATGGGGACGGCCTGGGACATTGCCGCCAGCACCACCCTCACCATCGGCGGCCCCGGTCAGACCGTAGCCCTGCACCTGATCAATAACAGCAGCGTCGCCATCTGCTATGTCTACATTGCCCCGACCACCGCCGACAACTGGGGCCAGGATTGGATGGGCAGCAGAGAAGTCATAGATGAGAAAGGTGGCGAGCGCCTTTTCTACGTTAAACCCGGCTCCTACGACCTGTTAGCCAAGGATTGCGAGGGTCAGGATCTGGTCACCGAACAGAATGTGGAGCTGACCTCCGATAAAAGCTGGACTATCTCGGATTAGAGCCAAAAGCCATGTTCATTGACCTGAATTGCGATCTGGGCGAGAGTTTTGGCCGCTACACGCTGGGCGAGGATGCGGCGCTCATGCCGGTGATCGCCTCGGCAAACATCGCCTGCGGGCTGCACGCCGGCGATCCGACGGTGATGGCGCAAACGGTGGCGCTGGCGGTGGAGGCCGGGGTCGCCATCGGCGCCCACCCCGGTTACCCCGACCTGCAGGGATTCGGCCGCCGTATCCTGGAGCTGACGCCGACGGAACTGGAAGCCTTCACGCTCTATCAGATCGGGGCGCTGGCGGCCTTCACCCGTGCCCACGGCGTCCCGCTCGTCCATGTGAAGCCCCACGGCGCGCTCTACAACGTCGTCGCGCGGGATACCACACGGGCCGCCGCCTTCGTGCGGGCCGTGGCGGCCTTTGACCGGCAGCTGATTGTGGTCACGTTGCCCGCTTCGGCGCTGGCGCAAACCGCGCAGCAAGCAGGCTTGCGCGTGGCCCGCGAGGGGTTCGCCGACCGCGCCTACCGCCCCGACGGGACGCTCGTGCCGCGTAGCGAGCCGGGCGCGGTGATCCACGATCCGGCCCGGGTCGCCGCGCGCGCGGTGCAGATGGTGACGCACGGGACGGTGGAAGCCAGCAACGGCGAGACCATCCGCCTGCCGATAGAGACGCTCTGCCTGCACGGCGATACTCCCGGCGCAGCCCGGCTGGCCCTTGCCCTGCGGACGGCCCTGGAAGCTGCCGGCGTGACCATCGCGCCGCTGGAAA
>CAYTGR010000003.1:76596-100513 GCA_964437445.1 uncultured Anaerolineales bacterium | reverse complement strand
CTTGCCCTGCGGACGGCCCTGGAAGCTGCCGGCGTGACCATCGCGCCGCTGGAAAGAGGTAGGGCAAACCCAAGCCTGCCATAAGACGCAGCCTAAAGTTTGCGCTACTATACTATCTGCATGATCCATGAATCAGTGCCTCAGTAACTCAACGATCCTGCGCCCGGTGGGGGAGACGGCTTTCACCGTGGAGTTCGGCGACACGCTGGATGAAACGCTCAACCAGCGGGTGCACGCGCTGGATACGGCGCTCACCAGCACCCCCTTTCCCGGCCTGGTGGAGACGGTTCCAACCTACCGCTCGCTCCTGGTCGTCTATGATCCGCTGGTGGTCACCGCTGAGGCAGTCCAGGCACATTTGCAACAGGCGCTGGCCGGGTTGAAAGCTACGGCGCTCCCAGAGGGCCGCCTGGTGGAGCTCCCCGTCCGTTACGGCGGCGAGGCCGGGCCAGATTTAGCGGCTGTCGCCGCGCACACCGGACTCTCCCCCGCCGAAGTGATCCGCCGCCACAGCCAGGCGACCTATCGCGTGGCGCTGTTGGGCTTCGCGCCGGGCTTTGCCTACCTGTTCGGCCTGCCGGCGGAACTGGCCACGCCGCGCCTTGCTACCCCGCGCGCCCGCGTAGCGCCGGGCAGCGTGGGCATCGCCGGGCCACAAGCCGGCGTCTACGCGCTCCCCACGCCCGGCGGCTGGCGGATCATCGGCCGCACCCCCCTGGCCTTGTTTGACCCCCACCGCGCCGAGCCTTTCTGGCTGCGGCCCGGTGACCGGGTGCGCTTTGTGCCGGTAGATGACGATGCTGGAACTGCTTGAGGGCGGCTTCCTGACCACGGTGCAGGACGGCGGGCGGCCCGGCTGGGCGCGGTACGGCATCCCCCCCTCCGGGCCGCTGGACGCGCCGGCGCTCTGGGCGGCCAACCGGCTGGTGGGCAACGCGCCCACCGCCGCCGGTCTGGAGATCACGCTGACCGGGCCAGTGTTGCGCGCCTGGACCGAGACGCTGATCGCCATCTGTGGGGCGGAGTTCGCGCTCTGGATCGGCGCGCGCCCGGTGCCCACCTGGCACGCCTGCTTCGTGCGCGCCGGCGAAGTCATTGCCTTTGGCGAACGCAAGCGAGGCGCGCGCGCTTACCTGGCCGTAGCGGGCGGGATCGCGCTCCCGGCGTTCCTCGGCTCGCAGGCCACCTATTTGCCCGGCGGATTCGGCGGGCTGGAGGGACGCGCGCTGCGCGCCGGTGACCGGCTGCCCTTGGGTCCGGCCGGCAGCGATTTAGCCCGGCGCGCCGGCAGACGCTGGCCGGCCACGGCCCGCCCACCTTACACGCCCGCCCCCACCCTCCGCGTGGTACTGGGCCCGCAAGACGCAGCCTTCACCCCAACGGCGCTGGCGACTTTCCTTTCTGCCGATTACGAGATCACGCCGGCCGCCGACCGGATGGGCTACCGGCTGCACGGACCACCGCTCACGCATCAAGGCCGGGCGGAGATCGTCTCCGACGGCGTACTGACCGGCTGCATCCAAGTACCCGCCGACGGGCAACCGATCATCTTGCTGGCCGATCACCAGACCACCGGCGGCTACCCCAAAATCGCCACCGTCATCCAGGCCGACCTGCCGCTGCTGGCGCAATGTCTCCCCGGCGACCGGGTGCGCTTCCAGGCCGTGACGCTGAGCGAGGCGCAAGCCGCCTGGCAGGCCCTGGTCAGACTCCAGGCGACGTTGGAGGCAAAATTGCAGATTTGAAATTGACAAAGCCGGCAGTTCCCCTACAATAGTGATATGCGCAACGGCCATGCTTCTTGCTTTGGCATCCACCCCACGGCCATACCGGCCGGCTAACGCTGGCAGGGGAGAAAGATGATGGAATCCAAAAAACTCTCCACGCAGTCCCGCCCTCCCAAAACGGCTCTCCATTGGCGCGAAGCGCTCTTCAACGCCTCCGTCCCGCTGGCGGCCATGTTGCTGGCGCTGCTCATCGGCGCGATCATGCTGGCCCTGCTCGGCGCCAACCCGCTGCAAGCATACACCGCCCTGGTGGCCGGTGTCTTCGGCAGCGTCTCCGGTATCACCCAGGCGCTGGTCAAAGCAACACCGCTGCTGCTGGTGGGCCTGGGCATCTGCATCGCCTTTCGGGCCAGCGTGATCAACATCGGCGGCGAAGGCCAGATCATCGCCGGGGCGCTGATGGCGACCTGGTTCCCGCTCACCTTTCGCACCTGGCCAGGCTGGCTCCTGATCCCCACCACGCTCATCATGGGCTTCTTAGCCGGGGCCGCCTGGGGCTTTGTGCCCGGCATCCTGAAGGCGCGCCTGAACGTCAACGAAATCTTGAGCACGGTGATGATGAACGCGATCGCCGTGCAGCTGATGAACATGCTGATCCGGGGGCCGCTGATTGACCCCGCCGGGATCACCGCCGGGACCTATCTGGCGCAGTCGGAGCGGCTGCCGGAACAGGTCTGGCTGCCCCGGCTGATCCCCCAAACACTGCTCCACGCCGGGGCGATTTTAGCCGTGCTGTTGGCCCTCGCCGTCTACATTTTCCTGTGGCGCACCACCATCGGCTACCGCATCCGAGCCGTGGGCCTGAACCCCGACGCGACCCGCTACGCCGGCCTCAACGTCCCCTTCTACCAGGCGCTCTCGCTGACGCTGGCAGGGGGCTTTGCCGGGCTGGCCGGCGTGGTGGAGGTGCTCGGCGTCCAGCACCGGCTGCTGGAGGGGATCACCAGCGGCTACGGCTTTTCGGGCATCGTGGCGGCGCTCTTCGGCGGCCTGCATCCCCTGGGACTGATTCCCGCCTCGGCGCTCTTCGGCGCCCTGCTGGTCGGCGCCGACAAGATGCAGCGGGCCGTGCAGGTCCCCTCGGCGCTGATTGATACCATCTTAGGGCTGGTGGTCCTCTTTGTCGTCGGCTCGGCGCTGTGGACGCGCCGCTGGGCCGCGCGCCGGATGATGGCCGCCCTCAAACAAGCGGAAAAAGATGAGGAGGCAACCGCATGAACCAGCTCTTCTCCCTGACCGTCATTGCGGGCATTCTCACTTCAGCCATCCGGCTGGCTACCCCCTATCTCTATGCCGCCATCGGCGAGGCTTTCGCGCAAACCTCCGGCGTGGTCAACCTGGGCGTGGATGGGATCATGCTGGTCAGCGGCTATGCGGCCTTCTACGTGACCCTCCAGACCGGCAATGTCTGGCTGGGGCTGCTGGCCGCCATGCTCGTCGGCCTGCTGATGGGACTGCTAATGTCGTTCATCAGCGTCACGCTCAAGGCCGAGCAGGGGATCAGCGGGATCGGCCTCTACATGTTCGGGCTGGGCCTCTCCTCGCTGCTCTTCAAGGTAATGGTCGGCACGGTCAAGACCGTCTCCGGCTTTCCGGCGCTCAAACTGCCGCTGTTGGGCGATCTGCCGGTGATTGGCCCGATCTTTTTCCAGCACAGTTTGCCGGTCTACGGCGCGTTCCTGCTGGTGCCGGTGGCCTGGTGGGTGCTGGACCGGACTACCTGGGGGCTGCAAATCAAAGCGGTCGGGCAGAACCCGGCAGCAGCCGACTCGCTGGGCGTCAACGTGGACCGGGTGCGCTACTTCAGCGTCTGCGTGGGGGCGATCCTGGCGGGCATCGCCGGGGCTTCGCTCTCCATCGCCCTGCTCAACCTTTTCCAGGAAAACATGACCGCCGGGCAGGGCTTCATCGCGGTCGCGCTGGTCTATTTCGGCGGCTGGAAGCCGTTGGGGATCATGGGCGGCGCGTTACTCTTCAGCACGGTCAACGCTTTCCAGCTCTGGATGCAGGTGCTGGGCGTCAAAATCCCGTCGGATGTGGCGATCATGATGCCCTATCTGCTGACCATCGTGGCGCTGGCGGTGACGGTCAGCCGGGCCCGCCAGCCCGCCGCCCTCAACAAGCCTTTTGAGCGGGGCGAAAATTAACCCGCACTATCTTTTATCCTGAAAGGAGCGACGATGAAATTCCGAGGATTGCTGGTTGGGCTGCTGCTGTTGTCCCTGGTTCTGTCGGCTTGTGGGGGCGGGAAAGGCGCCTCTACCGAGACCAAGCCGTTTCGCATCGCGGTAGTGATGCCAAGCGCGACGACCGACATGGCGTTCAGCCAATCCATGTGGAACGCGCTCAAAGCCGTCCAGACCGAGATGGGCGGGGAATCGGCGCTGGAGATCAAATACTCCGAGAACATGTTCAAGGTGCCCGACGCTGCCGCCGCGATCCGCGACTACGCCAGCCAGGGGTTTGACATCGTGATCGCCCACGGGTCACAATACGGGGCCTCGGTGCAGGAGATCGCCAAGGACTTCCCCAACGTCACCTTCGCCTGGGGCACCGACGTGAACACCTTTGGGCTGCCGAACGTCTACGCCTACACGGCCGCCGCCGAAGAGGGCGGTTATGTCAACGGCGTGCTGGCGGCCCATCTGACCAAGAGCCGGCTGATCGGCGTGACCGGCCCGGTGGAGGTCGGCGACGCCAAGACCTACATTGATGGCTTTGTGCAGGGCGTGGCCTCCGTAGACCCTGGCATCCAAGTTGCCAAGACCTGGACCGGCTCTTTCTCCGACGTGGCGTTGATGACCGAGGCGGCCAAGACGCACATCGCCGCCGGCGCCGACGCGCTGACCGGCTCTTCGCAATCGGTCGTCGGCTCCATCGGTGCGGCCAAAGAGAACGGCAAGGTCCTCTGGTTCGGCACCCAGCAGGACCAGTCCTCGCTGGCGCCCCAACTGGTCGTCGCCTGCCAGGTCTACGATTGGACCGGCATGTTGAAGGAGATCATCGCCAACCGCAAGGCCGGCAAATTGGGCGGCGATACCTTTGTGCTGAAACTGGCTAACGGCGGCCTGAAGATCGCCTACAATCCCGGCTACAACCTGCCCGCCGAGGTCAAAGCCGCCGGCGATGCGGCGATTGAGGGCATCAAGAACGGGAGCATCAAGGTCAACCCGTAATCTGCTGGGGAGCGTAGCGCGTGTTGCGTATAGTGGGCTATACGCAACACGCAGTTCCTTGAGTCGCAACAGGAATTTCTACCTGCTGCTCTCTGCTCACTCCTTAACCGGTTTCTATTCAATTAATGTGTCAGTATGGTATGAGGAGCGCCTATGGGATCTCTGGCGACGATCACCCCCACCCGTAAAATCCAGCGCGTGGAGCTCCGCAACATCGTCAAGCGGTTTCCGGGCGTGCTGGCCAACGCCGGCGTGACGCTGGAAGTGCAGGCCGGCGAAGTCCATGCCCTGCTGGGCGAAAACGGCGCCGGCAAGAGCACGCTGATGCGCCAGCTCTACGGCCTCTACCGCCCTGACGAGGGGGAGATTCTCATTGACGGCCGGCCGCAGGTCTTCCACTCGCCGGCCGACGCCATTCGGGCCGGGATCGGCATGATCCACCAGCATTTCATGCTCGTCCCCACGCTGACGGTGGCGCAGAACGTGGCGCTGGGCCTGCGGTCTTCGCGCGAACCCCGGCTGGACCTGGACCGCGTCTCGGCGCGGATTGCCGAGCTGTCGCAGCTCTACGGATTGAAAGTGGACCCGACCGCCTATGTCTGGCAGCTTTCGGTGGGGGAACAGCAGCGGGTGGAGATCATCAAGGCGCTCTATCGGGGCGCCAGCCTGATCATCTTAGACGAACCGACGGCGGTGCTCACCCCCCAAGAGGTCAACGATCTCTTTGTCACGCTGCGCAAGATGGTCGCCGACGGGCACGCGCTGATTTTCATCTCCCACAAGCTCCATGAGGTGCTGGCGATCAGCGACCGGGTCACGGTGCTGCGCGACGGCCGGGTGACCGGCTCACGCCCCACCCGCGAGGTCACCCGCCAGGAGCTGGTCAAGATGATGGTGGGGCGCGAGGTCAAGCCGCTGACGCCCCAGCCGCTCCAGGCCGGGCCGGTGCGGTTGCAGATCACCGGCCTGCGCGCCATGGGGGATCGGGGGACGGAGGTGCTGCGGGGGGTAGATTTAGAGCTGCACGCCGGCGAGATCGTCGGGCTGGCCGGCGTCTCCGGCAACGGGCAACGCGAGCTGGCCGAATGTCTGGCCGGCCTGCGCAAAGTCACCGCCGGGACAATTATCCTGGAGGGACAGGAGATCACCCATCTTTCCACCCGCGCACGGATGGCCGCCGGGCAGGCTTACATCCCCGAAGAACGGATGCGGGATGGCGCCATCCGCGAGTTTTCGGTTCAGGAAAACATCTTCCTGCACGACCATGCGGCCCCCGAATACACCCACGGCATCTTCCTGGATTTCAACCGGATGGCCGCCCATGCGCGCGCCCTGGTCGCCGAATTCGCCGTCAAGACCCCCGGCCTGGAGACGCCGCTCAAAAACCTCTCCGGCGGCAACATCCAGAAGCTGATTATGGCGCGGGAGCTTTCACGGCATCCCCAAGTCCTGATCGCCGCCCAACCCACGCGCGGGGTAGATATCGGGGCCACCGAGTACATCCATCAGCGGCTGCTGGAACAGCGCGCGGCGGGCACCGCCATCCTGCTGATCTCCGAAGACCTGGACGAAATCCGCACGCTCTCCGACCGGATTGCGGTGATGTATGAAGGGCGCATCATGGGGATCGTGGCACGCGATCAGGCCACGGTGGAGCAAATCGGCCTGATGATGGCCGGCATCCCGCAAGAAGAGGCGTTGCAGCGCCCGGCCTGAGCCGGTGCGGAGCCACGATCAGGCGCGACTTCTCAGACGACCCGATCGCGCAGCGGTTCTCCGCGCAACCACCGCAGCAGATTAGCGTAATCCTCCCCGCGCGTGGCTCCGGTGACATCGGGTGAACCGGCGGCCGTATGCGGCGTCAACAAAACGTTGGCATAGGGATCACGGGCCAGCGACAAGAGTGGATTATCCGGCCGCAGCGGCTCCCACTCAAACGTATCTAAGGCGGCACCGGCCAGCCGCCCGGCCCGGAGCGCGGCGGCCAACGCCGCTTCGTCAATCACGCTGCCGCTGCCGCAGCTGACCAGCCAGGCCGTCGGCTTCAGGCGGGCCAGGAACGTCGCGTTGAGCGCCAGGTCGTTTTCCGGCGCGTAGGGCAGGAACACCACCAGCCCATCGCTTTCCGCCGCCAGCGTCTCCGGCGTCGCGTAGGTGATCCCCAGCGCCGTTTCGGCCGCAGCCGGCAAGCGCCGGCGCTTGTGGTAGAGGATGGCCGCCGGGCCAAACGGGCGCAGCCGCCGGGCCAGCTCCGCGCCGATCTCCCCAAAGCCGAGGATGCCCAACGTCTTGCCCGCCAGGCCGGTGATCCCCTGCCGGTTGGACCAGTTGTAGGCAAACGTATCCTCATCGGTGCGGCGACTGAGGCCCCACTCACCGGCCGCCAGCGCAATCGCCTCCACCTCACGTAGCCGTTTGGCGAGCGCCAGCAGCTGGAGGAGCAGATGCTCGGCGACCAAAACGCAGCCCGGCACCGGTGTGGCGCAGACCGGGATCCCGGCGGCGCGCGCCGCGTCCAGGTCAATATCGTAGGTGAGGGAACCCAGGCGCTGGATGAGCTGCAGGCGCGGGGCGGCCTGGATCAGCGCCGCGTCAATCACGCCGGTTCGCTCGCTGAGGAGAAATTCCACCTGCGGCAACAACGTCAGCAGTTCAGCCGGTGCCGGGTGGCGGCGGATCACCACTTCCAGTTCAGGGGGCGCGGCCGCCAACGCCGCCTGCTGGTGCCACACACCACGGTCAGTCAACCAAAGGGTAAGATGGCGGGGCCGGGAATCGTTCATAGCCTCCTGTTCTAAGTAACGTGAAACGTAAGGCCAAGAGCGCCCAGCCTTACGTTTCACGCTTCACGTCTCACGCTTCACGTTTCACGCCTCACGTTTCACGTCTCACGTTTCACGTCTCACGTCTCATCTATCGGCCAACCGCCACGTTATTTCTTTTGCAGCGCGATGGGCTTGAGCTCCAAGAAATCCGGGTCATCTTTGGCCACGGTGAGCCCTTTGTCGGACGCCAGGCGTTGATACCCTTTCTTGCCCACGATGACCGCGTAGGTCTTACCGCGTTCCAACGGCACCTCGGCGACATAAGCCCCATCGGCATCCGTCGTCCCAAAGGAGTAGATCAAGCTGGTGTCATTCTTGGCGTCAAAATCTTTGACCGTCTTGCCAGGGATCAAAAAAGCGATAACCGCCCCTTCTATGGGCTTACCGGTGTCGTAATCCACGATAGTGCCGCCGACAAAGACCCCCTGGCTTTGCGGCACGACCTTACCCGGCGTGTCCTGGGGATTGGGGTTGCCGATGACAAATTGCCCTTCCTGGACCAGTTTGCCCTTGAGGTAGACCTGCAAATTGTACTGCCCGTCGGGCAAGCCTTCCTCACCAGAAACGGAAAGGTCCAACACCCCTTCTTTGCCAAACTCCCACTTGAGTTTGGTGTCGCCCGCCGCGTCCTGCCCCTCGTACTGCCACATGTAGCCCCAGGCCGTGCCATCGCGCATCTCTTGATAGGGCAGTGCAGCATAGATCAGCTCCACCCCGCTTTTGAACTGGGTCGCCACGCCGGTGATCCCTTTGTTCCCCCAACCGGTGCCAAAACTCAGCGTGCCAAAATTCTGCCCCTTGGGGATCTGGGGCCGGGTACCCCCTGATTGTCCCCCGCTACCGACTCCGCCTTCCGCGCTGCCCGCCTTGAGCGCGCGCAGAATGATCGGAGCGGCCTGGTTCAGCGGCTTGATGAAACGCATCTGGTCGCCGGTTTGCCCCTCAAAGAGCACTGCTGAGGGAATGCCGATCATCTCACCTGCAGCGTTGACTGCCGACCCTCCGCTGTTCCCGTGATTGACCAGGGCATCGGTCTTGAACCAGTCGGTCAGATCATCATCATCATCGTCCTGAAAACCAGCAATTTGCCCTTCGGTGAGCGTGACCGTATCGCCACCAACGCCGGGGAAGCCGATGATGGTGACTTCGTCGCCGATCTCCACCGTGTCGGAATCGGCTAAAATGGCCGGCACGATGGGCAGCTGCTCCGGCAGGTCAGTGGAGCCATCCATATCGGCCACAATCTTAATCACGGCGACATCCTGGTCAGGGTTACCGGCGACCACTTGGGCAATGTAAGCAGGAACCGGCTCCTTGCGCGGGTTGTTGTTCAGGGCGACAATCAACAAGCCCTGTGGATTCCACAGCTCGCCGTGCGAGAGGCCGAAATCCTCATCCGGGCCATAGAGATCGGTTTGCCCGACACAATGGAAATTGGTCAGGATGAAACCGGTGTTGGTCAAAATGGTGCCGGAACAGGTGCCAATGACCTCATCGTCCGGCCCCAGGATGCCCAGTTTGACGGCCGCCCGCAAGCCGCGCTGCAATTCGTCCTTTCCCAACGCCCCCGCCGGTTGATAGTAAATCAGGCTACCGACCAGGGCCACTAAAACCACCGCCAAGAGGAAAAATTTCACGTGGGTCTTCATGGTACCCCCTATACTGGATCTGACTATTGGATCTGGATAGAAGACTGAATAGCCTGCCAGGTCGCAGTCAATTCAGCGTAGCGTGTGGCTTCGGCGGCAAAGGTGACAACGAGCAGTTGCTCACCCTGCTTGAACAGTAAGTCCTGGGCCTGCACCACCACCGGCAGGCCGGAGCCCTGAGCTCCCTGACCGGGGGCCGGCACATAGGCATACCTCAACGCCAGCGCCTCACGATCGTTAACCGTCAGGGGTGTGACACTGAGGGCGCGATAAGCCAGCAGCTCCCGTCCATGGTAGGTGCTCCAGGCCAGGCCGATGTCGCTCAATTGCTCCAGATTGCGCCCTACCGTGCTCAGTGGCACCTCACGGACCTCCACCCCGGTTGGAAAGCCCGCCGAGGCAAAGGGATCAGCCACGTACAAAAGCTGCGTGGAGTCGGTGGTCTCCATCCAGGTCCAGCCGGCCGGATAACTCAACACAACCCCACTCTCCTCCGCGCGCGTCAGCCGCCCCATCACGCTCATTTTGATCCCCAGGCCAATTACCAGCAGAAGAACCACCCAGGCCCAGACCAGCCACTCTGGCTCCTCCGCTCGCGCCAACCTTCGGCCCCGTGTTGCTGCTTGAGTACTCATGTTCTCATCTCCTTGAATCCTGAATGACCTGGCTTCAACTACTTGACTCAGCTTGCGCCGTTGGGGTCAGGTCTCCCGCCCAGGAACGTCGCATGATGGAAAATAGCACACCAAAGGTGAGGGCCGCCACCACTGCGGCCAGGAGTAGCCCCCTGAGTGGCGTGACCTGGATGCCTGTGCGAGAAATCGCGCCTAAGGCCACCGTCACCACGCCATTGAGGACAATAGCGAGCGACAGGCCCCCCGGCAGCCACCAGGGGCCCATGGCGGCGAATTTCGCCCGGCCCAGGAAGTAACCGGAGACGCCGCCAAAGCTGGCCTGGGCCAGGGCCGTGACGGCGATGCGCGTCATGCCGATGCCCAGGTCCACGCCCCCCGTCTGGGTGACGTAGGTGATGTTGAGCATCGTGGCATAGCCCAGGCCGGCAGCCGCACCGTACACAATGCCATCCACCAGTTCATCAAATTCCGCGCTGCGGAACAGCGTATAGCGCACGGCGGCATATTTGAGGAACTCCTGGATCGTCCCCACAATCAAAATCCCGGCTGCCAGTTTCAGCCAGAACTGATCGCCAGCCCACTCATTCACCTGGAAGACCTCTTCAATCAGCGGTTGCCCAATGGCACGCGCCAGTAGAGCACCAAGGAAGAAAACGCCCAGCACGTAGCCTTTAGGCTCTGGTTCGGCGCGATCTTGCAGGTAGAAAATCCCCAACCACAGCGCCGCCGGGATCAGGGCCAGGACCACCCCCAGGAGCGTGAGACCACCGCCGGTCAAGGTCGTGGCGAAACCAGGTGCCAGTGCGGAAACCAGCAGGACGAAGAGTACCAACGCGATGATGAGCACCAGCGTCGCCGTCCACATGGCCTTACGATTCTGGCTAATTTTGGCGTAATGCCGGTCACAGAAAGTACGCCCGCCAAACGTTTTCGCCGGCTCCTCAAGGGGCACATTACAGACGCAGCAAACAGGTTGTGTCATATCCTCCCTCCTTGAATTGTGATTCATTTACTCCTTGGCACGACAGCAAAACCAGAGCGCGCAGCGTGAAAGGCGATGTAGAGAGGAATAGGGCGAAGATGCTATGTTTTATTGTACGGGCAATTGAAGTCTCTGTCAACCTGAGCGCCGGTCAGCGCACACTGCCAATCAAGGGCGACCCCTGAGCGGGCCTTTTTCTTCCTTGCCGCTTCGTGGTATACTTGGTTTTACAAACTACCCATTTTGACCAGGAGGTAACGAACAAATGAAGCATTTTCTCTCAATTGCCGATCTGACTCCCAGCGAAGTGCAGGGGTTGCTGGATCTGGCCGTCCGCCTGAAGCAGGAATGGAAAGCCGGCGGCAATCCCCCCTTGCTCAAAGGCAAAGTGTTGGGGATGATCTTCCAAAAGCCCAGCCTGCGCACGCGGGTCTCGTTTGACATGGCAATGCTGCACTTAGGCGGCCATGCGCTTTACCTTTCTCCTAACGAAATTCAGTTGGGCAAACGCGAGAGCGTCGCCGATGTGGCGCGCGTCATCTCCCGCTACGTACACGTGGTGATGGCCCGCGTCTTCGCTCACGCCGATATCGTGGAGCTGGCGAAATGGTCCAGCGTCCCGGTCATCAACGGCCTCTCCGACTACTCCCACCCCTGCCAGGGGCTGGCCGACTTCCTGACGATGCTGGAATACAAGGGCGATTTACGGGGCCGCAAGCTGGTCTATGTGGGCGACGGCAACAACGTGGCGACCTCCCTGCTCTTCGGCGCTGCCAAGCTGGGGATGGATTTCGCCATCGCCACGCCGGCCGGGTACGAGCTCCGCCCCGACGTTTGGGCGCTGGGACAGCAGTTCGCCGCCGCAAGCGGCGCCCGCCTGCTGGCCACCCATGACCCGGTGGAAGCCGTTACCGGCGCCGATGTCATCTACACCGATGTCTGGACCTCCATGGGCCAGGAAGAAGAGGCGGCAAAACGCAAGCAGGTCTTCCCGCCCTATCAGGTCAACGCCCAACTCTTCAGCCACGCGCAGCCAGATGCCATCGCCATGCACTGCCTGCCGGCGCACCGGGGCGAGGAGATCACCGACGAAATCTGCGACGATCCCCGGCGTTCAGCCCTCTGGGATCAGGCCGAGAACCGGATGCACGCCCAGAAGGCGATCATCGTCTGGGCGCTGGACGCACTATAACAGGGAATAAGGAGCAGGGGGTAAGAAGTAGCGCCTTCTGTTTACTTACTAACCCCCTACTCCCTAATCCCCTCATGAATAGGGGGTGAGTTGTGGCCGGAAATCGCGCACGCTTTGAAGAAGCTGTCCAAAAGGCCAACGATCTGGTTTGGAAAGAAAATTGGCCGGAAGCAACCCAGGCTTATCGCCGGGCTTTAGAGGAATTCCCCGACGACGCCGGCACGTTATTGGGTTATGCCTGGTCCCTCTACAACGCCAACGAGCTGGATGAAGCTCAGACGATCTACCGGCGGTTGATCCAGCTGCGCCCCAAAGACGCCGGCCCCTACGACCGGCTCGGCGAAATTCTGGAACGCCAGGGGCAGCGCGAAAACGCCGCGGCCATGTACCTGCAAGCGGCCGAGCGGTATCGCCATCAGGGCCTGTCAGCGAAAGCCATCGCCGCCCTGGAGGCCACCGTCCGCAACAACCCCCGCACCGACAAAGCCTGGGCCGAGTTGCTCAAGCACTACCAGGAAAAGGGGGAGATGGAACAGGCCATCCTGGCCACCCTCTGGTTGAGCCATCTTTATCAGGCGGAACATCCCCAATGGGCCGTGGAGCTCTGTCGCCAGATGCAGCGCACCCTGCCCCACGAGCCGCGCCTGGCGCAGGCCATGGCCCTGCTGCAAAGTGGACGGCCCCTGCCTCCTCCGGCCGCCGAAACGGATGAGGCCAAAACCACTGTCACCGACGTCTTTGAAGGCGCCCGTGATTCGGGCAGCCTGACCGAGATCACCCGCCAGCGAGCCCTGGAAGAGCTGGCCGAATCCATCTTTGCTGAAGAACAACCCCAGGCCACCGGCCTGTCGCAGCAGGAGGTCAACCTGCTGATCACCAAGGCGGTGGACGCTCAAACCCAGGGCGATCTGGAAACCGCCCTCCAGGCCTACGAGCGGCTGGACCGGGCCGGGGTGGCCATGCCCTCCATCCACTTCAACCTGGGCCTGCTTTACAAAGAACGGATGCGCTTTGACGAAGCCATCGTGCAATTTGAGCAGTCGCTCGCCGATCCCGAATACGTGCTCGGCAGCCAGTTTGCGCTGGGCGAGTGCTACCAGATCCAAGGGGATTTTGATAAGGCGCTGGCCCATTTCCTGGAAGCGGTCAAAATTGTGGACCTGACCACCGTCAAGCGGGAACAGGCCAACGACCTGATCCGCGTCTACGAAGGGTTGGCCCAAAGCCTGGTCAGCACCGGCGAGCCAGAGCGGGTGCAGCAATTGGGTAAGACGCTGGTGGATTTCCTGAGTCAGCGCGGGTGGGAAGAAGAGGTGATTCGTGCCCGCAAGCGCCTGGATGGACTGGCTCGCTCCGGTACCGTCCTCAGCCTGGTGGAAATCATCAGCCTGCCCGGCTCAGAGGAAATCCTCCGCTCGGTCGCCCTGGCCCAGGAATATTCGCGCCGCAAAAAGTACTACCTGGCCCTGGAGGAGCTGTTCCACACGATTGGCAAAGCGCCGTTGTATCTCCCCCTGCACCACCTGTTGGCTTCTTTCTTCCTGGAAAGCGGCAACCTGGAAGGAGCCCTGGATAAATTTCATACCATTGCCCACACCTATGAGATCCGGGGCGAAATCCCCCAGGCCCTGGCCACCTACCAGGAAGTGCTCTCCCTCTCGCCGCTGGACATCGCCGTCCACCAGAAAGTCATAGAGCTCCTGATCCAGCGCGGCCGGATTGACGATGCCCTGAGCCAGTATCTCCAGCTGGCCGATGCCTACTACCAGCTGGCCCAACCAGAACGATCCCGCGATGTCTACGGCGAAGCCCTGACGATGGCGCCGCGCGGTACGCCGGAGCAACAGTGGTCGGTGCGCATTCTGCACCGGCGGGCCGACCTGGATCTACAACGGCTGGATTGGACCGCTGCGATCAAGGATTACGAAGAAATCACCCGCACCGCACCGGATGACGAACGGGCGCATTTAGCATTGCTGAAGCTCTACCCTCGCGTCGGTCGCGCCCCGTTGGGAATGGCTACCCTGGACAAATTGATCCGGCGTTACCTGGAAACCCGCCGGCCGGAAAAGGCCGTCGCGGTGCTGGAAGAGCTGGTGGAGGAGGAGCCGGAAAACATCCCGTTGCGCGGCCGGTTGAGCCAGCTCTACCTGAACCTGGGCCGGCGCGAACAGGCCCTGCAACACCTGGATATCCTGGGCGACCTGCAATTGAACGCCGGGCAGCAGGAAGCGGCCATTAAAACCATTGAGGCCATCCTGGCACTCAACCCGCCCAACAATCAGGACTATGTGCACCTGTATCAGGAACTGACCGGACATGAACCACCCACCCGGGCCTGAGGATAGCCAATGGCTGAACCGGCATGTGACCGATTAGCCGACTGCTGAACCGTAGACGCATATGTGGGATCTGAGCTGGCTGATTCAACGCCTGACCTGGGCCGACCTGTTAGACATTTTTCTGGTCGCCCTCCTCTTTTTCTGGCTATTTTACGCCTTACGCGGTACCCGTGCCGTCCCGCTGGTGCGGGGCATTGCTGCCCTTTTGATGACGGTAGCGCTATTGACCCGGCTGGTCCGGCTACGTGCCTTCTCCTGGATCATCCAACAGCTGTTACCAGCGCTGTTCGTCGCCATCCCCGTGCTCTTCCAGCCTGAATTGCGGCGGGCGCTGGAACGGTTGGGGCGCGGCGGGCTCTTTTCCCTGGCCGCCCCGCGAGAACAAGCCGACAATGCCATTCAAGCCAGCGCCATCGCGGCCCGCCGGATGGCCGAGCAACGCATAGGAGCGCTGATTGTTTTTGAGCGGCTCACCGGCATCCAGGAGCAGATTGAGACCGGCGTCCCTTTGGACGCGCTGGTGACCCCTGAGTTGCTCACCACGCTCTTTGACCCCCACACGGTGTTGCACGACGGCGCGGTCATCATCCGCCAGGGCCGCATCGTGGCAGCGGCGTGCGTCATGCCACTGACCACCGCCTTCCTCTCCGACCGGCAGATGGGGTTGCGCCACCGCGCCGCCATCGGTGTCACCGAAGAAAGTGACGCCATCGCCCTGGTAGTTTCCGAGGAGCGCGGCGGCATTTCCATCGCGCACAACGGACGCATCTTGCGCGACATTGAACCCTCCCGGCTGGAATCCGTGCTGCGGGCTTTCTTCAGCCCACCGCTCAAAGCCTCACGTTCACCCTTCCGCTGGTTACAACGTGAACAATCGGGCCAGACAACGCCCCAGGTCAAACAGAAAGCCCCATGAACCGTCGCCTCATCGCCAACCTGAACCTGATGCTCCTCGCCCTTGTGCTGGCTTTCTTTTTCTGGATCATCGCCACCGAGGGCGAGAACCCCACCGTGGAAAAATCCTTCCCCAACCCCATCCCGCTGGAGATCCGCGGGTTGAGCGCCGGCATGATGTCCTACGGGGCCGAGGGAACCAAGGTGCGCGTGGTGCTCCGCGCCCCCCAGTCAGTCTGGAACGCGCTCCAGGCCGAGGATATTCAAGCCTTTGTCGACCTCTCCAATGCTGGAAGTGGTCCTCTCACCGCGCCGATTCAGGTCGTTGTGCGCCGCCAACCCACCCGCGTCGTGGACGTGACTCCCCCAGAGGTGACGCTGACCGTGGAACCGGTTGCCCAACGCGAGCTGCCGGTGACTATCGCGCTACAAGGGACGCCCGCGTTAGGATACCGGACCCGCCCCCCCACCCTTGCCCCCCAGACCGTGCTGATTAGCGGCCCGGCCTCCATCATCTCTCAGGTGGCGCGCCTCCAGATCCTCGTCCCGGTCGCCGACCAACGGCAAGAGATCCGGGCCGACTTCCAGCCGGTGCCACTGGACGCCGACGGGAACACCGTCTCCTACGTCCAAACCCTGCCCAAAGCAGTAACCGTTCAGGTCCCAATTGAACAGCTGGGCAATTTCCGCGACCTGGCCGTCAAAGTAGTCCTGGCCGACCAGCCCGCCGCCGGCTACCGGCTCACCGGCGTGGAGGTAGAACCACCCATCGTGACCGTTTTCATGCGCCAGGAGATGATTCAGTCGGCCCCTGGCTACCTGGAAACGCAGCCGATCTCCCTGGCCGACGCCAGCCAGGATTTCACCACGACCATCGGCCTCCAGGTGCCCGATGGCCTCTCGGTGCTCACCAGCTCTCAAGTGCGCGTCTCCGTACACCTGGAAGCGCTGCAAAGCGGGATGACGCTGGACCTGAAGCCGACCGTGATCGGGTTAAGCAGGGAGTTGACCGCCACAGTCGCTCCGGAGACGGTTTCGGTGATCTTGAGCGGGCCGCTCCCGCTGCTCAACCGGCTGGGTCCCGACACCCTGCAGCTGTTGCTGGACTTGACCGGGCTGCCGGTCGGGGAACACGTGATCGCGCCGCAGGTCATCGCGCCGGACCGGATCCGAATAGACAGCATCATGCCCCAATCGGTAACGGTCAAGATTGAACCTATCGGTATCCTGTATCTGCTCCCCCACTGAGGAATTCAAACCATGAACCGGTTACTCATCATCCTGGCGCTGGTCGGACTGGCCGCGTTGTTAGCCCTGGCAGCGGCAGGGGCTCTGTTGGGGCCAGGCCTGGAGCAACGCTTCATCCCCGGCGTCTGGCTGTGGGGGGTCCCGTTAGGGGGACTGACCCAGGAACAGGCCACGCCCCGGGTAGAGCAGGTGATGGCGCTGGCCGAACCCCGGATCGTCCTGGTAGGCCCGGAGGGGCAGCGCTGGAGTTTCTCCCCGCTGGATCTGGGACTGCACGTAGACACCGCCGCCACGCTCCAGCAGGCCTTCACGTTCGGCCACACCCAGACGGGCCTGGCAGCGTTGCGCGAACGGGTGGAGGTCTGGTGGCGCGGGGCCATCGTACCGCCGATCTTAGCCTGGGACCGCGCCCGCGCTGAAGCACAGGTGCAGGCTCTGGCCACCCAACTGGACCGCCCGGCTGTGGATGCGCGCATCACCCTGGACGCCAACGGCCTGCGCGTGGAACCGGGCAATCCCGGCCGGCAGGTGGATACGGCCGCCGCCGTCGCCGCGCTGGAGGCCGTACTGCGGACCCCTACTCCGGTGGAGCTTTCGCTATCCGTCACCCACCTGCCCCCCCAAATCAGCGACGAAGAGGCCGCACGGGCCTTAAGCGTGGCCCAGACCATCCTGGCTGAGCCGCTGACGCTGGTGCTGGCCTCCCCCCTGGAGGGCGACCCCGGTCCCTGGACACTGACGCCGGAGGTGATGGCCGGGATGCTGGCCGTCCGCGCCCAGGATAGCCAGTTCTGGGTGGGATTAGACGAAGGCCAGCTCATGCAGTACCTGGAACCGCTGCTCCTGGCGCTCCACCGCGATCCGCAGGATGCCCGCTTCCACTTTAACGCGGCGACCGGAGAGCTGACGCCAATCCAGCCCAGCCGGGTCGGACGTGATCTGGACATCGCCGCCAGCATCACCAAGATCAACGAGATGGTGGTCGCTGGAGAACATTTCGTGCCCCTGGTGGTCAGCGAAGTCCCACCCCATTATGCCGACACCATGACGGGCGAGGAACTGGGCATCCGGGAGCAACTCGCCGTCGGGGAATCCTACTTCACCGGCTCCTCCTCCGCCCGCGACCACAACATCGTCATCGGCGCGTCGCAATTTGACGGCCTGATCATTGCCCCTGGCGAGACCTTCTCATTCAACCAATACCTGGGCGACGTGACCCCCGACAAAGGCTACGACGAATCCTATGTCATCATCGGCAACCGCACCGTGCCGGGCATCGGCGGCGGCATCTGCCAGGTGGCCACCACCGCCTTCCGCGCCGCCTTTTTCGCCGGCTACCCCATCGTGGAGCGCTGGGCGCACGCTTACCGGGTGGGTTACTACGAGTTGGGCGGCTTCGGCCCCGGGTTTGATGCGACCGTCTATTCCCCCCTGGTAGACTTCCGCTTTACCAACGACACCCCCTACCATCTGCTGATCCAGACCGAAGTGGATAGAGCCAACAGCCGGCTGCGGTTCGTGTTCTACAGCACCAGACAGGGCCGGACGGTGGAGCAGATCGGTCCCACCTCCAGCGCTCCCATCCCGGCCGGGCCACCGGTCTACGAATATGACCCCACCCTGCCCTCCGGCATAGTCAAGCAACTGGAAAGTGCCCACGCCGGCCTGGATGCCGTGTTGGAGCGAGTCGTCAAAGATGCGCAGGGCAATATCCTTTATCAGGATCGTTTCGTCAGCCATTTTGTGCCGTGGGCGGCCCGCTTCCGCTACGGACCCGACTTCATCCCACCGGCGGACGCGGTGATCGTCACCCCCACACCGTAATCGGAAAACCAACGCCGGGTTGCAGAGATTTTAATTTTCCCTGCCTCTACCCTGAAAATAGTCACTGAGTCCTTAGTCAGTGAGTCAAACGGTTAGTAGCCAATGTGGCGCGAACTTTAGTTCGCTCTTTTGGTTGAGCACTCAACTTTCAGCCTGTCGTTGATAGACCGCAGCATCAGGGCGAGTTCCTTTGAAAATCCGTGGCGCAAACTTTAGTTTGCGTTTTCATTCCATCACGGGTGAACACCAAATCATGGAAAATTTCCTTGAGCACAGGAGGTTAGAAAGCACTTTCTTCCTTGCCATTTAAGCTTCAACGCCGCAGTTAATGAACCACCAGTTCATGGGAAATTCCCCGGTGAAGAGTGCGAATTAAAGTTCGCGTCACAATCGTGGGCTAAAAACGCGCTCCAATTGTTACTGGCCAAGTGACCCAACAACTAAGAACAAGCGCCTATTTTCAAGGAGGAACCCGGTTATGAAACGCCCGATCCGCTGGTATGATTACATCACCTTCAACGCTTACTATCTTGGCCTGACCGTGATTTCGCAGACCATGGCGCCGCTGGTTTTGCCGCTGCTGGTCCAGCGGTTTGTCGGCGAGACGGCCAAAGCGACCTACTTCGGGACCCTGCGCCTGGGGGGGTTGATGATGGCGCTCCTGGCCCAGGCGCTCTGGGGGATGCTCTCCGACCGGAGCATGTCCCGCTGGGGACGCCGCCGGCCCTTCATTTTCCTGGGCACGCTCATTGATCTTGTCTTTATCGGCGGAATTATTGCCACGGCCCGGCTTTCTGGCCTGACGGGCTTCTGGGTCCTCTTCGCCATGTACCTGCTGCTCCAGGTTTCCTCCAACATGGCCCACGGGGCCACCCAGGGGATCATCCCTGACCTGGTCCCGCCGGAGCTGCGGGGGCGCTTTTCCGGCGCGAAAGCTTTGCTGGAGACCCCCATCCCGCTCATTCTGGTCTCCTTCACCATCGCCCGGATCATCTCCCACGGCAACATGACCGGCGGCATCCTGTTGATGGTCGGCTTCCTGCTGCTGAGCATGATCTTGACCATGTTAGTACCGGAAGAGCCGCTCAAGGAGCGTCCGGCCCCGTTGAACTGGCAACCTTACCTGCGCTTAGTGCTGATGACGGCGCTCTTCACCGTGCTCATCTTAGCCTTAGGAGCGGCAGTGAAGGCCCTCGGACGCCAGTTGCCGCCGGCGTTGAGTCCCGCCTTGCTGCTGGGCGGCATGGGCGCGGCTGGCCTGGTGGCGATGGCGCTGGCGGTCGCCGTCGGCGTCTGGAGCAGTGTGCAGCTCTCCATTGGCGCGACGCAGGCCAAAGCCAACCCCTCTTTCACCTGGTGGGTGATCAACCGGCTGGCCTTCCTGGTCGGGGCCTTCAACCTCGCCAGCTTCGCCGTCTACTTCATCCAGGGCCGGCTGCAATACACCTACGAAAAGGCCGCCGCCCCTGCCAGCCTGATGATGACGCTGGTCGGCGTCTTCATCCTGGTCTTTGCGTTACCGAGCGGCTGGCTGGCCGATAGGATCGGGCGCAAGCGGGTGGTGGCCCTGAGCGGCATCGTGGCGGCCGTCGGCACGTTAGTCCTGCTGCTCTCGCCCAACCTGACGGTCATCTACATCGGCGGCTGCATCATCGGCGCGGCGACCGGGATGTTCTATACCGCCAACTGGGCGTTGGGGACAAGCCTGGTGCCCAAAGGGGAGGCCGGCCGCTACCTGGGTCTCTCCAACCTGGCCGGGGCGGGCGCGGGCGCGGTCGGCGCCTACATCGGCGGCCCCATCGCGGACCTGATCACCGGGCGGCTGCCACAGACGCCGGGGCTGGGATACGTGCTGCTCTTCGCCATCTACGGCCTGCTTTTCCTGCTCTCTACCGTGGCGCTGATCCCGGTGCGCGAACCGGCACCGGAGTCCTGACTGTTTCTATACTCTAAGAACCAATTTACGCCCAACCGAGATAAGGAGCACTGAAATGATCTCCCAAACCCGTTTTTACCGTTTCGTCACCCTTGTAATTGTGAGCAGCCTGTTACTGGCTCCCGCCAGTTCAGCGGTGCGCAGCCAGGCCAGCCCGGCAGCCCTTTCATTCACTAAGACCATGCTGGATACCACCATCGGCAGCCCGTACGTCACCCTCGCCCTTGATCTGGATAGCGATGGGGATCAAGACATCGTGGCCGCGTCCAATTCATCCGGCGGCCTGGCGTGGTGGGAAAACAACGGCAACGGCAGTTTCAGCAAGCACACGATCGCCGCCTCCGGCTCCTACCGCGCTCTGGCCGGGGCCGATGTCAACCGGGATGGGTTCATGGACCTGTTAGTGGCCAGTGGGGATAGCCTGAGCTGGTGGCAAAATAACGGCGCTCAGAGTTTTACCGGGCGGACTATCGGGACCTTAGCCGGTGCCCGGTCTGTGTTCCCCATTGACCTGGATCAGGATAACGATCTGGACGTGCTGGGGGCCGGTTACAGCTACGATCAACTGGCCTGGTTCAAGAACAACGGCAGCCAGACTTTCACCCGTTACCTGATCGGCAATACCTCCACCTATGGCTCAGGAGCCCTGGCGCTGAGCAGCATAGATATGGATAAAGATGGTGACCTGGATTTGGTCAGCGGCGGGGATTACGGCGGCATCGCCTGGTGGTCCAACGATGGCTACCAAAATTTCACCAAATACCCGCTCTCATCCTGCCTGGGAGTGAAGCCGGTACCTGTGGACATGGACCAGGATGGGGATGTGGATCTTCTCACGTCCGGCAGCCTGATCTACTGGTGCGAAAACAATGGAAATCTGCAATTCACGGCCTATTCCTTTCCCACCGATTTCACCTACTCCACCTCTGCCTACCCGATGGATTTAGATCGTGACGGGGATATGGACGTGGTGGGCACGGCCGATCCGCCAGGGGTTGTTGGCGCTCCCAACGAATTTCTGGCCTGGTTTGAAAACGGCGGCGGTCACACTTTCACCATGCATGTCGTTGATTCCTATCTGGATGGCGCCAACTCGGCCGGCGCCGCCGATCTGGATGGTGACGGAGATGCCGATCTGATCGCCGTCGGCAAGGATGTGAACCAGGTGGCCTGGTGGAAAAGCAATGCCAGCAGTTTCTGGCCTGATTTTGAAATCAGCCTGTTTACCTGGTCCCCTGCCGAACCGGACAAAATGGAAGATGCCGCCATCATGGTCACTGTCCACAATCTCGGCCCGGATTTCATGACCCGGTCAGGCCTGGTGTACCTTGACCTCATCGCCAAAGACAGCGCCCACGGCGACCAATGGACCTGGCGGTTTCCCGGTCACATCAATCCGGTCCTGACCGGCGGCACCGAAACCTTCACCGTTGACCCTTTCTATTTCACCCGCACCGGCATTGATCAGATCACAGCCTGCGTCACTTTTGATGACCCTGAAGGCAATCCCACCAACAATTGCAAGACAAAAGCGATCACGATTCAGACCTGTGACGCCTGGCATGAATGCAAGGGCCTCCCGATTGACCTGCTGTTCACTTTAGTCAACGTGGTGACCACCGGCAAGCTGGACGCCTCTTTGGAAGCCGGCAAGATCTTCCTACAACACTCCAACACCATCTTTAGAGCCTGTAACCAGAGCAGCGGCTTTGATTGCCTCAAAAGCATCGTCAGTTTCTTCGTGGATGCAGGCGTCGCCATAGCCGTAGAAGTGCTCAAAGTTTCAACGCCTCACCAACTGCTCATCACCCTGGTCCTGGATGGGGTCGAACTGTTTGATTCAGCCGTCAGTTGCGGCGAAGAGTTGGGAGATTTTGTGCGCGGCGCAGTTGAGGAATTGAATCACCGGCAGATGCCCACCACAGCCATCGTGGCGCGTTCACCCATCTACATGCGGGCGATCAACAGCCAGGGATTACGGGCCGGCTTTTTGAATGATGGCACCCCCGTGACCGAGATTCCCGGTTCCCAGGTGAGAACCGCCACGGAGGCCAAAGCGGTGCTTTATCCGGGGACCGATATGGCCCAGCTGGAGCTCCAAGGCACCGGAAACGGCACTTTTGACTTGATCATCTCCCGCGCTGTTTCGGCAACCGAAGTGCAAACGCTGATTTACGACAATGTCCCGGTTTCCACCACAACGAGCGGGCAGATTGACATGACCACGCAGAGTTACACGCTGGTGCTGGATGATAATAACGACGGAACGCCAGACCGGAACATTCCACCCACTCAGGAATACCACTACCGGATTCAGCGAGTCTATTTGCCCGTTGTGCTCAGGCACTAAAAGGCTGCTGTGAGGTCATAGCAAGCCTTGCCAAGACAACCCAATGGAGCGGTAAGGGGAAAAAACAAGCTTGTAGTAATGCGCTTCAGCGCATTGAACGGCGCTCCAGCGCCTGAGGCGAACTTTTCGCCTGATTCAGGGAGGGGGCTATAGACCCTACCGAAGCCCTACACGCCGCCGGGGCAGCATGGCGCCGGGGCGACCGGGAGGCCGCCCGGCGCGCCGTGCAGGAAGCCCTGCGCGCCGATCCCACCAGCATCGCTGCGTGGAGCTTAGCCTGCCGGCTCTCCACCACGCGCGCGGAGCAGCGCTATTGCCTGGAGCGCATTCTGGCGCTGGAGCCGGAACATGCCGGGGCACGGCGCGCCCTGGCACAGCTCCAGGAGCCTCCTGCCGCACCGGCTCCGCCCGGCGCCCTGCCACCGCCTGGACGCCCGCCGCTCCTGGATTTCTTGCTCTTCCCGCTGGCATGGCTGCTCCGCTCGCCGGTGCGGCTGATCAGCGGGTTGGTCGGGCTGTTTATACTCGGCGGCCTGGTCTACCTGCGCGCCAACACCGATTTCTTCGGGCTGGCCGGGCCGGATTTCAACTCGCTGACCATCTCCGCCGATTACCAGGAGCTGGCCGCCGGGGATTTTTACTGGCAGGTCACGTATGAAAACCCCACCCCTTCAGAGTTTGCCGGACTCATCCGTTACATCGGCCCGATCCGGGAGCGGACGGCCCGCATCCTGACCCACGACATCCTGGTCACGTCGGGGGACTACGCGAACCCGGCGCTCGTCCGCACCCGCGTCTCCAACCACCACTTCACCTGGTGGGCCGCCAGTCAGCCCCAGGGACGCATCAACCTGCTGCACACCGTCCCGGCCAACGAGGAGATTTACCGCCAGCTGCTGGAGCTCCGCGAGGGGGATGAGGTCGTCATCACCGGGGTAGAAATCCTGCAAATCAAAGCCTATCGGCGCGACGGTACCTACCTGGGGGAATGGCACGATACCGGCTGCAACACGCTGCTGGTGGAAAGCGTGCGCCGCGTGGCCGCCGGGCCATAGGTCTCTCTACGGCAAAGACTCA
>CAYTGR010000003.1:57230-76496 GCA_964437445.1 uncultured Anaerolineales bacterium | reverse complement strand
GAAAGCGTGCGCCGCGTGGCCGCCGGGCCATAGGTCTCTCTACGGCAAAGACTCACCGCCGAGACGCCGAGAGCGCAGAGTTTTACAGTAAAGTCTCTGCGTCTCGGCGGTAAAGTTAAGAGCCCCTGTGACGCTGTTGCCGCCGCTGGAAGATGACCAACCCCGCCCCCAGCATGAGCAGCGCCCCTCCCAGGTAGAACCACCCTAAAGCAGGCCGGGCCGCCTGCCCCGTCTGGGGCAGAATGGGTGCCGGGGTCACAACCGGCGTGGTCTCCGGCGGCTGGGGGTTGACCGGGCCGGGCGTCGTCGGCGGCACCGGCGTGTCGCGGCCGGGGCCGGGATCGGGACGTCCGGGGCCGGGGTCAATCCGGGTGGGCGGCGGCGGTGTCTGAGCAGTGACGGCCGTTGGCCAGGCGCCCCCGACGAGCATCCCCAACAGCAGCAGTCCGCTCAGGGCGAGCAACCACCCCTGAGGGCCGGCAACCAGACTTCTTTTTGTAGACCCCATCGCATTGCCCCCTTACACGAAGGATACACGAATGATACACGAATGCACGAATCACTGAATTGTGAGCGGTGAGCGGTGATTGGACGTTGGCGGGCAGCCAGGCCGCCCGCCAACGTCGCGCTCATCAAGATTCGCTCAGTGCGGCGGGAGGCTGGGCCGCTGGGGCGGCGCCACCGGCGTCACCGTCTCCCCGGCCACACTCATCCCCTGGAGCGGGCGCACGATCAGCGCTTGCGGCCCGAAGACGTTGTTCTGCTCGTTGCTCTCGTAGACCGCGCCGTAGGTCGTCTCTGGATTCCAGGAATCCACCTGCGCGTACAAGGTCTGCGTCCCTGGCGCGGCGAAGGAACCGCTGAATTGACTCTGAGTCGGCCAGTAGTGCGTGTCGTTGTAGTGCAGCGTCACCGACTCCCCGGCCGCCAGCCCGCAGATGGACCAGACCAGACCGCCGTCGGAACCGGCCTCAAACCAGCCCTGGTTGACCGTGATGGGCAGCCGCTTCGGGTTGATGTAGAGGTCAATCCAGAAGCAGGCCTGCGTGGCCGCGTTCCCCTGATTCTTGATCGTCACGGCGAGGTCCACGGTCTGACCGGCGGTCGGCTCGGCCGGCGTGACCTGGATCGCGGTGACTACCAGGTCGGGCAGTGCAGGCCCACCGTAGGAACGCGCTACCAGCGGCAAGTGGAGCCTGTACTTCCCCACAAAAGCCCCAAAGGTGACGGTCGTCGCCGAGTCGCCTTCCGGCGCCTCTGGCCAGGCTTCCTGGTTGCCTGCGTGGTCGGTCGCCCGGCTGCGGAAGTAGTAGACAACCACCTCTTCTCCCTCATAGGCAACCGGCAGGAGCGTGTTGGTCAGCACCGTATGGGTGATGAGGTCTGTCCAGGTGCCGTCAGCACCCTTCTTGTACTGCACATCGTAGGTGGCGATGCCCGAACCGAGCGCGCCATCGTCTCCCACCCAGGTGACGGGCACGTTGAAGCCGATCACGCTATCCGGTGAGCTGGCCGCCGAGGCCGGCGCGGTCACATCGTAGATGGTCAGCGCCTTGCCGTTTTCGGCAATCGGCTCGCGGTTGCCGGCGGCATCCATCGCCACCGTGGCAAAGTAGTAATGGCCCTCTCCGTCGGTCGGCTCAAAGGCAAAGACCCCGTTTTTGGCCGTGGAGAAGGTCACCGGCAGCCAACCACCGCTCTCACCGTAGCGGTAGTACAGGTAGGTGTACTTGGCGTCAAAGTCGGCGCTCCAGGTGATGGGGATGGGCGAGACGGCGGTGTAAGCCGGTGCGCTCAGCGTAGAAGCCGGCGCGCTGCCATCAAAGTCAACCTGGTCGTCACCAAAGCCGGTCGGCACAGATTCGGCGTTGCCTACCTGATCCACTCCAACGGTGGCAAAGTAGTAGGTGCCCGTGCCCTGCGTCGGCGTGTAGGTGAAACTACCACTGGGACCGGTCATCACCAAGCCGGTGTCCATCCATGCCCCGATGGGCTGGAACTTGGCCCAGAGATGCACTTCACGCAGCCCGCTCGCGGCGTCGTCGGCCTCCCACTCCACCACGATGGGGGTGACGTTGGTCGCGTCGTCCACGATAGTTGCGCGCGAAGCCGGCGGCAGATTGTCCTGGATAAAGGTGAGCGCGGCCGTGTCGGTCAGGCCGAGCGTATCGGCCACCGTAAAGAGGACGTTAGATTGCGTGCCGGCGAAGGTCTCCACCGTATACTGTACCGTCCACGGCGCGACCGTATCCGCCGGCGGCGTGTCGCCGAAGGCCGTGCTGCCGATCAGGCTGGCCGGATGCGGTTCGGTGAAGGCCACGTCCACTGTGAGCGTCTGGCCCGCGCCCTCGCCATCCCGGCTGTTGAAGTAAACTGTGCCACCGTCGGCGGTCAGACCAGGGTTGTAAAAGTAGGGACTATCCGAGGTGACGGCGATGGCGGTGATCTCCGGCGCGGCGGCGTCGTAACTGAACGTGCCGCTGCCCAAGACCGTCTCCACGTTGCCCACGGCGTCGGTCGCGCGCGAGCGAACCAGATAGGTCTCCCCGTCGGCCGGCGCGAAGGTGTAGCTCCAGGGATTGGTGCCGGTGGCGCGCAGCCAGACCGGGGTCGCGCCCCAGGCCGTGCCGTTCCAGTACAGACCGTCGCTCTGCCGTTGCAGGGTCAGGTCTACAAAATCCACCAGCGCCATCGGCGCGACGGCGGTGCCGGCAATCTGGCCGGGCCACGCGCCGCCCACATAAAGCCCACCGGTGGTGACCGACGAATCCGGCTCGTTGGTGGTATAGGTGAAACTGCTCACCCCGTAACTGACCTCCACATTGCCGGCGACATCTGTCGCACGTGAGCGGACATTGTAGGTCTCGCCGTTGGCCGGTGCAAAGGTGTAAGTCCAGGCCGTCGTGCCGCTGGCGAGCAGCCAGACCGGAGCGCCGACCCAGGCCACGCCGTTCCAGTACTGGCCGTCGCTCTGGCGTTGGAGGGTGATGTGGACGAGCGCCACGCCGGAAGTGGCATCGGTCGCCGTGCCGGCGATCCAACCGGGCCAACTGGCCGGGCCGTAGGTACCGCTCGTGCTGATCGCCGTATCGGGCGCGATGAAGTCTAAGGTGATGCCGCTGGAATCCACCGAGGCCGGCCCAACTGTGCCGACGCCGTTGATCGCGGTGACGCGGTACTGGACAGAGTCGCAGTCGGCAAAGACCTGCGGATCCTCCCAGAAGGTCTGGGCATAGTTGGTCTGGACAGTCTGCCAGGCCGCCCCGTTGACGCGGCGCTCAATCGTGTAGACGATGCCGGAGCCGGTATCGGGCACGGCATCCCAGAAAACGTAGAAGGTGTTGTCCTGGTCATAGGCGTCGTCGGTGCCGACGATGTCGCCCTCGCCCAGGCCGGTCGGCTGCGCCGGCGTCTCGCTGTCCACGGTCACGCCGTCCGATTGCGTCCAGCCGCCGGTCAGGGCCACCGCGTCTACCGCGCGCACGCGATAGCGCAACACCGTGCCGTCGGGATGGGTGAGCGGGTCAAGGTAGACGGTTGTGGTGATTCCCGTCGCCACGTTGACCCAGGTCGCGCCGCCATCGGTGGTGCGCTGGAGGTCATAAGTGACCGGCGAGATGTGCGTCACGGCGTGCCAGTAGAGGGTGATGTTCCCATCGGCGTCCCAATCCACATCGGGCGACTCTTCGATGAGGCTGGCCGGGGCCGCCGGGGGCGTGGTGTCAATGTTGACGCGGAAGTGGCCCGCCGACCCCCAGTTGCCGGCGTTATCCACCGCGCGGACGTGGAAGTACCAGACCCCATCGGCGATGTTGGTGTAACTGCGGCTGTTGCCGGTCGTGTCGGCGGTCAGGTCCGGCTCGGTGTCGGGCGTCTGGTCCAGGACGTAGGAGTAGCCGTTGATGCCCGCGCCGCTCGGCGGGGTCGTCCAGTTGAAGGTCGGCGCGTTGTGATTGTACCAGAGCGCCGGATCGGGATGTGTCGGCGAGGAGACCACCGGCGCGCCGGGGCCGCTGGCCGAGTAGTTGAAGGTACTGGTGCCCAGCGTCGTTTCCACATTGTCCGCATAGTCGGTCGCGCGGGATTGCAGCAGGTAGGTCTGCCCATCGCCCGGCGTGAAAGCGTATTGCCAGTTGGCCGTGCCGGTCGCGCGCACCCAGGTCAGCGTGGCGACCCAGGCCGTGCCGTTCCAGTACAGGCTGTCGCTCTGCCGCTGGATCGTGATGTCCACGAAAGCGACGTCGGAGAGGTTGTCGGAGGCCGTCCCCTGGATGTAGCCCGGCCAGGTGAAGGTGTTGTAAAAGCCGTTGGTGGTGATCGCCGAATCGGGCCGGACAAAGTCCAGGGTGATCCCGTCGGAGGATGCCGAGGGCGCGCTCTCGCGGCCGGCGCCGGTGCGCGCCGTCACCCGGTAAGCGACGGTCTCACCGCTGGAGTAGGCCACAGGGTCGTCCCACTGCGTGGCCGTCAGGCCGGTGGCGGCGATCTCCCAGGCGCCGTGGTTGCGGCTGCGCTCCACGATATAGGTGATGCCGGAGGGCGAGGCCGCGACGGCGTTCCAGAAGACGTAGAAGGTGTTGTCCTGATCCCAGTCGTCGTCCGTGCCGACGACATCGCCCTCACCGACACCGGTCGGTGCGGCGGGTGTGGTCAGGTCAAAGGAGACGCCGTCGGAGGTCGTCCAGGCGCTGCTCAGGCCGACGCCGTTGGTCGCGCGGACGCGGAAGAGGACGGTCGCGCCGTTGGCAAAGCCGCCGACGGTAAAGGTCGTGCCGGTCAGCGCCCCCGCGCCGGGCACGAGCGTCCAGCCGCCGCCGTTGAGGTTCTGCTCTAAGCGGTAGGTGATGCCGGAGCCGGTGTTGGGCACGGCGCTCCAGTAGACCGTCACGCTGCCGTCGGCGTCCCAATCCACATCGGGCGACTCTTCGGTGATGGTCGCGGGCGCGGCGGGCGTGGCGGTGTCTATGTTGATGCGATAGTGCGCTGCCGGCCCCCAGTTGCCGGCCTCATCGGTGGCGCGGACGTGGAAATACCAGGTGCCGTCGGCGATGTCGGTGAAAGCGGCAGTGCGGCCGGCCGTGTCGGGCTGCGTGTCGGGCGTCGTGGTGGCGTTCTGGTCCAGGATGTACGAGTAGCCGACCACCGGCACCGCGCTGGTGGGGGTGATCCAGGTAAAGACCGGGTCGTTGTTGTTGTACCAGGCGGTCTGCACCGGATGCGTGGCCGAGGAGATGGCCGGCGCTTCCGGTCCGGAGCCGGAGAAGGTGAACGAACCGGTGCCGAACGTCACCTCCACGTTGCCGGCATAGTCGGTGGCGCGGGAGCGGAGGTCGTAGGTGACGCCGTCGGTCAGCGCGGCCAGCCCCAGCGCGTATTGCCAACTGAGCCGCCCGGTCGCCCGCAGCCAGACTTCCGCCGCCTGCCAGCCCGTGCCGTTCCAGTACTGATTGTCGGAGCGACGCCGGATGGTCAGGTCTACCCAGGCCACGTCGGAGAGGCTGTCGCTGGCCGCGCCCTGGATATAGCCGGGCCAGTTGAAGGCGTTAAAGAAGCCGTTGGTCGTCACGGTGGAATCGGGCGGGGCAAAGTCCAGGGTGATGCCGCTGGAGGTCGCCGAAGGCCCGCTCGTGCGCCCCGCGCCGTTGACGGCGGTCACGCGGTACTGCACCGTGTCGCCGTTGCTGAACGGGACGGGGTCTTCCCAGCGGCAGGGCGTGCCGCCGCAGGGCAGGCCGGAGCCGGCCAGTTCCCACGGGCTGCCGTTGCGGCTGCGCTCCACCGTGTAGTAGATCGTGTCGCCCGTCGCGGTGGCAGAGACGCCGGTCCAGAAGACCCAGGTGGTGTTGTCCTGGTCAAAGGTGTCGTCCACGCCGGGGGTATCGCCCTCGCCGACGCCGGTCGGGACGGCGGGGTTGGTCAGGTCAATGCGGACGCCGTCGGAGGTGCCCGCTGCGCCGGCGGTGCCGACGCCGTTGATCGCGGTGACGCGGTAGGTGATCAGGTCATCGTCGGCGTAAGAGCCGCTGTCGGCATAGGTCGTGCCGGCGATGCCTCCCGCCACGACCGTCCAGGTGCCGGCGTTGACCCGCCGTTCCACGCGGTAGGTGATGTCGGAGCCGGTATCGGCCACCGGGTCCCAGGTGACGGTCACCGCGCCGTCGGCGTAGGGGTAAAAGTCAATGTCGGGCCGGTTCTCGGTGACGTTGCCCGGCGTGCCGGGGACGGAACTGTCCACGGTGACGCCGTCGGAAGTGCGCGCGCCGCCGACCAGGCCCACGCCGTTGACCGCCGAGACGCGATACTGTGCGGTGGTGCCGTCGGTGTTGCCGATGTTGTCGGCGTAACTGGTCGCAGCGGTGGTCGCCAGCAGCGTCCAGGGCCCGCCGTTGAGGCTGCGCTCCAGCCGGTAGGTGATCCCCGAACCGGTGTTGGGCACGGCGCTCCAGTAGACGGTAAAGATACCGTCGTAATCCCAATCCACATCCGGCGACTCTTCGGTGACGGTGGCCGACGTGGCGGGCGTCTCGCTGTCAATCGTCATCCCGTCGGAGGTGGCCACCGGGCCGGCCAGCCCCACCCCGCTGATGGCGGTGACGCGGTACTGGATGAAATCGCCGTCGTTGTAGGTGCCGCTGTCGGCGTAACTGTTGGCCGTCAGCGCCGGGGCCAGCGTCGTCCAAATGCCGTTGACACTGCGCTCCAGGCGGTAGGTGATGCCGGAGCCGGTGTTGGGCACCGCCGTCCAGCGGACGATGACCGTGCCGGTGGCGCTCCAGTCAATGTCGGGCGTCTCCTCGGTGACGGGCGCCGGGCTGACCGGCGGGACCGAGTCAATCGTCATCCCGTCGGATTCGGTCCAGCCGCTGCTCAGGCCGACGCCGTTGGTCGCGCGGACGCGATAGCGGACGGTCGCGCCATCGGCAGCGGTGCTGAAATCGGGGTAAGAGGTGCCGGCGATGCCGGTCGCCACCTGGACATAGGCCGCGCCGTTGATGCTGCGCTCCAGCGTGTAGGTGACACCGGAAAAGTCGCTCACCGCGTCCCAGTAGACCACGACGTTGCCATCGGCGTCCCAATCCACATCGGGCGACTCTTCGGTGACGGAAGCCGGGGCGGTCGGAGTGGTGGTGTCAATGTTGATCCGGTAGTGGCCGGCCGGCCCCCAGTTGTTGGCGTTATCCTGCGCGCGGACGTGGAAGTACCAGGTGCCGTCGGCCAGGTCGGTGTACGAAGTGGTGTTGACCAGCGCCTCCAGCACCGTGTCGGGCGTCGTGCCGGGGTTCTGATCCAGCACGAAACTGTAGCCCTGGATGCCCGCGCCGCTGGGCGGCGTCGTCCAGTTGACCGTCGGGTCGTTATGGTTGTACCAGAGGCCCTGATCCGGGTGCGTCGGCGAAGAGACAACCGGCGCTTGCGGCCCGGAGGAGGCATAGGTGAACGAACTGTAGCCGTAGGAGGTCTCCACATTACCGGCGACATCGGCGGCGCGGGATTGCACGTCGTAGGTGGTGCCGTTGGCCGGGGCAAAGGCATACTGCCAGTTGTTGGTGCCGTTCGCCCGCAGCCAGACCGGGGTCGCGCCCCAGCCGGTGCCGTTCCAGTATTCGCCGGTGCCGGCGTTGCGCAGGGTAATATCCACATAACTGACGCCGGAAAGCCCGTCGGCGGCGGTGCCATAGATGAAACCGGGCCAACTGAAGGCGTTGTAAAAGCCGCCGGTGGTCACCGCGCTGTCGGGCTGGACAAAGTCCAGCAGCAGGCCGTCGGAGGGTTGCGAGGCAGCGCTCTGCGTCCCTGCGCCGTTGACGGCGATGATCCGGTAGCGGACGGTGTCGCCGTTGGAGTACGGATAGGGGTCTTCCCAGAAGGTGGCCGCCGTCGTGGTCGCCTGTTCCCAGCCGCCCTCGTTGCGGTTGCGCTGGACGATGTAGGTGATCGTGTCGCCGGTGGCGGTAGCGGGCACGGCGTTCCAGAAGACGTAGAAGGTGTTGTCCTGGTCATAGTCGTCGTCCGCGCCGACGGTGTCGCCCTCACCGACGCCGGTCGGGACGGCGGGCGTGGTCAGGTCAATGCGCACCCCGTCGGAGAGGGCGGGCGTGCCGGGCGTGCCCACGCCGGTCACGGTCGTGACGCGGTAGCGGATGAGTGTGTCGTCGGCGTAGGGACCGCCGCTATCGGGCAGGCTGGTGCCGGCAGTCGTGCCGATCAACGTCCAGATGCCGGAGCCGTTCAATTCGCGCTCCACGCGATAGGTGATGCCGGAGCCGGTGTTGGGCACGGCGCTCCAGTAGACGGTGAGCGTGCCGCTGGCATCGGCCAAAAAGTCAATGTCGGGGCTGTTTTCGGTGACGGAAGCGGGCGTGGCGGGAACGCTGCTATCCACCCGCACACCGTTGGACTGCGTCCAGCCGCTGCTCAAGCCAACGCCGTTGGTCGCGCGGACGCGGAACTCAATCAGGTCATTGTCGGTGTAGGTGTCGGCGACCCACAGGTCGGTGACGGTCAGCGCGTCGGCGCCGGGGACCAGCGCCCAACTGCCGCCGTTGATCCGCCGCTCCAGGCGATAGGTGATGCCAGAGCCGGTGTTGGCCACCGCCGTCCAGTAGACGCGCACGTTGCCGTCCACGTCCCAATCCACATCGGGCGATTCCTCGGTCACGGCGGCGGGTGCGGCAGGCGTCTGGTTGTCTATGACGACGCCGGTGGAGACCGCCCCGCTGCCGGCCGTGCCGACACCGTTGACGGCGGTGACGCGGTACTGGATCAGGTCGCCGTCGTTATACGTGCCACTGACCGCGTAACTGACGCCGATCAGCCCCTCGGCGACGAGCGTATAGCCGCCGCCGTTGACCTGCCGCTCCAGCCGGTAGGTGATGCCAGAGCCGGTATCGGCCACCGCCGTCCAGTAGACGGTGAACGCGCCGTCGGCGTCATAGGCGATGTCAGGGGTCGGGTCGCCTTCGGTGACCGGGGCCGGGCTGCCGGGGACGCCGTTATCCACCGTCACGCCGTCGGATTCCGTCCAGAGGCCGCTCAGACCGACGCCGTTGGTCGCGCGCACGCGATAGCGGGCCGTCCGGCCGTCTACATTGCCGACCGAGTCGGCGTATTGGGTGACGGCCAGCCCGGAGGCGACCGCCGTCCAGCCGGTGGTGCAGGGACCGCTCAGGCCGCCGTCCACACAGCGCTCCAGCGCGTAGGTGATGCCGGAGCCGGTGTTGGGCACGGCACTCCAGTAGACGGTAAAGGCGCCGTCGGCGTCCCAATCCACATCGGGCGCCCCTTCGGCCACGGCAGTGGGCGCGGCGGGCGTGGCCGTATCAATGTTGATGCGGTAGTGCCCGGCCGGCCCCCAGTTGTTGGTGTTGTCCACCGCGCGGACGTGCAAGTACCAGGTCCCGTCGGCGATGCCGGTGTAGGAGGCCTCATTGCCGGTCGTGTCGGCCACCGCGTCGGGCGTGGTGGCGGGGTTCTGGTCCAGGATGTAGGAGTAGCCGACCACCGGCGCGACGCTGCCCGGCACCGTCCAGGTAAAGACCGGGGCGTTGTTGGCGTACCAGGCGGCCTGCACCGGGTGGCTGGACGAGGAGATGACCGGCGCTTGCGGCCCCTGGCCGGCAAAGGTGAACGAGTTGGCCCCCCAGGTGGTCTCTTCGTTGGTCGCGCGGTCGGTGGCGCGCGAGCGGACATCGTAGGTGACGCCATTGGTCAGGTTGGCGACGGCCAGCGGCACCTGCCAGTTATGCGTGCCGGCGGCGCGCAGCCAGGTGAGTGTGGCGTTCCAGGCCGTTCCGTTCCAGTAAAGGTTGTTCGTCGTGTCGCGGATCGTCACATCCACAAAATCTACGTCCGAGATGGCGTCGGCGGCTGTGCCCTGGATGTAGCCGGGCCAGTTGAAGGCGTTGTAATAGCCGCCGGTGGAGACCGACGAGTCAGGCTGGGCAAAGTCCAGCGTGATGCCGTCGGAGGCGACAGAAGCAATGCTGCTGTGGCCCGCCCCGTTGACCGCCAGGACGCGGTACTGCACCGTGTCGCCGTTGGAGTAGGGCACCGGATCGTCCCACCGGCAGGGCGTGCCGCCGCAGGGCAGGCCGGCAGCGGCCTGCTCCCAGGCCCCGCCGTTGCGGCTGCGCTGGATGATATAGATGATGCCGGAGCCGGTGTCGGCCGAGGCGGTCCAAAAGACATCGTAGACGTTGTTCTCGTCAAAATCGTCGTCCACGCCGGCCACATCGCCCTCGCCGACGCCCGTCGGCGAGGCGGGGATATCGGTGTCAATCCGCATCCCGTCGGAGAAACGCGGGGTGCTCTCGGTGAGCACGCCGTTGATAGCGGTGACGCGGTACTCTATGAAATCGTTATCGGCATAGGCCCCACTGTCGGGGTAGGAGGTGGCGGCCACGGAAGCCACCACGGTCGTCCATCCCCCGCCGTTGACCCGCTTTTCCAGGCGGTAGCGGATGCCGGAGCCGGTGTCGGCCACGGCGGCCCAGTAAACGGTGATCGCGCCGTCGGCGTTGGGATGATAGTCGCGGTCGGGTTCGGTCGCCGAATCCTCGCGCACCCAGCCGGGTTGCGGGACGGCCTGGCTGTCTACGGTGACGCCGTCGGAAGTGCGCGGCGCCCCCTCCAGGCCGACGCCGTTGATCGCCGTGACGCGGTACTGCGCCGTTGTGCCGTCCACGTTGCCGATGTTGTCGGCGTAAGCGGTGGCGGCGGTGACGGTCAACACCGTCCAACCGGCGCCATTGAGGTTGCGCTCCAGGCGGTAGGCAATGCCGGAGCCGGTGTTGGGCACGGCGCTCCAGTAGACGGTGAACAGGCCATCATAGTCCCAGTCCACATCGGGCGACTCTTCGGTGACAGTAGCGGGCGTGGCCGGCACGTCGCTGTCTATGCGGATGCCGTCAGATTGCGCCGCCGCACTGATCAATCCCGCGCCGTTGACGGCAAAGACCTGGTATTCCAGCAGCGTGCCGTCGGGGTAAATGCCGCTGTCGGCGTAGAACAGGTTGCCGGTCGTGGTCAGCAGCAGCCAGGCGCCGCCGTTGATCCGCCGGTAGAGCCGGTACTGGATGCCAGAGCCGGTATCGGCCACGGCAGCCCAGTAGACGGCATACGCGCCGTCGGCGTCCCAATCCCAGTCGGGATCGGTGGCGACACCCTCGCGCACCCAGGCGGGCGCGGCGGGCACATCGGAATCAATGGTCACGCCGTCCGAAGCAGGCGACCAGGCGCTGCTCAAGCCCACGCCGTTGAACGCGCGGACGCGGTAGCGGATCAACGTGCCGTCGGCGTAGGTGCCGCTGTCGGCATAGTTGGTGGCGGTGGTGGTGATGACCAGGGTCCAGCCGGCGCCGCTGTCGCGTTCCAGGCGGTAGGTGATGCCAGAGCCGGTATTGGGCACGCCGCTCCAGTAGACCGTGAACGCGCCGTCGGCGTCAAAGTCAATGTCGGGCGACTCTTCGGTCGGCTGGCCGGGGGTCTGCGGGGTGGCGGTGTCAATGTGCACGGCAAAATGCCCGGCCGGCCCCCAGTTCCCCGGGTCATCCACGGCGCGGACGTGGAAATACCAGGTGCCGTCGGCCAGGCCGGAGTAAGAGACGGTGGTGGCGGGGGTGTCGGGGACGGCATCGGGCGTCGTGCCGGGGTTCTGGTCCAGCAGGTAGGAATAACCGATGACCGGCGCGGTGCTGGACGGAACCGTCCAGGTAAAGACCGGGCTGTTGTTCAGATACCAGGCAGCCTCGTTCGGATGTGTCGGCGAGGCGATCTCTGGGGCTTGCGGGCCGGACGAGGAGTAGGTGAACGAGTTGACGCCAAAGGTCACCTCCACGTTGCCGGCATAATCGGTGGCGCGGGAGCGGAGGTCGTAGGTCTCACCGTCGGCCGGCGTGAAGGTGTATTGCCAGTTGACGGTGCCGGTAGCGGTAAGCCAGACGGCGCTGCCCTGCCAGGTCGTGCCGTTCCAGTATTGCCCGTCAGAGGCGCGCTGGATGGTCAGGTGGACCACCGCCACATCCGAGCCGGTATCGCCGGCGGTGCCCAGGATAAAGCCCGGCCAACTGTAAAGGCTGTAGTAGCCGTGCGTGGTGACCGCCGAATCGGGGGCAACAAAGTCTAAGGTGATGCCGCTGGAGCCTGCCGACCAGGAGCCTTCCAGCCCGGCGCCGTTGACCGCGCGGATGCGGTAGCGGACGGTGTCGCCGTTGGAGTAAGGAGTCGGGTCTTCCCAGAAGGTCTCGGCTATGCCGGTTGCGGCGGCGACCCAGGCGCTCCCGTTCAGGCTTTTCTGGATGTCGTAGGTGATGCCAGAGCCGGTATCGGCCACGGCGTTCCAGAAAACGTCAAAGGCGTTGTCCTGGTCAAAGGCGTCGTCGGTGCCGACGGCATCGCCCTCGCCGACGCCGGTTGGCGTGGCGGGCGACTGCGTATCCACGGTGATGCCGTCGGAGGTGGTCGGCGCGCCGGGCGTGCCGACGCCGTTGACGGCGGTGACGCGGTAGCGGACAAAGGTGCCGTCGGGCTGCGCCTGGCCGTCATAGTAGGAGACGCCGGCCAGCCCCTGCGCCACGGGTGTCCAGGTGCCGCTGTGGTTCAACTCTTTCTCCAGCCGGTAGGTGATGCCGGAGCCGGTGTCCGAAACGGCAGCCCAGTAAACGGTCAGCGCGCCGTCGGCGTCGTAATCCACGTCGGGGTTTTCCTCGCGCACCCAGCCGGGGGCGGCGGGGATGCTGCTGTCAATCGTCATCCCGTCGGATTCGCGCCAGGCGCCGGGAGTCCCCGCGCCGTTGGTCGCGCGGACGCGGTAGCGGATCACGTCGCCGTCGTTATAGGCGCCGCCGTCGGCGAAACTGGTCGTGCCGCCGGGCAGCGCCTCGGCGCCGGAGACGACCACCCAGCCGCTGCTGTTCACCTGCTTTTCCAGCCGGTAGGTGATGCCGGAGCCGGTATCGCCCACCCCGCCCCAAAAGACGGTCACGCTGCCGTCTACGCTCCAATCTATGTCAGGGCTGTTCTCAGTCACTTCGGCGGGCGCGCCGGGGGTGTCGGTGTCAATCAGGATACCATCGGAAAGCCGCGCCGCGCCGAAATTGTTCACCCCGTTAAAAGCAGTGACGCGATAGTGGATCGTTTCGCCGTCCTGATGGAGGCGCGGGTCCAGGTACGAGTTGCCGGTCAAGCCGGCGGCGACTTCCACCCAGGCGCCGGGGAGGCCGCTGACCGTGATCCGCCGCTCCAGCCGGTAGGTGATGCCGGAGCCGGTGTCGGCGACGGTCGCCCAGTAGACGCGCACCGAGCCGTCGGGGTCATAGTCCTGATCGTTCGGGTCGGGCGCGTTTTCGGTGACCCAGGCCGGCGTGCCGGGCGCGTCGCTGTCCACGGTGACGCCGTCGGAGGTGGTCGCCGCGCCGGTCAGGCCGACGCCGTTGCGCGCCGAGACGCGGTAGCGGATCAGCGTCCCGTCGGAGTAGCCGGTGGTTGAGTCCAGGTACCAGGTGGCCGGCACGGTGTCGCTGAGCACCGTCCAGACGCCGGGGTTGGTGCTGACCTCACGCTCCACAACGTAGACGATGCCGGAGCCGGTGTTGGGCACGGCAGTCCAGTAAACGGTGACGCTGCCGTCGTAATCCCAATCTACATCGGGGGATTCTTCGGTGACGGTGGCGGGTGCGCCGGGGGTGGCCGTGTCAATGTTGATGCGGTAGTGGCCGGCCGGCCCCCAGTTGGGGGTGCTGTCTACCGCGCGGACGTGGAAATACCAGGTGCCGTCGGCCAGGTCGGTGTAGGCGGCGGTCAGGCCGGTGGTGTCGGCAGTTGTGTCGGGGGTGGTGGCCGGGTTCTGGTCCAGGACGTAGGAATAGCCGACGATGGGCGCCGGGCCGCCGGGTTCCGTCCAGGCAAAGGCCGGGTCGTTGGCGTTGTACCAGGTCGTCTGCACCGGATGGGTGCTGGACGAGATGACCGGCACTTCGGGGCCGCTGCTGGCAAAGATGAACGTGTTGGTGCCCAGGCTGGTCTCCACGTTGCCGGCGACATCGGTAGCGCGCGAGAGCAGGTCGTAGGCGTGGCCGTTGGTCAGATAGGCGTCGGTCAGCGGGTAATACCAGTTGGTCGTGCCGGTCGCCAGCAGCCAGAAGGGGCCGCCGGCAGCCCAGGCCGAGCCGTTCCACCAGAGGTTGGCGTCGGTGTCATAGATGACCACCTCTACGCGGGCGACGCCGGAGTAATCGTCCGAGGAAGCGCCCTGCACGCGGTCGGGCCAACCGGTGGAGTTGTAATAGCCGGTGGTGGCCACCGTAGAGTTGGGCTGGCCGGTGTCTATGGTGATCCCGTCAGAGGCGGCAGAGGCAGCCGAAGCGGTGCCCGCCCCGTTGACGGCGATCACGCGGTAAAGCACCTGATCGCCGTTGGAGTAGGCCTGCGGGTCGTCCCAGGAGGTGGCGGTCAGGCCGGTGACGGCGGTGTTCCAGCCGCCGCCGTTGACGTTGCGCTCCACGGTGTAGCGGATCGTATCGCCGGTGGCGGTCGCCGTGACGCCGGTCCAGTAGACCAGGTAGGTGTTGACGTTGACGTAATCCAGGTCGGTGCCAACCACCAGCCCCTCGCCGACGTTCGTCGGCGCGGCGGGGGTGTCGGTATCCACCAGCACGCCATCGGAGAGCGTCCAGCCGCTGATGCGGCCCACGCCGTTGCGGGCCTGGACGCGGTATTCAATCAGGGTTTCATCGCCAAAGGTGTCCGTGTCGTTGAAACTGGTGCCGGTGAGGCCGGCGGCCAGGTCGTACCACTCGCCGCCATCTATTCGCTTTTGCAGGTTGTAGGTGATGCCGGAGCCGGTGTTGGCGACCGGCGCCCAGACCACCAGCACCGCACCGTCGGTGTCAAAATCCACGTCGGGGTTGTTCTCGTAAATCCAGGCCGGGGCGGCGGGCGCTTCGCGGTCCAGGGTGATGCCGTCGGAGAGGCGGTACTGGCCCACCGTGCCCGCGCCGTTGAGCGGGGTGACGCGGTAACGGATGAACGCGCCGTCGTCGCTGCCGTTGGTATCGGTATAGTTAGTAGCCGAGAGGCCCTCGGCCACGAGTTGCCAGTCTGCGCCGTCAATGCTCTTTTCCAGGCGGTAGGTGATGCCGGAGCCGGTGTTGGCCACCGCCGCCCAGTAGATGGTGAACGCGCCATCGTCATCGTAATCCCAATCCGGCTCGGTGGCGACGCCCTCGCGCACCCAGGCGGGCGAGGCAGGGATGTCCAGGTCAATCAACATCCCGTCGGAGGCGGTCGGCGCGCCGACGGTACCCACGCCGTTGACGGCGATAACGCGGTAGCGAACCCGCAGGCCATCGCTGTACGAGCCGGAATCGGCATAAAAGGTGACGCTCAATCCCTGCGCCACGAGCGTCCAGTCGGTGGGGTTGGTGCAGGCGCCGCTCAGGCTGACGCATTTTTCCAGCCGGTAGGTGATGCCGGAGCCGGTGTCGGCGACGGTGGCCCAGCGGACGGTGACCGCGCCGTTGGCCTGGTTGTGATAGTCGCGGTCGGGTTCGGCCATCGCGTCCTCGTAGACCCAGGCCGGCGCGCCAACCGGGCTGCTGTCAATCGTCATCCCATCGGATTCGCGCCAGCCGCCGGTGAGGCCGACGCCGTTGGTGGCGCGGACGCGGTAGCGGACGGTGTTGCCGTCGGCATAGCCGCCGGGGTTGTGCGCGTACCAGGTCTCGGCGATGCCGGAGGCGACCGGCTGCCAGCCGGTGGTGCAGGCGCCGCTCAGCCCGCCGTTGACGCAGCGTTCCAGCGCGTAGGTGATGCCGGAGCCGGTGTTGGGCACCGCACTCCAGTAGACGTTGATCGCGCCATCGGCGTCCCAATCCACGTCGGGGTTTTCCTCGGTCACACTGGCGGGCGTCTGCGGCGTGGCGGTGTCAATGTTCACCCGGACGTGACCGGCCGGCCCCCACGTGCCGGCAATATTCACCGCGCGAACGTGGAAATACCAGGTCCCGTCGGGGGTGGTGGCGGCGTTGTAACTGGTGCCGCTGGTTTCCTGGATGGTGTCGGGGATGGTGCCGGGGTAGGGATCAAGGATGATGCTATAGCCGACAACCGGCACGCTGCTGTTGGGCACGTTCCAGACAAAGCCCGGCTGGTTGTTGTTGTACCAGAGGTCGGGGTTGGGATGAGTTGGAGAGGTCGGCACCGGAGCATCGGGGGCGGAAGAGGCGTAGGTAAAGTTGTTGTTCCCGTAGGTGCTCTCCACATTGCCCGCGCCGTCGGTGGCGCGCGAATCCACGACGTAGGTGTGGCCGTCGGTCAGGTTAGAAGCCGGGAAGGTGTAGGACCAGGGATTGGTGCCGGCGGCCTGCACCCAGGTTTCGGCGCTGTCCCAGGCCGTGCCGTTCCAATAGTCGCCGGTGCTGGCATCGCGGATGCGGAGGTCCACGCGCGCCACCCCTGAAACGCCGCCCACGCCATCGCTGGCGCTGCCGCTGATGTTGCCGGGCCACGGGTTCGCGCCGCCAGGCGGGGTATAGACGCCGCCCGTCAGCACCGCCGAATCGGGGGCCGCCGAGTCAATGGTGATGCCGTCGGAGGGCGTGGACCAGTCCAGGCTGGTGCGCCCCGCGCCGTTGACCGCGCGCACCCGGTAGCGGACGTTGTCGCCGTTGGAATAGCCGGTCGGGTCGTCGCCCCAGCAGCGGGCTGCGTCGCACGCAAAGGCGGAGAGCGTCAGCGGGGCATACGCGCCGCCGTTGACGCTGCGCTGGACTTCGTAGGTAATGCCGGAGCCGGTGTCGGCAACGCGGTTCCAGTAGACCCAGTAGACGTTGTCGCGGCTCCAGTCATCGTCGGTGCCGACGGTGACGCCCTCGCCCACGCCGGTCACGATGGCCGGGTCTTGCGAGTCAATGCGCACGCCGTCGGAGGTCGTCCAGCCACTGCAATTGCCCGCGCCGGTGCAGGCGCGGACCTGGTATTCCACAAAATCGTTGTCGGCCAGCGATGCCGTGTCATTGTAAGCCGTGTTCGCCGTTGTCGTGATGGTCGTCCAGGCCGCGCCGTTGATACGCCGCTGAAGTTGATAGGCGATGCCGGAGCCGGTATCAGGCACACTGCCCCAGTTGATGAGCAGCGCATAAGCCGCGTTGGGGTAAAAGTCCTGATCGGGGCTGCCCTCGTTGAGGTAGGCGGGCACGCCGGGCATATCGGTATCCACCGTAAAGGTCCAACTGGCGCTGTAGGCTTCGGCGCGGCCGTCGGAGACGCGCACCCGCCAGTTGTGCTGGCCTTCGCCCAACGTGCCCCAGGTGATCTCGGTCAGCGTGTCGGGCGAGGGGCTGACCCAGGCCCCGCCATCCACCTGAACGGCATAGCGCAGCGTGTCGCCATCGGGGTCGGTCGCCGGGTTCCAGTCCAGCAGCGGGGTGTTGTCGGTGGTGTAGCCGCCATTGGCCGGAGAGACGAGCACAGGCGCCGCGGGCGGGCAGTTGTAGGCGATGAGCAGTTGCGGATCGGTGCTCGTGCCGCTGTATTCGCGGGCGCGGAAGCGGGTTTCGTAATATTCCGACCAGGATTCGCTCTCGGAGCGGTCGCGGATCATCCAGCCGTAGTTGGTGTTGGCCCCACCGTAATCAATAAAACTCGCCACGTCCTCGGTGACGTCCCAGTTCACCCAACCGGTGTAGCCAACGCTCACATTGACTGACCCGCTGGCCTCGGCCGCCGGCTGATTGTTCCAGTTGATGCCCCCCTCAGTCCAGGAACCAGTCACCCGATAGACATCGTAGGTGCGCAGCATGGAAGGGCCGCTATCGGCGTAAACACGGAGCGTGGCCTGAACAATGGAAGGGCTGGTGCCGGGATAACACGTTGTGATGGGAGGCACATTGAAACGCAAAAACATACGGCGGTTGAGTGCATCGCCCCAGATATTGCGCGACGAGCGCACGTACATATACTGGTTTGTACCATAGTTAATCGTTGGATTCGCCTGGTCAACATACGAGTCCTGATTTGGGCCGACGATGTTGGTGTTAACGGTGAAACTCCAGGTGGGGCTGGTGCTGCACGCCGCGTGGGTGTCGCAGGCGCGCACCTGCCAGGTGTGCGAGCCGTTGCTCAGCGGTGTGCCGGGGACGTAACTGGTGTTCAGTCCCACGTTCACAAAGGCGCCGCCATCTATGCTGACGCCGTAACCGGCGACCGAGTCGCCCGGATCGGGGTCGGTGGTGGCGTTCCAACTCAGCGTGGGCTGCCCGGTGATCACCACCTCGCCGTTGGGCGGATCCACCAGCGACGGCGGGTTCGGCGGCACGTTGGCGCTCACGGTGAAGCAGGTTTCGGTGCTGAGGGCGCTATAGGCGTTGGAGGCACCCGAATTGTCGCGTACCCGCACCTGCCAGCAGTAAGCGCCGTCCGGCAGGTTCCAGCTTGAGGCATACGAGTTGGCGCTGCTGTTGACCGTGGTGGAGCGGTAGAAATAACTGCCGGGATTCTGCCGAATCTGGATATAAAACTGGTCTTGAGCATCACCCGTATCGGGGTCGCTGAACGCCGACCAGGTGAAGGTGGGGTTGCGGGTGGTGAGTGTCTGGCCGTTGGGATAGGTATTGGTCGGCGTGTTGGGCTGGCGGTTGTACCTGAGGCGCACGCTCACCCAATCCAGGTAAAAAACTCCGGTCGTAAACGAGGATCTTGACATACGTATCCGGACACGCAGGTTGGTCAAGTCCGTCGAGGTCCAGGAACGTCCCCAGAGCGGATCGGCCGGCTGGAGAATCACTGCGGTCTGGCTCGTAGGCTCTGAAGTGTCCGAATCATTGGTGGACGTCCACGCAGTACCATCGGTGGAAAGATCGGCAGTCAGCGTATTGGTACCGTTTTGGTTTGAAAGCCAGTAATGTACCTGTACCTCAATCCCTTGCAGGACGGCCCCTGATGGAATGCTGGCGCCAAAGGTGTGGTACTGCTGACCATAAGTTGTGCTGGAACTTAGGTTAGGCCCCGTTGCGTTGTTGCTATCATCCGCATACGCATAGGTCGGGTTGCTCAGCGCCGTATAACCCGAGACGCTGGCATTACCAGTGGGGTTAAACCAGCCGGTATAGGCCGCCTCCACCCGCTGCACCGGGCCCAGGATCAGCCCGGCCGGGACAAGCATCGTCAGGACGACGAAAAACGTGATCGCCTTCCAGGTCCATTCCCTAAAATGATTCATGGCAATACCTCCTCCACTAAATTGCAAACGGCACTAAAAACGACTTATGG
>CAYTGR010000003.1:27076-57130 GCA_964437445.1 uncultured Anaerolineales bacterium | reverse complement strand
TTCATGGCAATACCTCCTCCACTAAATTGCAAACGGCACTAAAAACGACTTATGGCTACCAATCAGGGGCAGAAAATCCGGTATGTGTCCGGCAGCGAAGCCAGAACGATGACGGAATCGTGTAGGATGGCCCCGCCCGCCAGCCTGCGCACTCATAGAAGTCCCGCCGCCCACCACGAAAGGCGAATGGCGGATGGCAAATAGCGATAAGAGAACCCGGCGGTCTCTGCGCCTCTGCGTTAAATAAGGCAGCAGGCCGCCCCGGTCATACCGGCGGCGGCCTGCCAGGTGGCACTGCCCAAAGTGCCCTACCATCACATCATCCCAGAGTCCCACGTCGTCCAGGTCCATGCACCAACCCATAAAGAAGAAAAAGATATTATAAAATAAATACCACTACTGGATACAGTGTATGCATTGATTGTACCTAACTTTGGTTGGCAATGCGTCAATAAATGACTAAAAGATTCCTAAGAAAAGTGACTGACTTTTAACAATCAGCGGTCAGGGAGCAGAGAGCAGGAAGCCAGGGGCAGGGATGAGCAGCCAGCTGCCATCCCACAGGTTTCTATTTTCAAGGGAGAAGTCCAAGAACGCCTGAAGGCGTCACTATGCTTGGGTTTCATAGTAACGTTTTCAGGCGTTTCCTAACCCATTCGCCTGAAGGTATCGGCAATCAGCGCTCAGCCATCAGCTGACGGCTGAGCGCTGATGGCTATTGGTTCCTGCAAACCAGCGGCAGGTAAATCCGGTGATCTGCGGCCAGGACGACGACGGCGCGCATGGCCGTGACCGGCGTCCCCAGGCCGTTGGTGGCCGTCACCTGGACGGTGTAGGTGCCCGGCAGCGCGTAGGTGTGCGTGAGCACCGTCAGTGGGGTAACGACGGGCGCAGTCAGGTCGCCGAAGGCCCAGGTGAGGGTGAGGGGCCGGGTCGCGTCGGGCGGCGTGACGGTGGCCGTCAAAGTGACCGGCGCGCCGGCCCGCGGCGTAAGCGGGCTGACGGTGAAGGTAATGCCGGTGACCGGCGTCACGACGGTGCTCTGGGCAAAGGTGGCGGTGATGGCGCGGGACGCCGTCATCAGGACGGCGGTGGCGGCCGCGCCGGGATCGGCGACGGGGCCGAGCCAGCCGGCAAAGCGCCAGCCCGCCGCAGGTGATGCCTCCACCGGCACCACCGTCCCGGAGACGTAGGGGTGCGCGCCGACGGATGGCGTCACCACGCCCTGCCCGCTCAGCGCTACCGTCAGCGTGTAGACCGTGGGGGTCCGCGCCGTGAAGGTGGCCGTCACGGTCGTGTCGCCCACGATGGTCAGCACACGCGGGTTGACGAAGAGGCCGTTCTCCCAGCCAGCGAACTGCCAGTCGGGGTCGGGGACGGCTGTCAGCGTCACCACGTCGCCGTAGTAGTAGCCGGGCCAGTCCGGATCCAACGTCACGTGGCCTGCGCCAGTGACGCGCACCTCCAGGCCGTACTCCACCGGCACCGGTTCAAAGGTGGCGGTGATGGCGCGGTGCGCCGTCATCAGGACGGTGGTGGCGGCCGCGCCGGGGTCGGCGACGGGGCCGAGCCAGCCGGCAAAGCGCCAGCCCGCCGCAGGCGATGCCTGCACCGGCACCACCGTCCCCGAGACGTAGGGGTGCGCGCCGACAGACGGCGTCACCACGCCCTGCCCGCTCAGCGCCACCGTCAGCGTGTAGACCGGCGGCGGCTGTGCGGTAAAGGTGGCCGTCACAACGGTGTTCCCCAGCACGGTCAACGCGCGCGGGTTGTCCAGGCTGCCGTTTTCCCACCCGGCAAACTGCCAGCCGACGGCAGGCACGGCCGTCAGCGTCACCCCGTCGCCGTAATAGTAAGCGGCCAGATCGGGGGCGCGCGTCACGCTGCCGCTGCCCACCGTCCTGACCGTCACCGTGTATGGGGTGCGTACAAAATTGGCGATCACGCTCCGGCTGCCGGTCATCACCACCGTGACCGGGTTGGCGTCGCCGCTCAGGTCGCCGCTCCAGCCGCCAAAGTGCCAGCCCACTTCGGGCGTGGCGGTGATCACCACTGTATCGCCATAATGGAAATAATCCTGCCAGGGCGACCAATCCACGCTGCCGCTGCCGGTCAGGCTCACCTGCAAGATATAAGCCGCCTGCCGGAAGACGGCGGTCAGCGAACGGTTGCCGGTGACGGTGAGCACCAGCGGGTTGGCCGTGCTCCAGAGGTCGCCCTCCCACCAGAGGAAATCCCAGCCCGCCGCCGGGAGCGCGGTCAGCGTCACCACGTCGCCGTAGTGATAGGTGGCCCGGTCGGGGGCGCGGGTCACCGTGCCCTGGCCGCCCACGTCTATCGCCAGCGTGTACTCGTGGGCGGTAAAGGTGGCCGTCAGCGCGACGTTACCGGTGAGCGTCAACGTCAGCGGGTTGCTCGTGCCGGTCGCGCCGCCGCTCCAGCCGGTGAAGGCCCAGCCGGGCGCAGCCGTCGCGGTGAGCGTCACCACGTCGCCGTAACGGTAGGAGTCCTGTGCCGGGAGCAACGCCACCGTTCCGTTGCCGTTGACCTGCACCGTGACCGTGTAGGCCTCCTGGGCAAAGGTCGCCAGGACCGCCGCGTGATCGGTCACCGTCAAGGTGACGGGGTTGGCGCTGCTGTTGAGCGCGCCGCTCCAGCCGGCAAAGGCCCAGCCGGGCAGCGGCGTCGCGGTTAAGGTGACCACGTCGCCGTAATGGTAGGTGGGCCAATCGGGCGTTTTGGTCGCCGTGCCGCCTGCCGTCGCTTCCACCGAGAGGCTGTACTCCAGCGGGGCAAAGGTGGCGGTCACGACAGACGAGCGGTAGAGGGTGAGCGTGGCCGGGTTGGCGCCGCCGATCAGGTCACCGCTCCAGCCGGCAAAGGCCCAGCCGGGGGCGGGCACGGCGGTCAGGGTCACCACCTCACCGTAAGCGTAGGTGGATTGGGCCGGCTGCACGCCCACGCTCCCCTGCCCGTTGACGCCGGTGGTCAGCGTGTACGCATCCGGCGCAAAGGCCGCCGTCACCGTTGTCGCGCCGGTGATAGTCAACAAGGCCGGGTTCTGGCTGCCGGAGAGCACCCCGCCCCAGGCTGCCAGGTGCCAGCCGGGCGCGGGTACAGCGGTCAGCGTGACGACATCGCCGTAGAGGTAACCCGATTGGGCCGGTTGCGAGATGACGCTGCCGTTGCCGGAGACGGTCACGGTCAGCGGGTAGGTGTTCTGGCTAAAGGTGGCGGTCACGGCGCGATGGGTGCTCATCGTCAGCGAGGCCGGATTGGCCGCGCCGGTCAACGCGCCGCTCCACTGCACAAAGGCCCAGCCGGGCGCCGGCACCGCCGTCAACGTCACCACCTGGTTCTTGCCATAGAGCGTCAGGTCGGGGTCGCGCGCCACCGTCCCCTCGCCGACCACCGTCGTCGTCAGGACATAGCCGACAAAGGTGTAGGTCGGCGTGATGTGCAGGTTGCCGGTCACGGTGATGGTCTTGGGGTTGGCCGTGCCGGTCACATCGCCGGTCCAGGCGGCAAAGAGGTAGCCGGCGCTGGGCGTCGCGGTCAATGTCACCGGCTCGCCATAGTCATAATAAGACTTGGACGGCGATTTGGTCGCCACACCGCCGGTGGTGTTGTGAATAGATAACGTGTACTGGTCGGAAATAAAAGCGGCGCTGATGCTGCGGTTGTCGGTCATCACCAGCGTCTTGGTCAGGTTCATCCCGCTCAAGTCGCCGCCCCAGCCGGTAAAGGTCCAGCCGGGCGCCGGCATCGCCGTCACCGTCACCACCTCACCCGACTGGTAGACCGATTTGGCCGGATTGCGGACGACGCTGCCGCCGTAAACAGGGGTGATCGTGACGTTCAACAGATAGCCGTTGGGCGCAAAGGAAGCAATGACCGATTTAGGCCCGTTCATCACCAGGGTCTGCGGGTTGGTTATCCCGCTCAGGTCGCCGCTCCAGCCGGTAAAGGCCCAATCGGGGTCGGGCACGGCGGTCAGGGTGACCACGTCGCCGTAGAGGTAGGTCTCCTGGTTGGGCGTGCGCAGGATCGTCCCACCGCCGTTGACCGCCGTCTCTAACGTGTAGCCCAAACGGGTAAAGGTAGCCGTCACCGCTTGATTGCCGTAAATCGTGATCGCCGTGGGGTTGGCGCTGCCGGTCAGGTCGCCGCTCCAGGCGGAGAACTGCCAGCCCTCATCCGCGATGGCGGTCAGGTTGACCAGATCGCCATAGTGGTAGGTGGCCTGGCTGGGGTTGCGGCTGACGCTGCCGCCGCCGACCGTCGTCACGTTGAGCGTGTATTCAATCTGCGCAAAGGTAGCGGTGACGGTGCGGTTGCCGTTCATCGTCACCGTGGCGGGATTGGCGCTGCCGCTCAGGTCGCCGCTCCAGCCGACAAAGCGCCAGCCGGGCGCAGGCGTGGCCGTCAGGGTGACGACCGTGCCGTAGGTGTAGGAAGGCCGGTCGGGCGAGCGGGTCACGCTGCCGCCGCTCCCCACATTGACGGTGAGCGTGTACTCGTTCGGGGCAAAGGTCGCCACCACGGAGCGGTTGCCGGTGATGGTGAGCGTGGCCGGGTTGGCGCTGCCGCTCAGGTCGCCGCTCCAGCCGACGAAATGCCAGCCGGTGGCCGCCGTCGCCGTCAGGGTGACACCATCGCCATAGTGGTAGGTGGGCTGGTTGGGCTGACGGGTCACGCTGCCGCTGCCGGACACCGAGGTCAACAGCGTGTAATTGAGTTGCGAGAAAGTGGCGAGGACGCTCTCGCTGCCGTCTACCACCAGCGTCTGCGGGTTGGCGCTGCCGCTCAGACTGCCGCTCCAGGCGGTGAAGGTCCAGCCGGGCGCGGGCGTCGCCGTCAGCGTGACCACGTCGCCGTAATGGTAGGTGGTCTGGTTGGGCTGGCGGGTGACGGTGCCGCTGCCGCTGACCGTGACCACGATCGGGTATTCGTTCTGCACAAAGACGGCGGAGATGGTCTTGTCGGTAGACATCACCAGGACGGCGGGGTTCTGGCTGCCGCTCAGGTCGCCGCTCCAGCGGTCAAAGGTCCAGCCCGGCGCGGCGACGGCGGTCAGCGTGACCACCTCGTTGTAGCGGTAGGTGGGCTTGTCGGGCGTGCGGGCCACCGTGCCGTTGCCGACCAGGTTGACCGTCAGCGTGTAGGGGACCTCGCCAAAGGTCGCCGTGACGACGTGATGGCCGGTGACGGTGAGCGTCTGCGGCGTGGTGGTTCCGCTCAGCGCGCCGCTCCAGCCGGTGAAGCGCCAGCCGCCTGCGGGCACGGCCGCCAGGGTCAGCAGGTCGCCGTGGCGGTAGAGCGGCTGGTCGGGCGTCTTGTAGACGGCGCCGCTGCCGACCGCCGCCGTGGTCACCTGCGCGTAAACGGGGACCGTCGCCGTGGCGGTGGGCGCCTGATAGCCGTTCTCCACCGTCAGACGGACGGTGTAATCCAGCGCCTGCGGGAAGGCGTGGGTGACGGTCGGCACGTGCGTCACCAGCGGGGGCGAGCCGTCGCCCCAGGCCCAGGTCAAGGTGACGGTGGGCGTGGCGGTGATGAATTTGTAAGCGGCGATAAAGGTAGTCGGCGCGCCGATCAACACCGGCTCCGGCTGGTAGACGAAATCGGCATAGGTCTCCGGCGGCCAGGCGTTGAGGAAGACATCGTCCACGGCCCAGGCGGTGGGCGTCTGGGCGTTAAAGCGGACGCGCAGCGTGGCTGCGTCGGCAAAGGCGCTCAGGTCCACCTGCTGCGCGCTCCAGGGGGCGGTGGCGTTGGTGTAGGTCGCCACCCGGCTCCAGGTGACGCCGTCGCGGGAGACCTCCACGTAACCGGCGCGCCCGGAAGGGATCTGGTGGCAGGTATCAAAGCGGAGGACGGGCGCGGTGACGTTCCCCATCGTGATCGGAAGGGTGGTGAGCAGGCCAGCGCTGCCGGCGGCGCGCCAGGCGTGGTTGGGGCTGTGCCAGACGGCGGTGGTCAGCGTCCAGGGGGAAGCGGCGGTCCACTGCGCGGCCGTGGTCGCGCCGCGTTCCATTGTATCGCCAAAGAGAGAGAGGCTCAGCGCGTCAAACTGGTCGCGGGTATAGCCGGGCGTGGTAAACGCAACCGGCACGCTGTCTTCCAGCGTCGTGCTGCTCAGGTTGCCGCGGAACAGTTTGACCCCGATGAGGGTGAGCGCCTGCGGCGTGGTGGTGAAGGGCAGGTGGTCGTGGATCAGGCGTCCGTCAAAGGGCAGGGTCAACTCGCGCAGGCCCACGGTGAGCGTCTGCGGCTGGCTGACCGCCCAGGCGACCGGCGTGCCGGCCGGGTCTACCAGCAGCCCTTCCACGCGATACGCGCCGCCGGAGCCGGTCACGCGCACGCCGACGGTGACGAGCAACTGGTCGTATTTGCCGTTGCCGTTGGTATCCACGGCGGTGGCGGTGAAGGCGCGCGTGGAGGTCACGGCCAGGGTGGAGATCAGGCCGGGCGTCCGGGCCAGCAGCGCCGCTTCGCCCGGATAGAGCTGATCCAGGCGGGTAATCTGATAAGCGTTGCGCGGCTGGCTGTCCAGCGGGCGGCCGGTGGCGTCCAGCAGCAGGAGCTGGTTGAGCGTGTAAGGGGCGACGGTACGGGCCACGGTGAAGGTCAGCGTCGCGGTAGCGCCCGGCCCAGACCAGCGGCTCTCGCCCAGGTAGGTCCCCTCCCCATCGTAGAGCGCGCCCTGCACGGTGAAGCGCCCCGGCAGCGTCACGCTCAGCGGCACAGAGATGATCAGCGTGTCAGCGTAGCCATCTTTATCCGTGTCCTGCGTGGCGTGGCTGAAGCGCAGCGCCAACAGGGCCGCCTTGACCTCAAACTGGTCGGGTTTGTAGGCCGCGGTCAGGTAAGTATAGTCGCGGTAGGCCAGCGCCTCTTCCGCCGTCATGAACTGCGGAATGGGCTGGTCGGCGGCGGCGATCCAGAGGTTAGCGACCTGGTAGGGGCCGGCAATCCCCTGGTCGCCGATCTCCTGGCCGTCAAAGGTCAGCGCCACCGTCTGGCGGCCCACCTTGAGCGCGAAGGTCTCGGTGCGGGCGCGGACGGCCTGTTCCCCCACCTTGAGCCAGCCGCCCAGCTGATAAGCGTCGCTGCGGTCGGCGGCCACCGTGACGCTGATGACCAGCGCGTCCCAGCGCCCGTTGCCGTTGCTATCCACGCCGCGCTCACCGGTGATCGCCTCCAGCCGGAGCGTCGGCGTGAGCGCCCGGCGGCTTTCCACGCCGGGCGTCGGCGTCGGCAGGACCTCCTCCGTGGCAGCCGGGGGCCGGAATTGCGCCGCCTGTTCTGCCGTCACCCGCTGGAGGTTGTTCTGGCCGGCCAGGAACGCCGCACAGACAGCCGGCGGGGTGGAAGGGCTACAGCCAACCGGAACGGGGTTGTAAGGCCAGTTCTCCAGGGGATTAGCGGCGTCGGGGATACCGGTCGGCAGATAGTAGGTCAGGCGGGCGTTGCGCCCGGCAGGATTGCTCTCCGGCGGCGAACGCCACTCGCTGGGCGCCCAGTTGTCGCCGTGCCAGGTTTCGTAGTTGAGGATATCCATGTAAGGCGTGCGGATAATCTCCAGCGGGCGGAGGCTTTGCCACTGGTAATCCCAGTTGTTGTTGGGATAACTGAACTCGGACGAGGGCGGCGCGCCGTTGACCCACAAGGTGTTGACCATCCCCCCGCCATTGCTGCCGTTCTGCCAGTCCCACCCCTCATTGGAGGTGACGATCAAATCGGAGTTGTTATCCGTGTAGCCGAAGCCGGGCAGTTCTTGATGGGCCTTGTAGCCATATTGCCAGGGATAGTAGAGATCATTTTTCTCTTCCGTGTTGTAACTGCGCGCCGCTTTCCAGTGACCGTCCAGCCAGATCAGGACCGAGTGGTCATACTCGTAGACGCCGAAACTGCCGCTCTCACCGTGCGCGCCGTTGGGGCCGGTTTTGTTGTAATCTTTGAGGAAGGTACGCGCCGCCAGGCCGGCCGAGCGCAGGATGGTGGTAAAGACGTTGGCGTTATCCTGGCAGGCCCCCCCCTCCATCGTGATGCCGGTGCCGTCATTCCAGGTGTACATGGCCGTGGCCCAACTGTTGTGGCTATTCTGATAGACCACCCGGAACTCTTTGTCGGCCCAGGAGGCGATGGCGTTGGTGGCACCTCCCTGAGTCGTCTGGCCCTGAATGGCGGGCATAGCGTGGTTGACAAAGACACTCTTCTTGAACTGGTCGGTCCAGAAGGCCTGCGCGTACCCCTGCGCCTGGTGGTACATCCAGGCGGAGCAGGGCGAATTGGGGTAATTGGCGCAGTCAGGGGGCGTTGTCTCGCTGTAACCGGGGAAGTAGTAGCTCCACTCCGGCGTGCGCCACCAGACGGAGACCTCATCGCGCAGGTTGGCCGGGTCATCATCGTAGATGTAAGCGGCAATCTGAGCCGGGGTCAGATCGGTGGGGAACTGGAAAATGACATAGAGGGGGATCGTCTTACTCCACCCGCTGCGGGAAACGGCCAGGTTGTAGGTGCCCACCGTCCCGTTAGCGGGCAGCGTCACCGTCCAGCCGCCGTTGCAGGCGTCGGCGACCGGGCTGAGCGCGGTCAGGCCGCTGCCGGAGATAGTCAGCGTGGCATTGGCCGGCCCGCCGACGCGAAAGGTCGCGCCCCGGCGCAAGACAGCGGCCTCGGTCATCAGGTAACGGTCGCCGCCGCGCTTCCATTGAAGATAGGCCGGGTCGCTCGTGCTGAAGTACTGGCGCGTTTGAAAGTCCGGCTCATAGCGGACATAGAGACCGGGGCTGGTATCGTCTATGGGATTGGTATCAAAGAGTTTTTCTTCGCCGTCGGTCAGGCCATCGCCGTCGGTATCGGCCTTCAGAGGATCGGTGACGAAGGGGCCGCCGGCCAGGTTATACCACCCCTGGGTTTCCAGGTCGTCGGCCAGGCCGTCCTCATCGGTATCGGGGAAGGGAGCGGCGGCCCGAACAGCTGTCACCGAGGTGAACATCAGCATGAAGGCACTGAATAAGGCAATTCCCAGGACAAGCCAGCGTTTCATAGATTACTCCTCCATAGATAGTCAATGAGTCAATCCGCCAGTAGCCAACATAGCGCGAACCTTCGTTCGCCTGAGAGGCCGCCGGTATCCCCAAACGACAAACCACAGACCACCTGTTCATGAAAACGTGGCCTGTGGTCCGTGGCTGGTGATTCGTCAGGGCAATGTTCCCTCCCCCTGACCCATAGTAACCTGGATTAAAATTTTGGGCCGGCTGCAACCCCGGTGTTAAGTTTTTCGGGGCGGCTGGTATATTCTATTGTAACCTTGAGCCGTCATGCCAAGGTTTATAAATGACTAAAAGATTTATAAAGACATTTCGCCCGCATTTCTTCGTCTTTCTTTGACTTACGCCCCCTTTGAGGTATAACAAGCGACATCCAGGCGTCGTGGAGGTAACAATCACAAGTGAAGCTACGAGTATGGCTACGAACGTTAGTGCTGATCGCGGTGCCCTTTGTGCTCACGGTGGGGGCGCTGCGCCTGACGACGCTGCCCTGGTATCCCACCTGGGCCTACGAGCACGCCGGTGTCCCGCCCGACCCGTTCGGGATTGACCCGGCCGAGCGGCGCTATATGGCGCAGGTCTGCATCTACTTCCTCAACGCACCGCACGACCTGAACATCCTGCGCGACCTGCGCTTCGCTGACGGGACGGTGGCCTTCAACGAGCGCGAGCTCCAGCATATGGACGACGTCAAGGTCGTCTTTGATAAGTTGACCGTCGCCGGGCTGGTGGCGTTAGCGGTGGGGCTACTGGCAGGCGCGGTGTTAGTCCGCCGCGAGGGGATGCCCGCCCTCTGGGGGGCGCTCTCCAACGGCGGGCTGCTCACGTTCGTAGCGCTGTTAGGCGTCGCGCTCTTTATGTTAGTCGCGTGGGACAGCTTTTTCGTCGCCTTCCACCGGCTCTTCTTCAGCGGCGATACCTGGCTTTTCCCCTACTCCGACACGCTGATCCGGCTCTTCCCGGTGGAGTTCTGGCAGGGCGTCGGCTTCATCGTCGGCGGGCTGGTCGGCGTCAGCGCGTTCATCCTCGCCCTGGTGGGGCGAGCGTTAGAGAAGGCCGGGAACAGAAAGCAGGAAGCGCTGATAAGGCGTAATACGTAAAGCGGTTGACGTCTTATAGTGACATTGACCTCCATGATTTGTGGTTCAAAGAGGTGCACCATGCATTGGCAAGAAATCCGTGAGCAATATCCTGACCAGTGGTTAGTCATTGAAGCTCTGGAAGCCCACACAGAGGACCAGCAACGGTATTTGGACCGCATCACCGTAGTGGAGTGTTGTCTGGATGGCGGCGCGGCTTTACAGCGCTATCGTCAATTGCACCAGGAATACCCCTTGCGCGAGTTCTACTTTGTCCATACAGCCCGTGAGACGTTGGACATCCGCGAGCGCCAATGGCTAGGCATTCGGAGAGAGTATGCATCTCACGCTGCGCGATAACCTGATTTTCGTCACCGTGACGGTTGGCATCCAGGGACGGCAGACAGAGATCCCTGATGTTATTGATCTGAAAACCCTTGCGTGGGATTTTTAGCGTCGGCAGAGCGCGATTCAGTTGTGTCATCAGGTTTTCGCAAAGGGGGCAGTTTGAAATACCCTTACGTTCACAAACTACAGTTTGCGCTACAACTGCTACTGACTAAGCGACTAAAGACTCATTGACTGTTTTTTCAGAGGGAGGTTACCAAACATGATCCAGACACCGGAGTGGGTCAAGGACGCGGTCTTCTACCAGATTTTCCCCGACCGGTTTGCGCGGAGCGAGCGGCTGACCAAGCCGGCGCACCTGGAGCCGTGGGAAGCGCCGCCGACGCGGGCCGGCTTCAAGGGCGGCGACCTGTTGGGGGTCATGGAGCACCTGGACTATTTAGTAGACCTGGGGATCACCGCCATCTACTTCAACCCCATCTTCCAGTCGGCGGCCAACCACCGTTACCACACGCATGACTATTACCAGGTGGATCCGATCCTGGGAGGAAATGCGGCGTTCAGACAATTTTTAGACGCAGCGCACGCGCGCGGCATCCGCGTCGTGCTGGATGGCGTCTTCAACCACGCCAGCCGGGGCTTCCTGCAATTTCACCACATCCTGGAAAACGGGGCCGATTCCCCGTACCGGGATTGGTTCACCTACAAGAAGCTGCCACTGAACGCCTACGAGCCGAAGAAAAAGCCCAACTACGACTGCTGGTACGGGCTGCCAGCACTCCCCAAGTTGAACACCGACAATCCCCAGGTCCGTGACTTCATTTACGACGTGGCGGAATCCTGGCTGCGGCAGGGGATTGACGGCTGGCGGCTGGATGTGCCGCTGGAGATCAAGACGCCGGGCTTCTGGGAGGGTTTCCGCCGCCGCGTGAAGGGGATCAACCCGGAGGCCTACATTCTGGCGGAGATCTGGCACGAGGCCAAACCCTGGCTGCAAGGGGAGCACTTTGACGCAGTGATGAACTACCCGTTCAACCGGGCCGTGGCGGGTTACTTCGGCGGTGAGATGTTGGATACCTCATTCCGGCCGGGTGGCTTCACCTCCAAGCGGCTGGACGCGCGCGGCTTCGCGCAACAGATTGAGGCGCAACTGCGGGCCTACGACTGGGGAATCACCTTAGTGCAGTACAACCTGCTCAGCAGCCACGACGAGCCGCGCTTCCTGACCCTGGTCAAGGGCGACAAGCGCCGATTGCAGCTGGCCACCCTCTTCCAGCTGACCTATCCCGGCGCGCCGAGCATCTACTACGGCGACGAGATCGGCCTAGAGGGCGGCGCAGATCCCGATTGCCGGCGGGCCTTCCCCTGGGATGAGCGCCGCTGGGATACAGAACTGCGCGGCGCGTTCCAGCGCTTTATCGCACTGCACAAGGCGCACCCGGCGTTGCGACGCGGCTGTTACGCCACGCTCTACGCCAAAGGGCAGGCTTACGCTTTCGCCCGCCAGCTGCCCGAGGAGACGGTAGTTGTTGCCTTCAACCTGGGGAAAGAGCCGGTGGTCTTCACGCTGGACTTGAAAGACTTGCTCCCCACCGAGGCCACGTTGGCCGATCCCTGGAGCGGCGAGACGACGCCGGTAGATAAGGGGAAGCTGGTCTTCAGCCTGCCGGCGCTCGCATCGCGGGTGCTGGTCTACACAGCACCGGCGCCGGCGGCGACGAACGGAGCTCCCTACACTCCTGCCAACGGGACCTGAAGCAGCTGCCAGTTTTATCAAGAGAGGGGCGTGGGGCTTTGTAGCACGCCCCTCTCTTGCTGCCTGGTGCAAAACCGCTCCCCAAGGGGGGCAACCTCCCCCAATTTTGCTTTCTCTTTACTTCCTCTTATGTCTTTCAAATACTTCCCCGTTATACTGGGAGCGTGATAACTGAATTTATGCTTACCACGTGGAGGTGAAGTATGGCAAAAATTGTCGGGATTGATTTGGGCACGACGAACTCCGTCGTGGCGGTGATGGAAGGCGGTCAGGTGACGGTGATCCCCACCGCCGAAGGTGGGCGACTCTGCCCGTCGGTGGTGGCCTTTACCAAGGGCAGCGAGCGGTTGGTCGGCGTGCCGGCCAAGCGCCAGTCGGTCGTCAACGCCGAGAACACCATCTACTCCGTCAAGCGGCTGATGGGACGGCGCAGCGATGATCCAGAGGTGGAAGTGACCCGCAAGATGGTCTCTTACGCGATCACCGCCGGTCCCCAGGGCGATGCCCGCGTGAGCATCCCCATTAACGGCAAAACGTACACGCCGCAGGAGATCTCGGCGATGATCCTGCAAAAGCTGAAGAGCGACGCCGAGGCTTACCTGGGCGAGCCGGTCACTAAAGCGGTCATCACCGTCCCGGCTTACTTCAACGACAGCCAACGGCAGGCCACCAAGGACGCCGGCCAGATCGCCGGGCTGGAAGTAGTCCGCATCATCAACGAGCCGACGGCCTCGGCGCTGGCCTACGGGCTGGACAAGAACGTCAACGAGACGATCCTGGTCTTTGACCTGGGTGGCGGTACCTTTGATGTTTCCATTTTGGAAGTGAGCGAGGGACTGATTGAGGTCAAAGCGACCAACGGCGATACCCATCTGGGCGGTGACGATTGGGACGAGCGGGTGGCTCGCTGGCTGATTGAGGAGTTCCGCAAAGAGCAAGGGATTGACCTGAGCGCGGACCGCCAGGCCATGCAGCGGTTGCGCGAGGCCGCGGAAAAGGCCAAGATTGAGCTCTCCACGATGTTGGAAACGGAGATCAACCTGCCCTACATCACCGCCGACGCCTCCGGCCCGAAGCACTTGCAGATGCGGCTGACCCGCGCCAAGTTTGAGCAGCTGACGCGCGATCTGGTAGAGCGCTGTCGTGTCCCGTTTGAGCGGGCGCTGCGCGACGCCAAGCTGACTCCGGCACAGTTGAACCAGGTGGTGCTCGTCGGTGGCGCGACCCGGATGCCGATGATCCAGAATCTGGTGCGTGAGCTGACCGGCGGCAAGGAACCGCACAAGGGCGTCAACCCCGACGAGGTGGTGGCGGCCGGCGCAGCCATCCAGGCGGCCGTGTTGGGCGGCGAAAGCGCGGGCATCGTCCTGTTAGACGTCACCCCGCTCTCGTTGGGCGTGGAGACGTTGGGCCAGCGGATGACCGTGTTGATCGCTCGCAATACCACCATCCCGGTCCGCAAGAGCGAGACTTTCACCACCGCCGAGGATGGGCAGACGGCCGTGGACATCAAAGTCTACCAGGGCGAGCGGCCGATGGCCCCGGATAACATGCTGTTGGGCCAGTTCCGGCTGGACGGCATCCCGCCCGCGCCGCGCGGCATCCCGCAGGTGGAGGTCACGTTTGACATTGACGCCAACGGTATCCTGAACGTCTCGGCGAAGGATAAGGCGACCGCGCGCGAGCAGAAGATCACCATCACCGCCAGCACCAACCTGAGCAAGGACGAGGTGGACCGGCTGGTGAACGAAGCGCAGAAGCATGAGGCCGACGACCGCAAGAAGCGCGAGCTGGTAGATGCGCGCAACGAGGCCGATGCCCTGATCTACAACATTGAAAAGACGATGCGCGACCTGGGCGAGAAGGTCCCCGGCGACGTGCGCGGCCGGATTGAGAGCAGCATCAACGCCCTGAAGCAGACGCTCAACAGCAATGACCCTGCGGCCATCCGCCGGGCGATGGACGAGCTGCGGCAGGCGTCGCTCAAGCTGGGCGAGCAGATGTACGGGCAGCAGCCCGGCGGCCCGGCAGCGGGTGGCCCGCAACCGGGTGGCCCGCAGCCCCAGGGTCCTGATGTGGTGGATGGCGATTACCGCGAGGTATAGACAGGCTCATAGTAATCCGCTTCAGCGCAGGGATGAACGGCGCTCAAGTGCCTGACTATAAGCCAACGTTTTGACTTTGCACTTGCAACTTGTGACTGTCATGAGCAGGGATCAGTCAGGCGCAAGCCCGGCAGGTCCCTGCTTGATCCATGGAGATAACTTCTGGGAGAGGCGTTCCACAAATCGCCTCTCCTGATGAAACTGACGGAGAACTTATGGCACCATCATCAACCAAACGTCGTATCCCGGTGAAGGGCGCGGACGTTGAACCGCAACCGGCACCGGAACCAGAACCGGTCATGCCGGAGCCGCCGGTCGCCGAGCCGCCGGCCGAACCCCCGGCCCAGGAGCCACCGGCCCCTACCCCACCGCCGGCCCCGGAGCCGGAACCGGCCGTGGAGGTCATTGACTGGCGCGACATGGCGCTCCGCCTGCAGGCCGAAATGGAAAACTACCGCAAGCGGTTAGAACGCCGTGCGGAAGATCGGATCGCCGACGAGAAATCGCGGCTCTTGCAGGGCTTCCTGGGCGTGGTGGACAACCTGGAGCAGGGGTTGGCCCACCTGCGGCCGGAAGATCCGCTCCACCAGGGCGTCCGGGTCACCTTTGATGGGATGGCCGCTTTGCTGCGGCGCGAGGGCGTAGAGCCGTTAGAGGCTGTCGGACAACCGTTTGACCCGGCCTGGCAGGAAGCCGTGGCGATGATCCCGGCCCCGCCCAATCAGGAGCCAGAGCTGTTGGTGATCGCCCAGGAGCAGCGTGGCTACAAGCTTGGCGAGCGCTTGCTGCGGCCCGCGCGGGTGGTCGTCGCGAAGAAGGGATGAGACGTGAGACGTGAAGCGTGAGACGTGAAACGTGAAACGTCAAACGTGAAGCGTGAGACGTGAAGCGTGAGTTTTTTTGACGTTTGACGTTTGACGTATTGCGTGTTGTACAGGCAAGCTCAGGTAAGCTTATGGAATACAAAGATTATTACAAGGTTTTGGGCGTGGAACGCAGCGCCACCGAGAAGGAAATCAAACAAGCCTTCCGCACGCTGGCCCGCAAGTATCATCCCGACGTCAACAAGGGAGATAAGCAGGCCGAGGAGCGCTTCAAGGAGATCAACGAGGCCTACGAGGTGCTCTCCGACCCGGAGAAACGCTCGCGCTACGATCAGCTGGGCGCGGATTGGTCCCGCTGGCAACAGTCAGGCGGCCGCCCGGAGGATTTCAATTGGGCGCAATGGTTCGGTGGGGGTGCGCCTGAGCAGGGAGTCTACGTGCGCTACGGGACGCCCGAAGACCTGCGCGATCTCTTCGGCGGCGGCGGCATGGGGGCCGGCGACAGCATCTTCTCCGATTTCTTTCAGCAGCTCTTCGGCATGGGCGGCGGAGCCGAGACTTACAACACCCGGCGCCCCCGGCCCACCCAACGCCCGACCATGGGGCCGCAACGCGGTCAGGATGTGGAACAGCCTGTGGAGATCACGCTGGAGGAAGCCTACACCGGCACCGAGCGCATCCTCCAGAAAGAGCAGCGGCGGCTGAAGGTGCGCATCCCGGCCGGGGCCGATACCGGCACGCGCGTCCGGCTGGCCGGCGAGGGCGGCCCCGGGCGGGCCAAGGCCGCGCCCGGCGACCTCTATCTGGTGGTGACTGTGCTGCCCGACGCTCGCTTTGAACGCCGGGGAAACGATCTTTACACCCATGTGCCGGTAGATCTCTACACGGCGCTGCTGGGGGGTGAGGTGGCGGTGCCGACGCCAGCCGGCCGGCCGGTAATGTTGCGCGTCCCGCCGGAGACCCCCAACGGCCACACCTTCCGGTTGCGTGAGAAGGGGATGCCCCTCCTGCAAACACCGGAACAGCACGGCGATCTCTACGCCGTGGTAGATGTCCAGCTGCCCACGCAGCTGACCGCTCAAGAGCGTGAGCTGTTTGAACGGTTGCGCGCGCTCCGCAGAACGTAAGCGACTGAAATATAATAATATCGTGAGGTTGTCATGCTCAAACGTATCCTGTTCGCTCACAACGGCACGCCGGCGGCCGAGCGGGCGTTGCTTTATGTGGAGCACCTGGGCCGGGTGGAAGAGGCCGAGGTGATCGTGCTGCACGTTTACAGCGTGCCAGAACAGTATGCCAGCGCGACCGGCTACCCGGCGTTGGTCGCCAGCCAGGAGGCAGTTGCCAATGAGCTGGTAACCGACGCCGTGGACCAGCTGCGACAGGTCGGCCTCAACGCGCTGGGGATAGCCGTGGCCGGGACGCCGGCCCGCGTCATTCTGGAAACAGCGCGCGATCAGGACGTTTCGCTGATCATCCTCGGCGCGCGGGGGCCCTCCAGCGTGAAAGAGGTGCTGCTGGGCGACGTCAGCATGGAAGTCCTGCGTTACTCGCGTTGCCCGGTGCTGCTGGTCCCCTGAAAGAGAAAGGAGAAATCCAACATGCTCAGAAAATGGCGGATCATCCTGATAGCCAGCCTCATCTTGCTGAGCACCCTGGGCTGTCTGGCAACCGGCACCCTGTCACCGGCCTGGAGCACGCCCACACCGGTCCCCCCGCCCGCCACCACGCTGCCGGTCTTGCCGACCCCCATGGCCGATCTCACCGATCTGCAATCGCAGGTGCAAACAGTCGCGGCGCTGGCTAAACCGGCCGTGGTCAATATCACCGTCAGCAGCACCGTCATGGATATGTTCTTCGGCGCGATCCCCCAGGAAGGGACCGGCTCCGGCTTTGTCTACGATGGTCAGGGGCATATCGTCACCAACTACCACGTGGTGGAAGGGGCCGACAAGGTCGTCGTCACCTTTAGCGACGGCACGGCACTGGATGCGGAGGTCGTAGGCGAAGACTCCACCACCGACCTGGCCGTCATCCGGGTAGACCCCACGCTCCACCCCCTGACCGCCCTGACGGCAGCCGATTCCAAAGCGTTACAGGTGGGGCAATTTGTGATTGCCATCGGCAGTCCTTTTGGGCTGGAACAGACGGTTACCTTTGGCATCATCAGCAGCCTGGGCCGCATCATTGAAAGCCCCGATGGGCGTTACATCGGCGAAGCGATCCAGACCGACGCCGCCATCAATCCCGGCAACTCCGGCGGGCCCCTCCTGGACCTGCAAGGGCAGCTCATCGGCGTCAATGCGCAAATCGCCAGCACGAGCAACTCCAACGCCGGCATCGGCTTTGCGATCCCGGCCAACACCGTCCAGCGGGTGGTGCCAGAGCTGATCGCCAACGGCTATTACCGTCACCCCTACATGGGCGTCAACTTCCTCTCCACCGGCCTGACCGCCTCGCTGGCCCGTGACCTGGAACAGGCCGGCGCCCCGCCGCTGCCTGACCGGGGGGTGCTGATCCTGCAAGTCCTTTCGGGCACCGCCGCCGATAAGGCCGGACTGCGCGGTGGGAGCCGTTACATCCGGGTCGGCAACAGTCGCCTGCCGGTCGGCGGGGACGTGATTCTGGCGATCAACGGGCAGCCGATGAAAGATTCCCAAACGCTGATGGCTTACATGGAAAGCGAAACACGGGTCGGCGATACTATCCAGCTCACCCTCTGGCGCGAGGGGCAGGAACTGACGGTCTCGTTGACCCTGCAAGAGCGACCGCCGCAATAAAGCCGTCGCTAAGAACTTCCCCCCTGCCGGGCACGCAGAAACTTTGTTTTTTGCGTGCCCGGTATTTTTTGAAAAATGGTTTATAATTTCCCACTACAGGTCCATGATCTTGTAACTCTCATCCTTCCACCTTCATCCCTTATACTTTCTTTACTCAAAAGGAGGTGATGACAGCGCAACGATTCAAACAACCTGCCCTGACCATTCTGTTCAGTAAGCCATTTAATTCAAAGGAGTCTATGATGAGGAGAATGAAACTGTTCAGACTGGCAGTTCTGTGGGTGTTGTTAGGGGGGATGTTGATCCCATCTGCTTCCCCGCTTATCCCCGCCGTGGCTGCCCCTCCGGCAGTGCAGCCCTGGCCGGTCACGTCACTGCTCCATCCCACCGGAGCCAGCAACTGGTGTGTGGCCGGCAGCTTCCAGGCTGGCGGCGGCTGGAACAATAGCAGTGATCCCCTGTACGACGATGGCACGCATGGGGACTGGCTGGCCGGCGATGGCATCTACACCCTGGATTACAGCATCGCCCAAGCTGCCGGCACCTACGAGTGGAAAATCTTTGAATGCGGCACCTGGAACGGTTACCCCAACGAAGAAATCAACAACAAGTGGCTTTACACCGCCAGCAATCCGCAAACCGTCAAATTCCTCTTGAACACCAACACCAATATCTCAGACGATGGGTTCCTGCCCAAATCCTACACGACGATGGTAGTAGATTCGGCAGGAGCGCTGGCTAACAGTTGGACCGCGGTGGGGGATTGGCAATCCTCTACCTGGAACCCTTCCGATCCGGCTTCTCAGCTGAGTGCCCTGGCCCCCGGTCTGTACGCCATCACCTACACCGTGGCCACGGCTAAAGCAGGCTACATGTACAAAACGACCGAAACCGGCGGCTGGGGGCACCAGTTTGGCCCCGATGGCCGATCGGTCAACTCCGGCAACTTCCTCTTCACCACCACGCAGGCCAGCCAGGTTGTGGCCTTTTACGCCGATACCGCGCGCGGCCGCATCAAGGCGCAGCCGGCCGGCACACCCGGCACCGGGTTGTGGTATCTGCGCGGCGAGATGAACGGCTGGTCTGGCACCCAAGATCGCCTTTACGATGACGGTACCCATGGTGACCTGCTCGCCGGCGATGGTATCTACACGCTCCATTACACCTTCGCCACCACCGGCACATTTGAGTTTAAAATCACCGTGGATGACTGGAGCACCAACTTCCCGCCGCAAAACTCCAAAGTCACAGTCACCTCAATAGGCCAGGTTGTCCGGTTCACGTTAGATACCAATACTTACAACGACGGCTGGCTGCCCAAAGCCAACATTGTCGCCGCCAGCGACGTCTACCCCACCAGCTGGACGGTGGTCGGCCCCTGGCAGGGCTGGGCCAACGATGCCGTAACCACCACCATGCAGATGGTCGCGCCGGGGCTCTACACGCTGGTCTACACCTTCACCACGCCGGGCGCCTACCAGTTCAAGATCGCCCAGACCAGCAATTGGAATCGCGTGTACGGCACCGGCGGCCGTACCGGCAACACAGACCCCTTTGACTTCCAAACCTACACACCCGATCAACGGGTCCAGTTCTGGCTGGATGTTGCCCGCGAGCGAGTGGCGGTAAACGTGGTGAAACCCACCAGCCACAGCGCCGACGGTGTCATTGACAGGGACGGCCTCTACCACGACTCCCGCGACCTGCTGTACCGCACGCCATTCGGCGCCGTGCCGGTGGGGACCGCCGTCACGCTGCGGTTGCGCGCCTTTAAGGACGACCTGACCGGCGTGCGCCTGCGCGTCACCGACGACGTCTCCGGCACCTTGACCTCGTACCCGATGGTGTTGGGAGGCAGTGACGGGACTTACGATTACTGGGAATACACCCTCCCCACCGACCACGCCACGCTGCTCTGGTATCGCTTTGAGGCCGCCGATGGAACGGCGCGCGCTTACTACGAGGACGACGCCAACTGGAGCAATCAACCCTGGGTCAAGGGCGGCGAGGGCAAAGCGCTGGATGCGCCCGCCGGGAACAATTACCAGTTGACCGTCTATCTGCCGGATTACACCACGCCGGACTGGTTAGTGAACGGCACGATCTACCAGATCTTCCCCGACCGGTTCCGCAACGGCGACCCGGCCAATGATGTGATCTCCGGCACCTTCTACTACGGCAACGATGAGAAGTGGGGCTATCCCCAGATTTACACCGGCACGGTGGCGCACAACATCTGGAACGAGCAGATTTGGGACCCGCGCGTCATCACCAGCCCCTACTACAGCACCTACAGCAACCAGTTCTACGGCGGCGACCTGCAGGGGATCATTGACAAGCTGGATTACCTCAAGAACGCCGGCTTTACGGTCATCTACCTCAACCCCATCTTCCAATCGCCCTCCAACCACAAGTACGATGCCACCTCTTACGAGACGATTGACCCGGCCTTAGGGACCTATGCTACCTTCACGCGCCTGATGACCGAGACCCAGGCCCGGGGGATGCACGTCATTTTAGATGGGGTCTTCAACCACACCTCCTCCGATAGCATTTACATGGATAAATACAGCCGCTACCCCAGCCTCGGCGCGTATGAATCCCAGGCCAGCCCCTACTACGATTGGTACTTCTTTAACCCCTGGCCCACCGGCTACACCTCCTGGTGGGGCTACCAGAGTCTCCCTAAACTGAACAGCGCCAACCCCATCGTGCGGAGCTACATCTACAGCGGCACCAATCCCATCGCCACCCGCTGGATCATGACCGGGTCACAACGGTTAGCGAGCGGCTGGCGCTTTGACGTGGCCGCCGACGTGGACCCCGGTTACGCCAGCGCACCGGCCAACGGCTACTGGATCGGCTTCCGCAACGCGGTGCGCGCCGTCTATAGCCAGACGGCCATGATCTCGGAAGAGTGGGGCAATGCCTCGGCTTTCCTGCTGGGCAACCAGATGGATTCCACGATGAACTATCGCTTCCGCAACGCGCTGCTGGGTTTTGTGCGCGATACCGGCTGGAGCGACACAAACAGCAACTTCCCGCACCAGACCCCGGCGCAGTTTATGGAGACGCTCCAGAGCCTCCAGGAAGACTATCCCGCCCCCGCCTGGTACGCCATGATGAACCTCGTCGGCTCGCACGACACCAACCGGATCCGCTTTGTCATCCGCGAGAGCGGCGACGTGACGGCGACGGTCAACGCCCGGCAAAAGCTGGTCGCGCTGGCGCAGTACTCACTGCCCGGCGCGCCCACCGTCTATTACGCCGACGAAGTGGGAGCTTCTGCCGATGGGAAGCCCTGCAGCGCCACCGATCCCAAATTCTGCGGTGATCCGTACAACCGGCTTCCCTACCCGTGGGACGACGCGGCGGGTAATGATTACGCTAAAGAGCCGGGCATCCTCCCCTACTACACCGCCCTGGGCCAGGCGCGCCTCGCCAACCCGGCGCTGCGCACCGGCACACTGGATCCGCTGCTGGCCGATGACACCCATGGTCTGCTGGCCTACGGCCGCAAAGCAGGCTCCTATGCGGCCCTCACGCTCTTCAACCGCAACGCCACCACGCAGACGCTGGCGCTGGATCTCTTCGGCTATCTGCCCCTCGGCACCGTCCTGACAGATGTGACCACCCTCACCCCATACGTCTACACGGCCAATCCCTTCACGCTGACCCTGGCCGGTAACGGCGGCGCGTTGCTGGTCGCGCAAGACCTGCCGGCGCCCCCGGCCGCCCCCACGCTCTCGCTCACCAGTGAAAACGACACCCGCATCATCATCCACTGGACCGACAGCGGCGCCACCTACAACGTCTACCGCAGTCCGGTCTCCGGCAGCGGCTATACTCGCGTGGCAACCGATACCACCGGCACCGTCTTCACCGACACCGCCGTTATCAACGGCCAGAAATATTACTACGTCGTCACCGCCCTGGATGCCGGCAAGCTGGAGAGCGCCGTTTCCAACGAGATCGGCGCCATCCCGCACGTTCCGGTTGATTCTTACACCATTGTCAATATCACTCCGCTGACCATGACCCACACGCTCGGCATCCAGCCCACAGCCCCGATCAGCGTGGAGATCTATGTCGCCGGAGTGACCACTCCTACCGGACAGGGCGCTGGCCTCCTAATGGAATTGGGATACGGCACTTTCTCTACTCCTAACGACACCTGGCGCTGGACACCGATGACGTACAACGGTGACGTGGGCGATAACGACCAGTATGTCGCCCGGCTGACACCGGAGAACGCCAACACCTTCTACTACGGCGCGCGCGTCAGCGCCGATGGGGGCCGCGATTGGGCCTACGGACTCTACAGCAGTGGCAGTTTCATCCCTGGTGTCCTGACCGTCACCGCCTCGGCCGACACCACCGCGCCGGCTGCCCCAACCAACCTGCGCCTGACCCATTGGGACATTGACCATCTGACGCTGGCCTGGAACGCACCGGCCGACCCCGATGTCTACGCCTACGACCTCTACCGCAGTGATAGTGGACACGCCGCCGCCGTCATTGGCCGCATCCTCTCCCCGACACTGGTCTATACCGACAGCACCGTGACGACCGGCATCCTCTACACCTACACCGTCCAGGCGTTAGATACCTCGTTCAACCGCTCCCCGCACTCCAACGCCGTCCCGGCCATGGCGCAGCAACGCCTCGTCACGGTCACGTTAAACGTCACCGTGCCCACCTTCACCCCGGCGGGGGCGACCGTCTGCATCCCCGGCGATAGCGCCAAGATCATGGGGAGCACCTGGGATCCCTCCACGCTGCCGATGACCCAGGTGGACGCCACCCACTGGCAGAAAGTGCTGGTCGTGCCCGATGGAACGCGCTTCCAGTACAAATACACCCGTTGCGCCAGTTGGGATGTGGTGGAGTGGTGGCGGCTCAGCGACACCGAACACATTGAGAGCACCGAGAACCGCGCTCTGACCGTGGAATACGGCACCGACGGCAATCAGGTCGTCAACGATACCGTCTGGAACTGGCGGGATCCGCTGGTGGTGGCCTACCGCCCGGCCCATGGCGCAACCGGCGTGGCCGTCAGCGCCGTGGTCACCGCCACCTGGAGCCGCCCGCTGGCCGCCAGCACCGTGACCACCGCCAGCGTCCGCCTGGTTGCGGCCACCGGCGCTGTCGTGGGCACCGTGACTTACATCAGCCAGACCAACCGCTACGAGACCATCTTCACGCCGGCGGCTGCCCTCCGAGGCACCACGCGCTACACTGCCACGCTTACTGCCGACCTCATGGGCGCCAACAACGATTCGGTCAAGTTGCAACAGCCGTTTAGCTGGAGTTTCACCACCGGCAACTGGATTATGTACCTGCCCTTGGTGATGAAGAATCGCTGATTTTTAGCGGGCTTCCTTGGGCAAAAGTAGGCAAAAGAGTGAAAAAGGTTGCGGTGAGCAGGCAAAGCCGCTCACCGCAACCCTCTATTTTGCCCTGGCTCATGGCGTAGCCAGCAGCTGCGGGCAGGTCTGGCGGTACGCTTCAGCCCCGATATACTGGCGCCACTCCTCCGTCGTCAGGTTGCGCCCCAGGCGCCCGCAGAGCTCGGCGGCCAGGTCATCCGGCTGCCAGCGCCACAATTGGACATTGCCCCCGGTATCGGTAACCGCAATCCAGCGCGCATCAGCGCTGAAGGCCACCTCGCTCAGTTCGCCCTCGTAGTCGGTGCGAAAGAGCTCCAGGCCAGTGGCGGCCTCCCAGACGCGCACCTCCACCCGGCTCACCCCCGCCCAGAAAACCAGGTCCAGGCTGCTGGCCGAGACCACCCAGCGTCCATCGGGGCTAAAGGCCAGCGTGCCGACCGGCCAGAAGTGTTGGATCTGTCCGCGCGGCCGGCCGGTGGCGACGTCCCAGACCGTCACCGTCCGGTCGGTGACGGCGGCGACCTGCTCCCCGGTCGGGGCAAACGCCACCAGCGCGTCACCAGCAGCCGTGAGCACCTGAGCCGCACCGACCGCCGGTTCTCGCAGGGTGAGCGCGCCCCCGGCAGCGGTCACCTCCCAGTGGCCATCGGGGCTGATGGCCTCCGGCGCTAAAGTGAAGCGCGCCCACGTCTCGTCCAACGGTTCCTCACTTTGCAGCCACACCTGGTGGCCCTCAGCCAGAGCTGGAGCGGGGTCCACCAGCGGAGGTGGCTCGGCCAGATTCCAGATCCAGACGGTAGTCCCCTGCCCGGTGGCGAGCCAGCGCCCGTCAGGGCTGAGCGCGGGATCGCCAAGCCAATCCGGTCGCACCAGCTGGGCACTTTCGCGCCACTGCCGGGCGTCCCACACCCGCACCGCCCCATTGCAGGCAGCCTCCTGGTAAAGGTCGGTGGCAATGCAAGTGGTGTTGAGCGCCAGCCAGCGCCCATCCGCACTCACCACCTGGCTCCAATCTGGTAACCTCCAATCTGGCGACCATTGGACCATGCTCTCCAGATTAAAGTGGGCGACCGGCTGCCACCCCCCGCTTTCCCAAACCCCCAACGTGGCCGGCCCTGGTGATTCCACCATCCATTGCCAGAACGCTACCAGCCGGTGACCGTCGGGCAAAAAGTCCAGCCAGTAAGTGCCATGGGAGCCTAACCGGGTGACCTCTGACCACCCCCCGACCGAGAAGACCGCTGCTGGGCCCATAGTACCGCCCAGGACCAGCCAGCGCCCGTCGGGGCTGAACTGGAGCTCGTTGGCACGCCCCTCGCGCCAGAGCTCGGCGACCGGCTGGCCCGTCTCGGCGTCCCAGACCTCGCTCCCGGCGGCATACGGATTGCCCCCCAGCCCCTCGCTCCAGGCGAAGGCCAGCCAGCGCTCATCGGGACTGAAGGCCAGGTGGTCTATCATTTCAAATGACACAGTCTCGCCCGGGGGCAGACCGCCGTAGGGAGAGATAGTGTACAGCGCGCGGCCAGAAGCGACCTCCCAGACCTGGGCGCTTCTTCCCGTCAGGAAGGCGACGTAACGCCCGCCGGGGCTGAAGACCAGCCCGCCCGCCGAGGCCGGCAGCACGCCACGCGCTCGCGGCCGCCAGGTCCCGGTTTGCCAGAGACGCGCCTGCGTCGTCCCGCGCGCCGCCAGCCACGTCCCGTCGGGGCTGAACTGCACCGCCGTGGGTGTTTCTCCCAACTCCAGCGTGAGCGAGGTCTGCCGGGTGGACCCCAGGTCCCAGACTGTCACACCGGCCGGCCCGGGCACGGCCAGCCAGAGGCCATCGGGGCTGAACGCACCCTTCCAGGTCGGACCGGTATAAGTGAAGGTCAATGCCGGCATCCAGTTGCCGTCCACCAGGGCGGCCTGACCAGATTCGCCGGCCACGAGCAGCCAGCGACCATCCGGGCTGAACACGAGGCGCTCCACGGCCGCCGTGACGGTCAGCTGGATGGCGGGATAGGGCAGCCGCGCCAACGCCTGGCGGAGCGCCTGGTTGCCCTCCGCGGTAGGCCGATAACGGACCGACTCAATCGCCAGCAGCGCGCCCGGCGTTACCCCATGGGCCGAACGATCCGGCAAGAGCGCCGCGAGCGCGGCCAGCTGGCGGGCCACGGCAATCTGGCGCAGCTGCTCCGCCTCCGCACGGGCCACTTCGGCCGCCTGCCGCTGCCTCTCTGCCTCCTGCCGTTGCTCCTCTGCCTCCTGCCGCTGAAGCTCGGCTTCGGATTGGGCCGCCTCGGCCTGCTGCTGGCGGAGCTCGGCAGTCGCCTGCGCCTGCTCCGCCTGGACCAGAGCCGTCTGGGCCTGGTTTTGTCCTCGAATGGCAGCTACTGTCAGAATCGCCATGATGACCAGGACCACTGCGGCAGCGATAGCGCCGGCGCGGAGCCAGCGTTGCCGCTGCCGGCGGTCCTGCTCAGCCTGGCGGCTGGCCTGCAGGAACTCAGCCTCGTAGGGCTCCACGTCAGCCGGATGCGCCGCGGCCCAGGCCTCAGCCTCGGCCAGGACAGCGTCCCGGTAAAGGAGCGCGGCGGCCTGGGTCTCCTGCCAATGGCGCGCGGCCGTCCGCAGCGGCGTTTCGCGGGCCGCTTCCCACGCCCGATTGGATTCCAGGATGGGATCCACCAGACGATCATGGGAGAGCTCGTACCAGCGCGCGCCGGCCCGCAGGTCGGCCCGGATCAAATGGCGATGTTCCAGGATATCTACGGCGGCATTGGGCAGTCCGGCGGTGGCCTCCGGGCCGCGCAACGCCAACCCGCGCGTCCCCAACGGCGTGATCAGCTGGGTGTTGAACCAGCGCCGCACCGTCAGCTCGTCCACACTGCCCACCTGTGTGGCCTCGGCCACCGCATTTTCGTAGAAAGCGGTCAGGGCGCGGTCAATATCGCCATAGCGCGCGACGTCTTCCCACTGGATGGTGCGGTCAGCCTGGTCGGGCAGATTGTCCCAGAGCTGGCGGCAGACCACCTGAAGCTGCACCGGCTCCACGAACGGGCCCAGCACGGCGGTTTCGGCCGTGGCTGCCAGATCGCGCTGCACTTTAAGCCGCCGCAGATCATCCACCAGACGCTCGGCGACGCCCGGTGCGAAAGCACAGCCAGCCTGGGCCGCCGGTTTAGCGACGGCCTCCAGGGCCCCCTCCGGGCCTAACGGCTCCAGGCGAAAGCGAGCCCGCAGACGATGCGGGAACCAGCCCAGGTAGGGATCCAGCTCGGCAACGTGGTCCTCGCGCATCACGAAGACCAGCCCCAACTGCGGCAGTGCATCCAGTGCCGCCCGCGCCTGGGCAAAAAAGCCGTCGGCGTCCTGCCAGCGTTCCCGCTGCGTGGTGAAGAGTTCCTCAAACTGGTCAAAGATCAAGATGGGCGGGCGGGAATCGGCCGCGGCCACGGTACTCAGGTAAGCCATGAGCGTCTGGCCGCTCAGTGCCACCGGCGACGATGCTTCGCCGGCCAGCGAGAGGAGCGCGCTGGAGACGAAAACGTTTATCCCCGGCGTCTCGGCGACACCTGCCGGCGGCGGCACGCCCACCCGGGCCACCGGCAGCACGTGAAAGCCCTCCTCCTCCAGCGCCGGGATCACCTGAGCGTTGAACAGCGAGGTCTTCCCAGCGCCGGATTGGGCGTAGCAAAGCACCTCTCGCTCGGCCACGATCAGCGCGCGCAGCTCGCGCGCCTCGCGTCGCCGCCCGAAGAAGGTCAACCGATCGCCACGTTCGTAAGGCCGGGGCCCGACGTAGGGATTCTGCTGCATGAGTTAGCCTCCCAGAACATAAAACGTAATGCGTGATGCGTCATGCGTGTTCCGTTCACGCCTCACGCCTCACGTTTCACGCCTCACATTTCACGCCTCACGTTTCACGTTTCACGCCTCACGCTTCACGCCTCACGCTTCACGCTTCACGTTTCACGTTTCACGCTTCACGCTTCACGCTTCACGTTTCACGTTTCACGCTTCACGCCTCACGCTTCACGTTTCACATCCTCTGCTCCCGCAGTTCGGCCAGGAATTGCGTGGAGGTACCCCAGAAGACGTTGATGTCGGCCTCCTGGAAATACTGTTGCAGGAACGCCTGGACCGCAGTGGTGTCGGCCGCGCCGGCGGCGTCAAACTCCAGTTGGACGGCCACATGTTTGAATTTACGCCGCCGGTCCAGCCCGGCCACCAGCCCGTGCAGCACGACGCGAAACTCCCAATCGTAGAGGTTGAACCCCACGAAGAGCAACGCGCTGCTGGCAAGCGCTCCCCGGATGAGATTGGGGATCCGGTCGCGCTCGGCGGCGATCCGCACCAGGAAGGCCAGGTAGTCGTCCTCGGTCAGCACCAGCGAGCCGGCCTCTTCGTCGCTGCCGAAAAGGTGGTAGACCAGGGGGGCAGCGGGGGTCGGCTCGTAGCCGGTGATCAGGCGCGAGGGTGGCAGATCCAGGTCCGGGTGCCAGCGGCAGTATTCGCGCACCGGCTGCCGGCCCTGCGCGCGCAGCGCTTCCACCATGAAGCTGTCAACGTTAGTCGTAAGGTAGAGCGGCAACCCCAGGCTTGCCAGCACGCGATGCGGCTCATTGGGGTCGGCAGCGCTGAAGGTGGGCCAGCCAACAGCCTGCATGAGCGCGGTCAACGTCTCCGGCGGGCGAGCCGGGCGCAGTTCAGCCGGCAGGCGGGCCAGCAATTCGGTCTGCAGCGCCGCGAGGTACTCGTAGCGGGGGAAATCCTCCCCCTGGTTGGTCGCCAGGTATTGCGCCACCCGCGCCAGCGCGGTGGGATCGGCGAAGGGATAATCGTGGTCGGCGGCCCAACGCTGCGCGATCTCGGCCGGTTGCGGCAGCCAGCGCCCGTGGACGCGCGGGCCGATGATGGGCGTGCAACGCTGTTCCTGGATCAAGCGCAACAGGCCGCTCCAAAAGATGCGCGGGTTCTTTTCCCCCAAAACGGTGCCGCGCGCGTCGGCAGCGGGATCCCACAGCCGCCCCGACTTGAGCCGCAGGAAGAGCACCGGCACGGCCGCAGCGGGAGCGCCGGCCGTGAGCAGGGCACTGCGGGCTTCGTTCAGTGCGCAATCTACCAAACCGTGCTCGGCCACTCGCTGGTAGAAGACAGCGCTCAATTTTTGGGCGGCGGCCAACGTGACGGAGTCCTGCATCGCCACCACCGCCGGGACACCGGCTGCGACCAGCTGCGGCCCCAGGCCGCGAAAGGCATCCCCGGCGGCCCGGCTCGCGCTCTGGCAAGCGGCCAGGAAGACCAGCCGGGGGCGCACCGCCAGCCGGGTCAGGACGCCGATCAGCGCGTCATCGGTCACACGGTCGGCCGTCCCGTCGTCACGTTGAAGGTAGAGTGCCGCCTGGTCGCGGCGGGCATCAAAAACGCCGTGGCCCAGGTAGTGGAAGACGTGGTAGCCGGCCCGGAGTGCCTCTTCCAGGCGGGCCAACGTGACCGGCGGCTCCAGAAATTGGACCTGGATGCCGGAGCCGGCAGCCGCCAGCGCGGCCGTGAGCGTGGCCTGTTCCTGAGGCACGTCCAGCGGGGCCAGCCGGTAGGTCGTCTCCAGGTCGCTCGGGTTGGAGATGGCCACCAGGACGCGCAACGGGCGTTCCTCCACCAGGCTCCCCCAGGGCAACGCGACCGGCAGGTAGCGAGAAAACGGGGTATTGGCATTGGCAGCCAGGACTGCGGTCTCGTCACACAACAGTTCCCAGGGCAGCGTGTGGAGCTCCGGCGCGCGGGGATCCAGCCGCAGGCGCAGCCGCCGTTGGGGTGCCGCACCACGCGCTTCGGCCCAGGCACTTTGCAGCACGGGGTCGGCCAGAAGCGCTGCCAGGAGTCGCGCGCCGTCGGCCGCCGGATCGCCGGTTGCCGTCCACGGCACGATGTCGGCCGCTAACCACCCGCGCGGAAATTCCCGCTCATCCCCCAGGGTCAACTCCACCGGATAACCGGCCTCCTCGCGGGGGAACAGGCGGATCTCCAGATCAACGAAGGTCAGATCGGCCATGAATGCCTCCTGCTCTGAAGAGTCAATGAGTCTTTAGCGAATCCAGGTTGTTACCTGTCCGGTTGGTGGTAGCCGCGTTCTCTTTTGACCACTGCCACAGACCGCAAACCCCATCGGTAGCCAGCGTAGCGTGAACTTCAGTTCGCAATCTTTGGCGTAGTGACACCTTCAGGCATCCCGGGATTTTCCGGCGGGGCGGCCAGTTCGCGGTAGAGCAGCCAGGAGCCCGCACGGACGGTGCTGCTCTCCGGCGCGCGGTCGTAGTAGAGGTCAAAAATCTGGCCCGTAGCGACCCGCACGCGGAAGTAAGAGCGCCCCACCCCCCACGAGCCACGGCTGGCCGCCGCAGTGGCATGTGCCGGGCGCATGTTGTGCGCCATCCGGCCGCGCCGCTCGTAATCCTGCCACTCGCTCAACAGCTCCACAATCTCGTAGACGGTGCCGCGCCAGACAAACCGGTTGGGACAGCCCGGCCGTTTGGCGTAGAGCGGCGGCTCGTCAAACTGTGCCTCAATGGCTTCGCCGATGAAATGCAGAGGTTGGTATTCCATCCGAGCAGCTCACTTTCAGGTTCCCTGATCATTTTGCGTATTGCGTGTTACGTATTTCATTGGCTGATGGCTGATGGCTGATGGCTGATGGCTGATGGCTGATGGCTGATGGCTGATGGCTG
>CAYTGR010000003.1:0-26976 GCA_964437445.1 uncultured Anaerolineales bacterium | reverse complement strand
ACGGCTATCTCCCCCAGCTCCAGCCAGGCCGGTGGATTGGGCAGCGTGCCGAAGCGAAGCCGTCCCTCCGGCGGGAAGGCCGCGTACTGGTTATCCAGCCAGAGGACCAGCCCCAGGGGACCGCGTGGCGCGACCGGCGTCGTCCAGACCTCGGCGTCATCCACCGCAAAGCGGACGGTATCCGCCTGCCAGGTGAGCGCGCAGGTGTGCCACGCCGTCGGATCAACGGTCAGGGCGGTGGCATCCTCCTGCACGAATGCGCGCGCCAGCCGCCGCAGCCAGCGCGCGGCCGGCGGCCAGGCCAGGAGCGGGAGCAGCGGCGTGCCCGGGGCCAGCGCCAATGAGGGGATGCGCGGGGCGGCAAAAGTTGCCGCCAGCCAGCCCTGGGCCGGATGCGTGTCACGCAGCGCCAGATAGTTCGGCGGCGAGGCGTAGAAGAACCAGGCCGCATTGGGCAGCGCGGGCAACCGGCGGGCCATCCCGCCGAGACCCAGGCTCACGCTGAACGGGTCGTTCCAGAAGCCGAAACCCCAGGTGCCGGGCAGCGCCGCTGCCGAGACGTGCGCCCGTACCCGCAGCGTGACCGGTGGCCGCCAGGCAAAAGCGGAGCGCGCCCGGCGGAGGTAATCGTCCAGCTGCGCCCAGCGGTAGGTCCCGCCAGGGCCGGCCGGGACGCTCAGCCGCCAGCCGCCCGTGGGCAGCCGCTCCACCTGCGCGCCCGGCGTGGTCCGGGGCTCCAGGTCGGGAGTGCAAGAGTTTGGTGATGAATTCATGATACGTGATACGTGATACGTGATACGTGATACGTGAAACGTGAGACGTGAGACGTGAAATGGCTATGGGGGTAGCAGTTCCAGGATCAGGATGGGCAACCGGATGGGACCGGAGCCGGCTTCCTCCAGTCTCAGGTGCAGGCCCGCGGCACTGGCGGCCGCCTGGAAGTGGGCCAGCAGCGGCGGGGCTGCCCCATAGATGGGCCGCAACAGCCAGGCCAGCCAGGGCCAATCCACCTGCAGCCAGAGACCGGTGATGACCAGGCATCCTCCCGGACGCAACAGCCGGGCAGCCTCGCGCCACGTCGCCGGGTCCAGAATGTAGTTGGCCGGGAAGGTGGACAACAGAGCGTCAAACGTGCCGGCGGCAAACGGCATCGCCTGGGTCGGTGCGCGGACACGCGCCACCTGCAGGCCCCGCCGTTGCAGCTTGCGCGCAGTCTGGCGGTGCATCTCCGGCGAGAGGTCCAGCCCGACCACGGTGCGCCCGCTCCCGGCCAGCTCTATCAGCAGCGCGCCGGTGCCAAAGCCGACCTCCAAGACGCGGCCCGGCGGCAGATAGGCCAGCGCCGCGCGGCGCCACGCGGCCCACTGCCCGGCGCTGACCAACCAGCTGACCAGATCATAGGCCCAGGCCAGCTCATGGTAAAGCCGCTCGGCCAGCCAGCCATAGAGCCGCGCCCATTTCGTCCCAATGCGTCTGCCGGCCATGGAGGTTCTCCACCGTAATTTAACATTGCCGACAGCCATAGTATACACGGATTTTGAAAACCAACAGTTGTTTAGTCTGGCGGTCATTTAGTCAATATAGAGAATTGACAACCGGAGTATAATGTAAAATGCTCTGGCTTGAATTTGTGACCGAAGAGGAGTACTATGGCCCGCCCAGAACAAAAAGTCAAAGTTGTCGGACACACTCGTCTGATCATGGCAATTGACGCCCAACACTTTCTCCCCAAAGAACGCCACGGCGAGCTGGATGCGTTTCGCAACACGCCAGAGTTTATCCGTTACGTGCAAAAATTGCCGCACACCATGGCCCACAATGATCATTTTCGCACCGTATCCGCCCCTATTGCCACAACCGAAGCCGATGATGTGGAGATGGATGCTGAATTGCTGGGGTATGCCATGGGCCTGTTCCGTTATCGCCTTCTTGAAACGCACCATGCACCGGTCTACCAGGTTAGCAAAGAAGGGATGGAGTTTGAACCCGAATTACTGACCAACCTTCAATTCAAGAAGCTCTTCCTGCCGGAATGGCGACAATGGGACATCACCATCCGGCTGACTCCCCTGGGCTTTTTTATCGTCTCGTTAACGCGCGAATACAAAACCGCTACCCTGCTGCTCAATGTGGCGACCGACGTGGTGACGTTGCAAAGTCCGTTTGATCTGGCCAGTGCCATTGGGTGGTTACACGAGTTGGAAGGCAGCGCTAACCCGGAACAACAGCGGCGAGCCCAATCCATCCATCATTTTCTGAATTGGCTCCATGTAGACCCGGACGCCCCGCCACCGTTGCTTTACTCGCCAGTGCACTGGCACATCGCCCTGGAAGCGCTGCGCCGCTTCACCGAGCTGTTGCCGCCGGTGACACTGAACGGGAATCATAGTTCCTCGCTGTTAAACTGGTGTCCTGCCGAGCACTCGCTCACGCCACCTTTCTACGATTCCTACGTCAATTTCTTCTTTGAACGGCTCTACATCCCGCCGGAAACGGCCCCCGAAGAGGCCTCCCTCACCAGCACCGAGATGAAAATAGTGGATGCCAAAGACGTCCGCCAAAATCCAGAGCTATGTGGCTTGCTGGCCTCGTTGCTGGAAGGAGCCATCCTCAAGCGACCGGGCAAGAATCCCAAAATCACCAAACAGAGCACTCGCCTGCTCCCCCGTTATCGGGCTGACCTGTCAGAGGAAATCTTCAAAGCCGATACCGCCACCTGGGAAGACGAGATCTGCCTGATCACCTCGCGGACAACCCTGGTCATCCCTTCAGATTTTGCCCGCAGCCAGCAATTGTTCATTTCCGACCTGCCGACCCCTACCAGTAAGGTCACCTACCAACAATACTGGCGCGCTTTTGAGCATCTGCTGGAGACCGGCGTGGAGATTCAGGCGCTGGCCCAATTGGTGGAAAATTACAGTACCCAGGCCCTGGAAGAAGTGGTCAAGGTAATGCGGCGCAAACAGGAAGGGCTGATGCGTGTCGGTGAATTTGCAATGGAACGGGAACTGCTGGCCCATCTCACCGGCGCGACCACCCGCTACTCGCGCCTGCTGGCCATCGCCCAGGAGATGGCCGAGCCGCACCTGATCAGCCGGGCGGAGTACGGCGTGGAGAAGTTCCAGCGCCTGGTGGAAGTGATGGGAACACAGCGGCTCTTGAGCTACGCCGAGCGCAACATCACGACGCTGAGCGACATGGTCAACCACTTTGACGATATCTTCCAGGCCGAGACCGCCGCCAAAGTGGACCGGTTGGTGAACTGGGGGTCGCTGATGCTGGCCGGGGTCTCGCTGCTCTTTCTGGTCTTCACGTTGCCTTCGTTCTGGCTAGACACCTGGCAATTTGCTGAAGCCACGAGCATTACCCCCGTCGACGTGGTGGGGCGGATCCAGCAGGGCCAGCTGCTCTTCCTCTCACGATTAGGAAATGCGCTGGCCATCTTCACCGCGTTGATAGTGATCCTGGTGATCTCAATATTATCTATTGGGTTGTTCCGCAAGTGGCTGCGCGGTCGCTGGTAGCGCTGCCCTGCCAGTTACCAGAAATACCGACAGGCAATTAAGATCGGAGCATACCTGCAATAGCGCCATCGTCCAATCACCCGGGCACAGGCGCTTACACCTTCAGGGGCCTCGCGCCACATAACGCGCCAGGCCCCCCCTTCTTGTCCCAACGCCCGGCAGTTACAATATGTCGCGGTCGGTCACGTCCCAAGCGCCGAAGAGCGCCGCCACCACTCCCCCCAAACAGCCGACGGTGAGGAGACCCCACCACAGCGTTCCCTGCTCGCAATACTGGTAGACCAGCATGGCGGGCATCGTCCAGGGATAGAGTTTGCTCCACTGGTCGGAGCTGCTGACCACGACGCCGCAAACGGTGGCGATGATCCCAACCGTCGACGCGACGACGAAGCTCGGCCAGCGCAACGCCACCCAGGTATGAAATGAGATCAGCAACCAGGAGCTCAGGTAGAGCAGCAGCGCCATGCGCGCAAAGTCGCCCCACGGGATGATCCGGCCCAGCTGTAACGCCGGCACCAGAGCATCCACTATCAGGCCACTGACGCCCGTGAAGACGTAGAGCAGAACGATGCTCAGCCCGATCAACAGCATGGCGACCAGCTGCTTGGCGAAATAGATGGCGCTGCGCGGCAGCGGTTGGGCGAAGAGCTGCTTCCAGGCGCGCTGGTTGTGCTCTATCTGAGCCAGGAGCGAAGTTTGCAAGGTAATGAAAAGCGGCAGCATCAACAAGCTCCAGAAAATGGTGACCTGCTCGGCGAACCAGAACCACTTATGCTCCACCCCTTTGAGCCACTCAATCCCCCGCTGGTGTAGCATGATGGTCTGCAAAGCCACCACCGCCAGCGGTGCGATAAAGGTCAACAACAGAGCCAGGGTCCGTTTCGTTTTCAATGTCTCGGCGCTCAGCGCGCGAAATAAAGTCAGCATGGGAATCTCCTTAAACAGAAAAAACAGAAATAGTGATTCGTGATTCTTCACGTTTCACGCTTCACGTATCACGTATCACGCTTCACGTATCACGCCTCACGTTTCACGTATCACGCCTCACGTTTCACGTTTCACACTTTAGATCTTACATCCCCGTCATTTGCAGGAAGAGCTCTTCCAATGTCGGCTGTTCCAGGTTGAGGTGATAGACATTGACTCCGCCGCGCACCAGCTGCGCGTTGAGGAGCGCTGCGTCGGATTGGCCGTTGGCAGCGACCACGATCCGGTGCGCGCCGTTGCTCTTGACCTGCCAACCGGCCTGCTTGAGCAGCTCTTTGGCCCGCTGCGGTTGGTCCACGCCCAGCGCGACCTGCTGCTCCACCTGGGCACGGAGCGCCTCGGGCGTCCCTTGGAAGCGCAGCCGGCCCTCCTGGATGATGCCGATGTGAGTCGCCATCTGCTCCACCTCGTTGAGCAAATGGCTGGAGAGGAAAACGGTGACCCCCAGTTCGTGCGGCAGGCGGCAGATGAAGTCACGCATCTCGTAAATGCCGGCCGGGTCCAGCCCGTTGGTCGGTTCATCCAGAATCAGCAGTTCGGGATCGCCCAAGAGTGCGCACGCCAGCCCCAGGCGCTGGCGCATCCCCAGAGAGTACTCTTTGACGCGGCGGTTGGCGGCCTCCTCCAGCCCAACCAGGTGCAAGACGTAGCTAAGGTTGGCCCGGGTGGTGTTGCGCAACTGGCGGAGTAGCTCCAGATTTTCACGACCGGTCAGGTGCGGATAAAGGGAGGGTGTCTCCACGAGCGCGCCAACCCGGCGCAGCAGCGCCAAGCGCTGCCGGGCCAGCGGTGTGCCGAAGAGTTGTACCGCGCCGGCATCCGGCTCAATCAGCCCCAACAGCAGGCGGATGGTGGTGGTTTTGCCAGCGCCGTTCGGTCCCAGGAAACCATAGATGCTGCCGCGCGGCACGGCCAGTTCCAGGCCGTCCACGGCGGTCAAGTTACCAAACCGGCGGGTCAGGCCGGCAGTAGAGATGATCAAATCGGTCATGAGATGCTCCTTGAATTAGCGAGTCAACGAATCAACAATCAGCCGTCAGCCATCAGCCATCAGCCATCAGCCATCAGCAGTGAAGCTGTTTCCTAAATCTCCCTGTTCCCTATCCCTCCTGCTTTTCCGTCTTCCTCCCTCATCCTTCATCCTTCCAGAACGGCGGCGGCCAGCCGGAGGGGGTCTCGCGCCCGGCCTTGTAGCGGAAGTCGCAGCGCCGACCGCCCTGCGCGAGTGTCTCAGTACGCTGCAACCCCATCTTGAAAGCGCGGCTTATCGGAAAGTCCAGCTGGCACAGGTAAGGCGTGAACTCGTCGGCACCCTGCGCGTGGTAAAACTTGCAGACGCCACACTCCGTATAATCCACCCCCCAATCAAAGGCCACGCCGTCGCCCGCCACGTAAGTGAAGACCCAATCTTCCGGGTACTGTCGTTGCTGCGAGATGACGGCGTCGTGCTTGACCTGCTGCCCGGTCAGCCCTAACGACTGGGCCGCCCCCATGAAACCGGAGACCAGACCGGGCGTCGCGGCCATTTGGGCGTCAAAGCCTTCGTAAAGAATCTGGCCGATCTCCGGTAATGACTTGCCGTGCGTTTTCATCACCTGGTAATAAGCCAGCGCGCCGGCCGATTGGACCAGGTTGCTGGTCAGCTCATTAGCGTCACCGCCAATGTAGGGCACGGCGAGCATCAGCGTGCCGGCCAACGGTAACGTCTCCGCAACTACCGTGTCGGCAAAGGCAGGGGTATAGTGGGCAGCGAGCGCCGTGCGGAGATACTCTAACGTGGCGCTGAACTCCTGCAGGAACTTCTCCTGGCGCGCCCCATAGTAGGTCGCAGCCGTGCCGTCGTCCGGCAACCGTTCCGGTCCCAGGAAGTGGTAGCCGCCAGCAACGGCCGCCGTCACTCCCAACCCGGCGAGAGAAAGTCGTAAAAATTCCCGGCGTGTAATGCGATTCATAGATGCTCCTCTTCCTTGAAGTATAGAAACCAGTTAAGTGGTGAGCAGAGAGCAACAGGTAGAAGTTCCTGTTTCCTGCTCACCGCTCACTGCTCACATTTTTATCCCCCACTGATAAACGCCAGCTCGTGGAGAATTCCTTTGAGAATGGTCAATGCGTCTTCATCACTGAGACTGAGTCAATCAGTGAGTTGCAAACGTAATTTGTTGCAGCGGGCAGCAGTCTGGCGAGCAACCAGATCAGCAGCGAGCAGCTGAGTACAGTTTCCATATCCAGCACAGCAGTGCTTGGCCCGAAGGCCGGCACCCAATCCATGGCAATCGTGGCAGGTTGATTCATAGCAGGTTCCTCCGCAACAATCTAATCGTTGTGTTATTGCACAGTCACGGGCTACGCCCCAAAGAACCGTGACCGCCGACGCATCAGCAGCCCTCCCTGTGCCACGGCACGTATCAGCCCCAACCCGCTCAACGTCAGCAGCCAGAGCGCTATATCCGGCAGCAGGCCGTAGAACTCCGACCAGGTACCTGTGCCGCCACCCAGCACCATCCCCAGCAATCGCGGCAGGAACAAGAGGACAGCCACCGGCAGCGCCAAATTCAACAGCACGGCGGCCCATTGCAACAGGCGCGGCCGGCGCGCGGCACGCATCGCCCACCGGGGCAGCCGCCAGAGCAGGGCCAAAGCAATCAGCACGCTCAAGGCCGCCAGCCCTGCCAGCAGCCAGTTCAACCAGTCCAACGTACCTGACGCGGGCACAGGATCGCCGACCAACAAATTGGCCAGGCCGATCATCACCGCGTCATGACCAGTCAACATCTGGAACAGGCTGTTTTGATTGCAGAGCAACGCAAAACCGATCTGCTGTTCCGGCAAGAGCATGACGGCCGTGTAGAAATTTTCCAACGCCCCGGTGTGATAAATCACCTGGATGCCGTCCGACGATTCTGTAACCACCCAGCCCATGCCGTAATCGCTTTCCACCTCAACGGGCGGGGTTAACATCTGGCGCAATGTGTCAGGCCGGACAATAGATTGACCGTTGTACTGCCCCTCATTGAGTAGGGCGATCAAGTAATGCGCCATTTCCTCAGCACTGGAGATGAGGTAACCCGAAGGGAGTGCGCCCGGACGGAAAACCTGCTGGCGCGGGAGGGCAATGCCGAACGCCTGGCCGTACCCTTGCGCCAGCTCGGACGCGGCGGTCGGATCGGCCACGGTATGCGCCATACCCAACGGATTGAAGACGTGATCGTGCAGATATTCCCCGTAGGGTTGGCCGCTCACCTGCTCAATCAGGAGTCCCAGCACACGATAGTTCTGGCTGTCATACTGGAAGCGGCTGCCCACCGGCGCAGCGAGCGGAGCCTGCTGCAGGAGACGTACCTGCTCGGTCAGCGTAGGTGCGTAGCGGTTCGCGCCCGGATCGGTCGCTTCGCTCAGGCCACTGGTCTGGTTGAGCAGATGGCGCACGGTGATCTGCGCCGAAGCCTGCGAATCGGCCACCTGGAACCAGGGCAGGTAGCGCTGAACCGGTGCGTCCAGGTCCAGCCTGCCCTGCTCCACCAGCTGCATCACGGCCAGCGCAGTGAACGATTTGGTCACCGAACCGAGGTAAAACTGCGTCTGAGTCGTCATCGGGCGGCCCGAGCCGGCCTCACCGTATCCGCGCACGAGAATCGGCTGATCGCCTTGTACAATCGCCACCGCCAGGCCGGGGAAATGCTGTGCCTGCACCTGCTCCTGAAGGTAGGCGTCAACCGTGGATAGATTCGAGGGCACGGCGGCTTGTGCCGGTACACCTGCCAACGACCCCACCCATAACCCGATGACAATTAACACGCAGCCCAACGCCAGCCCTAAACGATACGACATAGATTTAGCTCCTTTATGTGATGCTTTGAACCATGACGGCTGCTCGTTGCCGTAGCCTGTGATCAGTCGTCTGTGATCACCTGTAAGCATACCCGGCGGCTGTCGCGGCAGTATCACCGAAGTGTCGCAGGATTGTCGCAACGAGGGGCAAAAAACCCCATTTTGCCGCTTGACTTCCGCCCCCAAATCTCCTATAATACTTAAAGTGGCAGGTGGTTTTACCAGATTGCATTTCCTTTCCTACCCCCTCACCCCACCCGTCACGGCCGGAACCCGAAACTGCGTTTTACCCATCATGGCGCGAGGGATGATCCGTTGAGCGAGAGACCTATCGCCTGGGGGCCGCTGGCCGTGCCCAGCCTGAAAGAGGCCTGTGTCCACCGTTTAGAAGAGCTGATCCTCTCCGGCGAGCTCCAGGCCGGCCAACGGCTGCCCTCCGAGCGCGACCTGGCCGCGCAGCTGGCCGTGAGCCGCCCGGTGCTCCATCAGGCGCTGGTAGAGCTGGCCGCGAAAGGGCTGGTGGAAATCCTGCCGCGTAAAGGGGTCTACGTCAACGACTTCCGCACGCAAGGCTCCTGTGCGCTGCTCTCCTCGCTGCTGGCCTACCACGAAGGGGCCCTGGCCCCCGACCTGATCCAGGGACTGCTCGCCATGCGCCTGCTGCTGGAGGCCGAAACCGCACGTCTGGCCGCCCTCCAGCGCAGCCCGGCGCAGCTCCAGCAGCTGGAGGCGCTGTTGGCGGCCGAGGCGCAAGCCGACCGCCAGGATGCGACGGCGCTGGTGGAACTGGACTTTGCGCTCCATTTGCAAGTGGCGTTAGCCTCCGGCAACACCCTCTACGCCCTGATCATGAACTCCATCAAAGGGGTTTACACCAACCTGACCCGTCGCTTCTTCACCCGTTACCGCGCCAGTCCGGTTGTGGATGAAGTGTTTGACTTCCACCGCCGCCTGGTGGCCGCCCTGACGGCCCAAGAGAGCGCCGCCGCCTCAGCGATCATGGTGGAAATGCTGGAACACGGCGCGCGCCATTTACAGGAGGTATCCAATGGCTGAAGCAATCCAGGTCACCCCACGTTATCAGATTAAGACCCCACACAACCTCTCGCCCCGCATCCAATGGCTGCGCGACTATTACTTCCAGGGCGTGCGCCGGGCGTGGAACAACGAGTTCACAGCCTGGACAACAGGGACACCGTGGGACTTCCAGTATGAAGAGCTCAATTTCTACATCGTGCCGGAGACCTACGCCTTCTTCCGCACCTTCCGGTCGGCCTTCAAACAGACCGCACAACCGGTCCGGCTCCCGCCCGACTTCTGGAGCTGGAGCATCCCGGAACGCAAGGCCTGGTTCAACCGTGAGGTGCTGGTCCACTATCTGCCCCAGGAGCTCCTGCCCGGCGACCTGCTGGCCGGCGCGCGGTTTAACGTCATGACCTCCACCTGCCTTACCCAGGCGGAAGCGCGCGAGTATCTCAGGCTGGTAGACAGCAAAAAAGGGACCCGCGCCGCTATCCAGTGGTTCCACAACCACGGCTACGGCAACGCCGGCGCGACGGGCGGCCATCTCATCCCCGACTATCCGCGCGTCCTGCGGGAGGGCTGGAAATCCATTCACGCCGACCTGGAGGCCCGTTACGCGGCCCTCTCGCCCGCCGAGCAGCGCGGGCCGCGCGGCGCCCAGCTGCGCGCCATGCGGACCGCCGCCACAACGGCGCGCGACGTTGCCGCCGGCTACGCCCAACGCTGTGCCGCGCAGGCCGCCCAGGAAGCCGACCCTGTCCGCCGCGCCGAGCTGGAACAGCTGGCCGCTATCCTCCAGCGCGTCCCCTGGGAACCGGCCGCGACCTTCTGGGAGGCCGTGCAGGCCCTCTGGCTCACGCACATGCTCGTCATGGCCGACGAGAATTACCCCGGCCCCGGCACTTCCTTCGGCCGGATAGACCAGTATCTCTACCCCTTTTGGGAACGTTCGCTGGCGGCCGGGATGGATCGGGAATTCGGCAAGGAGATCCTGAAATGCTTCTGGCTCCACTGCAACACCGCCTACGACGCCATGATTCGCACCGGCGGCAACCAGGGGATCACGGCCGGCTACGGGCAGTTGATCACCCTCTCCGGCTGCGGTCCCGGCGGCGTGGACCTGACCAACGACCTGACCTACGCCATCCTGGAGGTCATTGACGAGCTCTCCCCCATCTTAGAGCCCAAGCCCAACGTCCGCCTGCACCGCCGCAGTCCCGACGCGCTGCTGGACAGGGTGGTGGAGATGATCGCCTCCAGCCAGGGCGCGCCGTTCCTGCTCAACTTTGACGAGCGCTCCATGGCGGGTATGTTGCTGCAGGCCGAGCGCTCCGCCGCCGGCCGGCTGATCACACCGGAGAACGTGTGGGATTATGCGCCGGTCGGCTGTCTGGAGAACACCATGCAGGGCAACGACCGCTCCGGCACGGTGGACTGCAACCTGAACCTGCTCAAGGCCGTGGAACTGGCACTGACCGGCGGCTACGACCTGCTGCCCTTCACCGATCCCATGACCGGCCAGCCCGAGCCGCGCCGGCGTTGGGGCCCGGATACCGGCGATCCCACCACCTTCACGACCTGGGAGCAGTTCTGGGAGGCCTACGCGGCGCAGACCCGCTTTATCATCCAGCAGATTGTGGCGCTCTACGAACGGACGGAGGCCATCCGCGCCCGCTTCTCGCCGACGCCCTACCTGTCGTGCCTGGTGCGGGGCTGCGCCGAGCGCGGGCTGGATATCAACCAGGGCGGGGCCGAGCTCAACTACGTCACCCTTGAGGCCGTCACCTATGCCACCACCGTGGATTCGCTGCTGGCGATTCGCTATCTGGTCTTTGAGCAAAAGCTCTGCACGATGGCCGAGTTGCTCCAGGCCCTGCGGGATAACTGGGAGGGGCATGAGATCCTGCAGGCTCGCGCGCTGCACAAAGCGCCCAAGTATGGCCGTGACGACGACACTGCCGACGCGCTGGCCCGGCAGGTGATGGAACTGTGGACCGGGGAAACCTGGCGCTACCAGACCCAGGCCACCCACCGGCAATTCCGCCCTGGGATGCTAAGCTGGAATTACTGGATCGCCGACAGCTTCATCCTGCCGGCCAGTCCCGACGGCCGGCCCCGGGGCAAATTCCTCTCCAATGCCCTCTGTCCCTCCAACGGGGCCGACAGCCAGGGACCGACGGCCAACGTCAACTCGGTGGGCAAAGTGCTGGGCGGCAAAAGCCCCACCGGCCCGTGGGAGGGATTTGTCAACCTCCTGCCCAACGGTGGCAGCCACACCATGACCTTTAGCCCGGCACTGCTACGCGACCCGGAGCACCGGGCCAAATTCAAGGCCTTCCTGCGGAGTTACGTGGAAAACGGCGGGACGGCTTTGCAGATCAACTTGATTGACGCCGAGCTGCTGCGCGACGCCCAACGCCACCCGGAACAGTACCGCCACCTGCTCGTCCGCGTCACCGGCTACAACGCCTACTTCACCAGCATCGGCAAAGAGTTGCAGGACGAGATCATCGCGCGCGAGGCGCACCGCATGTAGAGAACATGACCACCGGTCGCATTTTGCACCTGCAACGGCTCTCCACCGAGGACGGCCCCGGCATCCGCACCACCGTCTTCTTCAAGGGCTGCCCGCTGGCCTGCGCCTGGTGTCACAACCCGGAGAGCCTCTCGTCCCAGCCCCAGGTGCAATGGTTGGAGACCCGCTGCCTGGGATGTGGGACCTGTGTGGCCACCTGCCCGCACGGCAACCTGAAGCTGACCCCGGCCGGCCTCACCATCGCCCGCGCGACCTGCACCGGCTGCGGCACCTGCGTGGAAGCCTGCCCGGCCAACGCACTGGAGCTGCTGGGCACAGCCATCACGGTGGAGGCGCTGGTCGCCGAGCTGCTCAAAGATCGGACCTACTTTGAGACGTCCGGCGGCGGGGTGACGCTCTCCGGCGGCGAGCCAACGCTCCAGCCCGGCTTCGCGCTGGCGCTCCTGCAGCAGCTGCACGCGGCCGGCGTCCAGACCGCACTGGATACCTGCGGGCTGGCCGCGCCGGCGACGTTGGCGGCGCTGCTGCCGCACGTGGATCTGCTGCTCTACGACCTCAAGGAGATAGATGCCGAGCGGCATCGCGCCTTCACCGGTCAGTCCAACGAGCGGATCTTAGCCAACCTGCGCCAGGCGTGCGCTCAGAGCGCCGGGCGGACACCGCCGCTGCGCCTCTGGATCCGCACGCCATTGATCCCCGGCGCGACGCTCAACCGCGCGACGCTGCACGGGATCGGGGCCTGGATTGCGACGCAGCTGGACGGCGCGGTGGAGCGGTGGGAGCTCTGTGCCTTCAACAACCTCTGCCGCGACAAATACCGCCGTCTGGGCCTGACCTGGGCCTACGCCGCAACGCCGCTGCTCACGGCGGACGAACTGGCCGCCGCGACTGAGTGGGCGACGGCGTCCGGCGTGGATCCGGCTATCGTCATCGCCACCGGCGCAACGCGCGTTGTACATGAAGTGGGGAATCAGGAGTAAGAAGGGGGTCATCATGCGCACCGAATTTTCTGAAGCGGACATCGCAGCCTTTAAGCCGACCATGAAGGTCGGGCTGCTGGCCACCGTCAACGACGAGGGGCTGCCCCACCTGAGCCTGATCGCGACACTCCAGGCCAGTTCCCCCACCCAACTGGTCTGGGGGCAATTCACCGAGGGGGCCAGCAAGCAATTCATCCGCCGCCGCCCCCAGGCCGGCTTTCTGATCATGACGATGGACAAGCAGCTCTGGCGCGGCCAGGCGACCTTCACGCATACGGCGCAACAAGGGCCGGAGTACGACGCCTACAACGCCACACCGATGTTCCGCTACAACGCCTACTTCGGCGTCCATACGGTCTATTACATGGACCTGGTCGCGCAGACCGGGCAGAAGGCGCTGCCGATGGGCCGCATCGTGACCGCCTCGCTGCAAACGCTGCTGGCGCGGGTGGCCTTTGGCCGGCGTGCCCGGCAAACGGCGCTCAATCCGTGGACGCGCGCGCTGTTGAGCAAGCTGGGTAACCTCAAGTTCCTGGCCTACATCGGCGCCGACGGCTACCCGACCATCATCCCGGTGTTGCAGGCGCAGACGCCCGACCCGGAGCACGTCATTTTCGCGGCCTCGGTCTACGGGGCAGAATTGCGCGCCATTCCGACCGGAACGCCCGTGGCGCTCTTTGGGATGGCCCTGAGCATGGAGGACGTGCTGGTCCGTGGCCCGTTCCTGGGCATACAGCGCTATGGGGGCGTGGCCTGCGGCGCTCTGCGCGTCACCTGGGTTTACAACTCCATGCCGCCCAATCCGCAACAAATCTACCCGCCGCTGCCGCTGGAACCTGTCACCACGTTCTAAACGGCTGCGACACCCTGCGCACATTTCACGTTTCACGCTTCATGTTTCACGCTTCACGTTTTACGTTTCACGTTTCACGTTTAAGGAGGTCAACGGATGGCAGACTACGATGCAATTGTGATCGGTGCCGGGTGCGGCGGCCTCACAGCCGGGGCTCTGCTCGCCCACCAGGGACGCAAGGTCCTCGTGTTGGAGCAGAACGAACGGATCGGTGGCTGCTGCTCCACCTTTGAGCGGGACGGCTTCCGCTTTGATGTGGGCGCTTCCATCGTGGAAGTGCTCAAGCCGATGGAGTTGGTCTTCCAGAAACTCGGCACGACGCTGCAAAAGGAGGTGGACCTGATCCCCTGCGACCCCATCATGTCCATCGTCGCGCGCGACGGCAGCCGGATCACCTACCCGCTCTCCGTGGAGGAGACCGGGCGCATCATCGCCGAGATTTCGCCGGAGGACGGCCGCCGCTGGCACGATTTCGTGGCCTTCATGCGCGAGTTGACCGCGGTGGCGTTAGACACCTTCTTTGTGGAGCCGGCCGACACTCTCGGCGATCTGCTCTCCATGGCCCAGAAGAACCCGCGCCTGCTCAAATTCCTGCCGGTCTTCCTCGCCAGCTATCAGGACATCATCCAGCGTTACTTCAAGAGCGAGAAAATCCTGGCGACGATGGGCTACCAATCGCTCTACTTCGGTTACCCGCCGGCCTTAGTCCCCGGCGCCTTCGCCATGGTCCCCTACAGCGAGCATGAGGGAGTCTACTACCCGCGCGGCGGCATGATCCAGATCCCGGCGGCGCTGCAACGCTGTGGCGAGCGCGCCGGCATGGAGGTCCGCCTCAACAGCGAGGTGACGCGCGTGCTCGTGCACGAACGCCGGGCGGAGGGCGTCGTGCTGGCCGACGGCACACAAATCACCGCCCGGCTCGTCGTCTCCAACATCAACGCCCGCACGCTCTACTGCAAGCTGATCGGCGAAGAGGTGCTACCCGGACTGACCCGCACCGGCATTCGGAGCTATAAATATTCCAAGGCGGTGCCGATGATTTACGTGGGCGTGGATTACACGCCGCCGCTGGCCTCACACCACAGCTTTATTGCGGTCACGCCAGAGGGCGTCAACGACTACTGGTTCAACGCCGTAGAGCGCGGCCGCCTGCCCGATGAGCCAATCGGCCTGATCTGCTGGCCCAGCCACTCCGATCCTTCGCTCGCACCGGCCGGCCATCACGTCCTGAACCTGATCCCGGAGGGATTCTATCATCTGGCCGGGACCGATTGGGACGCGGAGAAGCCACACTTCGTGGAACGGACGCTGGATTATCTCTCGCGCTCTGTCGTGCCGGGGCTGAAAGAGCACGTGAAGGTGGTGGATTGCGCCACGCCGTTGGACTTTGAGCGCCGCCTGCGTTTACCGGAGGGCGCCATCTACGCCTTCCAGCAGGATTTGCCGGCGATGGCCGTCTTCCGCCCGGCGGCCCGCTCCAAGAGCATCCGCGGGCTCTACCTGACCGGCTCCTCCACCCATCCCGGCGGGGGTGTGCCGACCACCATCGCCTCCGGCTACATCGCCGCCAACTTGATTGAGAAGTATGAATAGGCGGGGAATAGAGTGAGAAGTAAAAAGTGAGCAGTTGAGAAAGGAAACCACCATGGAAAAGAAAACTTTGACGACGGGACAAATCGTATTAGGGCTTCTGCTGCTGTTGGCCGTGGCGCTCTTCGTCGGCTACCAGCAGCTGAGCGATTCCCAAAAGCGCTTTGTGCAGAACCTGGTCCGCCAGTTGCCTTACCTGCCCGCGCGGTATGCCGTTTAGGCGGCCCACCATGGCTGATTACGATGCCATTGTGATTGGCGCCGGCACCGGCGGTTTGAGCGTCGGGGCGCAGCTGGCCGCTCAGGGCCGCAAAACGGTGATCCTGGAGCAGGGGCCGCGCGTCGGCGGCTGTTGCTCCACCTTTGAGCGCCAGGGCTATCACTTTGACCTGGGGGCCTCGCTCATTGAAAGCCCGGCGCTGATTGACCTGGCCTTCCGACGGTTAGGCACCTCGCTGCGGGCCGAGGTGGACCTGGTGGCGTGCGACCCTATCTACACCCTGGCCCGCCAGGATGGGACGCAGGTCCCGCGCCCCCTTTCGGTGGAGGCCGCCGCCGAGGAGATCGGCAAAATCGCCCCCGACGACGTCGCCGGCTGGTACGCCTACGTCGCTTACATGCGGGAATTTAACGCGGCAGCCCAGGACCTTTTTTTGAGTCCGGCCATGACGCTGGGGGATCTGCGGGCTTTCTTCGCCCGCAACCCGGCCATGTCCAGGTTCGTGCCGCTCTTCCTGAACAGTTACCAGGACGTACTCCGCCGTTTCTTCAAACATCCCCAGGTCCTGGAATCGCTCGCCTACCAGAGCTTCTTCATCGGCCTGCCGCCGGAACTGGCGCCGGGGCTCTTCGCCGTCATCCCTGTCGGCGAGCACGACGGTCTCTACTACAGCCAGGGCGGCATGATCGGCATCCCCAAGGCACTCCAGCGCTGCGGCGAGCGCCACGGGCTGGAAGTCCGGCTCAACACGCCGGTCAAGCAGGTGATGGTGCGCCAGCGCCGCGCCGTGGGCGTCGTCCTGGACGATGGGACCGAGCTCACCGCCCCGGTCATCGTCTCCGACATTAACGCCAAAACGCTCTACTTGGGGCTAATCGGCGAGGCCCACCTGCCCTGGCTGGCACGGGTGGGGATCAAGAGCTACGAGTACGCCATCGCCATTCCCATGCTCTACCTGGGCGTGAACTACGAGCCGCCGCTCCAATCGCACCACACGCTGGCGACGGTCTCCCTGGCGGCCATGAACGACTTCTGGCAGCAGGAGTACCTGTCCCGGCAGTTCAACGCGGACCGGCAATTCGGCATCATCAGCTGGACCTCGCACAGCGACCCGCAGCTGGCCCCGCCGGGCCGGCATACCCTCATCCTCACGCTGACACCAGCGCCCTACCGCCGGGCCGACGGCCGCAGCTGGGACGCGGTCAAGCCGGAATTGATTGAGAAGATCGTGGCCTACTACAGCCGGCGCTACATTCCCGGCCTGCAGGAGCACGTGGAGATTGCCGAGCTGGCCACCCCGCTGGACTTTGAGCGCAATCTGCGCACACCAGAAGGCGCTATCTACGCGCTGCGGCAGGACGTGGCCCACGAGGCAGTCTTCCGCCCGGCGGCCAAATCCAAATCCATCCAGGGCCTCTACCTGGTCGGTGCTTCCACGCACCCCGGCGGCGGAGTTCCCACGACCATCGCCTCCGGCCTGATCGCCGCAGACCTGATCGCCCGGTACGAATCGTAGTCTGCCACAAGGGGATGGTGCACCGCAACAGGGGTGTACCATCCCCTTTCTGTCTGTTCCCAGGGGCGCGCTTCAGCACGCCGAAAACGGCGCTAAAGCGCCTCACTACAAACCTGAACTTCCAAATATTGATACCTGTGCATGAAGTGTGAAACGGAATACGCAACACGTAGCACGTATTCCATCCGCACCGCCGGCATTAGACACGCGGTAGCCGCACGGTGAAGCAGCTGCCCTGGCCGACGGTACTTTCCACGGCTACCGTGCCGCCCATCGCCTCGGTCAGCTCCTTGACGAGCGCCAGTCCCAGCCCAGCGCCGCTGCCGTCGTCCGTGGCGGGCTGGGTCCCCCGGTAGAACCGTTCCCAGATGCGCGGCAATTCCTCCGGCGGGATCCCCGCGCCGGTATCACGCACTTCCAGGCGGAGCAACTCCGGTTCCGCCACGACGGCCGCCACGACGATCCCGCCGGGCGGCGTGTGGCGCACCCCGTTGCGCAGCAGATTGACGAGCACCTGCTTCAACCGCTCGCCGTCCACCCAGGCCAGGGGCAGGTCCGGCGGGAGCTCCGCCACCACCTCCACCCGGCCGCTCTGCCAGGCTAAGGGCGCGACCGCCGCCGTGATCTCCTGCACCAGCGGGCCGATGTCGGTCGGGCGGCAGTCCAACGTCAGCCCGCCGGCTTCAGTCCGCGCCAGCGTGAAAAGGTCGTCTATCAACCGTTGCAGGCGGGTGATCTCACTCTCCATGACCTCCAGATCGCGGCGCAGCGCCGAGGGGGAACGCTCCTCCCCCCAGCCAGCCAGCGCCGACTCCAGCGTGGCACGCACCGTTGCCACCGGGGTACGCAGCTCGTGAGAGACGGCCGCGATCAGCTCACGCCGGGATTGGAGCAGGGCCGCCGTCCGGTCACGCTCGGCCTGGAGCGCTTTGAGCGTCCGCTCCAGCTCTTCGGCCATCGCATTGAAGTCAGCCTGCAGCTGCGCCAGTTCGTCCTCGCCCTGGACCGGCACCCGCGCGCCGTAATCACCGCGCCGCAATGCCCCCGCCGCCGCAGCCAGCCGCTCCAACCGCTGCGTCGTCCGGCGCGCCACGATGAGCGAGAAGAGGGCCGCCGGCGGCAGCACCACCGTCAAAGCCATTAACGTCAATGCCACCATCACCGCGGTGGAGGGGAAAAGACTCACGATGACCTGTGCCAGCAGCCGGCTCAAGGGACTGGTCGCGGCAGCCTGGGTCTCGGCCGCCGTGCCGGAATAGGGGGAGATGAGGAACAGCCCAATGGCTCCCAGCGCGGCCACTAACACCACGACCGAGAGGAGCGCGTGGGTCAACGCCCACAACATCCGCCGGCGGCGCAGGCGATCCCAGAAACGCCAAAAGCGCACCCCGCCCCGCGCCAGCAGATAACCGGGGCCGGTGCAGAACAACAAAAACGTGATTAACAACCCTGTCCCCAAATTGGATTGCTCCCAGACCGCACTCCAACCGAGCGGGACAGTCACAGCCTGGAGCCCTGCCATCATCAGACTGACCAGCAGGCTGGCCGCCAGTTCCCAGAGCGCCTGCTGGCGCCAGGAACCCTGGGGCAGGCGAGCGCGCAGGACCACCCACAGGCCGCAGCCACCACACAGCAAAAAGAATCCGCTGCTAAAGGCGTAGGCCGGCAGTACTCCGATGGAACGGGTGAGGGCAAAGACAAAGCCCAGCCCCAACCCAAAGCTCTCCAGCAACGCCTGCCAGAGCGGCGCTGACCACGCTGGCGACCACCGACGGCTATTCCCTGTTTGGTTCATGGCAGTTGACTTTTGACGCGGTAGCCCACGCCCCAGACCGTCTCAATCGCGTCGCCGAGCGGCCCCAGCTTCTTGCGTAAACGCAGGATGGCATTGTCCACAGAACGGTCGCCCACCACATAGGATTCGCCCCAGACCGTATCCAGCAGGTAGTTGCGGCTGAAAGCACGACCGGGGTTGCGCAGCAACAAATAGAGCAGATCAAACTCGGTGCGCGTCAACTCCAGCGGGCCGCCGTCTAACGTGGCCTGGAAACCGGTGGGATCCAACCGCAGCGGGCCGCAGGTTACCGGCGTGGCCGTCGGCTCGCGGTCAGCGGTGAGGAGCTGTTGCAGGTTCTCAATCCGGCGCAACAGCGCCCGGACGCGGGCAATCAATTCTCTCATGCCAAACGGCTTGATGAGGTAATCGTCAGCGCCCACCTCCAGACCGATCACCCGGTCGGCCTCTTCAGCGCGGGCGGTCAGCATCAGCACCGGCACGGCGGAGTGCTGCCGGATACGCCGCAGGACCTCCAGGCCGTCCAGCCTGGGCAGCATCCAATCCAGAATGACCAGGTCGGGCTGATGATCGGTGAAGAGCTGGACGCCGGTCAACCCGTCGGCGGCGTAGAGCACCCGGTAGCCAGCCGCCTCCAGATCGCGGACGATCACCTGAGCCAGATCGCGGGCATCTTCAACGAGGAGGAGTGTCGTCATGGCTGAATGCCCTCCCTCCATTGGTCCAGACTCGCCAGCGCGCGGCGGGCGTAAGCGGCGCTCCGGTCGCGTTTGCCACGGAGGCGCTTTTCCAGGGGCGGCAGGAGCCCCAGGTTGGCCTTCATCGGCTGGAAAGTCGCCGGGTCGGCCTGCGTGAGGTAGGCCAGCAGCGCCCCCATCATCGTCTCCGGAGGGAGGGTCCACAGGTCCTGCCCCAACGCCAGCCGCGCCGCGTTCACGCCGGCCAGCCAGCCACCGGCAATGTTGCCCGCATACCCCTCCAGCCCGGCGAGCTGCCCGGCGAAGAAGAGATCGGGCCGGGCGCGGGCCTGCAAGGTCGGCAGCAACAGCCGGGGGGCGTTGAGATAGGTGTTGCGGTGCATAGAGCCGTAGCGCACAAAGCGGGCGTTTTCCAGGCCGGGGATCAACCGCAGCACGCGATCCTGCTCGCCGTACTTCAGGTTGGTCTGGAACCCGACCAGGTTGTAGAGCGTCCCGGCGGCGTTATCCTGCCGCAGTTGGACGACGGCGGCAGGCCGCCGGCCCGTACATGGATCCGTCAGCCCGACCGGGCGGAGCGGCCCGTAGGCCAGGGCGTCGGGGCCGCGCGCCGCGAGCACTTCCACCGGCAGGCAGGCCTCAAAGAAATGCGGATCGCTCCGCTCAAAGTCGCGCAGCTCGGCGCGTTCGGCGCTCAGGAGTGCCGCGACAAAGCGCTCGTATTCCTCTGGGGTCAGAGGGCAGTTGATGTAATCGCCCGCTTCCTCCTCACCTTTCCCGTACCGCGAGGCGCGGAAAGCCCGGGTGAAGTCAATGGAATCTACCTCCACAATCGGCGCGATGGCATCGTAGAAGGCGAGGGACTCGCTGCCGGTGAACGCCTGGAGCGCCGCCGCCAGCGGTGCAGAGGTGAGCGGCCCGCTGGCGACGACGACCGGCCCGGACGCCGGCAGCGCCGTCACCTCCTCGCGGACCAACGTGATGCGCGGATGGGCGGTGATCCGGCGCGTGACCTCAGCGGCGAAGCCCTCCCGATCCACGGCCAGCGCGCTGCCGGCCGGGACCCGGTGCGCGTCGGCAACCGCCATCAGCAGCGAGCCGAGCCGCCGCAGTTCGGCTTTGAGCAGCCCGGAGGCGCGGTCCACCGCCTCCGAGCCGAGCGAGTTAGAGCAGACCAGCTCGGCCAGGTCACCGGTGGTGTGCGCCGGCGTCAACTGCGCCGGCCGCATCTCGTAGAGGCGGACGGGCAGGCCGCGCTCGGCCGCCTGCCAGGCGGCCTCGCTCCCGGCCAGGCCCCCACCAATGACGATGACCCCTGGATTATCCATGGATCGGTTCACCCTGGATGCCGGTGACGGCCCAATGCCAGGGCGCCGGCTGCTGCCAGCGCAGGGCCACGAAGCCGGCGGCGCGCAGCAGCGCGTCCAGCTCACCCACCAGGGGGTAAGCCTCGCCGTCATCCCACAGCTCGCCCAGAGCCAGCCGGGCTTCAGCAACGGCGGCCGGCGACGCAAAGATGATATCCAGCAGGCAAAGGGTGCCGCCCGGGCGCAACACGCGGGCCATTTCCACGCAGGCCGCGGCCCGCTCGGCCGGCCACACCTCATGAAAGGCAAAACTGGAGATGACCGCGTCAAATTGCCCGGTGGCATGGGGGAGCGGGTAAAAGGAGCCGACCGTCAGCGTAAACTGCGGGTGCATTTCCCGGCAACGGGCCAGCATCCCGGCTGAAACATCCACGCCCCAGACCTGAATGCCCGGGGTGGGCAGCAGTGCCGCAAAGGTCCCGGTGCCAATGCCGAGATCCAATACCCGGGCCGCAGGTGGCAAGGCTAATTGAGCTGCCGTGGTCGCCAGGCTTTGCTGATAGCCGGTCAGCGGGCCGTCCTGCACCGTATCGTCATAGGTCAAGGCCCAGCGGTCAAAGAGGGCCCGTGTGGCGACAGCGTCACGAAGTACCATCCAAAATCCTCCTGAATGAATGCGCCAGGTGAAAGGTCTGCGGCTTGAATCAAACAGGCAACAAATCAGCGAACCAACCATCGGCTGGACTCCATACAGCCGACGCGCTGATTCGCTGATTGACCGCAGGAAGCTCAAGCCGCGGGAGGCGGTTTAGGCACTGAAAAACGTTCACCGGTCGGTGGTTGCGCGGTCAGCAGCTCTTTGGCCTCCCTGGCCCACTCGGCCGGCACCATCACACGCACCTGCCCCAGCCCGTCCACCGTCAGTCCCAGGGTCTGGCCGAACGACTCATAGCTGAGCATGACCGGAATCCCAGCGCTCTCCAAGGCCCCCCTGATGACCATGGCGCGCAGCATCCCCTGAGCGACATAAACCGTTACCAAGCCCACCTGTTCCACCGGAGCTGCCATCGCTAAACCTCCTTTCCCTGGATTACTTATAGTTTGCGTTATTTTTCGGTATTTGTCAATCCCCTCTATAGGCCATTATTGCCGCTCTATCGGCACCTCCAGCAAGAGCGGCTCGGTGCGATGCAGAGCGCGGCTGACCCGCTCGCTCAATTCGTCAGGGGCCGTGACCCGATAAGCCTCCACGCCGAACGCCTGGGCCAGGCCGACAAAATCCACCGGGGGATCGGTGAGCGCTATCCCTGGGAAGCGAGTCCAATCGGGCGCGGGCAACGGCAGCAGAGCGGCGTTCACTTTGAGGATTTCGTACTGAGCATTGTTGGCGATCAAGAAAATGACCGGGATGTGATGGTGGGCAGCCGTCCAGAGCCCCTGGATCCCGTAAAGCGCCGCGCCATCGCCCAGCAGGGCCACGACCGGTCGCTCAGGCCAGGCCAGCTTCACGCCGAGCGCACACCCCAAGCCCCAACCCAGCCCCCACCCGCGATGCGCGAAATAGCCGGCGGGGTCGCGCAGCACGGCGAGCCGTTCCAGCACATCGCGGTGGGTCGTGGCCGCCTCCTGGACCACCGCCGCGTGAGGGGGGAGCACGCGCGCCAACGCGCCCATGCAGGCCAGGGGCGTCAGAGGACGCCGGTCCCACTGGGCAGCTATCTCTGCCAGCAGGGCCTGCCGCTCGGCGGCACGGCGGGCGGTATGCCTGGCCCGCCGTTGAGCGGCGGCCTGCACCTGAGCGGCAGGATACAGCGCCGCCACCTCCCGGCAGAGCTCTGCCAGGGTGACCTGGGGATCGCCCAGCAGGGCCACCTCCACCGGGTAGTTCTTCCCCAGTTCCCACGGGTTGATGTCCAGCTGGATCAGGCGAGCCGAGGCCGGAAGCGGGCCGGCCGGCTCGCAGTAGACCAGCTGGCGCAGCAAGTTCATGCCGACCACGAGCATGACGTCAAACTCTGCCAGCAGCCGGCTAATGTCCGGCGCACGCAGCGGCAGAGCGCCCGCGTAAAGGGGATGCTCGGCCGGCATGGGCAGCCGTCCATGCGAAGTTTGCATTTCGGCAAAGACGGGCGCTCCGAGCTGGTCGGCCAGCTGCGCCAGTTCAGCGGTCGCGCCGGCTTCGGTCACGCGGCTGCCGGCCAGGATCACCGGGTTCCGAGCCTGGGCCAAAAGCCGGGCCGCTTCCTGCAACGCCGCGGATGGCGGGCGTGTCCGGCGGTCGGGCAACCGGGATAGCGTCAGATCCAGGCCGTCAGCGCGTTCCAACTGCACATCCACCGGCAGCGACAGGAAAACCGGGCCGGTAGGCGGGGTCAGCGCCACCTGGACCGCGCGCCGCACGGCGGTGGGAACATCCTCAACCCGCTGCACCTCCGCCGCCCATTTGGTCCACGGGCGGGCGACGGCTACCAGGTCGCCTTCCATCGCCGGTTCCTCAAACCGCAACCGCCGGTCCTGCTGACCGGCCAGGAGCAACAGCGACGTCCCTTCACGGTAAGCGTTGTAGAGCATCCCCATCGCGTTGCCCAACCCGGGGCAAATGTGCACGGAGACCACGCCCAACCCACCCGAGGCCATGGCATAGCCGTCGGCCATCGCCGTCAACGGCAGCTCTTGCAATCCGAAGATGTACTGAAAGCGCGAATCGCGCGCCAACGCCTCATTCAAAGGCAGCTCCGTGGAACCCGGGTTGCCAAAGATGTAGCGCACGCGCGCCGCCGCCAGCATATCCAACAGGGCCTCAATACCTGTCATAGCACCTCCGGCGTTGATTATATACCCCAAGTGGCTAACTTACACCTTTCGTTAAGCCCAGGGACGCCTCGGCCCTGCTACCAGCAGGCCAGGAAAAAGAGAAAGCGATTGACTTTACAACTGCCCTTATCCTGGTATAATTCAGTTGGTTATGTAGCTAATAGGCTCTGTAAAACTGAATCAAACACTTCTTGAAGCAAGCCTGCATTATTCTGGGAGCAGCATGAGTGTGGATACCGTAAAAAACAATCAACTTTGGGAACAGTTCTCCCTTCTTCCCAAAGACCTTGACTATCTGGCTAACCATCTGGTTGAAATTGAACAGCCGCAGACGCTGGAACAATTGACGCAAGAGCTGATTCAGTATCGCCACCGCCAAATTATGGAGCTGGCCCAACAAACCCTGGCGCAGGGACGCATTTACCGCCCGGCCGAGTCCTACCAGGTGGGCGAGCGGGTCATTTTCCCGCACCTGGGGAATCTGTTGGGCGATGTGATCAAGGTGCGACCCGGGCACAACCCGGAATATGAGCCGTTCTCGGTCATCCGGGTCCGGTTAGAAGACGGCAAAGAGCGCGAGTTCACCGCCGATCTGCAACGCGACCACTTCCTGAACCAGGCCAGCTATCTTCCAACCGACGCCCAAACGCCGGCAGAGCTGTACGCGGAACACGGTGAGCAGATTAAAACCATCCTGGCCAAGGGCCTGGAGAACAACCGCCATTTCGTCTCCGTGGCCGACCAGTGGTTCGTCCGCGATCTGTTGATGGAAATTCCGGCCTTGCAGCTTAACATTGCTGAAGCCATGTTAGACATGGCCGGCGGCGGCCCGCTCCCCACCACGGCTTTCCTGGCCGAGATGGAGCTCCCGGCCGAGATCTCGGAACCCCTGCAGATCTTCTCGCTGGAGTATGCCCTGGAGCGGGACACCCGGTTTGACGAGGTCGGACCGGCCGGCCAGGCTCTCTGGTATCTCCGCCGGATGGAACCGGAAGCCGTACGCGAATCACCGCCGCATTTGCGCTACGTCCCCATCCCTTACAATCGCGCCGGGCTGGGCCAAGACGTGCTCTTGCTGGAAAAGCGGCTTGATGACGAGTGGGCCGAAAGCGTCGCGGAAACGCCGGACAACGATCAAATCACCGTCATATTAAATTACCCACACTGGCGAAGTGGTACGCTCCCCTTGACGCAACGGCTGCAACAGTTTTTCCCTACGGCCCGGCTGACCGACCGGATTCGTTTCACTTTCATTGACAACGAGACCGGCCAGGAGTTTCCTGGCTGGGTGGTCCGCAGCGGCCACTACATCTACGGGCTGGCGGAATGGTATCAGCGCGCCAAAGTGAACGTCGGCTCCTACATTGATTTGCGCCGGGGCGACAAAGTGGGGACGATTGTGGCGCAAACACGCAAGATCCGCTCCAAGCGGGGGGAATGGTTGCGGACGGCCACGGTAGACAACAACCAGATCTCCTTTAGCATGACCCGCTTCCCGGTCGTCTGCGAGTTTGACGAGCTGGCGGCGTTTGCCGTGCCCGATGCCCTGGCCCTGGATGCGCTGGCCGAGAAGATCCGGCGGATGCCGCTGGAAACGCTGCTGGAGCAATGCTTCCGCGGCCTGGCCGTCTTGAGCCTCCAGCGGGCCGTGCACGCGGTAACCCTGTATGGTGCACTGAACCTGATCCGGCGGGTGCCGCCGGCCCCCCTGTTGTCTATCCTGACCACCGCGCCGCAGTACGTAGCATTGGGCGATCATTACTGGGCATACCGAGGTGAAGACTGATGGTAAACCTTCCACCCATTCCCGAGCTGGCGCAGTTCATTAAACCAACGCTGGATACGCCATTTCATGTGGATTTTGAGTGGTGGACCAAACGAGGGTTGGACCTGAATGTAGAGCTGGTGGCCCATCTCTGCCACGAACACCGGGCGGCCTACAGTGGTCAGCGCGTCACGGAGAAAATTGATTGGATTGACTGGGAAACCTGTGAAGTCCGGCAGGTGGATGGTCTGCAATACATCATCAGCAAACATTGCAGCCGCCAGCCGGATTACATCCAGCAAGCGCCGACGCTGTTGGAGGCCATCTTCCGCGTTTTCCTGAGCAACGGCAACCAACCGCTTTCGCCGCGCCAGCTGGCGGCGTTTGTCGCGCAAACGCCGGAGCAGGTGCTCCGGGTGCTCTCCGGCCCAGAGGTGCGCAAGGGGTTGCGTCCGATTCTGCTGGAACGATAACAGGGCATGGTAGGGTGGGTCAGTCCCCCTGGCTCACCATCCATGCATGACACTTCAGGCCCCCGTGGCGCAACAGGATAGCGCGACGGACTTCTAATCCGTAGGTTGTGGGTTCAACTCCCACCGGGGGTGCTCCCAAATAACAGCCGGGCCACCACCATCGGACTTTCCTCTATCACGTATCGTATCACGTATCGCCAGGGGCAACCTGCAATGGTCCCCGGCGCGACTGCGCTGCGCTTCCCACACGGCACTGGCGCCGCCGGCCGCTCCTGGCCCCGCAAAAACGCCGGAAGGCGTCCCCAGACGGCCCTCCCCCTTGATCCGCCCCAGATTTGTGTGAGCCCTGATTTGCTGCTACGTTTTGTGATTGACCTGCACTGGCGAATAGCAAATGGCGAATAGCAAATAGCGAATGGCGAAAGGTTGTTGACTTCGTTGGGATTATTCTTATAATGAATTGTAATAGCCCGGCTTTGAACTAAGGTTGGGTGGCTGGCCACGAATGCTTCCACGACTACACGAATGACCCGACTGCAAAAACTCACCGCGGAGAGTCTCAGGTAATGTCTTGGGGTGCGGATGGCAGTGAGCAGTGAAGAGTGAGCGGTGAATAGGGAACAGTAGTAAAGTTCGTCTTCAGGCGCTTGAGCGCCGTTAGCCGCGCTGAAGCCGGACGTTTTGCTACTTAATGCGAACCCGTTTGACATTGTAGCCGGGACTGCCGGGGACGAAGCAGCCGATGGCCGATGGCATATGAGCAGGTGATGTGGTTGGGTGGCCGGTCAGGGCGAAAGGAGGCTATATAGGAGTAGATATATAGATTTAGATATATACTATCTACAGGTAGATATATATTTCGTCGAATACATAGTTAGGGCGGCGCGGGGAGGGAGTGGAGGTCACGCCGGCGGAGGGGGTGGCGGGCAGGGACGCCCGCCCCGGAGAAAGGGGGTCGCGCTGGCGGGGCCGCCGCCCTAACCCCCGTTCCACCTGACGCGCTTTCGCGCCAGCACGCGGTGAAGGTGGCGCGTGCGGCAGGGGTCAGGTCGCGGGGGAGGTCACGC
>CAYTGR010000002.1:136085-150898 GCA_964437445.1 uncultured Anaerolineales bacterium | reverse complement strand
CCGGCGCTGGAGAGCACCACCGTCCGCGTCCGCGTCACCGCCACTGATGTTGTGGGCCATGCCACCTCCGATCCCAGCGACGCCAATTTCAGCCTTGACAACACCGCCCCAACCGTGACGCTCACCGCGCCCAACGGCGGCGAGATCTTGCTGGGTGGCGGCACCTTCACGATCACCTGGACCGCGGCCGATGCGCACTTCGGGAGCACACCCATCGCCCTCACCTATTCCACCGACGGCGGCCTCACCTTCCAACCAATCGCTGAGGGCCTTCCCAACAGCAGCTATCTCTGGAACGTCCCGGCGGTGGACAATGAGCAAGTACGTGTGCGGGTGACCGCTACCGACCTGGTCGGTCATGCTGCATCAGACGCCAGCGACGAGAATATAATCCTGGATAGCACACCACCCACAGTGACCCTGACCGCCCCCAATGGTGGGGAGATCATCCAGGGCGGCAGCAGCTACACCATCACCTGGACCGCCACCGATCCCCACTTCGGGGCGCACCCCATCGCGCTGGCCTACTCTACCGACGGCGGCGCCACCTTCCCCAACCTCATCGTCGCCGCCACCGAGAACGATGGTAGTTATATCTGGCCCGTCCCGTTGTTAGACAGCTTTACCGTCCAGGTGCAAGTGCGCGCCACCGATCTGGCCGGCAACAACAGCGCGGATGCCAGTGATGACAATGTGATTGTGGATAGCACTGTTCCGTCTGGCAACATCTCCGTTGCCGAGGGGCCTTACGTCCGGCTGACCACCGTTCACTTGCAATTGGCCGCCGCCGCCGATACCGTGGCACTCTTCGTGGACGGCGACCTGCAAGACGGTCCGACCGTGCGCCAGTGGGTAGCTTATACAACCACCCTGCCGGTCACATTGACCGGCGACGAGGGACTTAAGACCATCCGGGTCCGTTTCAGAGACCTGGTGGGCAACGAGGGGCCGGAGACCAGCACCACCGTGCGTTACGACATCACGCCGCCGACTATGAGCATACCGACCCCGGTCCCTGCAAGCACGGCGACCAGCAGCCTGGTAGAGATTGGAGGCATCATCAGCGATAGCGACAGCGGCATCCTGAGCAGCACGATTGTGCTCCAGGTGGATGAAAGGGTGATCGCGCCCAATTATGACCCAGATACCGGCGTAGTCACCGGCACTTCCCCTACCTTGAGCAATGGCCTTCATACGATCCGGCTGGCAGCAGAGGATCAAGCCGGCAACGTTGGCCTTTGGGAGTGGCAATTCACGGTCAACGAACCGCCTTCCACGTTGGAGATCACACTTTATCCAACCAGCCTGGAGGCCAATGGGGTGGATACAGCCACCGTCACAGCAACGGTGCGTAGCGCTTCCGGCTATCCCGTGTTAGATGACACACCGGTAGTATTCAGTACCACGTTGGGGATGCTGAACGGGAATATCATCTATAGCACAACGACTCGTCAGGGTGCGGCGTTGGCAATATTCTACACCACGCAACAGACCGGGACGGCCGTCATCACAGCTCAGGTGGGGATGCTTACTGCCCAGACCTATGTGCTGGTCACCCCACCCGTGCCCCGCGCCAAGGTTTATTTGCCCCTCGTCGCGCGGGAAGCCCAACCTTAGCGTTTGATAAGCTGGGGGGAGATTTAGCGGGCAGCTTCACCACCCACAAAATCTCCCCACCTTCCTGTTTAAGAGAGCTGGGGGATTAGAAAACCGTTCAAGCTTTGCCCTTTGCACCATCTTGACGGATCAATCTCCTTCACCTATAATAGAGAGTATGAATTGAGGCACGGCTTCTGTATTTCCCCCTTCACATTCCCCTGCCCTGGTCTTCTACTTCGCGATGATTTGTGCCTGTTACAACTGCTGTGTTTGTTGGGGTGGATAAGGTGAGAGGAAGACATGACAACCAACCATTGGATCCGACGCCTGATCCTGGTCACGCTGGGGGGAATTGGCCTGGCCGTGGGGACCTTGATCGCCATCCGGCTCTATGCGGCGAGCTTTGATTTCATCTACCCCCGCACGAAACAAATCACCATCAGTCGCACAGTGCAACCCCAGAACTTCTGGGCTGTTGGCAGTGGTGGGCGTATTACGGTGACGATCATGGTCACCAACAACGAAGCGGTAGCCCTGCGCGGCTTTTACTATTCGGACCAGGTCCCCACCGGCTGGACGGTCAACACCGTCCAGGTGCAGGTCAACGGCTCAGCCGTCACCAATTACTCGTATGCCACAGGGACCGCCGGTGAGATTTACAGTGGCAATACTCCCCAGCGTTGGGCCCTGGAATTGCCTCAGGGGAACGGCGTCTTCTCACCCACACGTCCCATCCCCGCCAGTGGGGGGACGGCACGCCTCGTCTACACCCTGCTGGTCAACAGCGGCACGGGCGACGACTACGAGCTCGGCCGTGAAGGGTGGGCCGGCTGGCTGGACAGCAACCCAGGGGTCGCAGTCTTTGGCTACCAGGGGATCACCCAAACCTTGCAGGCTGATTTCAGCGCCACGCCGCGCAGCGGTACCGCGCCGCTGACAGTGCAATTCACCAATCTCTCCACCGGTTCCCCTTCCGAATGGCATTGGGACTTCGGCGACGGTGCCATCAGTGCCGCCCAAAACCCCACTCACAGCTATACCTTGCCCAAAACCTACACCGTCACCCTGACCGTGACCCGGACCTCCACCGGCGAGCCGAGCACCGTGGTCAAACGTAACGCTATCACCGTGACCTATCCCCTGCTCCAGGCCGACTTCACCGCCTCTCCTCAATCTGGAACCGGGCCGCTTAACGTCCAATTCACCGACCGCTCCACCGGGACTGTAGTAAGCCGCTTGTGGCAGTTTGGCGATGGCGGAACCAGCACCCAGCCTAGCCCGGCCCATTCTTACAACGCCGTCGGGTTTTACACGGTAACGTTGACCATCACCGACGCTTATCGCGCCAACAAGTTGACGCGCCCTCGCTATATCACCGTGACCTATCCCCCGCTCCAGGCCGACTTCACGGCGACCCCGCGCTTTGGACTGGCGCCCCTGCTGGTCCAGTTCACCGACCAATCCATCGGCGGGATTATCAGCCGGCGCTGGAATTTTGGGGATGGCAGCACCAGTACCGCGCTCAACCCCTCCCATAGCTACACCGCCCTGGGCTACTACACCGTCACCCTGACCGTGACCGATACTTACCGCTCTCACATCGCCATCTATCCCCGCTACATTCACGTCACCCTGACTATCTACTGGGCCTATCTGCCCATCGTTTTGAGGAACAATTAGCAAAGTGGGGAAGCGTGAAACGTAAAACGTGAAACGTAAAACGTGAGGCGTGAAGCGTGAAACGTGAAACGTGAGGAGATACCATGAAGCGAGCTCAACTCAGCCGTCGGGATTTTTTGAAAGGGCTGGCCTTGACCGGCGCGGGCCTGGTAGTGGGTGGCGGCTTGTGGCGCAGCCGGCGTTCGCTGGCGGCGTTGCTGGCCGGCAGCCAGAGCGCGATCGATCAGGCGATCAAGGCCCACAAAGCCGGTCAGCTCACGGATGCGCAGGCTCAGGCCACGGTGGAAGCTTACATGGCCCCGACCACCACCCCAGGCCAACCCAAAGTCATCCATGTCCGCGATACCGACGCCACCAGCTGGAACGGGAGCAGCAACTACTACTGGCAGTACGTCAACCAGTCGGTAGTCACGGCCATGGTAGACCAGGGGGTGATGGCACTGACCGGTACTTCTACCCGCGCCGACGCCTGGCGCGCCTTGATCCCCAACTATACGGCCGGCAAAGTCGCCATCAAGATCAACTTCAACAACTCCGGCAACGGTAACATCATTGATGCGCTCTACCAGCCCATCAACGCCATCATCCAGGGGCTGACCGCCATCGGCGTGGCGCTGAGCGACATCGTGATCTTTGACGCCGTCCGCCCGATCCCCACCTACTTCCGCAATGGCTGCACTGCCGGCGTCACTTTCTGCGAGGTGGGCGATACCGATTTCCCCACGCCGATCTCCTTCAGCCGCCCCGGTATCCCGGCGCAGTATCTGGCCCGTGTGGTGACCGAGGCCGCCTATTTGATCAATGTGCCGATCCTGAAATCGCACTCCATCACCGGCGTCACCTTGGGGTTTAAACACCACTTCGGCTCCATTAACCAATGCAGCCTGCTGCACGATTACGTAGATCCCTACAGCAGCACCTACCGCTCAGACCACAACCCGCTGGTGGATATTTACCTCAACCCGCACATCCGCAACAAAACCGTGCTGATCTTAGGTGATGCACTGTTTGGCAGCAAGGATAACACCAATTCTGTCCCCATCCCCTGGAACCTGTTTGGCGGCTTCCCCGAAAGCCTGCTCTTTGCCACCGACCCGGTCGCCATGGATTGCGTGATGTTTGACCTGCTGGCCGAGGAACCGGCCTACTATGCCTGGGACGAGGCGGCTGAGTATCTGCTGCTGGCCGCAGCCGCCGGGCTGGGAACCTATGACCATGTCGCGCACCCCTGGACCAGCGGCGGCTACACCCACATCACCTACCAGAAAATCATCCTCTAAACGAATGCCATAGGCGCAGCCACACCAGGCAGGTAAGAGTGCATAGTGAGCAGTGAGCAGATGGCTACGGCTCACGGCTCATCATTCACTTGCGCTTACTTTCAGGCTTGTAATAACACGCTTCAGCGCAGGGGCTGGCGCTAAAGCGCCTCACTACAAGCTTTTCACGTTTTTGACAAGGAGGTCTTCAGTTGAACCTACCACGCTGGGGGGCTTTCCTGGTACTGATAGGATGCCTGGTCACAGGCGGTGGCCGGGCCGGCTCACCACTTCAGCCCGCCAGTGCCACACCGACACCCGTCCCGGAATCCCGGCCGGTTTCCCCCGAGGCTTCACCGCTGGATGACGCTGCCGATTGGCCGCAGCTGCAACATGATGCCCAGCACACCGGCGCCAGTACACAAGAGGTGCGCCCGCCCTACCGCTACTACTGGCGCTGGAACGAAGCCCCCTTAGCCAGCCGCGCCCAGCCGGTCGTCGCGGCCAACCGGCTCTTCATCGGCTCGCTCAACGGCAAGCTCTATGCGTTAGACGCCGATCAAGATGCCGGCGGCGGCGCCCCCACCGTCCTCTGGGTGCAGGATACCGGCGCGCCCATCCGTCATAGCGCCGCCGTCCAGGGCAACCGGGTCTATGTGGGGACGCACAGCGGCCACGTCCACGCCTTTGATACGGCGACCGGTACGCCGGTCTGGTCCTATCTCACCGGCGGCGGGATCGCTACCGCGCCGGTGGTGGGCAACAATATCGTCTACATTGGCTCCACCGACGGGATCTTCTACGCGCTGAACGCCAACACGGGCGCCCTGGTCTGGAAGTATACCGTCAACGCGCCCATTTTGACCTCGGCGGCGCTGAGCGCCGACGGCCAGACGGTCTACTTGGGCGCAGAGGACCTCTACGCCTACGCGCTGGGGGCTACCAGCGGGACGCTGCGCTGGCGCACCCGCCTCCAGGGGCAATCGCTGGCCGAGCGCTGGCCGGTCGTGGCCGGCAATAACGTGATCTACCGTTCTCAATCGCTTTACTACTTCCACACCCTGCTGCACAACGGTGACAGCGCCATGGACGCCGCCGGCGCGCTCAATCCGGATTGGGAGGCCGATTGGGCCGCCGTCCGCCCCCGTATCGTCAGCTATCTCGCCGCGCACCCGGCTGAACAGACTTTCTTCGCGTTAGAGGCCAGCACTGGCGCGCTGCGCGGCCCGGCCCCGGTGCTCTACACCTTCGGCAACGGCGACGCGCCGGATCCGCCGGTCGTCAAGGACGGCGCCCTCTACCTCCGCTACCGCGCCCGCCACGGTATCCAGACCGACGGCGGCTCCGGGCATGTCTCCAGCCTCTACGACGCCGAGCTGGGACGCATGGACCTGAGCACGCTGGACATCACCGGCCTGCGCGCCAGCGCCAGCACCCCGTTCAACTACCAGTTTCGCGCCACCTCCGATGAGCCTTCTATGCTCTCCATCGGTGGCAACCTGCTCTACATAGACAGCTGGGAACGGCTCGGCGCGCTTGATCTGACCAATGGGACGCTCATCCCCATCGCCAATGTCGCCAACAACTGGAACGCCTGCCCGCCGGCCTCTACGCCGCCCTCCCCGCCCGATCCCGCCGGCCAGTGCCCCATCCGTGAGGGGCCGCTGCCCTTTTTCACCACCGCCTGGCCGTTCCCCGGCCCGCAGGTCGGTGAGGGGATCGCCCATCGCCCACTGGTAATTGCCTCCGGGCGGCTCTTCTGGCGCGTCTCAGAGGGAGGCCTGGCCGCCATCGGCCACGCCACGACGGAAGCAGCGGATACCGCCAGGCCGGAGCTCGCCGGCTCCCCGGCCGTTGAGCTCACGCCCCCGCTGACCCTCCTCCCGGCCGCGTTAGCCGCCACCCCGCCGCTCTCCACCTACGTCTGGACCGAGCCCACGCGCCCCGTCGCCCATCCCGCCCCCGATCTGGTGGCCCGGCTGAGCTATGAGGTCCAGCGCCTTGTGGATACCAACGCCCATCTGTTGCCGTTCGTGCTGGAGCGCGGGTTCACCGACCACCAGACTTTCCCCGGCGACTCGCTCTACCCCGCCGACGGCCTGGTCATCTGTCAACCGGGCAATAGCTACTGGTTCGACCCCGGCGAGCTGATCTATACCCTCAGCGCTGCCTACCCCTACCTGACGCCGACGTTGCAGAGTAAAGTCCGCACCTACCTGGCTGGCGAGATGAGCCGTTATCCGCCTTTGCAGCGACTGGGCGACAACTGGCAAACCGTGGGGGTGCGCCGGGAATCCTACCCCGTGGCCTTCACCCCCAATTGCTGGCCACCGCCGGTCCCGCCGCTGAGCACGCTCTACGGCCTGTGGGCCTACGCCCGCTACACCGGTGACTGGAGCTACCTGCAATCCCACTGGAACGAAATTGACACGCTCTTTGACAGCAAGAAAGGCAACGTGGATACCTACGCCGGCATCAGCGGCGCGATCGGCTACGCGCGCATCGCCCGGCAACTGGGGAAAACAGCCGCTGCCAGTGAGGGCGAAACGGTCGCCGTGCAGGCGATGACCAGCGGCAAAAACTTCAACACCTTCCTGGCTGCGGCCAATGCCCGCTGCCCTGATCCCCGACGGCGTTACACCGGCCTCCGCGCCCCCGTTTTCTTCGGCCTGGTCCCGGAGGTGGGCCGCTATCTCTCCGACACCAACCGGCTGACCGCCACCGCCTACCTCAACGACATCACCGACGCCGATGCTATGTTCCTCTGGTATCTGACCCGGCTCGGCCTCCAGGCGGAGCTCGGCGAATCCAGCTTCAACCCGCCGGAGACCGCCTGGTCCATCTTCCTGGCGAAAGCCTACGTGCAGGGCGCCAGCGCCACACAGCTGCGGATCTACCTGGATCGCCCCTGGGGATTGGGCGACCTCTACTACATCCAGAAATTAGTGGCGACGATTGAAAGCACCGGCGTCATAGATACCACCCCGCCGCAGATCAGCGGCTTGCAGGTCTCCGACATCACTTTCTGCGGCGCGACCTTCCGCTGGCAGACCGACGACGCGGCCAGTACCGAGGTGGAGTTCGGGACGACTACCGCTTACGGGCAGAGCCTCGTGCAGCTGGCCGCGCTCACCGACCACCAGCTGCAGGTCAATGGGATGCGGCCGGGGACGCTGCACCATTACCGCGTCTGCTCCACCAGCGCCGGCGGGCGCAGCTGCTCGGCGGATGGCACGTTGACTACGCTGCCGGGTTTTGAGCTCTTCCTGCCCATCATCTTGAAGAAGTAGCGGGCACGCATACACGAATGGCGAATGGCGAATCACGAATCACGGATCACGAATCACGGATCACGAATCACGGATCACGAATCACGGATCACGAATCACGGATCAGGAATCCATGAAACGCCCCTGGGTTTGGCCTCAGATTAGCCGGGGCTGGCGCCGCCTCCTGCTCATCGGCGGGCTGGCGCTCAGCCTGGCCTGGCCAGCGACGGCGCAGCCCGTCACGCCGCCCACGGCAGCCACCGCCACCACCGTTGCCTGGCGCCGCATCAACGTCTGGCCCACCGCCGGCCCCTGGACGCCGGAACACGACAAGACTGCGCCGATCTTCTGGTTCGGCAGAGCGACCACGCATGACAACTACGTGGATGTGCGGATGGGCTACACCGCTGAGTATCTGTACGTCTTTATCACCGTGGTGGATTATTTCCTGTGGGAGATGGCAACCGAGGAGCCGCGCGGCTACGACGGCATCGCGCTCTACCTGGACACGGCGGGCGACCGGGCCGCCGCGCCCCAGCCCGACGATTACTTCTTCTTCAACGGCTGGCGCAACTGGCCCAACGACACGGCCCCCTTCTGGCAGCGGCGCGGACGGGGGACCGGTAGCGGCTGGAACGAGAGCTGGACAGCCCCGTTCACCGCCACCGTCGCCGGCAGCTGGTTTAACACCGGCCCCAATGTCAATGGCGCCTGCCCCACCACCCACTATGATTGTGACGCCGGCTGGGCCACGATCTTCCGCCTCCCCTTTGCGTCTTTGGGCCTGAGCAGCCAGCCGGCCCCCGGCACCGTTTGGGGCTTTGGCCTCTATCTCTATGACCGGGACGCCGCCCCACCGGCCCCCCTGGAACCGGCGCAGACCTGGCCGGAAGGGCTGGTGCCGCTCCAGCCGGCCACCTGGGGCCAGCTCGCCTTCGCGCCCGCGCCCTACCAGCCCCAGCGCGCCGTGCCGGTCGGGACCACGGTGATCCGCCGGGGATTGGGAAGCAGTACGGTGGCCGATGCTTACGTCGGTGGGGGCGGCAACTGCTCAGGCGGGCTTTTCGGCGGGGCCGATACCAACTATGGCAGCGAGGGGCTGTTCGTCGCCAGCCAGTCGCTCATCGGCGATTTCCCCTGCTGGAGCAAATCGTACCTGCGCTTCGGGCTGGAAGGTATCCCCCCCGGGCGGATCATCCTCTCCGCCACGCTGACGCTGCACCTGTGGGGCAACGCCGGGCCGTTCCCCTCCCAATCCGACCCGTCGTACATTCAACTCTCGGCGGTCGGCGAACCCTGGAACGAACTGAACCCCAACGGCATCACCTGGAACAACGCGCCGCTGGCGACGCAGAACCTCACGGCGCGCTGGGTCTACCCGCGCACCGACGCCGGCCCCGACTTCCCCGGCATCCCCTACACCTGGGACGCCACGCAGGCCGTCGCCGAAGCCTACGCCGCCGGGCAGCCGCTCAACGTCGCGTTCTACACCCCCGACACCGTCTTTGACAGCAGCAAGTATTTCGTCTCTTCCGACGCCAGCAGCGATTGGATACCCGAGGGGAAACCAACACTAACCGTGACCTGGGGGATGCCAGCGCCGGAGCTCACCAAAAAGGCCAGCCGGAGCAGCGCCGGCCTGAACGAGGTCTTGACCTACACTCTTGGCTTGCTGGGCGCCGGCACCACGGTCTACCTCAACGATCCGCTCCCGCCCACGCTGGCTTATGTGGACGGGAGCGTCACCGGCGGCGCCCACTACCAGGTGACGGGACCACGCATCACCTGGACCGGCACGCTGACCGCCGGGCAGCGGCACACGGTGACTTTCGCCGCGCGGGTCACGACGGCGCTTACCGCTCTCATCACCAACACCGCCACCCTCACCGATGGAGTCGGCCCCCCGGCGACCGCCACCGCACTGGTCATCGCCAACGGGCGCGCCCTCTACCTGCCGGTGGTCCTCCGCCAGCCAACGGCGCGGTAACGGAGATTAAACATTGATAATCTGGATAATCTTCGCTACAACTTAGCGTAGTTCCCCCAAATGGGTAGCAGTCACCTGTTGCCTGCATTTCCAGGATGGGCAACCACAGCTCAAGGTTGCGCTACTCTGTTCCAAAACAGAGCATCCAACGCCACCGCCACATACAGGCAGAGGCACGGGGCCATGCCGATCCCGTAGCGCGTCGCCCCATAGGTCAACGCCACCAGCGCATTGATCCCCAAGATCAGCGCGTAGAGCGGGGCCTGCTCGCGCCAGCCGCGCCGGGCCAGCACCATCCCCGCCGCCACCAACCCCAGGAACAGCAGGTAGGGTGGCAAGACCACCGCCGTCAACAGCGGGCTGGCCCGCCGCGAAAATTGTACTCCAAACGCGGTCGGCGACCAGAGCCGCAATAGTTTGCGCGGCACTAACGCCACAAACTTCAGCGGGTTCTCCTTGATCCAGGTCAACCCGCGCTCCATAAACCGCTGGCCGCTTTCGTACTCGGTCAACCCCTCCCAGCCGTCCCAACCGTGCTCCGGCGCGCCCGGCCCCCACGTCTCCGGCGAGGGGAGCATCCCGCCGCCGTCGGAGAGCGGGTTGTTCCCGGCCCAGAACCCCACCCCGCCCAGCGAGGCGATGGGGATGAATTCGTGGAAGACCAGGTAGTTGCGCAGCGTCCAGGGGCCAAAGAGCAGCGCCAGCCCGATCCCGACCAGCACCGTATCGCGCACCCGCTCCCGCCATGAGAGCGGCATCAGCAGGAAAGTCCACAGCAGCATCAACGGGATCCAAAGCGTCGCCGTGGGCCGGGTCAAGACGGTCGCCGCCATCAACAGCCCGGCGCCGAGCGGCAGCGCCCAATGTCGCCGCTTGACGAGCAGGACCGCCAGGTAAAGCGCCGCCGCCTGGGTGAAAAACGAGACCGTTTCGGCATAGAACTCTCCCACCATGTAGACCTGGAGCGGGTAAACGCTCAGACCGAGTGCGCCCAGCAGCGCTACCCGGCGGTTGAAGAGCCGCGCGCCAATGCCGTAGACCAGCGCACAGGTCAGCGCATCCAGCACCGCCTGGAGCAGCCGGACGGCCCCATACTGGTGGCCGAAGAGCGCATAGACGCCGGCCAGGAAAAAGGGATAGCCCGGTGGACGGAAGGCACTGACCCCGGCGTAACCACCGTAGAAGTGCTGCTCCAACAAGGTCATCGCCACAATGTCGTAGCCGATCCCGTCGTAAGCGGGCGGCTTGTTCAAACCGGCGACGACGATGACGTAGGCCAGACGCACCGCTAAGGCCAGCGCCACGATGACGCTCAGCGCCCGCCAGGGATGGTCGGCCACCACCGGCACCCAGCGGCGGTACAGGGCCTGGAGCTTTCTTATGCCTTCCCTCATTCTTCCCCTCCCATGCAAATTGGCCCGCAAGGTGAAACTGTGAGCGGTGAGCGGTGAGCAGTGAACAGTGAGCAGTGAGCGGTGAGCAGGAAACAGGAACTTCTGCCTGCTGCTCTCTGCTCCCCCTTCTCTACCTGCTGCTCTCTGCTCACTCCTGAACTGGTTTCTAATTTTCCGCCTTCAGTCTTCCGTAGACTTCATCCAGCGGCCGGCAGGCCACCCGCCAATCAAAGGCGGCCTCCACATAGCGGCGACCGTTGGCCGCCAGCCGGGCACCCAGCGCCGGCTCACGCAGCAAACGCACCACAGCAGCGGCGAACTCCTCTGCCGTGTCGGCAATGAGAATATCCTCGCCAGGATGGACCGGAATCCCGGCGCAGCCCACCGTCGTGGAGACAATCGGAATCCCCCAGGCCCACGCCGTCAGGATCTTGACCCGCATCCCGCTGCCGACGTGAAGCGGCACCACAAAGGCCGCGCTCTCCCGGAGGTAGGGCGTCACATCGTCTACATACCCGGTCACCGTGAAGCCGGTGCGCTCATCGGCTAAGGCGACGATCTCCGAGGCCGGCCTGGCCCCCACCGCGTAGAAACGGGTATCGGGCACCTGCTCCCGGATCAGCGGGTAGACCGCGCGCGCGAACCAGCCGATCCCCGCCACGTTGGGCGGCCAGTACATCGTGCCGACGTGCAGGATGGCGCGCGCCTCCGGCGCGCGTTCCACCGGCGCGAGCTCCTGCGTATCAATGGCGATGGGGATCACCGTGAAGCGGTCGGCCGGGCAACCAGCGGCGATCAGGTCGCGGCGGTCATCCTCGCTCACCGCCAAAATCGCATCGCAGCGGCGGCCGGCTTCCCCTTCATACCGCTGCAATTTGCGCCATTCCAGCGCCAGCGCCGCTTTACGTGGGCCGGGCGGAGCCTCACGCCACAGTTGTTGAAAAATCGTCCAGACGGCGTTGTGCGCGTCAAAAACCTTGCGAAGACCCTTCAGGGGCAGCGCATACTGGACCATGTTGAGCTGGTCGGCATGGACTACGTCAAAGGGGACACGGGCCGTCAGCGTGGCAATCGCCTGGTGCATAGCGCGGCGCTCGTCGCGCAGCATCACAAACGGCTGCCGGCTCAACAGGCTGCGGGCCAGGAACCACCCATCGCGCGCCCGCGACCGTTGCATGGGCACGGTGATCACCTCACGACAATACTCCCGTAGCGCGGTGGCCTGCTCCACCTCGGCGGCCGAGCGCACGAACGAGACCAGGTAAACCTGGTGGCGCGCCGCCAGATACTTGAGCACGTTGAAAGTCTTGATCTTTGGGCCGCTATCCGGCGGATAGGGCAGCACCTGGGTTAATAACAAGCTGTTCACCCAACGTCTCCTTCCCGAGAAATCAATCCGTAGTGAGCAGAGAGCCGTCGTTACCGGCTCGTGTTTACTGCTTACTGCGCACTGCTCACATTCTCATTCTCATTCCTGGCTGGTATGCACCAGCAGCGCTGTCTCTGAAAACACCGGGGTTGTTCCGTGGTCATCAAAGCGATGACTTTTTCCAACGCAGCATCACCGTTCCGACCACGACAACCAGGACAAAGACCGGAGCCAGGGCGAGCGCCACGATCCCAATTTCGTCGGCGTCGGTGTAGAGAGCGCTGGGATCCACGGGGCGCTCCTGGTTGCCCATAGAAACTGTGGGGAAAGGCGTCGCGGTGGGGAACGCCGTCGGGAGCGGCGTTGGCGTGGGGGTTGGCGTCGTCGTCGGCAGGGGAACCGGCGTCTGGGCCGGCGCTGCGGTCTGGCAAGCGCTGTAAAAGGCGTGGACGCTCTGGCCTTCCTCGTAGCCCGGCCACTCTTTGGTATACCAGGTGACATGCAACGTGTGGCCGTTCTCAATAGCGATGGCCGGGAATTCGGGATAACCATCGTAGGGCGAGACCTGATCGGGCGCCGACCAGGTGCGGCCGTCCCATTCCAGATGGAAAATCGCCTGGTCGCCGGTGGGTGTGCGCCGTCCTGCCGCCACCAGATGGATGTGGCCCAGGCTGTCGGTGGCGGCGTCGTAGACATCAAAGACCGCTTGCATGGAGACCGGGTAGAAATTGGGGATCGGCTGCGGCTCCGACCACGTCAGGCCGTCCCAAGAGGTTTGATAGAAAACCCGATCCCCAGGAAACGGCCGCCAGACCGCCAGTATCTGTTGCTGGCCGTCCACCGCCACGGTGAGCTGGCGGGGAGAGCCCTCCGGCGCGGTGAAGAGCGTCGGCGTGATCCAGGTCAGGCCGCCGTCGGACGAGAGGGTGTACATGGCTCCCACCGGCTTGTCGGAAACCCAGCGGTCGCCTCCCTCTTCCCAGAACACATGAATCCGCCCGGCCGGATCGGCCAGCACATGGACTTTCATCGTGCCGACCGGCGACTGGGAGAGGTTGACCGGCACCGACCAGTGCCATCCGCCATCGGTAGAGCGGCGGTAGAAAATATCGGAACAATCCCCGTACTTGCAGGCCTCGCTCGGCTTGTTGCCCGCCGATTCGGTCCAGACCGCGTGCAAGACACCGTAACGGTCAATCGCTATATCAGGGAAATAGGCGTGCCCAAAGCCGCTGAGCCGGTGCGGCTCCGACCAGGCCTGCACCCGGTTGGCCTGCTCTATCCAGGCCTGGCGGTAGACAATGTATTGAAAATCTTGCAGGTAGACCAGATGCAGCCGGCCATCGGTGCTGGCCACCACGGCTGAGCGGACGGCCGATTGCCCGGCGCCCTGGTCCAGGAAAAGATCGTAGGTCTGCCAGTCGTGCCCCGGCGTCCGGCTGGAATGCATCAGGCAGGGCTTTTCAAACCGGGGCGAACATTGCGCCGCCTGCCAGATCACATGAACCCCTCCCTGGTTATCCACCGTCACATCCGGGAACCAGTTCCAGTCGGAAAGCGGCACCGTCTGCGTCGGCGATAAGGTTTTAGTCAACGGGAGCGTGAATTCCACCGGCTGGCTCCAGCAACGGCCCTGCGCCTGGAGGGGTACCGGCCGCAGCAAGAGCATACCCACCAGGGCCGGCAACAACACCAGCGCCAGGAAAAACCCTCCCTGCAACCACCGAGATTTCATGAATCCATTACCTCGTAAAGTACGTAAATACCGATCGTGACTACGGGACGGCCACGCGCCGCCAGAATCGCCATCGGATACAAATTAGTCCATTGGGCGAAGCGGCCGACCACCACATAATCAGGTTGGGCGGCCAAGAAATCGTAGTCTACCACGTCACCGGTCACTCCCAAATTGGCCTGGGCAATCAAGGTATTGAGCAACGGCGTGGGCGGGAAGTGATAGCGATGGGTGGTATCCAGGAAAGCGACCTCCCATTCCCACGTTTCAATGACCGCCCCGGCCGGCACGTGGGCCTGGAGGTAGGCGTTGAATTGCTCCAGGCTCCGATCCGGTGCGACCAGATCGCGGGCCAGCAAGCGAAAGTTCCCCCAGGGCAGGACCACCACCATGACCAGCACCGCCAGTGCCCGCGCCCATCCCGCTGCGACCGGCGTGCCGGCTTCCCGCCGGCCGAACCGGAAACCGTCGCCCAGGTCTACCAGCAGCCTGGCGATGAACAAATTGCCCACGGCCAGGAA
>CAYTGR010000002.1:127584-135985 GCA_964437445.1 uncultured Anaerolineales bacterium | reverse complement strand
AGCAGGACAGTAAAGTTCTCCGCCCCCATGATGAACCGCAGCACCCCGTACCAGAGCGCTAAACTGCCGAGGCAGACCCCGGCCGCTATGACAGCCGGCCCGAACGTCCGCTCCCGCCAGTAGAGCTGCGCGATCAGCCCGGTCGCTAACAACGTGGGCAGGATCAACAGGATGAACTGGAGCTTGGTGATCGCCGCCAGCCCCAACAACAGGCCGGCGCCAACCAGCCACCCACCCCGGCGCACCGGTGTCTCCAGCGCCCGGAACCAGAGCAGTCCGCCCGCCAGCAGGAAACCAAGCGCCGGCACCTCCCCCATCACCTGCCGCCCCAGATAAAACGTGGAGGTGAAAGGATCGTCTTCCAGCCGGAAGATAAAGAGATAGAGCGCCACCACGGCCACGGTCGGCCCGTAAGCCCGGCGCGCCGCCAGATAGAAGGCTGCCGACGCCCCCAACAAGTAGCCGAGCATGACCACCCGCGCCTGAAAGAAACCGATCCCGGCCAGTTTGAAAGCCGCCGCCACCGGCAGATAAAGCGTCGGTGCGACGCTGAGCACCGTATCGGCCGCCCGGAAACCTTCGGCGCTCAACGGCGCATACTGCCCGTAGAGCACCCAATTGCGCGGGATCTGTAAATACCAGCCCTCATCAAACCAGGGGGCCGGGTAAGCCTCCAGGTGATAAAGCCCCAGCCCGACCGTCCCCAGACCGAGCAGGAGCAGGCATCCCACTTCTAACTTAGACCAGCGTTGGCCGTTCATGATGCTTCTGTTTCTGTCGCCGGCGGCAGCCGCTTGAGCACCCGCGCCGGGACGCCGCCGACCACATGCCACGGCAGCACATCCTGGGTGACGACTGCACCGGCGGCCACCGCTCCCCCCTGCCCGATGGTGATCCCCGGCATCAAGGTGGCGTTGATGCCGACAAAGCAGCCCGCTTCCAGCCGCACCGGCGCTTGCATAGAGGGGATATAGGGCTGGAGCGGGTGATCATGATAGCCGACATTGGTGTGCGTCAGGATCGTGACCCGCTCGGCCAGCGTTACATGTTCGCCCATGACGATCCGGTCGGCCAGGTCCAGCAGGCATTCATCGCCAATGAAACTGTGATCCCCAATCTCCAATCCCCGAAACCCGGTCCGGTAGCAATTGAAGAAATGCGTGTCGTGAATGATCACCGCCTTGCCGATGCGCGCGCCCAGCAACCGCAGGTACGGAACCCGCAGTTGCGGGAAGAGCAAACAACGGTACGGGACCAGCGCCAGGGTGTAGAAACCGAACTTAAAGGCTTTCCCGAATCCAACCTCGCGGAATGCTCCCAACTTTGGCCTCCTGGCGCAACCGCTTGACCACCCGGCGGAACCTCCAGAGCTTCTGGAAGTAATCAATCGTGTCGGCCAGCGGCTTGACGGTGGATTTCTTGTCCAACTTGCGGACGAAAAGCACCGGGATTTCCTGGACATTCAGGCCGCGTAACCAGGCACGGACCATCACCTCCGTGTCCCAGAACCAGCGCATGTCCTCAATTTCGTCAAAGACGGGCAGGATGCTCTCTTTGCGGAAGAACTTGAAGCCGGTCTCGGTATCCTTCAACGGGATGTCAAGCAGCCATTGTTCCAGCATCACATAGCCCCGGCTCATGATATAGCGATCCAGCGAGTGCCAGTAGAAACGGTAGGTGCGCAGCCCCGTCGCCACGTCGGCCCCCTTCATGACGGCCCGGACACAGGAAGGAATGTAGCGAGCGTGAACTTCCAGGTCAATATCAATGTAGCCGACCACTTTACCCCTGCCCAGCCGCATCCCTTCGGTCACAGTGCCGCCACGGCCCAGGTTCTTCTCGTGGAAGATCCGGCGCAGCGGATGGTTGGGGTGCTCGGCAATGATCTGGTCAATCAGCTCACGGGTCCGGTCGTGGCTGCAATCGTCAATGAAAATGATCTCATAGTTCCAGTGCACATCGTCCATGACCTCCAGGATCTGCTCTACACACTCCTGGATGTGCGGTTCCTCGTTGTAACAGGCCAACACCAGGGTCAGATCTAATTCGTCACTCATACGTTATATCCTCCGGAAAATGTCATGGACATTTTCAATGACGTAAACCTGCTCCGCCTCGGTCATGCCCGCATAGATGGGCAACCGGACGAGCGAACGGCTCACCAGGTCGGTCACCGGCAGTTCCTCGCCGGAACCAAGATGCTCACGGGCAAAGGGCGCTGAATGAAGAGGGATGTAGTGGAACGTGGCCTCAATCCCGCGCGCACGCAATGCGCGCAGCACGTCACCGCGCCGGTCAGGATCCACCGTCCGGAAAGCGAAAATGTGACCGTTGATCTCAGCCTGGGGCCGCACCCGCATCAGCCGGATCACGCCGGCCGTTTCCAGGTCTTGCAGTTCGCGTTGGAACCGCTGCCAGATGGCTACCCGCTGGGCAGTGATCTCCTCCATCCGCTGCAATTGCACTAACGCAATCGCCACCAGCAGGTCGGAAAGGATAAAGCTGCTGCCCACGTCCACCCAGGTATACTTGTCCACCTGCCCCAGCAAGAAAGCGCTGCGGTTGGTCCCCTTTTCGGCCACGATTTCGGCCCGCTGGACGAGTGCTTCGTCTCCCGTCAGGAAGGCCCCGCCCTCGCCGCAGGTGATGTTCTTGGTGATGTGGAAGCTGTAGCAGCCGATGGTCCCCAGCGTCCCCAGGTACTGACCGTTGTACCGGCTACCCACCCCCTGCGCGGCATCCTCCACCACCCAGAGGCCGTGCGCTGCCGCGATCCGGTTGATTTCCTCCATCCAGCAACCCTGGCCGGCGTAATGGACCGGGACGATGCCCTTAGTGCGCGGCGTGATGTGTGACTCCAGCTGAGTCGGGTCCAGGTTCCAGGTATCGGGCTCAATATCCACGAAGACCGGCCGGCCGCCCTGTCGCACGACGGCGTTAGCGGTGGAGACAAAAGTGAAACTGGGCATGATCACCTCATCACCCGGCTGCACATTGAGCACCATCATCGCCATCTCCAGCGCATCAGAACAGGAGGTCGTCAATACCACGTAAGGGATATTGAAATGTTCCTGCATATACTTGCGCAACTCACGGGTCAAGCGCCCGTTGCCGCCAATCGCCCCGCCCTCCATGGCCTTCAAGGCGGCCTCTTTTTCAGCCGGCCCCAACGGCGGTTTGATGAAAGGAATAGACATACCCATAGTTGACCTCCTTGGCTCACAGAACTTGTAAAACGCTACTTCGCAGCGTCGGCTTGCAGCACGACGCTCCCCCCCTCAATTTCCAACCGCGCCGCCCCTGGATTCCGCGTGAGATAGCTCAACGCTTCGCCATTGGCCAGCGTGACGGTGGTCGCCCCGGCCGGAGCGTGCAGGTCCTCCCCGAAAAAGACAATGGTGGTGACCGCGTCAGGCAAGGACACCTGCTCCGCATAGACCGACGAATCATGGCGCTGGATGATATAATCGGTCAAATAATAATCGGGATGCCGGAAATCCACGCCATTGGAAAGGATCATCGTCGTGGCCGGCGCAAAATGCTCCCGGATGTAGACTAAGCGCGTCTCCAACGAGCGGTCGCGGTCCGCAATCGTCGCCCGGGTCGGCGTGGTGAAGATCACCCGTTGAACTCCGAACAGGAACGGCGGAGCGACCAGGAAAAAGAGCCCATTGGCGACAAGCAACAGGCCGATCACACCCTGCCAGACGGATCGCCCGGGCGCCGACCGGGCACACTGAACCAGCCTGGCCGCCCCGGCCCCAGCCAGCAACAGGAGCGCCGGCAAGAAGGAGAAGGTATGGCCCGGCGCGCGCACCAGCGGCGCGTAGAAGAGCAGATTGGGCGCCAGCCAGAGCACCATCACCTGCCACCGGGGATCGCGCCAGGCCGTGCGCAGCTTGGAAAGCCGGCCCAGTGCCCGGAGCAACCAGTACCCCAACGGCAACAGCGCCCCCCCCAGCCCATAAACCAGGTAAACACCCAGCCGTGCCACCGGCGCAATGATGGATTCCGACCCGGAGAGCGCAAAAGCGTTGACTACACCGCCGCCGATAGCCTGCGAAGCGGCCAGATAACCGGCCAGCCCGCCGGAGAGCAGGATAGTGGGCACCAGCCAGGCGAGCACCAACAGCCCCAGCAGTACGCCGGCCCCCACCCGCAACCGCCACGTCCCCTTCCACAGCGTCAATAGCCAGAGCGGGACGAAGAGTACTAACGTCGTCTGGCGGATGCCGCCGGCAATCGCCAGCAGCACGGTCGTGATCCAGATCCAGCGCGTCTCACCGCGCAACGCCCGATAGGCGGCCCAGGCAATCGCTGTCACAAAACCGGCCTCCAGGATATAGGTCAGCGCCACCTCGCCGTAGAACCAGACCGCCGGACTGGTCAACGCAAAAAGCGCTGCTGCCAGCCCCGCCCCGTCGCCAAACATCTCCCGCCCCAGCAAGTAGAGCACAACCACCGCCAATCCGCTGAAAAGGACGCTGACCGCACCATACGCTGCGTTGGGATCGGCAATCAACCGGTTCACCAGCCATCCCAGGGCGACGTAGAGCAGGTAGCCCGGCGGATGGGGCTGGTGCAGCCGCACATCAAAGTGCTGGAGCGCCAGCGTGAAGTTGACCGAATCCCAATGGTAAAGCAATTGGCCGCGAAAGGGCAGGCGCGTGAGCACTCCGGCCAGGAAGAACAGCCCGGCTACCAGCGCAGGGCGCGGGCGAGCAAGAAACCCTTTCATGGACTGTAACCTCATTTCAGCGTTCAGCAGTTAGCCATCAGCATTTAGCCGTCAGCACTCAGCCTTCAGCCTTGAGTTTCCCGGCGGCTTGCCAGCAGCCAGCCCAGGCCGGCGGCGACCACCGCCAGCGGGAACAGGCTGGCGAAGCTGCTCAGGTGCAGCACCATCCCCCAGTTGCGCGCGATGTCACCGGCCAGCAAGCGCGGCAGCGCGATGGAGACCAGCGGCGTCGGCGTCAGGTCGGGAAAACTCTGCCCGGCAATCGTCTGGGCCCAGGTCATCAGCCACGACCAGAGCGCCAGCAGGCCCAACAGGACCGTGCTCCAACGGCGCTTGAGCATTACCGGAGCAAGGCAAGCAATGGGCAGCATCAAATAGGGGACCATTGGCACCAGGTAGGCCGGGCCGACCGAAAAGCCGCCCCACCACATCGCCGAGGAAGCATTGAACCAAAAGAAACTGAACGCTGCCCACAGGCAGACCAGACCTTCCGGCCGGGACTCTCGCGCTTTCATCATCTGCCAGAAGCCCGGCACGGCCAACAGCAGGAAAGGGGAAAGGTAGAACAATCCCCGGAACGGGCTGAAGGTCAACCCGTAGAGCGCATCCAGTTTGGGATAGGTCAGGCTCAGGAACCCCTGGTAGTGCAGGTCGGCGTAGAGCTCCGAGTAGAAGTAGCCGACCGGCAGCGGCGTATCAAAACAGCGGAAATTGTACCAGGCCGCCAGCAGGCCCGGCGGGAGTGCCGCCGCGATCAGCCGCCACAGGTCTATCTTCTTGGGCGCGCTGAAAAAAGCGTAGAGAAAAATCCCGCCCAAGATCAGCACGCTCGGATAGTCGGTGATGGCGGCCCAGCCCATCAGCAGCCCCACCACCCAGAGGATATGAGGGCCGAGCTCACGCCGCTGGTAACGATAGAGCAGGTAGAAAGCGCTCAGGCTGAGCACCGCCACGATCTGGCGGCCATTCAAGATGGAGGAGAACGGATAGGCCACCGTCGCCAGCCCGTAGATCACCACCAGAAAAGCGCTTAACCCATCGTGGTGAGTGAAACGGCGCAGAAAACGATAGAGCACCAGTCCCAACAGCGCCGAGGGCACCGAGACCACGCCCAACGTGACCACACTGAGCGCCATGGCAAAGGTGACTTTCTCGCGCAACAGCCCGGTGCCGCCCTCCTGCAAGGTGCTGGCAAAGGCCGGGTTAGCGGCAATCCGCTCCAGCAGCCGGTCAAAGAGCGGCGTGCGCAGCACTGCTTTGAAAGCGGCGTAAAACAGCACGCCTAAAAAGGCCGTACCGGGAGCCTTGTCGCTGTAGTAGTGATCCCCGTAGTGGGCATAATCACCGGTGTTGTGATAGTAATCGTCAATCCTGAACGTCCCCTGGTCTACGATTGCCAGCGTCAGATCCAGTTTGGAGTTCTGCCCCCAATCGGCCCACCGGGGGAAGAAATAGGCAAAACAGACCAGGAGCAGCAGGAAAAGCCAGGGCTCCCGGCTGCGCAGCCAGCGCCCCACCCGGCCAGCCAGCCATCGCCCCCTTGCCATGCGGTCTGCGGTCGGTCGTCCGTGGTCGGCTATGGCTTCCACTTTCATCCCCCTTGAAAATAACGCTCCAAGTTTGTAGTCAGGCGCTTTAGCGCCGTCTGAGCCGCGCTGAAATGCGGCACGACAAGCCATCTCTCCCTTCACCATACCACTTTGTACAGCGTGGCTTGCGGTGAGGCAAAAACCGCTTCCAGATAAGGTCGCGCCGCCAGCGCTGGATCGCCCAGGCCACGCTCTACACTGCCGTAAAAGACATAGGTGACCCCATAGTCGCGCAGGATATCCTGGCGCTCCTCGTCGGGCGTGGCCGGATTGAAGAAAGCGGTGACCAGTTCCTGCTTGTGGTAGACGTCGGCAGTCATCGCCCAATGGGCCAGGAAAGCACGGTTTCCCGCCCGGCTGGGGATATACTGGCCAACCTCAATGGCGCTCAGGACCACGTCATCCGGCGTCGTGTTGTTTTCCAGCCATTGCAGGGCGGCGATCTCGTCCTGGTACAGGTAATAAGGGTGCTGGTGACGGCTCAAATCCACCACGCGCCAGGCCAGCAAATAGACGTTGGTCGGCACGATAGCCACCAGGAGCAGGCCCACGACCCACTTGTGCAACGTCCAGGGCGCGAGCCGTGGCAGCCGCTCCCCCAGCCAGGGGATGATCCGGCGGGCCAGTCCTTCCGTCGCCAGCAACGCAATCGCAATCTGCCAGCCGTTCAGGTAGTGAATCTGGTAACTGACCGGGAAGTAGATGATGAACAGGTTGACACCAAACCAGACCCGCAAGAAAAGCGCGCGCAGCGAGCGCTCACGCAACGGCACCAGCCCGTCAAAGGTCAAAAGTGCCACGATGAAGGGAATCCCCATCACCACCAGCAGGCGGAACGGATCAGGGGTCCACGCGCCGGCGTTACCGAACTGCGCGAAGACCTCGCGCCAGACCGGGAAGGCTGACGTGATATAGACCGAGTAAAAGGCCGGCGCGCAGGAAATCAATCCGATGGTAAGCGGGTAAAGCAACAACCGGCCACTCCAGCCGTCGCGCAACCAGACCAGGAACGTGAACACCCCCAGCACCGCGTAGATCAGCAGCAGATCATAAGCGTGAGTCCATCCCAGCAGCAACGCCACCAGTCCGGCCGCCAGGGCGTACCCCCAGCGCTGGCGCTCATACGCCAGGAGGATCAGCATGAACACCACCAGGATCAACCAGGCCGCTTGCAAAAAGTGAGGAAACGAAAGGATGCTGAGCAAGGTGTTCGGTTCCACCACGTAGAGATCTAAGGGATGGGCCAGGCGGCCGGTCAGATATTTGCCGACCACCAGGGCCCACCCCAGGCCAGCCCCTAATGTCACCACCACGAACGCCGCCATCCGCCAGCGCACTTCCTCAAAAAAGAGCGCGCCGAAATAGTAAACCGTGACCAGGAAAAGGAGCGTCGCCAGGATCCGCAAACCGTGGAAGACCACCAACGGATTAACCCCCAGCGCCACGATCTGCGCCAGCAGCCACCAGAGGAGGTTGAAAAAGATCGCGGCGTTCGGCTCCGGGGTGAGCGTGTTGTTGATGAGAAAGGATTGCGTAAAGGCCCGCATCCAGGCGAAATACTCATTCGTATCTGGTGTGCCCCAGGCAATACCCATGAACTGCTGGCCGGCCGGCGTGGAAAGGTAGCCGTAGACGTAGGGCAGGCCAGTCAAAACCAGCACCAGAGCCGAAATGAGCAAAACATTCCTGATTTCCCGGCGGGTCACGCGAGTTAGACTCATAGACTATTGGCTCCCTGCAATGCGAACATCGTCAATGTACCAGCCGATGGCTCTATCGCCGCTATCACAGGCCAGACGGAAGCGCACGATGGCAGTCTGGCCGGCGTAGGCGCTAAGGTCCACCACCACTTCCTGCATCGCTCCCAGGGTTCCCCCTGTCCAGGCCAGTCGCCCGCTGATGGGGCTGCCCCAGCCAACGGCGATGACGCCGGTATAGCCCCCGGAGGTAATGCGCGTTCTCAAGTCCATGAAGCTGGCACCATTGTCCGTGGAGATCTCAATCACCGCGCCGTCGCCATACGTCTCCAGCTGGTAAGTGTGCCAGAAGGAAAGGGTAGCGTTGGCCGGCACCA
>CAYTGR010000002.1:116961-127484 GCA_964437445.1 uncultured Anaerolineales bacterium | reverse complement strand
GGCGTGAAGGTCGGCGTAGCCGTGGGTGTCTCCGTCGGCGTCGGCGTGAAGGTCGGCGTAGCCGTGGGCGTCTCCGTCGGCGTTGGCGTGAAGGTCGGCGTAGCCGTGGGCGTCTCCGTTGGCGTCGGCGTGGGTGGTTCTTCCTGAGGTATCAGGCGGAGCCAGGCCCAGCCCCAGAAAGGATAGTCGTTGCCGCCAGGCAGAGCCTCAGCCCGCTGGACGAAGATCTCCACCAGCCCGTTGGTGACGGTCACCGTCCCCAGGGGGTACTCGGCAAAGTCGCCAGGGGTGCCGCTGGTCACATCGTAGTAAAACTCTTCGGGGTTTGCCGCGGTTGTGCCCCAGTAGTAACGCAGGTTCCCGTTCCAGTAGAGATTGGCAACCAGTGTATAAGTGCCATCAGGCACGGCTCCGTAGAAGCGCATGAGGGGAGGCGTCTCCGTTGTCCCGGCAAAGACGCCAGGGTAGCCGCGAACCGGCCAGAGGAACTCGGTCCACTGGTTATCCGCAGGGTTCAAGTCATCCACGTTAGTCGTGGTTGGCAATACCGGCTCCTGGTGACTATCCTCCCATACCTGAAGGCGGGTAGGCCCCGGCGTCGGCGTGAAAGTCGGCGTCGCCGTCGGCCCGGGGGTTAAGGTTGGCAACGGAGTGGGCAGATCCATGGGGACCGCTACGACCGTGCTCCCGGCAAAGACCGGCACCGCGATAGCATAACGCTGAATCGCGCCCTCCTGCTCGGTGAACAGGTAAAATTGGGTCGGCAGATCGGTAGAGCCGGTAAACGTAATGTCCAGCGTCCGGCGGACGGGATCGTACAGGCTGTTGGCGATGTCCGAGGTCACCATCGCCCGGGCATATTGGGCCGCATAGTCCATGGTCACGTAGACGGGTTGGTACGGGGCGATGTTGGCAGCAATCCCGGCCAGAATAGCATTCCAGTTGGCCGGCGTGATCGCGTGAATGTAGTACTCATGGGTGAAAAGAGTAGCAATGACCATGCTATCCAGCGCCCGCTTGAGTTGCCCGGTGCCCCGCATAATGCTGCCAGCCACATCGTTGTCGGGATACCACTCATAGCCGGTCGTGTCACGGATTTCGGTCAGGACATTGAAGAACCGACCGTTGTATTCAGGATAGCCAGGGATGGTCAGATAGTCGGCGTAGTAAAAAGGGCCACTGCTGGCACTGTCAGGGGCAGCGTACAGGCGATAGGGGCGGAGTCGCAAGGCCGGAGCGCCATAGCTCTCACCAGGCGTCATCAGGGTGCCCAGGAACTCCACCCCCATGTTCGCCAGCCCCTCAAAGGCCACCGGCTCAATCTGATAATAGTGAGGAACGACATAAGTAGAAGGCGTGATCGCATGAGTGTTGAACCAGGTCTGGGCTTCTGCGAAGTTGGCCGCAATCTGGCTGGCGGACCCGGTGTAGAAGAAGGCATCAAAGTCCAGCGCATGGACCCCTACCGTGGCCTGTCCCGCATTGACCAGATTTCTCAATTGGGAGGCGGAAGGCTCGCTGACGGCCCGCAGGAAGAGCCCTACCCACGGTTTGAACCCATACTGGTTGGCTGTCACCACCCAATCATAGCCCCCCGTGGAATCATCGTCCCGGAAGGTGACCAGGGGCGGCATCCCCTGCATCACAAAGGGCTTGCGGGCGGCCCAGACCAGTCCGCGCCAGATCAAATCGTCAAAGCCATGGACATACCCCCAGGTCTGCCAGTTGAGCCAGTCGTAAGTGGTCCACTGGATGGCGCGCCCCTGGCCGTAGGTCGCGGCGATCATGAAGGGCTGGCCGTTGAGGGTAGCCAGGGTCGCGCTGCCGGATACTGGTGGCACCACCCCCGTGGGCATCACATTCTGGCCCAGCATGTAGATGGCGTCGGTCGGATGGGCGGCGACCATGTAATCCCAGGGCGAGCCGACCTCAGAGTGAATCTCCACTTGCTGCTGCGCAGTAGCAGCCGTGTAACCGAAGCGAAAGATGTCCTGAACGTAGGTGTAATAAGGGGAATAGCCACTGTCGGCCAGGAGATTGTCAAAGTTGACCAGACCGGCGCCACTGAAAACGGCGGTTGAAAGGAAGGATTGCTCGGTGGCATCCAGGTAGAGATGGTCCGGGTCCAGATTGCGGTGTCCGATGATGATGAGGGCATAAGTGGAGACAGAGGCCGGGACAGGTGCAGCAGCAATATCCAGGACCGTGTATGGGACACCGAAATGGTCCAGATAGGGGCGGATAATCTGGTCAAAACCAGCGTAGTCGCCACTGGCTGAGTTGACCAGGACAATGGCCTCGGCCCGATAGACACTTGCCTGCCCTCGCGTCGGCACAACCAGGCCGGCGAGGACTGTCAGAATCAGCGCCACGACCAATCCTGCTTGCACTCCACTGCGTATTTTCTGGCTCATGTTTTTACCTCCTACTTAACACGGGCTACGATCTGCTTAAAACCCCGGTCTCGCCCAGGAGGAGGTGCCGAAAATGGGTGTATCCTGGCATTTTGATTTTCTGGATGGTGTTCCCCTTCATCATCAGAGGATGGGGGACCGGCCACATCACTTCACTGAAATCCATCATGCTCCCTAAAAAGTATCTGCCTTCAACCGCGCTTGTTTATGTCCCATGATAATTTGCAGACATCCCTCCCACACCCGCCAGGCGGTCTGGAATTGGGTCCGGGCAGCGGTACGCCGGGCGGGGAGAGGCAGGGTCAACACAGCGATTCCAGCCTTCACCCCGTAGGCGGCCGCAATGACCCCGCTCAGGAGCAAGGTGGACAGGAAACCGTAATGCTTACGGAAGAACCGCAACTTGCTCCGGTACAGACGGCCTACCGATTCAGGGCGGCACTGCCGGCTGCTGGCACCGCCGAAGTGAACTATCTCTACATCGGGCAGGTAATACACCTCCCATCCTGCACGGTGGATGCGGTAACAAAGGTCGGTGTCCTCCGAGTACATCCAGAAGCCCTCGTCCAACAGCCCCACCGCCGCCAGAGTCGTCTGGCGGATCAGTAAGCAGGCCCCGGGCACCCAGTCCACCGGGTGGCTGACCTCATCAGGGCGCGGAGCCGGGCTGGGATCGTAGGGCAGGTAGAACCGGCGCGCCAGCCCGGCGGCGGAAAGCGCCACCGACCCGAGCGTCGGGAAGTAGGCGTAGGAACCCTGAAAAGTTCCATCGGGATTGAGCAGCTTGGGGCCGGCGGCCCCGACTGTGGGGTGCTCATCCATGAACTGCACCATCCGCGTCAGGCTCGCCAGTGGGGCCATGGTGTCGCTATTGAGCAACACCACGTAGCGCCCTTGCGCCAGCGACAAGGCCTGATTGTTGGCGCGGACAAACCCCAGGTTCTCACCGTTGGTCAGCAGCCGGACGGACGGGAAGCGTTCAGCCACCAGTGCCGGGCTGCCATCGGTGGAGCCATTATCCACCACGATGACTTCGCTGATCAACCCCGCCGTTGCCCCTGGGAGGGATGCTAAGCACTGCGCCAGGAGCTCGCGCGTATTCCAGTTCACGATAATAATTGAGAGGTCCATGGCTCAATCCCCGTCATCCAGGCCAGCTTTCCCCGGCGGTTAGCGTCTCCAGGCCGGCCAGCGCTCCCAGCCAGATCCAGCTGTAGACGGCATAGTCGTAACCGGTGATGGTCTGAGTGTAGACAAAGGGGACCAGCCAGTCGCCTAACGCCATCGCCACCACCACACCCCCATACCCCCCCAGCATCCCGCAGGCGAAACCGGCCACCCCGTCGCCCCGCCCGCCAACCCGGTTCACCAGCCGCCAGCCGGTGAAGCCTAACGTACCCAGAAGCCAGAGATAGGCCCCCAGACCGACAATCCCCAACTGCGAGAGCAGGTCAATATAGTTGCTGTGGGTGGCCATCGCCGCCTTGGGAAAATAGGTCATGTAATAGGCCGCGTAGCCGGCCGGGCCGGTGCCGAAAAGCCAGTGACGGCCGGTCACGATCCAGTTCTGCTGCCAGGCCGCCCAGCGGGTGACGCCACTCTCCGCCGACTCGCGGGCCAGGATCACGTCATTGATATAGCCCCATTTCCAGGCCAGGACCGCCAGCGCTACCAGCGCCATCAGCACGGCGACCCTTTTGGAACGAAAGAAAGTGATGATCCCCATCGCCACCAGGGCCGGGAACCAACCCGCCAGCCAGTAAGTCTCCACCATGAGTTTGCGGTAAAGCCAGAGTGCCAACACCAATCCCAGCGCGAGCTGTTGCCAGAGCCGCAGGTGGCGGTTGAAGAGCAGCTGGCCGTAAACCAGCGCGACAAACCAGAGCGAAAAGAGGCCACGGGTGTTAATGAAGGTGATGGGCAGGTGGCCGTAATCCACGGCCAGCGAACAGATTCCTACGGCTATCATCGCACCAAACAGATAATGCACCCAGCGCACAGCGGTAATGTTGTTAAAGGTGAGCAGAAAAGCCGCCGGCAGCAGAAGCATCACCCCCAGCCCCCCCAGTTGCACAATCGGCCAGGTCCGCCAGACCACAACCAGCGGATCGCGGAACGCCAGACTCCACAGGTAGGAGACGAAGCTGATCACAATGATAGCCACAATTGGCCGGATCACGCGGCTGCGGCGGGGCAGCAACGGCTGTTTCAACACCACCGCCCGCCCGATCCAGAGCGCGACCAGCACCGCCGTCAGCACCAGACTGGCGACAATCCGGCTCTGCGTGCCGGTCGGCAGCGAAGCCCGCACGAAGGCCGCCGTCAGGAGCAACGCTACCAGGCCATACTCCGAGTAGCGAAGTGCCAGCAGCGCCACCGGCGGGATCAGCACCGCCAGCAGCAAGAGCTGCGGGTCCAGCCGGACGGCCAGGTAGCCCAGCGCCAGATCGGCCACCAACAGCCCGCCGAGGACCACCACTCGCAGCAACGTGCTCTGCGGCGGTAGCGCCAGGCGTCCGAATGGCGTCTCAAGCATCACAGGATCGCTCCTTAAGCCACATAGTAACTACTCAGCCTGCCCTAGGCATCGGATGAATCCAACGCCTGGTACCCCTGAAAACCCGCTGAAGCGGGTTATGAACGGCATTTTGAACCTGCTTCAGCAGGGTTCCTGGCGTTTCAGCCACCGATTTCAATCGTTGGCAGCAAACGGCTTTGTGAATTCGGCCACAATCTCGGCCAGCAGCGCCTCCAGCTGCGCGCCGCTGCGCTCCCAGCTGTAACGCTGTTCCACCAGGCGCCGGCCGTTCACCGCCAGGCGGGCGCGCAGATCGGCGTCGGTCAGCAGGCGCACCGTTTGGCGAGCAAATTCCGCCGGCGTATCCGCGATGAGCAGCTCCTGCTCCGGCGTCACGGCCAGCCCCTCCGCGCCCTTGGAAGTCGCCACCACCGGCGTCCCCAAAGCCAGCGCCTCCAGGATCTTGAGCCGGGTTCCCCCGCCGATCCGCAACGGGACCACGCTGGCCCAACTCCGTGCCACCACCGGCCTGACCTCAGCCAGGTAGCCGGTCAGCTCCACCCCCGGGCCGAGCGGCAACTGCGCCAGCGGCACCCCCTCCGTCCGGCCGGTGATGCGCAGCCGCACCGCCGGCCGTTGCGCCTGCACCTGCGGGAAGATCTCCCGCAGGAAGTAAGCCATGGCGTCAAAGTTCGCCTCATAGGTCAGCGCCCCGGAGAAGATCAACGTATCCGGCTCCGGCGCGCCGAAATCGCCCGTGTGCCACGCCAGGTCCACCCCGTTGGGCACGACAACCACCCGCCGGGCCTGCGGCGCCACCGCCAGGATATTCGCCCGCTCCTGCTCAGAAGCCACCGTGCATCCGGCGTACTGCGCCAGAAAGCGCCGGACGTAGCGACCGGTCTTCCACCAGGTCAACCCGGCGCGCAGCCGCCGCCAGAGCTGCTGCTGAGCCAGGTACCGGTCTTTGATGACAGCCACCTGGAGCTCGTCTACACAACGGGGCAGCCCCCGGACCGGCAACAGGTAGGGCACGCTGTCAATCTCGGAGGCCAGCCCCACGTCAAACGGCTGAGCCGTCACCGCCGCGCGAACCCGGGCGTGCATCTCCGGGTTGTCGGTATCCACCACCGAGCGCGGCACCGGCGCGAAAAAGCCCAGCAGCGCGCGCCACCGGCCAGGCCGGAAGGGACGCCAGGTGACCACCTGCACGTCACGGCAGTAAGCACGTAACGCCAGCAGCTGCTCCTCCGCGACCGGGCCGGGCGCAAACGTGAGCAGGGTCAGCTCATGCCGCCGCGCCAGCTGTTTGATCAGGTTGTAAATCCTGAGCTTAGACCCGTTGTCAGGCGGGTAAGGATACCACCGCGAGATCACCAGGATGCGCATAGGCCCCCTACCACGTGATCGGCCCCCACCGCCGGCGCAGGTAATCGCCCAGCGCGCGCGCCATCACTCCCCGCAGCGGCCGCCGGTCACGCCAGCGGGGCCGGAGCGTCCAGCTCGCCAGCGTCCGCAGGTTCTCCCAGAACACCGCCAGCTGGGGCCCCAGCCCGGCCCGGCTGGATTGCAAGAAAAGCAGCCGGTTGCGGGTCATGTAGTAATAGATGGCGGGCGAAACTGCCTGCCGGGTGGGCGCGATCTTGTGCCAGACTTTGGCCGCCGGCACCAGGAGCAACCGGTAACCGGCCCGGACGGCCCGCACGCCCCACTCGGTATCTTCGTAATACGCGAAAAAACGTTCGTCCAACAGCCCAATCTGGCGCAGTGTCTCCGCTTTGACCAACAGCGCGCAGCCGGTGAGGAAATCCACCGGGCGCGGCCCCGTCCAGCGGCCCTCGTCCGGCTCGTCCAGGCCGATCATGCGGGTCGTGCCGCGCCGCCAGTCAATGGCCCCGCCAGCCGACCAGATGACCGTGGGCCGGTCAAAGTAATAAATCAACGGACCGGCCATCCCCACCGCCGGGTCCGCTGCGGTGACCGCCACCAGCGCGCTCAGGCAGCCGGGGTCTACCACCGTGTCATTGTTAAGCAGGAAGGCATAATCCGCCCCCTGCTCCAGCGCATAGCGCAAGCCCACATTGTTGCCGCCGGCGTACCCCAGGTTCGCCGCGTTCTCCAGGAGCGTCACTTCCGGGAACTGCTGCCGGATGGCCGCCGCCGAGCCATCGCTGGAGGCATTGTCCACCACCACGATTTCGTAGTCGGGATAGATCAGCGCCCGCAACGACTCCAGACAGGCCATGGTGTCGGCACGCCGGTTCCAGTTCAGGACAATGATCGCCACGCGCGGCATCAGGGGCCTCCGCTTTGCACCTGCGTCCGGTAAGCGGCCACCGTCTGAGCCACAAAGTCGGCCAATTGCGGGCCGATAGTCTCATTGGCCGCCGTGTTGGGATGCGAATCGGTACCGTGGCGATAAGCCGCGCGCAACATGTTGTAGTCGGGCGCTTGCGGATCGCTTTCGGCCAGCAGGTCAAAGAAGTTGAAAACGGCCAGGTTGGGATGTCCGGCCAGGAACTCCGGCGAGGCCAACCAGTCGGCCAGGGCGCGCGCGCGGGCGGCGGCTTCCGGCGTGGTCTCCGCCGGATTGAGCGGCGGCTGCGTCAAAAGGATGAAGAAATGTTCAGGATGTTTGTCAATCACGGCGCGGATCTGCCGGTAGTAGCCTTTGTCCTCTTCCAGCTGCTCGTCGCTCTCAATGTTGCTCACCGGGAAACAGGATTTGAAGATGATGACCTCGTGCTGCAGCAGACCGCTGAAAGCGTTGAGCGGCCAGGCATAGACCCGCTGGGTGAAAAGCCGCGCCAATCCGTCGGGATCGGTGTTGTCGCCGGGAATGCTGTAGCTGTAGCCGGCCAGCGTCCCATCCGGGCGGCTGAGGCCCTCCCAGTTGTAATCGTGGTCCCAAAATTGGAAACCGGCCGCCGTCAGCCGCTCCCGCACCCCCCCTTCCTGGATCAAGGCCCGCCCGGTGGAGTGGTGCAAAAAGATCACATTGGTGAAGTTTCCCCCCCTTACTGCATTCTTGTGATCCAGGAAGGCCCGCCCGTGATGGAGCGCCGCCATCCCCAGGCCACGCCCCCGCAAGGTCAGGCCGGCCACGGCCAGCAGCACCACGATCCCAACTCCCCCCACGAGCCACATCTTCTTTTTCATCACCCTCACCCTGTCAGGATAGCCTCAGAAAAGGTGGAAAGGTTCTCAGTAAGGCGCTTAAGCACCGTCCGGCGCGCCAGGCCAGCTCAACGTTCCCACCGGGCTACTTTGCCCGCCGGTCGGGCCGGATTGCCGTAGACCAGGGTACTGGGCGGCACATCGCGCCGCACTACCGAGCCGGCCCCCACAACGGCGTTGTCGCCGATGGTCACGCCCTTCATGATGATGGAGTAAGGGCCAATCCAGACGTCGTTGCCGATCGTGATCGGAGCCTCAATCTCCGTCTCGCCGGTCTCCTCCAGCCAGAGCCGGTGCCCGACCGAATCAAAGATGCTACAGTTCCAGCTGATCATGCAGCGCGCGCCAATATGCACCTCCGTCGCTGCCATGATCCGGGTGTAAGGCCCCACGACCACCCGCTCCCCCAGCTGGAGCGTCCCGCCGACATCTATGAAACAGTGATCGGCGATGCGGCAACCGCGCCCGGTCAGAATGCGGGCCTGCCGGTTGCGCCGGATGAGGGTCACGTCCCGGCCCAGAAAGACGAGCTCTTTGGAGGCGAAATTCCGCGCGCGCCAGAGCCCCCGGATGACACCAGGGATGATCCAGCGGCGAAAATCCGGCCCCAGTTCCCAGAACTTCTGCCAGTAGTGCCGGTAACTCAGCGGTGCTTCTTCCATACCAGTTGAAACCATCGTCCCCCTCTGCGAGCGGTTTAGCGGTTCAGCGTTCCAGCGGTTCAGCGTTTCAGCAGCTCAGCCTTCAGCAAATTTCTCCTCATCACCCTCTCATCCTCTCACCCTCTCATCCTCTCATCCTCTCATCCTCTCATCCTCTCATCCTCTCACCCTCTCACCCTCTCACCTCCCGGTAGACCTGCATCAATTCCTGCATCTCCTCATCCAGGCTCTTGACCGGCCCGCTCCCGGCGCGCAGCCGTGCTAACAACCCCGGTTCCGCCACCGTCCGTTGCAGCTGGCGGGCCAGGGCTGCCGGGTTACCCGGCTCAAACAGCAGACCGTTGACCTCATCCTGCACCAGCTCAGGGATACCCCCCAGGTTGGAAGCGATCACCGGTACCTGAAACGCCTGGGCCTCCAAAATCGCATTGGGGCTGTTCTCGTACCAGAGCGAGGGAACCACCAACAGATCCAGCCCGCCGTAGACCTCGGCCAGCCGGTCATGGGTGAAAGTGCCGGCCAGCTGGATGCAGGCATCGTCACCGATGCCACGCCGCAGGTCGCGGGCGAAGGCCGGAAAGCGCGTGGGGTCGCCGTAAAGCACGAGTTCCAGCGGACGCCCCGTGGGAGGCAGCTGTCGGAAGGCCCGTACCAGCGTCTCCACCCCCTTGTAGTGCACCAACTGCCCCACGTAGCCGATACGGAAAACGCCATCTGAGCGTGCCAACCTCGTTCCTGCCGAGGGGGGCAGCTCCAACCCCTGCCGAACCTGGATCAGCCGGCGCGCCGTGAAGCCGTGCTGCTCCAACGTCCGCTGGAGAAAGCGAGAATTGACCACCACCGCGCTGGCAGCAGCAAAGCGTTCCTGAAGATAGCGGTCGCGTTCTCTGAGTGTCTCCCGCGCCGCCCGCGCCCGCCATCCCTTAGGGCAAAACCGCGAGCTGCCCAGCGCGCGCAGCCAGCGGGTCGCCCGCCCCCCGGTCACCGCATTGGCCCACCGGTACCGCCGTTTATCCTGGCGCAGACAGATCACGCAGGCACAACGATCATCAGGCACCGGACACAAACAGCCATCCGGGTGTAGCAGCGTGATCCGGGGACAGAGGAACCAGTAGTCCATCGGCATCAACACGGTGGGGAAACCAAGCGTCTCAGCGGCAGCGAGCACGCTCCCGGAAAGCAAATAGCCGCTGACCAGATGTAAAAGATCAGGTTGGAACTCGGCCAGCAGCGCCTCAGTGTGCTGCTCCACCAACGGGTTGCGGAAACTCCAACGGAGGGGGTCCGGCACGGCAGGCAGGTTGAAAGCCAGCCGGCGCACCGGCAATCCCTGGTAGATTTCGTCCTGGTAGGTCAGTTCCCCCACCTGCCCTTGCGTGTCCGAAGCCACACAGAGCACCCGCACCTCGTGTCCCGCCGCGCGGAGCCAGCGTGCCATGCGGTAGGCCTGCCATTCGGCCCCGCCCAGGAACTGCGGGGGGAAATGATGCGCTGCCAGCAAGACCTTCATTGAGAAATCCCCTCCTCGGCAGCCGCCGGCGTGCGACGGGTCAGCAGTTGGCGGACAAAGAGCACCTCTTTCTGATCCACCGCTTTCAATACCACCAGGCCGGCCAGATAGAGCCCACCCGCCAGCGCTACCACCACCAACAGCGGCCAACCGCGCAGGAGCCAGGCGCAGAGTCCCATCAGCGCTGCCGACAGAACCGGTTTAACAAAGGTGTTCAGCCGATCCACGGCCCGCAGTTCACG
>CAYTGR010000002.1:50258-116861 GCA_964437445.1 uncultured Anaerolineales bacterium | reverse complement strand
GCGTGTACAGGAAAACAATGATCTGATCGGCTAACACCGTGGTCCCCACCGCAACCGGGATAGAAAGAGCGAACAGATACTTCAGCGCGCGATTGTAAATCTGCCCCATCTGGTCCGGCGCGGTGGCCTGTTGGCGAACCATGGAGGGGTAGAGTGAGACGTTCACCGCATGGGAGATAGTGGTCAGCATGAAAATAAGGTTGTAAGCAATGTTGTACCAGCCGGTCTCGGCATCCCCCCAAAAGTACTGGAGCAGAACGGTATCCACCTTGTACGAAAGGCCCAGCGTGAAACCGATCACCCCGAAGGGCAGGGCGCGCTTCAGTAAGTATCCCCAGTCACGCGGCGTCACCTGCACTTGCAACCCGCCCAGGCGACGGCGGATGGTACCGGCGCTAAGCACGGTCGGCACCAACACGGCCATCAGGGAAGCCCCAATCAGGCCCAGAACGCCATAGCCCTGCACCAACACCAGCGTGCCCAGCATGACAAAGACCAGCTGATTGATAACACTGAAAAGCGAAGAGTAATCCAGTCGCTCTTTTGCTATGAGCAGCGCATCCAGTGGACCCTGAACGGCATAGATAAAGAGGCCGCAGCTATAGACGAAAATCCCCCAGACCAACGCCGGGTCACGGCCGGAAAACCACGCCGACCCGGTCGCCAGCGCCACCGCCGGGATGGAGAGCAGCAGCCGGAGCGCCACGACATTGGAAAAGAGGTTGAAGGTCTTGCTCTTATCCTTCGCGATCTCGCGCAACGCATACGGAGCCAGCCCCAGGTCCGAGAAAATGGCAAAGATGTTGACGTAGGCCAATACCGTCATGTATTGGCCGTAGCTCTCACCGCCCAGCCGGCGCACCACAAAGACGGAAAAGACAAAACTCAACGCCTTGATGCCGACCTGGCCGAGCAAGCTGAAGAAAGAGTTTTTAGCAACGATACGGGAAAAAGCGCTCATGGTTTAGAAAACTGTTCTACAAAGGCCCGAAAATCGTCCTTTTTGACATACCACCGCAGCCCGGAACGGTAAGCCTTGAGGCGACCGCTCTGGCACCAGCGCCGCGCCGTGGCACGCTGAACCCCCAGAATGTCTGCCACCTCGGCCAGCGCCAGCACATCTACCTTCTCTCGCTTGAGCTCGGGCAAATGCAAAAACGGCAGATGCACCTTGAGCCATTTCCAGGCGCGACGGAACCGGCGCTGGCGTGGCAACCCATAACCATAGTAGTAATAGCCATTGGAGCTCGGAGTCACCCGGTTGAAAACCACCCCCAACAGAGTCACATCGCCATGTTCGGTTAGCTGCTCTTTAGCCGTGGTCAGCGCCGACCGGGTGCTCCGTCCTGAGCTGACCACCAACACCGCCCCGTCGGATGCCATCGCCAACAACGTGCTATCCGGTCCCACCATGACAGGGGGGCTGTCAATCACAACCACGTCGGCCAATCCCTCCAACGCCTGCAACAGCTCTTTGAGCCGCGGCATAGTGAGCAACAGGCTGGGATCAATAGGGGGCTTCCCGGCCGTCAGCACTGCCAGATTGGGATGACCGCTGGGCTGAAGCAGCGCCGACAAATTGCCCAGCATGGATTCTGGATTGACCAGCACATCGGAAAGCCCTTCCAGGTTGGGCAGATCAAATTGTTCGTGCAGTGCTGGCCGCCGCAGATCGGAATCCACCAGGATGACCTGTTTGCCGCTGTTCGCCATCGCCAGCCCCAGCCGGGCTACCGTAAACGTCTTGCCGGCCTGGATGTCAGGGCTGGTAACCAACAACGTCCGCAGCGGGCGGTCGCCTGCCACCAGAAAAATATTTGTCCGCAAGGCTCGGATCATCTCGGTGGCCGGCGAGAGCGGGTCAAAATTGTTCATGACATTGGAATATCGGGAGGTGGGAATCGCTCCTACCACCGGCAGGTCCAACAGCGTGCGCTTGGACTCCCCTTCCCAACGCAACGAATCGTCCAGGTATTCAATCAAGAGCGCTGCGGCAACCCCCAGCGCCAGGCCGCCCAACGCAGCAACCCCGACAATCAGCAGATCGCGGCGCGGCAATGGCGAGGAGGGCTTGACCGCCTGCTGAAACACCGAGACAATATTAGGGGAATCCTGGCTATAGGAGGCTAACAGGCCGGCGTAGGCGGTCTGATAATCTACCTTGGACTTCTCCAGCTGGGTGAGCCGGCTCTGCGCTTCCTCCAGCTCCGCCGCCGAGGTCAGTTCCAACAGTGAAGCGCGTACTTTATCAATTTCCTGGTTGAGGAAATCAATCCGCTTTTCCAGATCATCCATCTGCGCCTTGACAAAAGCCTGCCGCCGCCGCTGTTCCTCGCCCGAGACCGGGCTGCGCCGCACCAACTCGTCGGCCAGAGCGTTGGCAATCAACGCCGCCGTATCAGGATTACCATCCACCACCATCAGGGTCAACAGCTGCGCCTCCGTTGAAACCTGGGTAGTGATCCGTTGGGCCAGTTGCTCCGGTGTTAACGGCAAAGCCAGGCGCTTAATCACCGCTTCGGTCACCGGTCGCTCTTTGACCAGCAGCGCATAGGCGCTCGCCAGGCTGTTGGTCACGTTGATCTTCCACGGATCGGGTTCTGCGCTCTGCAAGTTGGTCCCGATCATCAAGGTGACCCGCGCCTGATAGTAGTCGGGCTGCCGGGCAGTCAAATACCGCGCCCCGCCGACCGGCACCAACAGACTGATTAACAACATCCACCACCACCGGCGCAGGAGATGGAGAACATTGATTTTTTTGTTCATTGCAGCGCACTTTCGGCAAAGCTGGGGCTCTGAAATTTCTCTAACATGCCGCTACCGGCAAAATAATATCCCACGCCCCAGCGGGTGCGGATGTAGGCAGGGTGTTCCGGATCGTCCTCAATCTTGCGCCGGAGATACCGCACGTAGACGCTGAGATACCCCACCTCTTTCGCATACTCCGGCCCCCAGACACTGGTGAGCAGCTCTTTGTGGGGCACGATCCGCCCCTTCTGACTCACCAGGTAGAGCAGCAGCCGCGACTCGGTAGGCGTAAGATCCACAATCTTCCCTTGCAACATGACCGCCCCATCCCGCAGATCAATGCGCAGATTCCCGTCATCGTAGACCAGCTGCCACGATTCACTTTTGCGGCCCCCGCTTCGCCGCAAGACCGTGCGGATGCGCGCCTTCAGCTCATCCAGGCTACACGGCTTGGCCAGGTAATCGTCGGCCCCCAGCGATAATCCTTTCAACACATCCATCTGCGAAGTCTTGGCCGTGAGCATGATAATGGGGGTATCGCAAATATTGCGTAACCGCTGACAGGTCGTCCAACCATCCATATCCGGCATCATGATGTCCAGAATGATCACATCCGGGTGGATTTCATAGGCCTGGCGCAGCCCTTCCTGTCCGCTGGCCACCGTATAAACCGTGAAGCCGTCCCTCTCCAGCCCCAACTTGAGCAGGGTGAGCAGTCCTGGATCGTTATCAATCACTAAAACTTTCTCGTCCATCGCTCTCCTCAAAAAATAGTCACTTAGTTCTCGTCCAATAGTCGCCCAATTCTTCCTGAGCGCCGCAAGATTCAAGGGTTTCATCCTGCTACTTTATGTAACTATTACCATACACTCCTCACTAATCACCGCTCCCTGGCTCCTGATCATGCTCCCGGAAATAGGCCGCCGTCCGTTCCAACCCCTCACGCAGGCCAACAGTGGGCTCCCAGTTCAACATCCGCCTGGCCTTGCTGGCATCCAGGTAAATGCGGAAAGTTTCCCCGACGATCGCCGGGTTGTGCCTGGCCTCCAGCGGATACTGGTTGATTTCCTTCAAATGCTGGTAAATTTCGTTGACAGAGGTTCCCTCTCCACAACCCAGATTAAAGATCTCGCGGCCGCCATCCTCAATCAACATCACGTTAGCCCGGGCACAATCGGAGACATAGACAAAGTCGCGCACCTGCTCGCCGCTGCCGTTGATGTAAACCTGCTGCCCATGTTGCATCTGGCGGGTAAAAATAGCCACCACCCCGGCCTCCCCATAGGGATCTTGACGGGGCCCGTAGACGTTCGGGTAACGCAGTACAGCATAGTTCAGCCCGTAATTCCGGCCATAAAGGAACAGGTAATGCTCCACCGTGTGCTTGGTGACGCCGTACTGACAGATGGGGTTGATCGGATGCGCTTCGTCACAGGGCAGATACTCCGGCTCACCATAAGCTGCCCCCCCAGAAGAAATGTAAACGAAATTTTTGACGCCGTACTTCACGGCACACTGAATGAGGTTCAGCGAGCCTAAAATGTTCACCCGGGCGTCATACTCCGGGTCAATGATAGACCGGCGCACGTTCATCTGCGCGGCGTGGTGGTCCACATAGTCCGGGCGCTCCTGCTCAAACACCTGGGCCAGCCCCGGGTCGCAGATACTGATTTCGTAGAAACGCGCCTTGGGGTTAAGATTGCGCCGATGGCCTGTAGAAAGATCGTCTACAATAGCAACATCATATCCCGCCTCAATCAACCCATCCACCACATGCGAGCCGATAAACCCGGCCCCCCCGGTCACCAAAACTTTGCCTTGTCCCATCGTCCCTCCTTTGAAAATAATTGAAAATAATGAAAATAACGTTCTGAGTTTGTAGTGAGGTGCTTGAGCGCCGTCCCACGCGCTGAAGCGCGGCACTACGAGCCTATTTTCATCCCACGGCTGGTGAACACCAGTTCATGGGGAATTCCTGTGGTTTGCGCTGTTTCTTAATGGAATTCTTAAATTTCTTAATTAAGGCTGTAAACACTATACCAAAGAATCGTATCATAAAGGTGAACGAAAAGTCAATAAAACCCAAAAGTTCGCTTTTCCGCGCGAAACGAAAAACTGGGGGGGGCCAACCGTTGCCCGGTTGGCCCCCCCAGTGACATACCAGCACAGCCGCTTCAGCCATGCCGGTCGCGGCGAGACTGCCTTACAGATTAGCGCCTTTACGCCGTCCCACCTCAATCCGCCGCCAGGCTGCCACCACCGCCAGCGTGATCACGGCCGAAGCGACCGCTTCAGGCAAACCATTGGTGACCACTAACGGGAGCAAAGCCGCCCAGGGGGCTGCCCCCAACAGACCAATCGCCCCCAGCACCAGCACCGTGTTGGTCAAACTCCCTGCAATCCCGGCGGTGATCAACCCGGCCGCCGGCCAGCGCTCTAACGCCCGCCAGCACAACCAGGCCACCGGTCCAATGAATAGCCGCGGTACCAGCGCCACCAGAGGGTTGGTAAAGAGCACGTCGGAGGGTCCCGTTGGCGCAATCGCCGCCTGCAACATACTGAACAACCCAAAAATGACGCCGATCGCCACTCCGACCGCCGGCCCTTCCAGCACGGCCCCAATGATGACCGGGACATGCATGATGGTCAACGCCGCCCCGCCGATCCAGGGGATAAAGCCCCAGTGCGTCCAACCCAACAGCGCCGCAATGGCCCCCAAAACCCCAGCAATCACGGTTTTACGCGTACGATCCTGTGACATGATTTCTCCCTTTTGGTTGATGTCAAAATAAGCGTCCCTTGCGCCCCGTCTTTTCAGCCCCTAGCAACTTTTAGCGTAGCACTACGTAACCTATTATAGCACAGGACTTGCACAAATGATCTGCCCTCCACAGGCATCCATGGCAGCGGCCTGTCACATGACCACCGGGGGGCATTCGTGGTGTAAGTCTCACGCCCATCGTCGGCTGTGACTTCCCTTGTGCTCTTTTTTATGCTACAATACATTTGTTGAGGGGAGCACGAGCTGACGTTGAAAGTCATTGGATCAATTCAAACGAGGAGGAACCCATGAGTTTGCTGGACCGGATCAAGGGGAATATGTACGGCCTGGAACGTGGTATTGCTGAGGTCGTGCCGGGATACAACGGCTACAAGCAAAAAGAACTACGCCGTGAAGCTGATAAACTGCTGCGCGATACCATCGCCAACCGGATGCGCACGGTCAAAACACATCTGGACGGCCTGCAGCAAGACCTGATAGCTGCGGGCCGGTTTGATCTGCTGGACGAGACCGGCAGCGCGGCCACCCAATTGCAGACTTTTATCGACCGGGTGCGCACTGCCGCCTATGGCTACGGCGGCTTCTTTGACGCCGTCCGGGTGAAAGAAGAAGAACTGGATGCGGTCTACCAGTTTGACGCTGCGCTGCTGGATTACGCGAGCCGCATTGAAGCCGCCATCAGCCACGCCCGCGAGGGCATAACCGGCGAAGATGCCCGTTCTCTGATCCTGCTGGTACGCGACCTCTGCCGTGAGGCCAATACCACTTTTGATCAGCGGCGGGAATTGCTCAGCGGCGCCGCCGGCCAGGTGCCGGCCGGGGAATAGACCTGAGGGCGAGCATCCCATTAAGAAAGAACTTTTCATTAAACAGAGGAGAGCACCATGGCACGCATTCTTGATATAGCGGAATACGTAGATGAGGGACGTAATGAAATCGTGCATCGCGTCCCGGAACAGGGATCCGGCGACTTTCGCATCGGCACGCAGCTGATTGTCCGTGAGAGCCAGGCCGCGGTCTTCTTCCGCGACGGCAAGGCGCTGGACGTGTTCGGGCCGGGACGCCACACGCTCACGACGGCCAACGTCCCCCTGCTGGTTGACCTGATCGGCAAAGCTTTTTCCGGCCAGACCCCGTTCAAGGCCGAGATCTATTTTGTGACCCTGCGCGAGCTAACCGACATGAAATGGGGCACCGCTCAGCCCATCACCATCCAGGACCCCATCCTGGGCATGGCCAGGCTGACCGGCCACGGCACTTACGCGATCACCGTGCACGACCCGCAGCTCTTTGTCGCCAAGATCGTCGGCACCCAGGGCCTGTATGCCACGCGTGATATTGAAGGCTTCTTCCGCAGCATCATCATGACGAAGCTGATGGACATCTTCGGCGAGATCGGCAAGTCGGTCATCCAGATGGCCGCGTTTGCTGAAGAGATCACCGCCGGGGTACGGGCCAAAGCAGCGGAAGAATTTGCCGCTCGCGGTGTTACACTGACCTCGTTTTACATTGAAGCCCTGGCGCCAACCGAGGAGACCGCGAAAGCCATTGACGCCCGCGCTTCTATGGGCGCCATCGGCGACATGAACGCTTACATGCAATACCAGGCCGCCCAGGCGCTGCGCGATGCCGCCGCCAATCCCAGCGGGGGCGCCGCTGCCACCGGCGCTGAGCTGGGCGCCGGTCTGGGCCTGGGGGTAGCGATGGCACAGATGGTCGGCCAGGCAGTACAACGGCCCGGTCAACCGGCTGCGCCCGCTGCGCCCGGCGCCGCTCCGGCGGCCGCTGGTGCCGCGGCCGGTGCAGCCGCGGCCGCGCCGGCCAACCCCACCACGCCGGCGGAAATTGAGGCTCTGCTGGACAATCTGGACACGCAACTGGCCCAGGGGAAAATCAGCGAGGAAACCTACAACCGGCTCTACGCCAAGTGGGAAGCCCGCCTGAAGGCTATGCGGCCATAAATGAAGCTGTGAGTGAAATGAAAGTGGCCGGTACTTTTCGTACCGGCCACTTTTGTGACCGTTCAGTCTTCCGTCTCTTCTTCCCCCACGCCCAAGAGGTCCAGCAGGGCGCGCCGGGTCTCAATCGGCATGGCCGGCCGCCGGCCTGGTCCCCGCAGCCACTCCTTCACCTTTTCGGGGATCAAGGCCGGCACAGGGGAATCCTTGGCCTCCAACTCCACTCTGGGGTTAACAAACAGGATGATTGAGCGCACCGGCACTTCCTTATCGGGCAACCTGGCCTGGAACGCCTGCCGCACCCGTTCCGCCTCGGCCTCAGCCTCACGTTCCGGTTGACCAATGGTCTCCTGACCACCCAACCGGCGGAACCAACCCATGGATTGCTTGTGCTGCCACTTGCCGTTGACAAAAGTAATGGCCCCCCCCTGAGTTTTGACCAGGATTGCGGTAGCACCGCCCGGATCCAACAAAAGAAAAGGCGTCGGTGATAGATACTCTAACAGCACAAAGCGATCATCCAGCCCCTTGAGCGCCTCCGGCACCTTTTTGTAGTGAGCCAGGTCGCCGGCAAAACGGTCGCCATAGTAGCTCCCCACGCTGGAGAGGATATATCCCCCCACCAGCGCCACCATCACGGGCACCCACCAGGTCGGGCGCACCAGCGCCACGACGGCCCCGGCCAACAGCAAGCCCATGCCCCCAAACATGGCAATTTGCCCGACCCGGTAACGGGTCTTGATATAGGAATCATGAACATAGATACGCATTGGATTACCGCCCCTCCCATCGTCGCAATACCAGGCAAGCGTTCTGACCGCCAAAGCCAAAAGCATTTTTGAGCGCCACCCGCACATCGGCCTTGCGTGCTGCTCCGGGGATGTAATCCAGGTCGCAAGCCGGATCGGGATGCTCCAGATTAGCCGTGGGATGAAGCACCCCTTCCAGCAGAGACAGCGCCATCACAATCGTCTCAATGGCCGAAGCGCCCCCCATCGCATGGCCGATCATGGATTTGGTAGAATTGATCGCCAGGCGGTAAGCGTGCGCGCCAAAAACCTGCTTGATGGCGAAAGTCTCAATGGGATCGTTAAGCGGCGTGCCGGTCCCGTGGGTGTTGATGTAATCCACCTCCTCCAGCGCGACCCCGGCATCCGCCAGCGCCCAGCGCATCGCCCGTTGCGCCCCTTTGCCTTCGGGGTCCGGCTGCGCGATGTGGTACGCATCCGACGAGGAGGCGTAGCCGAGCACCTCAGCATAGATGCGCGCGCCGCGCGCCAGCGCCAGGTCCAGCCGCTCCACCACGACGATGCCGGCCCCCTCGGCATAAACAAAACCATCCCGGTCCCTGTCAAACGGCCGGCTGGCCCGTTGCGGCTCGTCGTTGCGCGTAGAAAGCGCCCCCATCACACTGAAAGCGGCAATGGGCACTTCGTCTACCAGCCCCTCCACACCACCGGCCAGCATCCGATCGGCACGGCCCATGCGGATCATCTCGGTGGCCTCACCGATGGCCTGAACGCCCGCCGCGCAGGCTGCCACCGGCGTCGTGATCGGCCCCATCGCCTTAGCATGCAGGCTGACATGATACGAAGGCATATTGGGCAGCGAGGCCACCAGCGCAAAAGGACTGGTCGCCCGCAATCCCTTCGCCCAGAAAGTGCGCGACTGGGCCAGCGCAAAATCCAGCCCCCCCATTCCGACCCCGATCGCCGTGCCGGTCCGCTCGCCGTCAGGAACTGGGGTGGGCAGTCCGGCGTCGCTCAGCGTCTCTTGAATGCAAGCCACCGCCAGTTGCGAACAGCGGGCCATCCGTCGCGCCTCTTTCGGTGACATGTATTGGCCGGGATCAAAACCTTTGACTTCACCAGCAATCCGTGTGGGCAATTGAGAGGCATCAAAAAACGTGATGGGACCAACGCCCGATTTCCCCGCGAGCAAGTTATCCCAGGTCTCGCGGACGGTCAAACCCAACGGGGTCAGCGCCCCTACGCCGGTGATGACCACCCGTGGTCGTTCGCTCATCCTTCCCTCCTCTAAAAGTAATAACCCGTGTCAGTCACGATAAGTGTATATTATAACCGATGATGGGCCAGGGTTAAAATCGTGAATAACACTTATCGCCGATACCACGATCACGGCTGAGGTTGATTGTACCATAGTTCAATTCAGCCCTGCACAGCGACGACGGTCTCCTGATCCACCGGGCACGCTACCACGATGCGGGTCTCGTCACCGGAATGCTCCCACCCCGCCACCGGCCGCCCATTGACAGTGACGCCGGCGGGAAGCGCCACACGATGCAAGATAACGGTGATCTCTCGCACGGCGACCTGCTCCGGGAAGCTGCCCTCGGCGGCGCTGATGCACACCACGATGCCATCCAGGCTCGCCTCGGCCACCATCCGGGTGACGGAGCAAGCGCCGCGTTCGTAGGCGCGCGTCTGCCCGTCATCGTCGTAGAGCAACGTCGTGGCCGGATAGGGCGGCCAGGCATGGAGTTCCAGCCGATCAAAGCGGTGACCGTCAGGGATGCACTCTAACGGCGGGCCCAACAGCAGGAGCGAACCGCCGCGCACGAGCAACGGCAGCCGCTCCAGCGGCGCGTCGTACTCAATCGTTCCACCGCCCTCCCAACTCCGGTCAGTCCAGAAATCATGCCACCGGCCGGCAGGCAGGACGATACGCCGCTGCGTCGCCCCCGGCTCCACTACCGGCGCGAGCAACAACGACGGGCCGAGCATGATCTCATCCTCCACCATCCGCAAACGGGGATCGTCCGGGAACTCCAGCAACAAGGGGCGCAGCAACGGTAAACCGGTCTGATGGGCCTGCCAGGCGAGGGCACTGTAGGTCGGCAACAACCGATAGCGCAATTGCGCGCAGGCGCGGAAATTGGCCTCCACCGCCGCGTTATGCGACCAGGGGAAGCGGGTGGCATCCACCGCCGGCGGGCGAATGAAATAACGCGCCACCGGCACGAGCAGCGCCCATTGGGCGTAGCGCATATGCGTCTCCGGTGTTGTTTTGCCGTCCAGGCCGAAGACGTCGGCCGTCCAATAGGCGAAGCCCGCCAGCCCCAGGTTCAGCCCGGCGCGCAGCGTGCTGCGGCTGTGGTCAAAAGTCGGCTGCTGGTCACCGAGGAAAAGCGCCGGGTAGCGCTGCGAGCCGGCCCAGACCGAGCGGGCGTAGACAAGCGGCCGCCGGTCATCTAACGCGGCCATTCCCTCATACAATGCCCGCCCGTAAAAGAAGCCGTAGAGATTGTGGTATTCGCGCCCATCCATGCCCAGCGCGCTCACCGCGTCGTCGGGCAGATATTCGCCGTCGTCGTTCTTGAAAAAAGCGACTCCCTGGTCATAGAGCGGCTTGAGCTGCGCGTTCCACCAGGCGGCGGCCGCCGGGTTGGTGAAATCTACCATTCCGCCGCCGCCGAACCACCAGACGGCGCGCGTGTGGGCGAAGTAACCATGCGCACGGGCCGCTTCATACTCCGGCAGCACCCGCTCGTCGGCGGTGAACAACCCCGGTGGAATGTCCTTGATGAACAGGTAGAGCAACACCTTGAGCAGCCAGCGGGTCCGGTTGTTCTGGAACGGCGTCAGGATCAGACCCAGGCGGACGCCCTGCGCCCGCAGGTCGGCGATCAGCCGGTTGGGATCGGGGACGATCTCACGCCGCCAGCGGAAATTGTGGAAGCGCTCTTCCCAATGATAGTCCAGGATCACCGCATCCAGCGGGATGGCCCGCCGCCGGTGCTCGGCCACATGCGTCACCACCTCATCCTGAGGGGCCTGCGGGTAGCCGGTCACCCAGAGGCCGAAGGCCCAGCGGGGCAGGAGTGGCGGCCGCCCGGTCAAGGCCGTATAGGCCGCCACGATTTCCTTGAAGCCGGGGCCGTAGAAAACGACGTAATCGGCCGGCGGCCCAATCGCGTCCACTTCCAGCACGCCGCGCTCCGGGGCCCAGCGCCAGGTGCTCGCGTGGCTGTTGAGCAAGAAAAGCCCGTATCCCCGGTCGCTGAGGAAAAAGGGGAGCGTGGAGTAGGTCTGCCGGTGTTGCAAGAGCGCCGGGGATTCCCGCGCGCGCAGATGCACCACGCCGCGCTCCCGGCGGAAAGCGTTGAACCACTCGCCGCCGCCGTAGAAGCCCTCGCCGGGCCGCAGGTGGAAGGCCAGCCGGACGCGCCCGCCGGCGCGCACCTCGGCCGGCCGGGCCTCCTCCAGCAACGCCGTTCCATCCGGGGCGGTAACGCGGATACAGCCGGCCGCTTCGCTCACGGCCAGCCGGACCTGCTCCGGCGGCACTGCCGGCGCAGGCAACAAGACGTGCTCCAGCCAGGGCCGTTCCGGCGTGCCGGGCGGCGCGTGGGTGATCCGCACGGCATTGGACAACAGGAAACGGATTAACGCGGGCATAGCACCCTCTGAAAATAGTCGCTTTACTCAGTGGTGGTCAGTGGTCTGTCGTCCATCGTCTCTTTTGTCTTGATCCAGAAGAGCGGCAGCGCCGCCAGCAAGGTCACCGCCGCGGCCGCCTGGAAGATGACCGGCGTTGGGATAAATCCGGCGCGGCCCTCCAGCACCGTCGGGATGCCAAAACGGGTCGCCAGCCAGCCGCCGAGCAGCGGTCCCGGCACCATGGTGAAGGCGACCGTGAAGAGGATCACGTAACCGGCAAACTGACCGCGCTGGGCCTCCGGGAAGAGATCTTTGCTCCAGGCACCGGTCGCAATCGTCCAGGCGGTCAACGGGGCCAGCCAGAGCACGCCTGTGAGGACCAGCAGCGGGAACGAGCGCGCCAGCGAGAAGGCCACGAGTCCCACCAGTTCACCGAGCACTGCCGCCAACGCCACCGGCCGCCGCCCCCAGCGATCTACCGCCAGTCCCAGCGGGAACGAGAGCACAATGCCGCCGATGAAAATCGCCAGGAAGATCAACAACGACGACTGCGCCGCCGTAACACCGATAAAGTGGTTGAGATAAATCATCAGGTAGGGGAAGAAGATCTGCTGCGCTACCCCCCACAACCCCATCGCCAGCAACAACAGGAACAGATCGCGGTGCGCGCGCAACGTCGCCGGGCGCAGAGTTGCAGCGATATCGACCCAGTAGCCGGTGGTGGGGCGCGGTGGCGACTCCGGCTCCCGGATCAGCAGCCCACCGATCAGGCCGACGACAAAAACCAGGCCGCCGATCAAATAGAAAAAGGTGTAGTAACCCCACGCCTCAATGATCAGCCCGGAGCCGCCATAGACAATGAGCACGGCCACCCAGGTCATAATCTCCAGCACGCTCACCATCCGGCCCCGGTTGGCCGGCGTGGTAATGTCGGTCACATAGGCGTTGAGCGTGGCGTCGTTGGCAGTGGAGCCGAAGAAGGTCATCACACAATCAAACAGGATCGCCAGCGCCACGGCCAGCGCCACGGGATGGAAAAAGGCCGCCGTGGGGTAGAGCGCCGTCAACACGCCCCAGGCCAGATAGCCCAGCAGGATGAAGGGTTTGCGCCGGCCCCAGCGGGTGCGGGTCCGGTCACTCAGCGCGCCCATCAAGATGCTGGTCAGCGTCGCCGTGACGGCACTCGCTGCGACCATCCAGGAGATCGGGCGCGGGTCGGGAGTGATCTGGTCATAGATGAAGGTGTTGAAGAACTGGTTTTCCACCGCCCAGGCCAGTTGCCCGGCAAAGCCCAACAAAACGACAGCAATCCAAAGGCGACGAGTAATCATAGGTGGCTCCATAGAATCAAGAATCAGGAATCAAGGATCGCGCAGTCAAGTTTAGCATGGCGGATTATATGCGAACCTGAGATTTTTGCGCTTGGCGAAATCCGGTTCACGTGTTACACTGCGCCATTGTACCTGGTAGGCGACGTGAAACCTGAAGTCCAGCGGGACACTTTATCACGTTTCACGTTTCACGTATCACGTTTCACGTTTAATGGAGCTCACAACAAAAGCATGAAACGCACGCTGGTATTCCTCCTGTTCGCCGGCCTGCTGCTGGCGGCCTGCGCACCGACGCCGGCCTCAACTCCCACCGCCAGCCCGCCGACGGTCACGCCCCGGCCGCCCACGCCGACGCCAACGCCGGCCCCCACGCCCACGCCCACGCCCCTCCCACCGCTCGTACTGGCGATCCACTGGCCGACGCAAGTCTCGGCCTTGCAGGCCATCCCGGTGGAGGTGGCGCTGATCCCACCGGCCGGTCTCCAAGCAGAGGCGACGGTTACCGCCCTGGTCCTGGACGACCAGGACCGTCCTTATCAGATGTTCCGGCTCCAGCCCCAGACGGGGAGCCTGTACGTCGCGCCGGAGCCGCTGCAATTGCCGTTAACGGCCACCGGCGAATGGCGGTTAGTCGTGACTGTCCACACCCCGCTGGAGGTGAGCGGCGAACGCAGCCTCACCTTCCAGCCGCGCCCGCTCCGGCTGCGGGACCTGAGCACCGCGTTGCCCGCCGGGGTCACGCTGGCAGTGCCGGAAAATTTCACCGAGGCGAGCGCCGAAGGGGACACGGCCGCAGGCCGCCGGAGATGGCGCTACCGGAACGAAGAGCTCTCCCTGGCCTGGGCCCCCGGCCCCACTGAGCCGCTGCTGCTCAACAACGCCCTGGCCCTGCTGGAAGCGACTTACGATCCACAACACCTGCCACAAGTCGGCGCTGTGAAGGAATCCACCTGGCAGGAGCGGCCAGCCTTTGTGTTTGAGGAAACGTGGCCTGGATCCAACGGCGGGCCGGGGCGGGCGTGGGTCATGCAGGGGCCGGATTACCGGCTTTATGTACTGCGGGTGAAGGTGGAAGGCCGCCAGCAGCTAACCCCACTCCTGCTACTGTTAGCGCAAACATTCCAGGTAGAAAATAAACGGTAGACAGAACAAAGCCGCGCTTCCCAATGTCTACCGAATCAACACCGGGGTACCAACCCGCTCATCGCTGCGGATGAAATCGTCCTCGTAGCCGCCAATGGGGTAAACCCAGCGATAGATCCAGTGCGCGGCCTCGGTGGAAACGTTCAGGCAGCCGTGACTGCGCGGGATGCCGAAATCATTGTGCCAGTAGGTCCCGTGGATCGCCGTGCCGCTCAGATCAAAGAAGGTGTTCCACGGCACCCCCGGCAGATCAAAAGGATCGCCCAGCGGTTCCGGTCCGCCCGGATAGGGAATATTGCTCATGTGGCGCGACGGTTGCTTGAGCCGCACGACATGGTCGCCCACGGGTGTGGCTGTCTCCCCCGGCAGTCCGGAGGCCACCTGCGTGGTGAAGGCCAGCCGCTCACCCTCGTAGCAGGTCAACTGCTGGAGTTGCAGATCCACCTCTATGCGCTTTTGGCCGACAAAAGGGTGGATCGGCGCCAGTTCGTCACGCGGGATACGCCGGATGTCCTTAGCCAGCACCCACTGCGCCGAAGGCGAGGTCGGCGGATATTCATCGTAGACCTTGTACCAGCCGGTCCCCTGCTCGTCCTTGAAGGCCTCTATCACATGGTAAACCGTCCCGCCGTAGAAGCGGTACACCTGCCCGGCCGAGAGGCTTGGCGCAGTGTAAGCGACGGTTGAGATCTGCGCCACCTCGCCCCAAAAGCCCCATTCCCCTATCGTTTCAATAAACGGCTGCGGGCCGTAAACCCGCACGGGCAACACCCACGCCGAAGGCACGTACCCCAGCAAAGTTTTGTACCAGAGATTGTTGTGGGGCGTGTAAGGGGCACGCACCTCTTCTAAAATTTGGAACCCCTGGTCGCGGGCGCGGGTGGCCAAGCGTTTAGAGGAAGTGCTGGCTTCCTCGTAAAACGTCACGGTGTGGATGGGACGTCCCATCCAGACCCAGGGAGATTTCCCCGTGTAACCCTCTTCAGGCGGGAGCGGATAATCGGCCCGCGCGTGCCAGGCCGGCGAGAGCGCCGTGGCAGCCGCGCTGGCGACAATGAGCTTGAGAAATTGCCGGCGGGTCAACCGTACCGTCATAACACACCTCTGATCCAGTAGTATAACACAGGACGAAAGCAGTTCAACCTCACTCGCAGTTAGACAAGGATGGGAAAGCAGGTATAATCAGATCGATTAGGGACCCGTCATCTGAACCGAAGAGGTAAGTTCATGGAAGGATTTGTGCTGCCGTGGATCATTGCCGCCACGCTCTTGTTGTTCATCGCCGCTTATTGGATCTACACCCTGGAAAAGCGCCTCGGCAAGCTGGAGGAACGCTATCAACGGCTGCTGGCGCTGGCTGACGACGCCGATCAAGCCACCATCGCCCGCCTGTTGACCCGGCTGGAGGAACAAACCGCGCGCCTGGAGCGCTCTGAGGCTACCCTCAAACGCCACGGAGCTATCCTGCCGCACACCATTCAGGGCTACGGGATTGTCCGCTATCAAGCCTTCAGCGGTATCGGCGGCGACCAGAGCTTCTCGGTGGCCCTGGTAGATGAAGCCGGCAGCGGTCTCATCCTGACCAGCTTGCATGGGCGCGACGAAACCCGCCTCTACGCCAAACCGCTCGTCCAGTGGCGCTCTTCCTACAGCCTCAGCGCTGAAGAACAACAGGCTCTGGGGCAGGCCCGGCAAATGTGTGAATCCGCCGCTCAGTGAAGGTCTCTGGCCACGCCACCGTTTGACAATCTTCCCAGACCACATATGATTGTAGTTGAATTCAACCCAAGTAAGGAGGAATCCAATGTTTGGAAAAGACAAACCCGCTCCTACCGCTGCTCAGCCGCCCTCTCAACCCATGGCTGCGGGCGTGCGCCCGGCAGGAGCGCCGCAGGCCATTGAAACCGTCATCGGTCCCAACACCCACATCAAGGGTGAAGTCCGCAGCGATGGCGGCATTCGTATTGAAGGCATTGTAGAAGGCACCGTGGAGACCACCGGCAATCTGGTGATCACCGAGAGCGCCAAGGTTCTGGCCGAAATCAAGGCCAACAACATTTCCATCGCCGGGGCAGTCAGAGGCAACATCACAGCCAACCGGGTGGAAATCCTGGACACGGGCCGGGTATGGGGCGACCTGACGATCAAGTCACTCCTGATCAACGAAGGGGCTTACCTGCGTGGACAAACGTTCATGCCGCAGGATTTACAACCCCCCCAGCTGGAGCCGCCTAAGCCGGCCAAGCCCGTTCCGCAGGCCGGCGTGGTCGTAGATGTGGAGCCAGAACCCAAGAAGTAGCATCGGCCAACATAGCTGGCTTGCTTAACGGCCGGACCCTGAGGGGTCCGGCCGCGGCATATCAAAGCCGGCTTATTTTCTGAGGGTGGCCGGCCGGGCGGTCTGGGTGAGCGTCGCCCAGATCATCAGCATTTCACCCACCACGTAAATCATGATAAACGGCACCAAGCCCTGCTGCCGGAGTTGGATAGCCTGCCATACCGCCACAAAAGCATATAGACCGATCAGCAGCTCACCCAACAGGGTGTAATTGGCCGGCGCGCGATAGCTGGAACGCTTCCAATCCCCTTTGCGCCCCTGGAGATGAAATTTGGGTGTACGGACAAAGGTGCCGCCCCAATGGCTTAGCCCATCTATGATCGCCAGGGTGTTACTCCAGGCCAATCCGATGCCAAAGAACATCAACATGGGATAGTAGAGAATCCGGCGCAGCCAATCGGGACGCAACGCCATCTGGCCCAGCAAGTACAGCACCGGCGGAATGGAGGCCAGGGTGCCCAAGAGAGCTGCCAGCTCAGGCAAATGGGGTGTATACATCACCATGGGCAAGGTAAGAAAAATCATTAACAGCAACAGCGGTTGATTGAGATAGCCGCTCAGGTGCAAAAGGGCCATGATTTTCTGAAAAACATTGAGCCGGCGCGAGCGTAAAATCGGTCCGGCCAGTTTACGCAAACACTGGGTAGCCCCTTTGGCCCAACGATACTGCTGGTTCTTAAACGCCAGTACCAGGGGAGGTAGTTCAGCCGGCGCAGTGACTTCCGGCAGGTACAAGGCCTTCCAACCGGCCAGCTGCGCCCGATAGCTCAAGTCCAGATCTTCGGCCACCGTATCACACTGCCAGCCGCCGGCCTCCTCAATGGCCTGCCGCCGCCAGATACCGCCGGTTCCATTGAAATTCATCAACAACCCGGAACGGTTGCGGGCGATGTGCTCCACCGCAAAGTGAGCATCCAGCGCCAGCGCCTGGGCACGTGTGACCAATGAGTACTCGGCATTCAGGTGCTCCCAGCGCGTCTGGACCATGCCCAGTGCCGGATTGGCAATCAGATAGGGCACGCTGCGCCGCAGGAAATCAGCTGGCGGGCAGAAATCCGCATCAAAGATCGCGATGTACTCACCCCGCGCCTGGGGCAACCCCGCGGCCAGGGCGCCGGCTTTGTAGCCGGTGGGTTGATCCCGGTGCAACACGTCAATGGTGACCCTGGTCGCTCCAAGGCGGGCCGCTTCCGCCTGCACCAGCTCCAGCGTATCATCCGTGGAATCGTCCAGCACCTGAATTTGCAGCCGGTCGTGGGGCCAATCCAAGCCGGCCACCGCCTCCAGAATCCGCTGCACCACATACCGTTCATTGCGGAGCGGGATCTGCACCGTAACCAGCGGCAGCTCCGACTCCGGCAACGCCGGCAGGTCAGGCAAGCCCTCACGCCGATGCCACAGGTAAAGTCCAATCAGGACCACCAGATAAGCAGCGTACAGGGCCAACCCCGCCAGGACCGCTGTGTAGATGTAACCGATCCATTGAGAAATCATTTTAAACCTATGCCCTCATCTATTCGCGATTAGCGCATTTCACTCTTTTGTCCCGCCAGCATGTGCCGGCTACCACCACAGAACTCACAGCACTTAATACGTCACACCGGTGAAATAAGTAGCAGGCATGAGTATTATATCACTCTCAAAGAGTTTCGTAACCCCTCTGAACGGGCCGACGTCCTTGGGAACTAAGGCAAGTGCATCTAATTTTTTCTTCCCGCGGCGCGTAGCGTCGCGGGAAACAACCAGGACCGGGCAAACGGTTCATTCTACTGAAGATGCACCAACCCTGCTGCTATTGCAAAACCACCATATTTGCTTACAATAGAAGTGTAGTTGTACCCATTCACGTCAGGAACAGTTTAAGGAGGATAAAATGGCAAAGTGGGAGCATCTGCCAATCGGACAGAGTGCCGGCGCTCCGCCGGCCGCGGGTGACCCCTTTGGGTTTGCGTGGGAAAAGGACGACACGCAGCATGTCGTATACCGCGGTCAAGACGGTCAGATTCATGAGCTCTGGTTCCGGCACGGTGGTTTGTTGGGCAGCAAGTCTACCTGGGAGCACAACCCCATCGGGTCAGCAGCAGGCGCACCGCAGGCGGCCAGCGATCCCATAGGCTATCCCTGGGAGAAGGATAAGACTCAGCATGTCATCTACATTGGCACGGATGGAGACATTCACGAGCTCTGGTGCCGGAGTGGCAAGTGGGCACACAACCCCATCGGCAACCTCACCCATGCCCCTGATGCTGTAGGCAACCCCTTCGGGTTCGCCTGGGAGCGCGACGAGACCCAGCATGTGCTCTATCGGGGCAAGGATAGCGCCATTCACGAGCTCTGGTACCGCGACGAACTGCTGAAAAAGGTGGACTGGCACCACAATCCGGTTGGCCAGCTCGCCAATGCCCCAGCGGCGGCCGGCGACCCCAGCGCCTACGCCTGGGAGAAGGACAAGAGCCAGCATGTCGTTTACGTCGGCCAGGATGGGATGATCCAGGAGCTCTGGTATCGCGATAAGTGGGGCCACAACCCGGTCGGTCAGATCACCGGGGCACCGCCAGCGGCAGGAACGCCCTACGGCTATGCCTGGGAAAAAGACGGCACCCAACACATCGTCTACCGGGGCAAGGACGGTCAGATCCACGAGCTCTGGTTCCGCCACGAAATGCTGCAAAAGGTGGACTGGCACCACAACCCCATCGGTCAGCTCACCGGCGCGCCGGCGGCCGCCGGCGATCCCGGTGGATTCGCCTGGGAGCGGGATGACACGCAGCACGTCATTTACACCGGCACGGATGGAATGATCCATGAACTCTGGTGTCGTGATGGCAAGTGGGCTCACAACCCCATCGGTCAGGCCGCCAACGCCCCCCAGGCCGTCGGCAAGCCCAGTGGCTATGCCTGGGAAGGTGACAAGACGCAGCACGTCATCTATCGGGGCAAGAACGGCCAGATTCACGAAATCTGGATGAAAAAGTAAGCCCATGTTTTGCAGTGCGACGCACTCCCGGGAGTGCGTCGCACTTTCTTGCCTGCCGATGCAGCTAAGGAGGTGCAGCCATGGCCGAGACAACCACATTACATTTCCCGGCAAATTTTTTATGGGGTACGGCAGCCTCTGCCTATCAAATTGAAGGCGCCTGGGATGAAGACGGCAAAGGACCTTCTATTTGGGACATTTTCTCCCACAAGCCGGGCAAAACACACCAGGGCGCGACCGGCGATGTGGCCACCGACCACTATCACCGCTGGCCGGAAGATGTACAAATCATGGCCGATCTCGGCCTGAAAGCCTACCGTTTCTCCGTTTCCTGGACCCGCATCTTGCCTGAGGGCCGGGGCAAGGTCAATCAGGCCGGACTGGATTTCTACAGCCGCCTGGTGGATGCGCTCCTGGAAAAAGGAATTGAACCGGTGCCGACGCTCTTTCACTACGATCTCCCCCTGGCCTTACACCAGGCGGGGGGCTGGCCCCGCCGTGAAACGGCGCAGGCTTTTGGGGAATACGCTGCCGTCGTCGGCCAGCGGCTCGGCGACCGGGCAAAATACTGGATCACCCACAACGAGCCCTTCGTCACTGCGCTGGTCGGCTACCTGACCGGAGAGCACGCGCCGGGGAAGCACAATCCCTGGCTGGCGCTGCGCGCGGCCCACAACCTGCTCCTCTCGCACGGATACGCGGTGGAGGCCTTGCGCGCGGCCATCTCCCGCCCGGCCCAGATTGGCATTGCGCTCAACCTCAGCCCAACCTACCCGGCGACCGACTCACCGAAGGACCAAATGGCGGCCGACCGGTACGACGGTGAGATGAACCGCATGTTCCTGGATCCGCTGCTCAAGGGGACCTACCCGGAGGACGTCGTGCGGATGTTCGGTCCTTTCTTCCCTAAAATTGCCCCTGGGGATTTGAAAACTATCTCCGCCCCTATGGACTTCGTGGGCATTAACTACTACACGCGCCTGGTGGCCAAATACGATTGGAAAGTCCCTATCCTGCGCGGGATGCCCATCCAGCCCGCCGGGAGCGAATATTCGCCCATGTGGGAAATTTACCCGCCGGGGATTTACGACCTGCTCACCCGCGTCTGGCGTGATTACCGGCCCAAGAGCATCATCGTGACCGAAAACGGCGTGCCGGTGCACGACGAGGTGAATGCCGAGGGGAAAGTGTGCGACGAGGCCCGCATCCGCTATCTGCGCGACCACCTGGTACAGGTACACCGGGCCGTTGAGGAGGGCCTCCCCATTCAGGGCTATTTTGTCTGGTCGCTCCTGGACAACTTTGAGTGGAAACTCGGCTATCAGATGCGCTTTGGCCTGGTCCACGTGGATTACAGCACGCTCAAGCGCACGGTAAAAGAGAGCGCCCGCTGGTTTAGCCGGGTGATCCAGACTAACAGCCTGGAGCTGTGAAGCAGTGAGCAGAAAAAAGTGAGCAGTGAGCAAACTGCTCTCTGCTCACTACTTAACTGGTTTCTATTTTCAGAGGAATTCCCCATGAACTGGCGTTCACCAGCCGTGGGATGAAAATTGGCTCGTAGTAACGCGCTTCAGCGCGTTGGACGGCGCTAAAGCGCCTGACTACAAGCAAAGCGCTATTTTCAAAGGAGATGGCAGGAAAATGGCTAACAAACAGCTACGGAAAGCGATGGAGTTCATTAGGGATGATGAGGCGCTGACCGGTGATCTGGCCGACACCGAGGCCAAAGCTCTGCTGGATTGGGCAGAAGGCCAGGTTACCCAATGGCTGACCCAGTTTGAGTCAGTGGGCGGCACGGCAGCCTGGAAGATGTTAGAGCCCCAGTTACACGCGCTGCGGCTTCACCTGCGTCAGATCGCCAGGGTGGCCGCGCGCTCCGCCGAGCCGGCCCTCACCCTCCAGACTCTGTTAGCCCAGCCCTACTCGCTTAGCCAACCGGTTGCCACCCCTGCCCCCACCGCGCCACCGTCGCCTACGGCCGAACCGGCACCCGAGCTGCCCTTAGCGGGCGACGCCGACCGGGCGCCAGCAGCACCGCTGTCGGCAGAGCCACCGCCAGCAGCCGATACGGAACAGCCACCGCAGGCAGCCGGTACGGAGCAACCACCGGAAACGCTGCCCGATGACGAGGCGCCCCCGCAGCAGCCCCAGCCCCGGCACCACTACATTGCAGAATAAAGATGAGCACAACCCCCACCCGCCTACCCCCTTACAAAGTGCAGAACGATGGCGCCGGCCCTTATGTCGTCTTCTTCTGCGAACTGTGCGGTCAGGGCACGCGCACCGCGCCGGACGCTATCAGCAGCGCCGTTCAGGAATTGGGCGAGCAGGCCATCAGCAGCCTGCTGGGCAAAGTGCTGGGCAGCACCGCCGCCCAAAACGTCTCCCAATCGGAGCTGCTGCGCCCGGCGGTCCTGACCGTCCCCCAGGTCAATCTGGCCTGGGCCACGGTCAGCCAGCAATTCCGCCAGTGCCCCACCTGCAGCAAGATTGTCTGCCTGAAGGATTTTGATGAGCAACGCGGCGTCTGCAAAAGTCACGTCGCGGCCCAACCGGCCGCCGCTCCCCGCCCAACCCCCAGCTCACCGGCCGCTCAGCAACCCGCCAAACCCGCCACGACCACCTCCGGCACGCCATCCCCCCGGCCGGCCGGCCAATCCCACCCGGCAGCCGCCGCCCCCAAGCCAGCCGGTCAGCCCAAACCGGCTCCGGCCCCGGCCGTGGCCAGCGGGCCGGCGCAGCTCCACACCTTCAAGTATAAAGACGGGGCGGTCCAGCTCCAGCTTCACCTGAGCCTCCCCGGCCAGGAGGAGAAGGGCGGTCTGGAAGAGCTGCTGGTCGCTGCGCTGGATACCACCAAAACCAGCGTGGACCTGGCTGCCGCCGCGCCGGACCTGCCCCGGCTGGCCGAGGCGCTGCTCCGCGCACACCAGCGCGGCGTCAAAGTCCGGCTGCTGACCACGACCGCCGCCCTGAGCCGGCCCCCCCTCAAGGCGCTGAAAGCGGCGGGCGTGCCGGTGGCAGAAATCGCCCCGGAGCTGCTCAAGCCCGCCAGCCTGGTCATCCTTGACCAGAAGCAGCTGTGGACCGGCGCCTGGGAGTTCACCGTGCAGAGCACCTACCGCCAGCGCACCGGCGCGCTGGTGTTCACAGCACCCGATCTGGTTGGCTCCCACGTCACCCGGTTCAACACCCTGTTTGAGAAGCGCACCGGCCGTGCCCCCGCGCGCCCCCATCTGGCGCTCAAGGTGGGCGAGCTACAACTGGACCTGTACGCCGCACCGGAAGAGGATGTGCTGTTGCCGCTCTTGCCGCTCCTCAAGGGCGCTAAAACCAGCCTGCGCTGCGCCGGTTTCGCCCCCGCCGACAACACCCTGCAGGCCATCCTCCAGAAAAAGCAGAAGGCCGGGCTGGCGGTGCAGGCCATCCTGGATGCGGCCCTGGTCCGCCAGCAAGCAGCAGCCTGGGCCGGCTGGCAAAAGGCCGGGCTGGATGTACGGCTGGCCGAGGGGCTGGCCGGACAGGCCCCTCAGGTCATCATAGTGGATGAAGCCATCACCATCACCGGCTTCTTCCACGGCGCCGAAGACCTGCCGCCGGATGAAGACGAGCTCGCCCTGGTCATGCGCAGCCCGGAGCTCGCCCAGCGCTATCTGGCGGAGTTCCAAAAGCTCTACCGGCGGGCCAAAGCTCCTTGATGGGAAAGTTGTCCTTATCCCAGACCGTGTTATAATTTTGCCGTTATTCCGTATCCCATTCTCTGGATGGCAGGAGGTCCTCTTGGTCAGCGAATATGCCTACATTGGGATTTTTCTGCTGATTGCACTTTTCTTTGGCGCCGCCCCTATTGTACTGGCCTGGTTGCTCAGCCCTAAAAAGCTCAGCGCCCGCAAACAACAGATTTACGAGTCGGGGATCAAAACGTTTGGCGAGACCTGGATCCGCTTCAAGCCCCAATTCTATCTGTTTGCCATTGCCTTCCTGGTCTTTGACGTGGAAGCAGCGCTGTTGCTGCCCTGGGCGATTGCCTACCGCCAGCTGCCCCTTTACGCCATCTTGGAAGCGGTCCTATTTCTGTTGTTGCTGGTCGCCGGGCTGGTCTACGTCTGGCTCAAAGGCGATCTGGAGTGGATGTAAGTCCCTCCGCACCCCGTCTGAATTCCAGGAGGTAAGATGACCTTTTGGGCTTTCATTGCGGACTTCTTTGTCAACGCCGGGGCCTGGTTGAACGACCTGCTGTTGGGCTGGAGGCTGACCCCGTTCTGGGCGGCCCTCATCCTGCGCATCCTCGGCGGGCTGATTCTGGCAACTATCCCTTTGCTGGCCACCCTGTTTTTCATCTGGTATGCCCGCAAGATCGTCGCCCGCATCCAGGACCGGATCGGCCCCAACAACTCCGGCGTCTTCAACGGCCCTTACGGGCTGTTGCAATCGTTTGCCGACGCCATCAAAATCCTCACCAAAGAGCTGATCATCCCGGAAGGGGCCGACGTGGTGGTCTTCGTCCTGGCGCCGGTCCTGATGGTAGCCATGTCCCTGGCGGTCTGGGCGGTGCTCCCCTTCGGGCCAAACGGGATGCAGGGGGTGGATCTCAACATCGGCATCTTCTACATCCTGGCGATCTCCTCGGCCAGCCTGTTCACCATGTTGATGGGCGGGTGGAGCTCCCGGAACAAATACGCCGATGTGGGGGCCTTCCGCGCGGCCTCACTGCTCATCAGCTACGAGATTCCGCAGATGTTATCCCTGCTGGCCCCGGTGATGCTGGCCGGCACGCTCTCCATGCAAGGCCTGATTCAAGCCCAAAGCGTGCCGTTCTTCATCGCGCTGCCGATCCCGGCGCTGATCTTCTTCCTCGCCATCACCGCCGAAATCGGGCGGCTGCCCTTTGAGCTGGCCGAGGCCGACGCGGAAATCGTGGCCGGCTACCAGACCGAGTACAGCGGCATGATGTTCGGCGCTTTCTATCTGGGCGAGTTCATCAACAACTTCACCGTGGCGCTCATCTTTGTGATGCTTTTCTGGAGCGGCTGGCGCGGCCCCGGCGTGGAAGCCGTCCCCATCCTGGGCATCTTCTGGCTCATGCTCAAGACGATGATCGTCGTCACCGTGCTCTTTGCCTTCTGGGCCGCCATGCCCCGGATGCGGATTGACCACATCTTGAACTTCAACTGGAAGTTCCTGACGCCATTGGCGCTGGTCACAGTGGTAGTCATCGCCATTGCCGACCGGCTGATCCGGGATGCGGGGATCACCTCGGCCTGGGGCCAGGCGGGCCTGCTCTTCCTGACCAATGTCCTGATCGCTTTAGGCACCTATGGCCTGCTCTATCTGGCAGGGAAGCGCCAACAGCGCCGCTTAGCAGCCCGGCGGTTCGCCACACTCAATCTCACCAGCCCAGAAGGGGAGAACGCAGGATGACGGCCATACCTATCACCGTGCAAACCGTGCTGTTCGCCATTTTTGCCGCTTTGACGGTGGGTGCGGCCATTTGCGTCGTCACCAGCCGCAATCTCTTCCACACCGCCCTCTGGCTGGTGCTGGCCCTCTTCGGCCTGGCCGCGCTTTACATGCTGCTGGAGGCCCCTTTCATCGCCGGCCTCCAGCTTTTCATCTACATCGGCGGCATCGCCGTCCTGATCGTCATGGTCATCATGGTCTCGCGGCAGGTGATGCACCCGACCGAAAAGAGTGTCAACGAGCCGCTGACCGCCCTGGTAACAGCGCTGTTAGTCCTGGCCGGGGTGGTCTGGATGATCGTGCAAATCCCCTGGCCGAAAGAGCCGTTACACCCGGCGCAGGATAATCTCCTGGCCTTGGGGCAGGCTTTAGTGGACCCCGGCAAGTTCGTCGCCCCCTTTGAAATCACCTCTTTGCTCTTGCTGGTGGTTCTGTTAGGAGCCATTTATATCGCAAAGGAGCGCTAAATGGTGCCTCTGAGCTGGTATTTGATTCTGGCAGCGGTCTTATTTGCCATTGGACTTTACGGTGTGCTGGCCCGGCGGCATGTGGTGGCGGTGTTGATGTCGCTGGAGCTGATGCTCAACGCGGTCAATCTCAATCTGGTCGCCTTAGCGCGCTACCTGGAAGCGGGCGCGGTGGTAGGGCAGACGTTCACCCTGTTCGTCTTCGCTTTAGCCGCCGCGGAGACCGGCGTGGGCCTGGCCCTGATCATCGCCATCTGGCGCAACCGCGAGGTGGTGTTGACCGATAAGATGAAATTGCTCAAGGGTTGAGGGAAGCGATGGAGCTTTTGCAACTGGCCTGGCTGATTCCGCTTTTTCCCTTTCTGGCATTTGTGGCGATTGCGCTCTTCACCGGCGCCAACCGCAAGCTGAGCCACACGGTCGCCATTGCCGGCATTGCCATCGCCTTCTTGCTGGCGCAACTGGTCTTCTGGCGGGCGGTGACGTTGCCGGTCGGCGGGGGCGAGCAGGCGTTTGAGTCGGTGCTGGAGTCCTGGCTGCCGGCCGGCACGCTCAACCTGGGCGTGGGGATTTATATTGACCCGGCCAGCACCATCATGCTCTTCATGGTGCCGCTGGTCTGTCTGATGATCTTTATTTACAGCGTGGGCTACATGCACGGCGACCCGCGCTACAGCCGCTTCTTCGCCTACATTTCGCTTTTTGCGATGGCGATGTTGGGCATGGTCGTCTTCAACAGCCTGCTGACGCTCTTCCTGTTCTGGGAGATCATGGGCACCTGCTCCTACCTCCTGATCGGCTTCTGGTACGAGAAGAAATCGGCCTTCAACGCCGGGCTGAAAGCTTTCCTGGTCACCAAAGTCGGCGACCTCTTCCTGATGTTGGGGCTGGTGGTCCTGTATGCTGAAGTCGGCACGCTCTCTTACCGCGAAGTCTTCAGCGCCGAAGTCCTGCACCATCTGGCGACGACGCCCTTCCTGGGGACGCCGCTCTCGTATGCGACGGTGATCGCGCTGCTGATCTTCGGCGGGACGGTGGGCAAGAGCGCGCAGTTCCCGCTGCACGTCTGGCTGCCCGACGCGATGGAAGGCCCGACCCCGGTCTCGGCGTTGATCCACGCCGCGACGATGGTCTCGGCTGGCGTCTATCTGGTGGTGCGCACCTTCCCGCTGCTGAGCGCCGTGCCGGGCGGCATCCAGCTGACCACGGTGGCCTGGATTGGAGCTTTCACCGCCATCTTCTCCGCCGTGATCGCCCTGGCCCAGAACGACATCAAGCGGGTGCTGGCCTTCTCCACCATCAGCCAGCTGGGTTACATGGTCGCCGCGCTGGGAATGGGCGCTTACGTGGCCGGCGCTTTCCACCTCATCACGCACGCTTTCTTCAAGGCCCTGCTCTTCCTCGGCTCTGGGTCGGTCATCCACGGGATGGAACACGGCCACCACCACGCTCACGAGCACGGGCACGCCGGGCATGGCGAGGAGGAGCACCATCCCGCCGCGCCCTTCAATCCCAACGACATGATGAACATGGGCGGGTTGGCCCGGCGAATGCCCCGCACCTTCTGGACTTTCCTCATCGGCGGGCTGGCGCTGGCCGGCTTCCCGCTCTTCACCGCCGGCTTCTGGTCTAAGGATGAGATTCTGGCGCAGGCCTGGGAGCTCAACCCCACGATCTTCTGGGTGCTGGCCGTGGCCGCCGGTCTGACCGCTTTCTACACCATGCGGCAGATCAGCCTCACCTTCCTGGGCGAGCCGCGCACCGAGGCAGCGGCCCACGTGCCCGAAAGTGTCCCCTCCATGACCGTCCCGCTCATGATTCTGGCCTTCTTCTCGGTCACCTTAGGCTGGGCCGGCATCCCGGAGCATTTCCCGGTGCTGGGCGGGCTGCTGCCCAACTGGTTCCACCACTTTGTCGGCTCCACACTGGAAGGGGGGCATGAAATCGGGCGGCTCGCGGCCGGCCTGGCCGCCGCTTCCGAGCCGGCGGCTTTCGTCTGGCAGCCACTGGCGGCCGGGCTGACTGCCGCCCTGGGCGGCCTGCTGTTGGGCTATCTGGTCTACGGGTGGAAGCCGATGGTGGCCGGCGAACCGGACCGGTTGGAGCGGGCACTGCGCGCGCTTTACCTGGGCTGGCTGTATGATGCCATGCGCGAACGCTTCTATTTTGACTGGCTCTACCAGCACACGTTTGTCTGGTTGGCGCTGCGGGCCTCGGAGCTGAGCGCCTGGTTTGACCGCACCGTCGTGGATGGCGTGGTCAACTTTGTGCCGCGCCTGGTGCGAGGACTCTCGACGCTGTTCAACTGGCTGGATGCCACGATTGTGGACGGTCTGGTCAATGCTGCCGGGATGCTGGGCCGGTTCCTCTCCTGGCTGGGCAACGTGATTGATGAGAAAATCGTGGACGGCCTGGTCAACGCCACCGCCGACTTGACCCGTTCGTTGGGCCGCCGGATGCGCGAGATGCAGACCGGCCTGATCCAGGATTATCTCTGGAACGCAATCATGATGATTGTCGTGTTGATTGTCATTGTCATCTTATTCCGTCAAATCTGATTTGAGGAGCGCAGGTATGAATTTTCCAATTTTGAGCGTCACCCTGTTTACTCCATTGGTGGGAGCCCTGCTCGTGTTGATTATCCCACGCGAGGATGAGAAGACCATCCGGCGCATCGGCACGGCTTTTGCCTTCATCACGCTGGTGCAGGGGGCTCTCATCTGGTGGCTGGTCGCCCAACAGGGCGCCGAGACCATGCAGCTGACCGAACGTTACGCCTGGATTCCCTCTTTCCACATCTGGTACGAAGTAGCCGCCGATGGGTTGAGCGCCCCCATGATCTTCCTGACCGGCCTGCTGACCACGCTCTCCCTGTTCTACTCGTCCTATGTCATCAAGCTACGGGTCAAGGAATACTTCTTCCTCTTCCTGCTGCTGGAACTGGGGATGATGGGCGTCTTCATGGCGCTGGACCTGGTGCTGTTCTACCTGTTCTGGGAGATCGGCCTGGTCCCCATGTTCCTGCTCATCGGCGTCTGGGGCGGCAAACGGCGGGAATACGCGGCCATCAAGTTCTTCCTGTATACGCTGGCCGGTAGCGTCTTCATGCTGCTGGCGATCCTGAGCGTCTACTTCCAGACCGGCACCTTCAACATCCTGGAAGCGGCTAAGGCGCAGCCGTTTGCCCATAACTTCACCTGGGCCAGCATGGCCTTCTGGGCCTTCTTCATCGCCTTTGCCATCAAAGTGCCCTCCTTCCCCTTCCATACCTGGTTGCCGGATGCGCACACCGAAGCGCCGACCGCCGGCAGCGTCATCCTGGCGGGCATCCTGCTGAAGTTGGGCGCCTACGGGCTGATCCGCATCGCCCTGCCGCTTTTCCCGCAGCAGTTCCACTACTACGTGGTGGATGTCCCGATTATCCCGGTCCTGGCGGTCGTCAGCATCGTCTACGGTGCGCTGGTCTGCATGGCCCAGTGGGACCTCAAACGGCTGATCGCCTATTCCTCAGTGGCACACATGGGATACGTCACGTTGGGGATCGCTTCGGCTGCCGCCGGGTATCCCAACCTGCAACCGGAGAACGCGCTGAGCGCCGCCGCTTCGGGCCTGAACGGGGCCGCGATGCAGATGTTCGCCCACGGTCTCATCACGGGCGCGCTGTTTTTCCTGGTCGGCATCATCTACGAGCGGGCGCACACCCGCGAGATCAAAGCCTTCGGCGGGCTGGCCTCGCAGGTCCCCTACTACTACGGGATCACGATGGTCACCGGCTTCGCGTCGTTGGGGCTGCCGGGGCTGGCCGGCTTCTGGAGCGAGCTCTTCGTCTTCCGGGGCACCGTCTATTTCATCCCGGCCGCGGCCTTCATCGGCGTCCTGGGCATGGTCTTCACCGCCGGCTACATTCTCTGGAAAATCGTGCAATACGTCTTCCTGGGCACCCTGGATAAAGAGCGCTGGGGCCAGCTGCCTGACATGACCTGGTGGGAAAAAGTGACCCTCTGGCCGCTCGTCCTGGGCATGGTCTTCCTGGGCTTCTATCCCACCCCCTTGCTGCAAATGTTCAATGCGGCTATGACCACGTTGTTGCGAGCGCTGCCTTAAGGGAGGTAAACCTTGTATGGGGATACACTGCTCAATTGGGGAGCCATCGCCTGGTACCTCTCGCCCGAGCTGATCGTCCTGGCCACGGCGCTCCTCCTGCTGGGCCTGGACCTGGTTGAACACCAGCGGGTCCAGCACTGGCTGCCCTATGTCTCGCTGGCCGGGCTGACCTTAGCGCTGGTCGCCACGGTGACGCTGGGACAGCAAACGGAGCGAGTGCTGGCGGTCTTTCAGCTGGACCTGTTTGCCGTCTGCATCAAGGCCATCACCTGGGTGACGATGACGCTGCTGGTGCTGGTCTCCGAGGATTACCTGCGCGCGCATACCGACCAGCCGGCGCTCTTCTATGCCCTGCTACTGCTGGCCGCGCTCTCCATCAGCCTGCTGGGGGCCGCTACCGAGCTCATTACCATCTTCCTGCTGTTTGACCTGCTGAGCATCCTCTCTTACCTGCTCACCGGCTACCTGCGCCACGACAAATACGGCACCGAGGCCGCTTTTAAGTACTTCATCTACGGGGCGACGCTCTCGGCGGTCATGCTCTATGGCTTCTCCTGGCTCTATGGGCTGACCGGCAGCACCGACCTGCTCTGGATTGCAGCCAGTCTCCGCATGATTGAGCAATTCATCTCGCCCCTGGCGCTGGTCCCCATCCTGATCCTGATCCTGGCCGGGCTGGCCTACAAAGTGGCCGCCGCTCCTTTCCACCACTGGGCGCCAGATGCTTACGAAGGGGCCCCCACCCCGGTCACGGCTTTTCTCTCGGTCGCGCCCAAAATTGCCGGCTTCGCCCTGTTGGTGCGCGTGGTGCTGGTGCTCTTCCCCGGCGTCCTGACCTTAGGCAGCGATCTGCGCTGGCCGCTGCTGACCTTCCTCTCGGCGTTTGCGATGGTGGTGGGCAACCTGGCCGCGTTGGGCCAGGAAAACATCAAACGGCTGATGGCCTACTCCAGCATCGCGCAAGCGGGCTACATCCTGATCGGCGTGGCGGTTGCCACCAGCCGGGGCGTGACCGCTGTGCTTTTCTACCTGGTCGCCTATGCCCTCACCAACCTGGGCGCCTTTGCCGCCATCATCGCCTTTGCCAACCAGACCGGCAGCGAGCTGATCGCCAGCTACGCCGGCGGCCACAAACGGGCGGCTCTGCTGGCGGCCGTGCTGACCATCTGCCTGCTCTCGCTGGCCGGGATTCCGGGCACCGCCGGTTTCATGGGCAAGCTCTGGCTCTTCTCCGCCGCCATAGAAAGCGGCCTGGTCTGGCTGGCCGTGTTGGGCGTCATCAACAGCGTCATCTCAGTCGGCTACTACTGGAAAGTGATCCAGGCCCTCTATCTGGCCCCCATGATCCGGGAGGACAAGCTGGAGACCCCACCGCTGTTGAAAATTGCCCTGGGTCTAACCTTAGGCGCGGTGCTGCTGGTAGGATTGTTCCCCAGCCTGGTCCTGCCCTGGCTGGAATCTGCGGCGCAGCTCTTTTTCGCCGGTTGATTGCCCGGCAGGTTATGTTATAATCAGCACATTATGCCGTTGAGTGAACCGCAGGAGTAAGGTTCCATGCAGCAAGAACCGCAGCATGAGCAATGGCGAGACGTGGCCTGGGGGCTGACAGTAGGCAGCCAGGCCGGCTTTCTGCTCGTTTTCCCGGTCCTGCTCGGTCTGGCGTTGGGTTATATCGTGGACACCCATTTGAAGACCCTGCCGCTTTTCACCTTGCTCCTGGTTTTGGTGGGGATGATCGTGGGACCGGTGATGGTTTACCGGTGGGTCCTGCAACGGGTGGCCAACCGGATGAAGCAGAGGCCGCCGGAGACCGCACCCCCCTCGGAGCCAACGGATATTTCAGAACCTTAAGCCGGCGTCTCCAGCCACAAGTGGCCCAGACTAACGGTAAAACGACGGAACCGATTGACAAGGCAACTCAATGACCAACCGACTATTTCTGAGGAGGTGCTATGGCGCCTGAAAAATCGCGCAAGCAGCCCTGGCTGATCCTGGGGATCCTGTTGCTGCTTTTCCTATGCGTGGGTGGCCTGCTGCTGCCGGGCAAGGAGATGCCGGAGATCAGCATGGCGCCCGAAAAGTTCCACCTGTTCGGGTACGCCATCCCCAACACCCTGCCCACCACCCTGCTGACCACCTTGATTTTGCTGGGAGTAGGCCTCTCCTACTGGCGGGGTGTACGCCGGCTGTCCCCCACCGAAGGCGGTAGCGGCTGGATCGCGACAGTCGATGGCATCTTTGAAACCGTTTATAACTTCGTGAGCAATATTGCCGGCCCCCAGCTGACCCCAATCCTGTTTCCGCTGGTAGGCACTTTCTTTTTCTTCATCCTCACCGCCAACTGGATGGGCCTGCTGCCCGGCGTGGGCTCTATCGGCGTCTGGGAGGAACATAACGGCGAGGCGATATTGGTCCCCCTGTTGCGCGGCGCAGATGCCGACCTGAGCGTGACGCTCGCCCTGGCGTTGATCTCGTTCGTTGCCATTCAGTACTTCGGGTTCCGCTTCCAGGGTCAGCACTATCTGCGGAAATTCTTCAATTTCACGGCCCCCAAGGATAGTGGTGCTTTGCGGCCCCTTTTGATGTTCTCTAACGGGTTTGCCGGCCTGCTGGAACTGATCAGTGAATTCATCAAGATCTTCTCGTTTGCCTTCCGGTTGTTTGGCAACGTCTTCGCCGGTGAAGTCCTGCTCATTGTCATCAGTTACCTGGCCGCGTTCGTGGTCTCGCTGCCTTTCATGGGCTTAGAGCTGTTTGTAGGCGTGGTGCAGGCCCTGATTTTCTCTATGCTTTCGCTGATTTTCTTCATGATGGCTGCGCAACAGCACGGTGAGGAAGCAGAACATCACAGCTAAATTTTAAATCTGGCAAGGAGGATTTATGGGATACGAAGCCGTTACTCAGCTGGCGGCCGCCATTGCCATCGGGGTTGGCGCCATTGGACCGGCGTTAGCCATCGGTATTCTGGCCGGTAAAGCCATGGAAGCCATTGGTCGCAATCCGGGCGCTTCAGGGACTATTTTGACCAATATGATTCTGGCTATTGCCTTCGCGGAAGCCATCGCCATTTACGCGCTGGTCATTGCCTTAGCTATCAAATTCGTGCCCGTGGCCCCGCTGGCGGTTCATTAGCACTCAACCCTTTCAGGAGGTCCACTGTGGACACCTTAGGAACTCTGGGGATTATCCCCAGCTATATCCTGGCCCAGATTGTCAATTTCTTGATCTTGTTCGCGGCCCTCACGGCGTTGCTCTGGAAACCGGCGATGAAGCGGCTGGCAGCCCGGCGTGCGTTGCTGGAACAGATGCAGCAGCAAGCCCAGGAGACGGCGGCGGCCCGCGCCCGCGCTGAAGAAGAACACGCTCAGCTGCTGGCCGCGGCCCGCGATGAAGCCCGCCAGGTCATCGCCACCGCCTCGCAAGAGGCCCAGAAGATCCGTGAAGAGATCGTGGAGCGCGCCAACGAGGAAGCCCGTCGCCTGCTGGAGCAATCCCGCACCGATGCGCAGCGCGAAAAAGAGCGCATCCTCTCGCGCACCCGCGACGAGATCACCGCCCTGGCCATCGCCGCTACCAACCGGCTGATCGGCGAGTCGCTGGACGAGCAGCGTCAGCGCCAGCTGGTAGCTTCGTTCTTCAGTGGCATCCAGGAAGAGCGTGTGCCCATCCTGGAAATGGTCCAGCCGGGTGAGGCTGCCGATGTGGAGATTACCAGCGCCGTCCCGCTGACGGAGGCCGAACAGGCCACCCTCCGCGCCGACCTGACCCGCCGCCTGGGCCATGAGCCAACCGTGACCTTCAAAGTCAACCCGGCGCTCTTGGGCGGAGTGGTATTGCGCCTGGGCAATCAGGTCGTTGATGGCAGCATGGCCGGCCAGCTGGAGCAGCTGCGCCGCGCGGTCAGTGGTGGCGTCGTCTGCGCTTAGCGGCAAAGTAACGGCCCGCTTCTGCAACCCAAACGTGAAACGTGAAACGTGACTCTTCTCACGTTTTACGTTTCACGTTTTACGTTTCACGCTTCACGCATCACGTTTTACGTTTCACGCTTCACGTTTCACGACGGAGGAGTAACCATGCACTTGAGCACCTTGCTGGCCGCTGTGCCAGGGATCCAGGAACGCCCGGTTACTGACCCGGAGTTAACCGCTATCACCGATGACTCGCGTCAGGTGCAGCCGGGAGCCCTCTTCGTCGCCGTGCCCGGGCTGGCCGTAGATGGACATCGCTTCATCCCGCAGGCCGTGGCCGCCGGCGCCGGCGCCGTGGTGGGTGAGCGCCCGTTGGCCGAAACGGGACTGCCGGCCGGGTTCCCCTACGTGCGCGTCACCGAGGCCCGCGAGGCCTTAGGCTGGCTCCATGCCGCCTGGCACGGCTTCCCCGCGCGCCGCCTGACGCTGATCGGCGTCACCGGCACCGATGGTAAAACCACCACCACCAACCTCATCTACGCCATCCTCAAAGCTGCCGGTTACAACGCCGGGATGATCAGCACCGTCAACGCCCAGATCGGCGACCGCAGTTACGACACCGGCTTGCACACCACCACGCCGCCCGCGCCAGAAGTCCAGCACTACCTGGCCGAGATGGTCGCGGCCGGCACCACCCACGCCGTCCTGGAATCCACCTCGCATGGCCTGGCCCAGGGGCGGCTCGCCGGCTGCGATTTTGATGTCGCCGTGGTCACCAATATCACCCATGAGCACCTGGACTACCACGGCACGTTTGAAGCCTACCGCGACGCCAAAGCACGACTCTTCCACCAGCTGGCCACGGCCTACCGCAAACCGGGCGTGCCCAAGCTGGCTGTGCTCAACGCCGACGATCCCGGTTCCTACGCCTATCTCAAGGCGCTGCCCGCCGACCGCCAGATCGTCTACGGCATAGCGCACCCGGAAGCGCAGGTCAAAGCGCAGGCGCTTGAGTACCCCCCCGCCGGACTCCGTTTCCAGGCGGTCAGCCCGTGGGGGGAAGTCGCCGTCACCTCACCGCTGGTGGGCGCTTTTAACGTGAGCAACCTGCTGGCGGCGGTCGCGGTAGGGCTGGGACTGGAGCTCGCCCCTGAAGCCATCGCCGCCGGGGTTGCGGCCGTGCGCGGCGTACCAGGCCGCATGGAACGGATTGACGAAGGTCAGCCCTTCACCGCCATCGTAGATTTTGCCCACACGCCGAACGCTCTGCAACGCGCCCTGGAGACAGTTCGCCAGCTCACGCCGCCGGGCGGACGGGTGATCGTGGTCTTCGGCTGCGCCGGCTTGCGTGACCGCGCCAAACGGCAGCTCATGGGCGAAGTCGCCGCCGCGCTGGCCGACATCACAGTGGTAACGGCGGAAGACCCACGCACCGAGCCGCTGGAAGCCATCATGGGCGAGACGGCTGCCGCGTTGACCCGCGCCGGCCGCCAGGAGGGACGTGACTTCTTCCGCGTGGCCGACCGGGGAGAAGCGCTGCGCCACGCGGTGACATTGGCCCGGCCCGGCGATGTGGTGATCACCTGCGGCAAAGGGCACGAACAGAGCATGTGCTTCGGCACCATGGAGTACCCCTGGGACGACCGTGAAGCCCTGCGCCGGGCGCTGCACGGCGAGACGCTGAACACGCTGCCCACCGCATGACCCGGATTGCCCTCGTCCATGACTGGCTCAACCAGTACGGCGGCGCCGAGCGCGTGCTGGAAGCCCTGGTAGCCCATTTCCCTGGCGCGCCGGTCTACACCAGTATGTACTGGCGCGCAGGGATGCCCCCCGCTTACCGCGAGTGGGACATTCACACCACCTGGCTGGACCGCCTGCCGGGGATTTACCGCCACCATCAGGCCTACTTCCCGCTCTACGCGCTGGCCTTTGCCCGCCTGGATCTGAGCCTCGCCGGCTACGACCTCATTCTCAGCAACAAGAGCGGCTTCTGTCACGGGCTGCGCGCGGGCACTACGCCCCATCTCTGCTACTGTCTGGCGCCGACCCGTTACGTCTGGGAGTACGAGGCTTACGCAGCACGCGAGGCGCTCCCGCCACTCCTGCGGGTGGCGCTGCGCCCCCTCATCGCACTGCTGCGCCGCTGGGACTATGCTGCCGCCCGGCGTGTCACCCGTTTTGTCGCCATCTCCACCGAAATCCAGGAGCGGATCCTCCGCTACTATGGGCGCGAATCCACCATCATTTACCCACCGGTGGACGTGACGCGCTACCGCCCCACTCCCACCCACGACGACTATTACCTCATCGTCTCACGGCTGATCCCCTACAAGCGGATTGACCTGGCGATCCAGGCGTTCAATGAACTGCGGCTGCCGCTCTGGATCGCTGGTGATGGGCGCGACCGGGCTGCGTTGGAGGCGCTGGCCGGCCCCACCATCCGCTTCCTGGGCCGCGTGCCCGATGCCGCCTTGCCGGAGCTCTTCGCACGCTGCCGGGCCTTTGTCTTCCCAGGGCGGGAGGATTTTGGGATCACGCCGGTGGAAGCGCAGGCCGCCGGGCGGCCGGTAATTGCCTTCGGCGCAGGGGGCGCCCTGGATACGGTCCAGGCCGGCGTGACGGGGACTTTCTTCTACGAACCGACGCCGGCCGCGTTAGCGGAAGCAGTCCGCACCTTTGACGCTGAGGCCGTGGACCCAACTGTCTGCCAGGCCAACGCCGCGCGGTTCGCCCCGGAACGCTTTTACACGGCCCTGGAGCAAGCCATCGCTCAAGTTTGTAGTGAGGCGCTTTAGCGCCGTCTTGAGCGCGCTACTACAAACCTTTCTCCCTTTTGAATCGCCAACTGAAGTTGGCGCTAAGCCGGTTCCTGATGGTTGGCCGCTGACAGCTCACGGCAGCGCCAGGATCTTCCACTCCGGCCACTTCGTCCACCAGGGCAGGTCACCGTAAGAAGCCTTGACCTCTTCCGCGCTGTAGAGTTCCAACATGCAATCGTACCAGCTGATCCCCTCGGTCTTCTGGAAGTGCCACCACTCAATATCGTAATACGAGCTGCGCCAATTGGAAAGCGCGTTCCGCCGCTCCCAACCGTAATCCGCCGCCAAAGCGGTGAAATCCACGTAGTACCCGGCCGACACCTGCGCCTTGAGTTCCCCCCCCTGCGCCGTGGCCGCGCCTCCTTTGTCGCGGGCGGCCAGGTCCCACGGCGCGACCCGTAACGGCTCTCCCAGCGTCCCATCCTGGACTTTGGCCTTGATGTAGACACGCCAGTAAGTGACCCCGCCGATCTCCTCTTTCACCAGCTCCGCGTTACCGCTGCGCAGATAGCCCTGATCAATGTCTACCGCCCGGCCACAGACATGCCAGGAGATCCGCCCCTGTCCGGGGCGCGGGGTGTGATTCATGGGCCGCCAGGAATCCCCCAGTACCGAAAGGTAATCCCAACCCGTTTGCTCTAAAACGGCTCGCCGGAGGGCATTGAAGCTATCGTTCACCTGATCGCTGAGCTGCTCACGCCCGTCCCCGCCGTTGACATCGGGTAGCCCTACCAGCCGGTATTGCGTCGGCTGCACGCTGGCCGAAAGGTGCAGCTCCGTATAGAGCGGCGATTCGGCTTCCGCCATCCGGGCTCGCAGCCGGTTGACCAGTTCCGCTTCCAACGCCACATGGGTCCAGGTGGGGTGATCCAGCCAATCGCCGGTACTGTACCCCTCCTGCGCCACCCCCCAGCCGGCGATGTCAGCCGCTACCAGGTACGATTGAGACTGGCGGCGTGCAATGAAGGCCAGGGCCTTGCCGTCCGGCGCCCAGGCCGCGTTGCCGCCCAACCCAAAGAGCGTGGGGCGCACCAGGCTCTCTTCGGTGGAAGTGCTCTGTTCGGGAACGACCGGCAGGAACCAGAGCGTCTCATTGCCCGCCACACCGGTGGTATAGGCCAGGAACGTGCCATCCGGCGACCAGGCCGCCCGGTCCTCATCCTCTTCCGGCGTCTGGGTCAAATTGATGACGCCGCTCTCGCCGGTATCCAGGGGGAAAAGGTAAAGATCACGGTTGCCATTACGATAAGAGGTGAAGACAATATGGCGACCATCCGGCGACCAGGCCGGTGAATAATCCGGGGCGGGGGCGGTTGTCAGCCGGTAATTCTGTTCCCCGTCCACGCTGATGATCCGCAGGTCCAGGTTGTTATCGCGGTACGATTCGTAGGCCAGCCATTGGCCATCGGGCGACCAGGTGGGGCCGGCATCAAAACCGGGGTCGCGGGTCAGGCGAACGACAGTGCCGGAGGTCATGTCCATCAGGTAAAGATCCCAGTTACCGCCCCGGTGCGAGGCGAAAGCCAGCCAGCGGCCATCGGGCGACCAGGCCGGATCGCGGTCCTCCGCCGGGTCAAAGGTCAGTCGGAGCAGTTGCCGATCACTTTGGGAAAGTAGATAGATGTCACTATTACCGTTGTGGCGCATAGTGAAGGCTAAGGTGCCGCCACTGCCCACCGGCGTCGGCGTGGGGCCGGGTGTAGCCGGCCCCACGCCTGGCGTTGGGGTCGCCACAAGATAACGCACTTCACCTGGAAGTGAGGAAGGCGTCATGGGAGGTCGCCAGAGTGATAAAACCAGGCCTGCCAACACCAGCAGCCATAACAGTAAAGGCAACCGTACTGTACGCGGGCGGAATAACCAGCCAACGATCTTCTTCAACACCCTTCCCCTTCCATCCCAGGCTATACAGACCGGGAGTAAATCACAAAAGAGGGAGAAGTCAAATTAGCCGTCGCGCGGGGGTATTTCAAAGAGAGTTTGCAGGGAAGTTTGGCGTGGCCTGGCCGCGCGCAAACTCCCCTTCTTCCAACCTCAAAGAGTCGCTGGACCTGCTCACTTCAGCAGTGGCGAGGCCAGCAAGGTCACCGTGACCAGCGCAATCAAAATGGTCAACCCGCCGGCCAGCAGATTTTGCCAGCGCGCGTTGACCCAGTCCCGCATAAGCCGGCGGTCGTTGACCAACTTGAGCACCAGCACCAACAACACCGGCAGCAAAATCGCGTTGAGCGACTGCGAGAGCCACATAATCGGGAAGAGGGGAATCCCCGGAATGAGCACCACCAGCACGCTTAACACGATAATCCCGATATAGAGCCCGTAAAAGACCCGCGCGTTGTTAAATTTTTGATCCAGACCGCGCTCCCAGCCGAAAGCCTCGCAAACCGCGTAAGTCGTGGAAAGCGGCAGCACCGAAGCGGCCAACAAAGAAGCGCCCAGCAGGCCGGCGGTGAATAGATAGCGCGCGCCGGCTCCGGCCAGGGGCGCCAACGCCTGCGCCGCCTGCTCTGCCGTCTCCACCTGAATGCCGTGGACATACAACGTGGCCGCAGTCGTAATCACGATGAAGGCTGAAACCACATTCCCCCAGGCCGCCCCAAAAGAAACATCCAGCCGGGTGTTAGCATAATCCTTTAAATTAATCTCCTTATCGGCGACCGAAGCCTGCATATAGACAATCCCCCACGGGGTGATCGTCGTCCCAATGGTCGCCAGCACTGCCAGGATGTAATTGGTATCACCCTTGAAAGTAGGCGTGACAGCATCGCGGAGCACCTCCATCCAGGGGGGGCGCACGGCAAAGGCGGTGACCACATAACTCAAGGCCGCCAGACAGAGCACCAGCAGCACTTTTTCCACACGCTCATACGAGCCGCGCAGCACGAGAAAGCCGACCAACAGGGCAGCCAACGGCACAGTAATGTAGCGGCTGATGCCCAACAGCTCCGTACCGGCGGCTACGCCTGCAAATTCTGCAATCGTGGTGCCCAGGTTGCCCAGCAGCAGACAAAACATGGCAAAAGCGGTGATACGCACCCCAAACCGCTCGCGGATCAGATCCGCCGTGCCCTTGCCGGTCACCGCGCCCATGCGGGCCGCCATCTCCTGAACAATGACCTCTCCGATCGTGATGATCACGATCAGCCACAGGAAACGATACCCGTAGGTGGAACCGGCCATGGAGTAGGTGGCAATCCCCGGCGCATCATTGTCAGCGCTGGCCGTAATCATCCCCGGCCCCAGAATGGACAGGTAAAAGAAAACTCTCCGCAACCAGGCAGGAATTCGCAAATTACGCTTCATCATCTCATTCTCCAGAAAAAGTTAGCAGCTTCCCGATTGCCTCTCATTGAAAGAAACGGGGCAGACGTTTCTTCCAGGCCGTCGGCAACACCGCATCAATGGCATCATCCACCGTCACAATTCCCAGCAATACGCCGCTGTCAGGGTTCACTACCGGCACGGCCAGCAAATCATACTTTGCCACCGTGTAGGCCACATCCTCCTGCGATGTCAACGGGGTCACCGTGACCGGCTCCGCAGTGATCCAGGGAGCCAGCTCCGCCTCGGGGGGCAACATCACCAAATCGCGCAAGCTGATGACGCCACACAGGCACTGTTCATCATCAACCAGGTAGACGTAGTACATGGCTTCATCCTCCTGGGCCGCCTCTGAATGGCGCAGATAGTCCAGGAGTTCCCCCGCCCGCAACCCCCGTGGGGCGCGGGCAAACTCGGTGGTCATAATGCCCCCCGCGGAATCCTCAGGGTAGGCCAGCAATGAGCGCACTTCAGCCGCTTCATCGCCTTCCATCAACGAGAGCAGCTGCTCACTGGTGGCCGTGGGTAAATCAGCCAACAGATCTGCCGCCTCATCGGGACCCATCTCCTCCAAAACGTCAGCCGCCCGCTCCGGCGATAGTTGCGAAAGTACCGCTACCTGCACATCAGCGGGGCTTTCTTCCAACGCATCGGCCAGCGTCTCATTGTTAAAAGTTTGCAACAACGCCTCGCCGGTATGGTGGTCCAGGTCGTTGAGGATGGCGGCAATATCGGCCGGAGGTAATTGGATGATGCGATCGCGGGAGACCCGCAACCGCAATGGATCCTCCTGTTGTAAGGGGGCTACATCTTCCCAGGGGATCACGTTGCTCTTGGCGTGATATTTGAGGAGCCGGGCCACCCAACGCCCCATTTTCTCTAATCCCAGCCGCCGTAACAAGCCGAACGTCCCCACGTCCACTCCCGTCAGGCAATACCGCTCGCCGACCCGGGCCAGCTGCAAATCATTGACGCGCACGACGCGCCGATCATCGGTATCCACAATCTGGCGGTCCAGAATACGATCCACCAACCAGAGCTCATCGCCCACCGGCATATAAGGCTTGCTCCGCTCTTTGGGAACGTTTAGAGTAATACTGGGGTAGAGCGTGCTGATCTCCGCCGCCGGAATGAAATGGCGCCCCTCGTCGCCGTCACGGAGCACCAACGCCCGGACCAGCGGGAAGGGTTGCTCCACCGCCCCCACCAGCACATCTACACAACGCCCCACAGGATGTCCCCAGGCGTCCCAGACCTGTCGTCCTTGCAATTGGCTGAGATATAGCATGGCAGTCCTCCTACTTCAACCTTCAGATGAGACCCAGGCAGGCAAGCAGCCACCATCGGTCAGGTAGCGCTGAGACTCAGCCGGCAGGCTCGTAGTGCGTCCGAACGGGGCTTGAGAATAGAGCGCGGTTAACGAAATAGAACTTGGTCGCAGCAAACGGGGTTCTGGCCCGCTGCGACGAGCCGTGAGAGCAAGATAAACAAAGAGCACTCCCTCTGCTTCGGGGAGGGAATGCTGCTTAGCCGTGGTGTCAACCACGTTGACCCGGGTGCCTGGATAGACCTCGTTGAGCGTCACCGGACCGGCTTCAGATGATCTGAGAATGGTAATCATTGCCTGCCTCCTTAAGAGAATGGTTTTTTCGCTCCGTGCTGAAGCGGCTAACAGCCCCAGTGCGGCAGACAAAGCCCGGCCGGCCCGGCAAGTGCGCGTCACGAAGGAGGCAGCATAGCGCACCTCCTCTCAACTGCGAGCACCAGGTCGGGCAGAGATAGCCAGTAAGCTAAGTAAGGCTCTGTTTGCCGATTAGTAGAATCAGTTTCCATGGATAATTATGGCTACCTGCAGGCGCGGAGAACCGGGGTATCCGCCTGCGCCCCTCTCTTATACCTCAAAAAGCCCGGTTTGGCAACCCCCAACCAACCCGTGCTCAGCCGTGAGTCAATAATAGGATCCACTCCCGGAACGCCGGATAAGCGGCCAGTAACGCTTCTCGCTCACCGGCCTCAAAATCGGCAGGATCAAAGCCCGGCGCGACGGTAGTGCCCAGCAGGGCCCACTGCCCACCGGGAGCCAGTCGCGAGCCCTGCCAGACGCCGTGCGGCACCACCGTCTGTGGGCGCTCGCCCTGCGCCAGTGCGGTTCCTAACCGCACGACCCGGCCGGTGCCGTCTGGCAACAGTTGGAGCAACTCTACCGGATCGCCCAGGTAGAAATGATAGACCTCGTCGGAGTGCAGGCGGTGCAGCGCCGAAAAGGTCTCCGGCGTCAACAAGTAATAGATGGCTGTGCCGTAAGCGCGCGGCGCCCCATAACGCTCCGGCAACGCCTCGGCCGGGATCACCTCGTCGGCCCGATAGGTCTCGGCGAAAAATCCGCCCTCCGGCAGCAAAGGTTGGAGATGCAACCACGTTTTGAGCTCGTCAATCGTCACCCCCTGCCTCCTCATAACGCGGCCACCGCCGCGGCTACTAACCGCCCCAATTCTCCCCCCCGGACCGGCTCCCAAACCGGCGGGAAGGTCGCCACCAGCTGCTGTAACTCCGCCTGGCGCGCGCCCAGATAGGCCGCCACACCCGGCGCAATGACCGGCTCTGCCGGGGCCCCGGCTTTCTTGCCGGTCGGAGGGCGCCAGGTCCCCCAGGTCAAAAAGTCGCGCAGGAGCGTGCTGGCCACCACCGCGTCCTGCAAATCGCCCAGGTGGTCCTGCAACCCCTTGAGCAAATTGATCGCCGGTTTAATCTCCGGTCCCAGCACCTCCTGGAAAAATTCCAGCGTGTAACGGAGCCCTTTGAAAGCGATGCGCAGCTGGTGGAAACGGGCCAACGGCACGTCAGGGCCGGTGAGCCACTCATCGTAAGCGCGAACCGCGGCCAGCTGACCGTAAATCAGCCCCGGCGCGACATGGCGCACACGATACGGCAGCGGGGCCCCTTCCGCTGAGAGACGTGGGGAACACGCCTGTGGCCGTGCCAACCACTCGCCAAAGGTCTCCACAAACTGCCGGTAGAGATCACTATCCAGGTAGGCCAGCAGATAGGCGCGCGCCTGCTCCCGCTCGGCGGCCCAGGCGGTGAGCAGGGGCGCCAGCTCATCCTGGCGTTCCGGCGGCAACGCAGCGAGATAGTGCTGCGCCTTCTCGTAAAAGACATCCAGGTCGCGGACAGCCCCCAAGGTCCGCCCGGTCCGCCGCAACCCTTTGAGAAACGGCCTCATCTGCCTGGCATCCAGGAAATCGGTGAAAAGGTTGAACGCGGCCCGCATCCGCCGCGTAGCCACCCGCATATCGTGCAGCTCCTCCGGGTCCTCGCCCAGCCGCGTGCCGGCCTCGTGCGCCAGCATCTGTTGGAAATGGAAGGCCAGGACTTTGCGGGCAGCTTCGGGCATGGGATCATCCGGCTCCAGGCCGGGGCGGGTGAGAGCCGGAGCAGGGGTCGCGGAAGGCGTCGGCGGCGCAGGGACAACCGCCGGCGGCTCACTCGCTTCCTCCACTGCCGGGGGGAAGAGCGCCAGCCGCTGCTGCCGAAAGCGCCGGCGGAGATAACGCACCGCGCCCACCGTCAACCCGGTCAGCGCAGCCACCTCGTCTACCCCCTGCCCCTCGGCCAGGGCCAGCAAGGCGCGCGCCCGCTGCCCCTGGCGGTCGGCCCGCGTCGCCCAACGTTGCAGGACCGGCTCCTCATAGGGCAAGAGCAGTCGCCCGCCGGCAAACGCGAAGGCCCGCTCAAACTTAGAAAGCGGCTCCGGCCGCAGCCGCCAGGCCGACCGCAGTACGCTGACCAGCGCGGCCAGGTCGGCCTCTGTGCCCGCCGGGGCCAGCTCTATCTCCAACACCCGGAAAGAGGTCTGGCGCTCCCCGGCGCTCAGCGTCACCTCGTCCAGGCTGAATTCGGCCACCTCGCGCTCGCCCTCACTCAACCGGCGGATGAAGCGCGTCTGCGTCAATGTCACCAGCGGCAGCAACGCGGATTCCCCGCTCCAGGCCAACACCCGCTCACGCAAGGGATCGGCCGGCCATTCCGCCGGGGGCAGATCGGCCGGCAGTACCAGTTCCACCTCCTCCCGGCGGTGTACTGCCCCGGTCACGCCCCCCATCCCCTTGAGCGTGAGCCGGATCCCCTCCGCTTCCTCGCGGCGGCGCAGCACGTAGCCGGCGGCCAAAATGGACCACGCCGGCGTATCCAGGTAGGTATCGCGCAGGGGCCTGGGCCGCCCCGCCGAAAGCGCCAATCCGGCCAGTTCCGGCACCTCCAGAAGCCGCCGGAAGGTCTCCGCCTCCCGCACGCTAAATTTAGCTTCAATCTCCATGCTTGTCCCGGTCACAGCTTCCATCGCCGACACTCCTTAACATAACTGGTGAGCAGTGGGTAGAGAATCGTGAGCAGTTGAAAAGAGTTGTGGAAAGTACGTCGTCAGGCGCTGGAGCGCCGTTCAACGCGCTGGCTTGCCGCCCACAAATACACGAATATTCGTTAAATCATTCGTGGACGGCCGGCGAACCTTCACTGAATGAGATTGTACTCAGATTTGGCGTTTGGGAAACCTTTGCCCCCACACGGCGACCTCCACACACTCCACGATGTTTCTTCATCAAATCTTCACACAAGCCGGCTATACTATGAGCAGTTCAGGCAAAACGATACAGCCTATTTAAGGAGGTGTATGAATGTTAAAGAAAAGCCTGTGGATTGCTTTGGTGTTGGCCGGAGTGCTGGTGTTGGGAGTGGCGGGGGTCACCTTAGCCCAGGATACTCAACCGCCGGTCACTACGGATAATAGCTGTACGTGCGATTGCTCCTCTTATGGCGGGCGCGGCGGTCACGGCGGGATGAAAGGCTTCGGGCGAGGCAACGGCTCCCTGGTGAGCGCCACCGCCGAAGTCACCGGGCTGAGCGAGGACAAAGTCACCACCGCCCTGCAAGAGGGCCAGACCATCGCCCAGATCGCCGAGGGCGCCGGGAAGAAAGCCACGGATATCGTGGAAGCCTTCGTGGCCGCCCGCAAGACGGAGCTGGATGCCGCGGTGAAAGCGGGCAACCTCACCCAGAAGCAAGCCGATCTCATGCTGGAACTGGCCCGTGAAGATGCCACGCAACAGCTGGACAAGACCTGGCCAACTCGCAATGGCGGGCAACCGGGAGGTCCACTGGTGACCACTACGGCTGAAGTCACCGGCCTGAGCGAGGAGCAAGTGGTGACCGCACTCGAAGAAGGCAAAACCTTCGCCGAGATTGCCGAGAGCGCCGGGAAGAAAGCCTCGGACATTGTGGAAGCCCTGGTCGCCGAGCGCAAGGCCGACCTGGATGAGGCCGTCAAAGCGGGGAAATTGACGCAGAAGCAAGCCGACTTGATGGTGGAGCTGATGCGCGAGACCCTCACCCAACAGGTGGCGAAGACCTGGACGGCCGGCAGCGGTACGATGCTACGCGGAGGCGGACTGATGGGCAGCGGGATGCTGCGCGGTGGCGGCAAGTTCCACGGCGGCGGCTGGCAGACGCAGCCGTAACCACCACCTTTCCATTAACCGGGGGAGCCACCATACTCCCCCGGTTCGTATTGCAGCGAACAGCAGTCAGCCGTCAGCGGTCAGCATTGAGCTCTCAGCAACATTCAGCGGGTCTCCCTCCCGGCAAAGATTTGCCATCTGGCTCAATGGATGTAAAACATAAGCGGCACAGCGTTTCCATGAGTCAGTGAATCAGCAAGCAGGAGGTGAGCGATGCACTGTCTGGGTATTGACATCGGCGGTTCAGGGATCAAAGGCGCACCGGTGGAAACGGAAACGGGCGTCCTGCTGGCCGAGCGTTACCGGCTGCCCACGCCCAACCCGGCCGCGCCGGCTGAAGTGGCCCACACGGTCGCCGAACTGGTCCAACACTTCAGCTGGCAGGGGCCAATCGGCTGCGGCTTCCCGGCCGCCATCCGGCGCGGGATCGTCGTGACGGCCGCCAACATCCACGAGAGCTGGATCGGCACCGACCTCGCCGCGCTGTTACAGCAGGCCACCGGCTGCCCCATCCGCGCGCTCAACGATGCCGACGCGGCCGGTCTGGCCGAAATGGCCTTTGGCGCCGGCAAAGGGCAGCCGGGAGTGGTCCTCATCGTCACCGTGGGCACTGGTATCGGGTCAGCGCTCTTCATTGACGGTCACCTGTTGCCCAACACCGAGCTGGGCCACATTGAAATCCGGGGCAAGGAAGCCGAACGGCGGGCCTCCGACGCCGCCCGGCAACGCAAAGGCCTCTCGTGGGAAGCATGGGCGGCCCGCTTTGACGAATACCTCCACCGGATGGAAGCGCTCATCTGGCCTGACCTGATCATTGTCGGCGGCGGGGTCAGCAAAAAGCCCGAGCACTTCCTGCCCTACCTGACCCTGAAGACGCCGGTCGTCCCGGCCCAGTTGCAAAACGACGCCGGCATGATTGGAGCGGCCCTGGCAGCCGGAGAATGACATGGCCCAGACCATCTTAGTGGCTGATGATGAAGCCCAGCTCGTGCGGGTAGTACGCGGTTACTTAGAGCAGGCCGGCTTCCGCGTCGTCACGGCGCGGGATGGGCAGGAGGCGCTCTTCGTTGCCCGGCAGGAGAAGCCCGACCTGGTGGTGCTGGACCTGATGATGCCCCGGCTGGATGGATTGGAGTTCACCCGCCGTATCCGCACCGAACAGCCCCAGCTGCCGATCATCATGCTCACCGCGCGGGTGGAAGAGACCGACCGCATCATCGGTCTGGAATTAGGCGCCGATGATTACGTCCCCAAACCCTTCAGCCCGCGCGAGCTGGTGGCGCGCGTCCGGGCCGTGTTGCGGCGGACGCAAGCCGCTCCCGCTCCTGCCGAAATCCTGCGCGCCGGGCCCTTTGTGCTGGATCGTGGCCGCCGGGAAGTAACGGTAGACGGTCAGCCAGTGGAGCTGACCCCCACCGAATTTGAGCTGCTGGCCGTGCTCTTAAGCGCGCCGGGGCGCGTTTTCTCGCGCGCCGACCTGCTGGAAACCGTGCAAGGCGTCGCCTTTGAAGCCTACGAGCGGACGATAGATGCCCACATCAAGAACCTGCGCCGCAAAGTAGAACCCGATCCGGCCAACCCGCGTTACATCGCCACCGTGCGCGGCGTCGGGTATCGGCTGGAAATATGATAAGTTTTATCCATTACCGGTCCACCCATCACGCATCACGTATCACGCATCACGTATCAGGTCTTTTTGTATGAACCTGTACCAAAAGTGGCTGTTAGCTTTTGCCCTGGTCATCCTCGTTGCCGTAGGAACCATCGCGGCAATGGTGGCGACGCGCACCGAGGCGGCCTTTCGGCGCTACGCGATGGTGAACAGCAACCTGGCGCAAGAGCTGGCTGCCTCCCTGGCCGATTACTACACGCAAACCGGTTCCTGGGATGGCCTGCAGGCAGCGTTGGCCGAACTCCCCACTACCCTCCCCATAACGGAGCGAGGACGAGGTCAAGGGGGGATGCACGGCCCCATGGGCGGCGCGGGACAACAATTCATCTACCAGGTCGCCGACGCCACCGGACAGCGCGTGGCCGATTCCGCCGGGCCGCCGAGCGGTAATTTTTCGCACAGCGATCTGCAGCGAGCGCTTCCCATCCAGGTAGAAGGGACCACCGTGGGATATTTGCTCATCCTGGTGGCGGAATCCAACTCGCTGGCCGCCCCGGCCCAGTCCTTCCTCACCCAAACCCGCACGGCACTGCTCTACGGCGTCCTCGCCGCGTTTGCCACGGCACTGCTGGCCGGCGGCCTGTTGGTACGGGGGATCGTTGCACCGCTGCACAAGCTGACACAGGCAGCTCAGGCCATCGCCGCCGGCAACTTGCAGGCGCGCGCTCCCATCCAGGGCCATGACGAGGTTGCCCAGCTGGCGCAGACCTTCAACCAGATGGCCGAGAGCCTGGCGCGCGCCGAAACTGCCCGCCGGGCCCAGACCGCCGACATCGCCCACGAGCTGCGCAATCCGCTGGCCGTGCTCCAGGGGACGTTGGAAGCACTCGCCGACGGTATCTATACGCCAACCACCGAGAACATCCAACCGGCGTTGGATCAAGTGCAAACGCTCAACCGGTTGGTGGAAGACTTGCGGCTGCTGGCACTGGCCGATGCCGGGCAGCTACGCCTGGAACGCGGCCCCCTGGATTTAGGCGAGCTGCTCACCCGCACCGCTGAAGCCTACCGCATCCGCCTGGAGGAAAAAGGGCTGGCTTTGGAGGTCAACATCCCAACCAACCTGCCCCTGGTCAACGCCGATAGTGACCGGCTGGCACAGGTGATCGGCAATATCCTGAGCAATGCCGTCAGCTATCTGCCCGCCGGCTGCACCATATGGGTCAGCGCCCGGGCTGAAAAGAACGGGGTCTCGGTCCGCCTGGCCGATAACGGGCCCGGCGTCCCCGCCGCTGACCTGTCCCGGCTCTTTGAGCGCTTCTGGCGCAGCGACCCCTCGCGCAGCCGCACCACCGGTGGCTCCGGCCTGGGGTTAGCCATCGCGCGGCAAATCGTGGAAGCACACGGCGGTCACATCCACGCCGAGCCAACCCCCGGCGGCGGCCTGACTCTGGCCTTTTGGCTGCCGGCCGGCGCCAACCGCTCCTGAAGCAGTCAGGCGCTTAAGCGCTGGCTCCGCCGCGCTGAAGATCTTTGACTTCACCGCAAAAACTCACCGCTGAGATGCCAAGAGCACAGATTGGTGTGACCTCTGCGCATTCTGCAACTCGGCGGTGAAACGACTTTTCTGCATACTACAAAATTTGCCCATTTGAGTTACAATAAGACTGCCATGTCTACAGTCGTGCTTATCTCAGCTACAACCGAATGGCAAACGGTACGCGCCTGCTACCCGGCCGCCGCACTCCAGGAGTCCCCTTTCGGCGCCTGGTTCACCTGGCCGCTCCGGGTCACCGGCGCGGAACAACCGGTGATCTTCCTGCACGGTGGCTGGGGCAAAATTGCCGCCGCCGCTTCCACCCAATACGCCATAGATCGCTGGTCCCCCACCCTGTTGGTCAACTTAGGCACCTGCGGCGGCTTCGCCGGCGCGGCCCGGCGCGGCGAGCTCATCCTGGCCGAACGAACGCTGGTCTACGACATCGTGGAACAAATGCTGGATCCGCAAGCGGCCATCGCCCATTACACCACCTCCTTGGACCTGAGCTGGCTGCGCGAACCCTATCCGCAACCGGTGCGGCGCACGCTGCTCATCTCCGGCGACCGCGACCTGATCGTGGAGGAGCTCCCCAGGCTCCAGGCCACTTACGGCGCGACGGTCGGCGATTGGGAATCAGGCGCGATTGCCTGGGTCGCCACGCGGAACGGCATCCGCTGCCTGATTTTACGCTTCGTCACCGACCTGGTGGGCGTGGGGGGTGGCGAAGCTTATGACGGCAGCGGTGCGCTCTTTGCCGACCAGACTGCCCTGCTCCTGCCCCGGTTGTTAACGGCGCTCCCGGCCTGGCTGGAGTGCGCGCAACCGACAACGGACGCCAGATAATGGATGAGAGACAACAGACAATGGACGACAGACGACAGACCGCAGACCACCCGGAAAACCGTGGTCTGCGGTCTTGTGGTCCGTGGTCTCTTTATCCCCCGGAGGCCCGATGACCCTGGAAGCCCAAATCGGTGAGACGCTGCGCGCGCGCGGCTGGCAGCTGGCCGTAGCCGAATCCTGCACCGGCGGGTTGCTCGGCTACCGGCTCACCACGGTCGCCGGCAGCTCGGCTTATTTTCTCGGCGGCGTGATTGCCTACGCCAACGCGGTCAAGCTGACGCTGTTGGGGGTACACCCGGAGACCTTAGAGCGCTGGGGCGCGGTCAGCCCACAGACCGCGCTGGAGATGGCCGTGGGGGTTTGCCGGCTGACCGGGGCCACGCTGGGAGTGAGCCTCACCGGCCTCGCCGGGCCGGGCGGTGGGACCCCGCTCAAACCGGTGGGGCTGGTCTACATCGGGTTAGCGGTTCCCGGCGAGCGGCGGGTCTGGCGGCACCTCTGGAGCGGCGACCGCACCGCCAATCAAGCCGCCTCGGCGCAGGCCGCGTTGGAGCATCTGGCCGCGTTCCTGGTCGGTTTGCCATCCACGCATGAAGGCCCAAAATACACTACTTGACAGCAATGACCACAGACGACAGACCGCAGACCACGCAGAAATCAGGAGTGGTCGGTGGTCCGTGGTCAGTGGTCTCTTAAAACATCTTGACAAGGAGGACACATCCATGAACCATCCCTTTCCCATCGGTTTCCGCTGGGGGACGGCGACCGCCGCCTACCAGATTGAAGGCGCCTGGAACGAAGACGGGCGCGGGCTCTCGATCTGGGACACCTTCAGCCACACGCCGGGCAAGACTTACCACGGCGCTACCGGTGACGTGGCCGCCGACCACTATCACCGCTGGCAAGAAGATGTGGCCCTGATGGCCGAACTGGGGCTCAATGCCTACCGCTTCTCCATCGCCTGGCCGCGGATCATCCCCACCGGCACCGGCCCGGTCAACCCGGCGGGGCTGGATTTCTACGACCGGCTGGTGGATGCGCTATTGGAAAAGGGGATTGAGCCTTTCATCACGCTCTACCACTGGGATCTGCCGCAAGCGCTGGAGGAGCGCGGGGGCTGGCCCGTCCGCGAGACGGCATTCGCCTTCGGGGAGTATGCCCGCGTCGTCGCGGAACGGTTGAGTGACCGGGTGACGCACTGGATCACGCTCAACGAGCCGTGGGTCGCGGCGATGGGTGGCTACTTCGCGGGCGAACATGCGCCGGGCTGCCGTGAGCCGGCAGCCGCCTTTGCCGCTGTCCACCATCTGCTGCTGGCCCACGGTGAGGCAGTGGCCGCCATTCGCGCCGCCGCCCGCCGGCCCGTCCAGGTCGGCATCACGCTCAATCTCAGCGACGTGCAACCGGCCAGCGCGAGCGAACTGGACCAGGCCGCCGCGTTCCGCTTTGACGCGGCCCTCAACCAGCTCTTCCTGGATCCGCTCTACCGGGGTGCTTATCCGGAGGCCATGCTGCCGCAATTGAGCACCAGGGCGGGACTTATCCAGCCCGGCGATCTGGAACGCATCGCCGCCCCCCTGGATTTCCTGGGCGTCAACTACTACTCGCGCGACGTCATCCGCCACGACCCGGAGTTCCCGGTCATCCAGGCTTCAGCCGTACAGCCGGTGGGCAATGAATACTCGCAGATGTGGGAAATCTACCCGGAAGGGCTGTATCATATGCTGACCCGCGTCTGGCGTGACTACCGGCCGGCGGTGCTTTACGTCACCGAGAACGGCATCCCGGTGGCCGATGCGCCTGACGCCGACGGCCGTGTGCGCGACGAACGGCGCATCCGCTACCTGCGCGCTCACATCGCCCAATGCCATCGGGCATTGGAGGCCGGCGTCCCCTTGCGCGGCTACTTCGTCTGGTCACTGCTGGATAACTTTGAGTGGGCTTACGGCTACCAGATGCGTTTTGGGCTGATCTACGTGGATTACGAGACTCAGGCCCGGATCATGAAAGACAGCGGGCGGTGGTACGCGGAGGTCGTCCGGCAGAACGGGTTGGAGTGAACCGTGAGCCGTTGCTTTTAGACCGCTGACGACTGACCACAGACCACCCGGAAAGCTATAGTCTGTCTTCCGTGGTCTGTGGTCCGTGGTCTGTGGTCCAGCCAGACCACAGAAATCACCCTGGAGGAACTTGTGATGCGCAAACTCGTCCTCGCCAGCTTGTTGATCGCTCTCTGGTTGCTGCCCGCCGCGCCGCTGGCTGCCGCCGACCCGCTGCGGGTTTACTACGCCGGGCCGGAAGGTCGGGTGAAGACAGCGTTGGGGCTGGCCGAAACCTTCACGCTGGTCACCGACCCGGCAGCCGCCGACGTGTTCGTACTCAACGGCACCCTCCCGCAGTCCGAAACGATCGCCGCGCGGGTGCAGGCAGGCGCCGGCCTGGTGCTGATCGCCGGCCCTGATCTACCCGCCGCTGCGCTGCCCACGTTGCTGGGGACGCCGGTCACCACGGAGACGCGCGACGAGGAGCTCAGTCTGACGGCAGCGCCGGCCGGCACCGACCCGCTGACCACCGACATCATCTGGAACAGCGCGCCTCAGGTCCGGGAGCGCTCGCTGATCACGCCCTTACCTGCCGGCTGGCAGCCGGTGGCCCAGGGCTTTGAGGACGCGGAACCGGTCTTGAGCGGCGGGCGGGTGGGCAGCGGGCAGGTCTACCTGTTGACCGTCTGGCTGGAAACGACCAACCCGCAATTTCAGGATTGGGCCTACTTCAACTATCTGCTCTATGCGCTGGTAGGGCAGGCTGGCGGACAAACGCCCCTTTCTTATGGCGATTACCCCGGCTCGCCGGTGCCCCATGCCGCCGAGCGCACCGTGATCTTCATCCTGCTGGCGGGGATGCTGGTCATAGCCGGGGTGGCCTTTGTCCTGGTGCGCCGGTACAGCCGCGCCCATCCCGAAGAACTGGACCGCCTGGTCATTGACCGGGAGGAGTTCACCGCCCGGCAGGCGCAAACAGATTGGGACGAGATCGGTTTCCACCGCCCCCTGGGCGGCTTCCTGTTTGCCTTCCTACTGGCCCTGATTTTCTTCATCCCGCTGATCATTTACCAGAACCTGATCCTGCCCTCATACATTCTGCCCTCGGCGCAGGCGCTGGGCCTCTGGGGCCGGGTGACGCAGTTTTTCAACCTCTTCTGGCTGCTGCTGGATATGGGCACCAGCGCCGCTTTCGTCAAGTACCTGGCGGAGTACCGCGTCCACGATCCCCGGCGGGGGGTGCAATACGGGCAGGTCTTTGTCTGGTGGCAGGCGCTCTCCGGCGCCGTGCAGGTCGCCATCGTCACCGCCATTGCCAGCACGCTGTTGCCCAACACGGCCTACGGCTTCTACGCCTGGAGTCTCATCGTCCACGTCGCCATCCAGATTCCCGGCTTCTACATGCTGATGCGCCATGCGTTGCTGGGGATGCAGCGATATGATTACGGCCAGGTGGTAGAGGTGGCCCACAGCCTGCTCTTCCCCATGCTGACGCAGCCGATCTTCGTGCTTCTCTTCGTCGCCTGGGGGCGGAGCCATCCGATCTTCGGTCTGGCGATGGGTGGTGTGATCGGGCTGGGTGTGGCGGCCTACGCGACTGAGGTGCTGGCGCTGGTGCTGGGGCTCTGGCTCTACCGCCGGCTGGGGTACAACGCGCGGGTCTTCTTCCTGGCCCATTTTGATTGGACCATCGTCAAGGAAGCGTTCCGCTTTGGGCTGTTTGAGATGCTCGGCTCGGTGGCCTGGGCGGTGGGACAATCGGTGGAGATTCTCATCACGCAAACCCGCTTGGTCAATTACGCCGAAATCTGGGGCAACTGGACTCTGGCGCAGAACTTCATCTTCGCCTACAACGGGGCCTGGACACTCTACAACAACCTGATGCCCTCCATCTCCGAAGCGATCTCCAATGCCCGGCAGGCGTTAAGCCAGTACTACGCGACGCTGGCGTATAAATGGGGGGCGCTGGTCAGCGCCTTCATCGGCGCGATCTTGCTGGCGGTGGCCGACCGCTTCATCTTAGGGGCCAGCGGGCCGGAGTTCGCGCGCGCCGCCCGCTATGTGATCCCGCTGATCTTCTGGGGCGCGCTGCAATATCCTTCCTGGGTGGGCGATATTGTGCAGCTGGCCGCCAACCGCCCCTACCTCAAAGCCGCCTTAGTCGGCATGGAGCAGTTGATCCGCATCGGCCTGGCCTACCTGCTGCTGGCCCGCTATCAGATCAACGCCCTGATTTTTGCCTACATCATTGCCATTGTGATCAAAGACCTGGTGGCCTACCTGGTCAACCACCGGCTCTGCTTCCCACAACGTTTTTATCTCTGGCAAGCGCTGATCGCGCCGCTGCTGGCGGGAGCGGCCCATTACGCCGTCCTGCGCCCGCTCACCGGCCTGCTCTGGCAGGGCGACCAGCTCACCAGCGTGCTGATTTTCTTTATCGGGATTTTGCCCTCGTACCCGCTTTTCATGTTCTTCTACGGCTTGTTCGGCGGCTGGGATCAACCCCAGCTGGATGAGCTGCGCCGGGCGGTCAACCTGAGCAGCTTCATGCGCCCGCTGGCCTGGCTCTTCTGGGCCGCCACCGCTGCCGGCGCCCGGATCAGCCCCCTGCACAACCGCTTCCCGGTGGAAATCCGCGATGCGGCGCTGGCCGAAGCGCGCTCCTTGATGGAAGAGCGGGTGACGTTATGAACACGCCGGCCCGTTCCCCGCAGGTCATCTTAATCACCGGGGCTTCCTCGGGGATCGGGCAAGCTTGCGCGGCGTGGTTGACGGCGTGTGGCCAGCGCGTCTTCGGCACCAGTCGCGCCCCCACCGCCCGGGCCCACGCCGGGACTTTCCCTCTGCTGCCCCTGGACCTGACCGATGACCGCTCGGTGCAAGCAACCGTGGCGCAGGTGCTGGCCGAGGCCGGACGGCTGGATGTGGTCATCAACAACGCGGGCTACGGTCTGGCCGGCCCGTTGGAGGAGACCACGCCGGAGGAAGCGCAAGCGCTCCTGGAAGTGCATCTGCTGGGCGTGCTGCGCCTTTGTCGGGCCGTCTTACCGACCATGCGCGCCCAGCGCAGCGGGCGGATCATCAACATCGGCTCCATAGCCGCCCGGGTCCCCCTGCCCTATCAGGGACTGTACTGTGCCAGTAAAGCGGCGTTGGCGGCGCTGAGCGAGACGTTGCGGCTGGAGGTAGCGCCGTTCGGCATCCAGGTGGTGCTGGTGGAGCCGGGCGATCTCCGCACCGGCTTCACCCACCACCGGCAGCGCGTGGCCGCCCCCTTAGCAGATTCCCCCTACCGGGCGGCCTTTGAGCAAGCCTTAGCCATCATGGAGCACGACGAGACCCAGGGGCCACCGCCCCTGGTGGTGGCCCGGCTGGTGGAACGGATCATCGCGGCCCGCGCTCCCCGCCGTCGCTACCGGGTGGGGCCGTGGCTGCAACGGCTGTCGCCGCTGCTCTACCAGCTGCTCCCGGGCCAGGCAGGCGAAAGGCTGCTGAGCCGCCATTATCAAGGCCCAGGATAACTGCCCGGCCGCCCCCTGCCGTCCACAAATCGGGACACGAGTTCACAAACGGCCGTAGTGCCCCCGCCTGTGATTCGTGTATTCGTGCCCCATTCGTGTACAATAACACAGCCCCCGGTCAGGGGGGCTGTGAAAAGTTCCAGCTACGACCGGGGAGGCTCCCGGCCCGGAATGAGACGCGACAAGGCACCGTTCAGGCAGCCGCTTTGGCCCGCGTTAACAGCTGCACCATTGTCTCCAGGACCGGGCGGGCGCGCGCCGGATCCAGCGCCACACAGGCCACCACGGGGACCGCTTCCGGCAGGTTGAGCAGGCGGGCGATCTCGGCGGGGGGCAGCGGAGCACTGCCATCCTGCTTGTTGGCGGCAATCACAAAGGGCACACGCCCGCCGCGCCGGTAGAGCCGCAAGAGCTGTTTGACCTCCATCAGGCTGGCGCGGTCTTCGCTATCCACCATCAGGATAAACCCGTCCATCTCCCGCATCAAAATATCCCACATAAATTCAAACCGGCTCTGCCCGGGCATCCCGTAGAGATGCAACACCACATCGCCCAGCCGCGTGCGGCCATAATCCATGGCTACCGTCGTTTCTTCCTTCACTGCCGCCACTTCGGGATTGGTGACCCGCCGCTCGGTGGTGACAATCTCAATATCGCTGACCGTGCGGATAAAGGCCGTTTTTCCCGCATTAAAGGGACCGGCGACCACAATTTTATAAGCAGGCATCGTTCCCTCCCCTGAAAACCTTTCTCACGTCTGATTATTGAGATGACTACGGCCGGCGAGACTATTTAGCCCCGGCGGCGCTTTTGGCGGGTGGCGCCAGTTCCACAAAACGGTACCCCAACCCTCGTTCCGTAAATATATAACGTGGGTGTTCGGGATCCGGCTCTATTTTTTGTCGCAGGTAGTTGATGTAAAGACGCAGGTAAGGAGTGGCGTCCTGATATTCATAGCCCCACACTTTGGCCAACAGGGTCGCATGCGGCACCGTCCAGCCGGCGTTCTCAATGAGCTGGCGGAGCAGGCGGAATTCGGTAGGCCGCAGTTTGATCCGCTCCCCGGCCACAATCACCTCGCCGGTATTAAAATCCACGCTGAGACGCTCATCCACCTCCAGCACGGAAGAGCCCGCCGGAGTGAGCGGCTGCATCCGGCGCAACACCGCCCGGACCCGGCTGACCAGCTCGCGGGGGCTGAACGGCTTGGTCACGTAGTCATCCGCCCCCAGGTCCAGCCCGTGGATTTTATCCTCCTCTTCGTTGCGTACCGTCAGCATGATCACCGGCACGTTGGAAGTCTCACGGATGAGCCGGAGCGTCTCAAACCCATCCATCTCCGGCATCATCACATCCAACAACACCAGGTCCGGCATCTTCTCCCGCACCTGATCCAAAGCCTCCAGGCCGTTCCGGGCCTCCACCACCCGGAACCCTTCCATTTCCAGGTTAATCCGGACAAAGCGGATGATCCGTGGCTCGTCGTCCACGATCAAAACCAACGGATGGCTCTGAGAACTGCTACTCCCGGATGAAAGTGACAATCTTTTCCTCTCCCTCAGTCGGCAAGATCTCCACACTATGAATGCGGCCCAAGGGGTAGAGCACAGTGGCCGTTTCTGGCATGAGATAGGGCACATCCCGGCCATCGCGCAAGCGCGGGCTGGTCACTTTGAGGAAGCTGATGCTGGCCTCGGGCAATTCCTCCACTTCCCCAACCACGGGGTCCTCATTGAGTAAATGAATAAGAATCGTATAAGGCATCGTTCCCCTCCGCCGGGCTATTTACTGGTGTAAATATAGATCTTCAGGCGCATGGTGCCGAAGGTCAAAACATCTTCGTTGTGCAAAGTGTAGGGCAAATAAGGGGTCAACCGCTCGCCGTTGAGAAAAGTGCCGTTAGTGCTATCCAGGTCCTCCAACAGACAGACCCCATCCTTGGTATAAATGCGAGCCTGACGGCGGGAGACACCGTGCTCCAACCCACCGTCTACTCCCAAATCCAGCTCAGGGAAAATACCATGCGCTGCATCCAGCCGGCCGACCAAAATTTCGCGCTCGGCCGACAACCAAACTTTACGCCCGGTATCCAGGATTTCCATCTCCAGACTCAGGGCCTTCCCCTCCTGCGTATCCGTACGCCGGTCAGTCGCCGTCGGCCGCTGGCCCTGGCCCTGCTCCGGAAGCGGCTCCGTCCGCAACGGCCCACCAAAGGGTAGATAAATGCCACACTGCACACAAAACAACGTACCCGTCAAATTCTCGGCACCACAAGACGGACAAATGACTTTTACACTCTTGTCAGGCATTTTTCGCCCCTCCTAAACAGGACTGGTTAAACTTCGTGTGCCATAGCGTACACGCTTCCGACCTTCCGAGGTGGGGGCTCCCCCGGCAGAAAGCCGCCCCACTTCGGTCAATGCCACCTGGGCCAATTCCTTGTAACCCAGGTCAAAGAGCCGCGTTGCCGCCGCTTGCAACATATTCGTCGCTTGCTGAACGTCGCCAGATTCCGCCAGTTCCCAAGCCCGCTCTTGTAGCCGGAAAATGCTCAACCGTGACAGCATATTCAACAACCGACCAGGGACCGGCTCATCCTGGGCGCTGTAAGAAAAGGTCATCGCCAGATCCCGGCGCAACTGAAGTGTCACAGCAGTGTCGTTGGCTGTTGCGGCCTCCAATTCCAACCGGGCCAGGCGTCGCTCCCCCGGTTCCGGCTGCTGGACGACCAGGTCCAGGATTAACGCAATCGGCTCATCCACCCCCATGTTGCCCAACTTCAGCGTCGTACCGTTTTCCAGCGTGAGATATTCCATGTAAGGGGCCGCCCGGAACGCCGCCTGGATTTTGACATTGGGCGCAGGATTGATGACCAATCGCACCTGGCGGGCCACCACGGCACTGAGGCCACGGATTTGATCGCGCAACAACTGCCGCACCTGTGAGGGTGAACGGATATACTGGCAGATTCCACCCCCCTGACGCGCCAGGGCATCCAGGAAAAGATCGTTCCAGTCCTCGCCAATTCCTAACGCGGAAATGCCGATCTTTTGGGCACCGGCCCGCCGCACCTCGCTCAAAGATTGCTCTTCATCCCCATAAGTACGCCCATCGGTCAGCAAGATCAAGTGGTTGAGATATTGATCACTGACGTAACGGCGGAGCTCGTCCAGGCCGGCCGTCAACCCGCGGCAGATCTCGGTTCCGCCGCCGGGCATGAGGGCCGAAATGGCCGAGCGCAAAGCGCGTTTATCGCTGACCGACAGCCCCGAAGCGATCACCTCGGCCCGATCGCTGAAGGCCACCAGCGAGAGACGATCGCCGGGCAACAACGACTCCACCAGGTCCAGGGCGGCCAGCTTCACGTTCTCCATCCGCACTCCCTGCATAGAGGTGCTGCGGTCAATCACCAAAGCCAAGTTCAACGGGAGCCGTTGGCTCGGCAGATCCACACGCGGCCGGATATCCACCAGCACATAAAGCATCTGGGGGACTTCCAGCGGTTGCATGTTGGTCCGGTTGAGGGTCAATCCTATTACTAAGGGCGATTCCTGAGACAATCCCCGGCTTTCGCGTTGACGGTCGTAAGCCCGATGTAGAGTGGGATCGCGCAAGATCTCATAGGCCTCTTGGATCTGGCGGAAGCGCTCCGCATCGCCACCGGAATCTGGATGGTAACGGCGCGCCAGATCGCGGTAGGCCACTTTGATCTCCTCTTCACTGGCCTCCACAGGGACGCCCAAAGCGGCGTAATAATCTTTTTCTGGATCAAACGCACCCATGTTACAATCCTAACTCTCAGCTAGTTCTGCCATCATCACAGTGATGTTATCGGTGCCGCCGGCCTCGTTGGCGGCACCGACCAGGGACTCGCAGGCAGCCTGGATGGAGGAGGATTCCTCAACGAGACGCTGGATAGTCGCATCGTTGACCATCTCCCACAGTCCATCACTGCACAGGAGCACCCGCTCGCCAGGTTGCAAAGTCTGCGCTATCACATCCACTTGCAATGGCGCTCCCTGGCCCACTGCCTGGTACAGAACGTTACGCTGCGGGTGTACCCCCGCTTCCTCGGGGCTGAGTTGCCCCATTTCCACCAACCGGTAAACCAATGAATGGTCCGCGGTTAGCTGCTGGAGGCCATCCTCCGGCCGCAACAGGTAGGCCCGGCTGTCACCCACATGTCCAATCAACAAATGGGCCCCCAACAGCAGGGCGCTGGTGAGGGTTGTGCCACTGCCCGGGAAGGTCTCAATGACCGCGTCATTGGCCTGGGCAATGGCCGTCCGCACCATCTCGGCCAACGAATCCGGCTCGGGTTCCGGGGCGTCTTCCTGCAACAAGGGAAGGTAGACATGTTCCAGCAGATAGCTGGCCACGACACGGCTGGCCAGCGCGCTGGCCAATTCACCGGCCTGATGCCCTCCCATCCCATCGGCCACAATGCACAATCCAAACGAGACCAGGGGCACCATCCCCTCCTGCTGGCCCAGAAAAACAACCAGGGTATCCTCATTATGGTTGCGCAATTGTCCTACGTCGGTCTTCCAGGCCAACCTGATCAAATGAGCCGGCTGTTTTGAAAGTGGTAGAGGCATTGTCATAGTTTTTTCTTCCGATTCTTCCAACGTTAATTCAGGCATGAATTCCGGCAAGGGGGGCGTATCCGATACATCGGCCGGGGATTCTGCCCCTCTGGCTCTCAGCCGATCACTTAACCAACCAATCCACTGTCGCATGATTCGTTCACCTTACTGGCTCAGGCCGGAATAGCGTAAACGTAACGGTCATTGGAGCCAATGTAAAGCACACCGTCTTCAATCACCGGAGCCCCGGTGATGGCGCCGCCCATCTGATAGCGCCAGCGCAGCTTCCCCGTGCGTACCTCTAAACAGTAGAGCGATCCGTCAACCCCGCCGATATAGACATTTTCCCCGTAGACGGCTGGTGAGCCTGTCACCTGCCCCTCCGTTTGATAGCGCCAGACTAACCGGCCCTCCGCTGTATCCAACGCATAAATGAAGTTGTCGGCCGAGCCAAACAACACCAGATTTTCAGCCACGGCCGCCGTGGAGACGATGGACCCACCGGTGTGATAGCGCCAGGCCGTCCAACCGGAACGCAGGTCCAGAGCATACAGGTTCCAGTCCAGCGAACCGATCAAAACCAATCCTTTGCCCAGCGTGGGGGCGGCCAGGAACCCGCGCCGGGCGTGGAAACGCCATTTGAGCTCCCGGTTAAGCCCCAAGGCGTAGACCATGCCCATCTGGCAGGCAAAGAAAATCATATTTTCCTGTAGAATGGGGCGCGTACGGACCTGCCCATCGGCATGATAGGTCCAGGCGATCCGGCCGCTCGGCCCATGGATCGCATACAAGTTGCTATCATCTGAACCGATAAACAGGTGCCCAAATTCACCGTAGGGCGAGGAGAAAATCTTCCCCTTGGTGGGCGCAGTCCAGACTAACCGTCCGGTCCGGGCTTCCACGGCGTAAACTACTGTATCGGTGGAGCCAAAGACCACAAAATCCTCCAGCACCCAGGGAGTGGAAGCAATGCCTCCTTCCGTGGCATACTTCCACATGAACTTGCCGGAAGACGCTTCCAAAGCGTAGACATTGTGGTCATAGGAGGGCACATAGACCACCCCTTCTGACACAGCCACCGCCACCCGGATTTCGTCCTCACAGGCAAAGCGCCAGAGCGGCTTGACACTGCCCGCGGCGAAAGCCGCCGTCTCTTTGGGAGCCCCGCCCGCGATCCCCCGTGCACCGGGGAGGGTCAGCAAGGCCCGTTTCATCTCATCGGCCGAGCCCCAGCGCTGGTTGACGTCGTACATCAGCGCCTTCTCCACAATCTCGGTCAGCTCCCGCGAGACGGTGGGATTGGTCTTGTGGATCGGCCGCTCATGGAAAGAAAACGGTGGCTCCAGACGCGGGTCCTGTTTGCTCAACAGATGGTGGAGTGTCGCCCCCAAAGAATAGATGTCGTTGCGCGGTTCGGCCATCCCCCGGTACTGCTCAGGGGGCGAATACCCTTCCGTCCCGATCATGGTGCCTCGCTCCCCGCTCTGGAAAAGCTTGGCGATGCCAAAGTCTACCAACCGGATCCGGTCGTGGTCGTCCAGCATGATATTGGAGGGTTTCAAGTCGCGGAAGATAATCGGCCGGGGCTTGTGACTGTGCAAATACATCAAAACATCACACAACTGGATCGCCCAGTCAATGACCTGGACTTCAGAGATAAATCCTTCCGTCTCCGATAGGATGGCTTCCAGGTCCTTGCCGTTGATGAACTCCAGCGCCAGGTAGCTGCGCGCTCCCTCCGTGAAAAAATCGTAGACCTGCGGGATAGCCGGATGGCTGAGCGTCGCCAGAATACTGGCTTCCCGCTCAAAGTTGTGAACGATCATCTGCCGCACCTGCGGATCGGTCGCCGTGTTGATCATCTCTTTGACCGCGCAAATGCGAGTCACGTTGGCAAAACGCAAATCCTGGGCTTTGTACACGGCCCCCATCCCACCGATTCCGATGACCCCCAAGATCTTGTACCGCGATTGCAGGATCGTCCCCTCAGTCAACAGGCCATCCCGTGACGGTTTAGCCTGTGAGCTGACCGGGCGCGTGTGCAGCGAAGAATCTGCCGGCGGCGGTTGGGGAGCCGGCGGCACAGTTGCCTCAGCCAGCGGCGGAGCAGATTCCGCCGGCTCCGGTGGTGGCGCGGGCGGAGCGGCATCAGGCGGCAGATTGGCCTCCGGCGTCAGCGGGCGGCGCAAACGCTGCGAGAGTCCCCGGATCTGGCGCGTCCCCAGATCTTGAGGTGGAATGTTGCGTTGGGCAGAATCGTCTGAGTTTGCCATATCACCCTTCAATAATAATCCCCCCAATGGTCTTCCCCGGCCTATGACCCCACGACAATTTGCGTTATCTACCCACCTAGGTCACCAATACTACTATGATTATAAGAGCAAGTTGGAGAAATGACAAACTGTCATGGAAAAAGGAGCAGGCAATTTTCAGGCCAACCGCCTTTTTCAACACCGTCACGGCTCATTTCTTAAAAAGTCCCCCTTTTTAAGAATAAAACTTGCCCTTCTCACAACTTATGATACTCTATAGGGGAGTAATATTTCGCTATGGAAACTTTTCAAGAAGCCTGAACATAGAGAGAGAGCCAATTGACATGTGGTTAAGTCCCCCTGCTATCCCGTTGGAGATCGAACTGGAATGTGCCGCCTGTGGTCAGCGGCATCCTTATCAAATTCCCACACCGGTCTGCCCACGCTGCGGCCATGAGTGGCAGGAGGCCCGCTATGACTACGCGCGGGTCAGTCGCATCTGGCCGGACATTTTGCGCTCGCGCGCCTTCAAGATGTGGCGGTACCGGGAGCTGCTCCCCTTGCGCAACGACCAGTACCTGATCACCATGGGAGAAGGGGGCACACCCTTGCTGCACGCCCGTAACCTGGGCATGATGTTGGGCACCCCCAACCTTTTTATCAAGGACGAGCGGCAAAACCCCACCAACTCCTTCAAAGACCGCCAGGCAGCGTTGGTGATTTCCCTGATGAAAGAATCCGGTGTCACCGAGCTGGTGGTCGCCTCCACCGGGAACGTCGCGATCTCCTATTCGGCTTACTCGGCCCATGCCGGCATCAAGCTCTGGACTTTCCTGCCCAGTCTGGTTCCCCCCGAGAAAATGCGGGAGATCGCGATTTACGGCAGTGAAGTGATCAAGGTAAGTGCGACTTACGACATCACCAAGAAGGTGGCCGCGCGCTTTGCCAGCCACAAAGGCATTCTGGCCGACCGGGGAATGCGCGACATCGGCACGCGGGAAAGCATGAAAACGATCGCGTTTGAGCTGGCCGAGCAGCTGGCCGAGCGGTTCGGCCCGCCCCAACCCGGCATCCCCTGGCGAGCGCCTGACTGGTTCATCCAGGCCATCAGTGGTGGCTTAGGCCCCATCGGCTTCTGGAAAGGCTACCAGGAGCTCTATCAGATGGGATTGGTGGACCGGGTGCCCAAGCTGGCGTTGATCCAGGCGAACGGCTGTGCGCCGATGGTCCAGGCCTTCCGCGCTGACCGCGCTGAGGCCATCCCCGTCTTGAACCCCACCACCCGCGTCATTACTATTGCCACCGGCACGCCTGGCCCGGCTTATACCCACCTCTACCACGTGGTCAAGGAACACGGGGGCGTTTTTGAGGATGTGACCGACGAGGAAATTTTCAGAGCGCTGCAAGTGCTGGCAAAAATGGAGGGGATTTCTATGGAGCCGGCGGCCGCAGCCGCCTTCGCCGGTCTTTTCAAGCTGCTGGGGAAAGGCGTGATCCAGCGGCAGGACGTAGTGGTCGTTAACTGCTCCGGGCACACCTTCGCGGTCGAAAAATTCGTACTGGAGAAAGACTGGCTCAAAGTGGTACCGGCCGCCGCCGCCGCCCCAGTCGCCCCGGTCCGCCAGGAACCCGCCTCCGAAGATCTGTTGGGGGCGCTGGAACAACTGGATGCCCGCACGCACCGCATTGTGATCGTGGAGGACAACCCCGAGGCCGCCCGCCTGCTCCGGCGCATCCTTCAAACCCGCGGCGATTTCCAGATCGCCGAGGCTCACACGGGTCACGAAGGGCTGGATTTGATCCGCGCCACCCGCCCCGACCTGGTGTTACTGGACCTGATGATGCCGGATATGGACGGCTTTGCCGTATTGGACGAATTGAAAGCCGATGAACAGCTGAAAGATTTGCCGGTCATCGTCATTACTGCCAAAGAGCTGACTGCCACCGAACGTCAACGCCTCCAGGGGCGCATCCAGATGCTGTTGCAAAAAGGCTCTTTTATGGATGAGGACCTCCTGGCAGGGATTAATGCCCTTCTGGGCAGGGAAAAAGGAGAAGAAGTATGACCAGAATACTTTACGTTGAGGATGATCCATCCAGCCAGCGCTTGGTCCAGCGCATCTTGATGTCGGAAGGGTTCACCGTTACCGTGGCCGATAGCGGGATCTCGGCCATTGAAGCGGCGCGCAAAGATAAACCCGATCTGATCTTGATGGATATCAACATCAGCGGCCTGGATGGCTATGAAGTAACCACCCGCTTGCGGTCCATGGAAGGGCTGGAAAAGGTCCCGGTGGTCGCCGTCACCGCGGCGACGCTGCGGGGAGACCGGGAACGGGCCCTGGTGGCCGGCTGCAACGGCTACATCCCCAAACCCATTGACGTTGATCAGTTCCCCGACCAGGTGCGGGCTTACCTGGTCGGGATGCAGGATCAAGTCTCCTCCATTGAAGAGCGCGCCGAATATCTGTTAGAGTACAACCAGCGCCTGGTCGCGCGCCTGGAGGAAAAAGTACGCGAGTTGGAGAAGGCGAACAGCGAGCTGCAGCGGGTGGAAAAGATGAAGTCAGACTTCGTCATCCTGGCGGGGCACGAGTTGCGCACACCGCTCACCGTGATCTATGGCTACGTACAGATCATGTTGGCCAACCCGGCCATCCCCGGCAGCCTGGAAGAAGAGGGCTCCGCCCGCAATCTGCTGAAAAAAGTGGCCGACGCGGTAGACCGGCTCAGCCAGGTCATCCAGGACATCCTCAACGTCTCGCTGATTGACGCCGACCGGTTGGACCTGGCCCGCGAACCGGTCTTCCTCAACTCCATTGTGCAGTCGGTCTTGCATAACCTGCGGAGCTTCGGGCCGCAACGCCAGATGGTCTTCGAATTGGGGCCGGGCATCCGCAAGACCCCGGTCGTGGAGGGAGATCCCCGCCGCCTGCACCAGGCCCTCTGGAACGTGGTCAGCAATGCCATCAAATATACCCCTGACGGCGGCACGGTCACCATTGACGCCGAGGCCGTCAATGACACCATCCACCTCTGGGTGAAGGATACCGGGGTGGGGATCGAGCCGGAAGACCTGCTCCACATTTTTGACCGTTTCTACGTGATTGAAGACGTGGCTCTGCACCGTTCCAGCAAAACCGCCTTCAAGGGGGGCGGCTTGGGGTTGGGCCTGGCGGTTTCCAAGGGGATCATAGAAGCCCATGGAGGCAAAATCTGGGCCGAAAGCCCCGGTCATGATGAGGTCAAATTGCCGGGCAGCACCGTCCACATTCTGCTGCCGGTTGGCAAACCGTTTGGGCAACAGCAATCTCAATCGTGAGTCTTGCCCTTTTCCCGCTTTGTGGTAGAATCGTGCATAGCGTGGTGGGCGTGGCCTAAGTGGTTAAGGCTCCTGACTGTGGCTCAGGCAACTGAGGGTTCAAGTCCCTCCGTCCACCCCAAGGGCCGGACTAAGTCAGTCCGGCCCTTTTTGCAGAAGCCCCCGTAGCTCAATTGGACAGAGCATCTGACTTCGGATCAGAGGGTTGCAGGTTCAAGTCCTGCCGGGGGTATTCACTCCGCCGGTTCCACCATCCCGGCCACCAGGGCAGCGCCCCCCGCGACCGGCTGCGGCCGGCCATGGTCATCCTCCAAATGGACAATCGCCGGCACAAAAAACCCGCCGATCCCGATCGCTAAGCAGCTGAGGCCGCCGATGATAAACCAGGTTTGCACACCGAAAGCGTCGGCCAGCGGACCGGCAACGGCCAGTCCCAACGGTGACATCAACATCGCCAGACTCTGAATGACGGTGAAGACCCGCGCCTGCATCTCCGGGGCCACCAAATCCTGTACAATGGCATGAAGCGGCCCGTTGGCAATCGGGTTGAGCAAACCGGTTAATGCCATCCCGCCCAGCGCCAAGCCAAACGCATTCGCCGGGCTGAAACCAATCAACAGCGTCCCAACCCCCATCCCAACCACCCCCAGCATCGTGGTGAAGATCCGCCGCTTGAAGCCGCCCCAGGCGCTCAGAGCCAATCCACCCGCAATTACCCCGATACCCCAAGCAGAATCCATCCAGCCCAGCTGCAAAGCGCCCAGCTGGAAATGTTGGGTGATGAGGATAGGCATGAGCGAGAAGGCCGGGTTGAGCAGCAGGTTGAGTACCGTTGCCATCATCATGACCAGGAAGAGCCCTTTCCAGCCCCAAATGTAACGGAACCCCTCGCGCACATCCCGCCAGAGCGAACGGACGCCGACCGGTTCCGGTGACGGGCTCTGCTCCGGCTGCGGGACAGCGACAAAGCCCAGCGGTACCACCGCCAGCAACGCGGTCACCACGTCAACCGCCAACACACCATACAGTGGGAAAGCGCTGATCAGCAACGCCCCCAGGGGTGGCGAGATAATATTCATGGCCCCATTGAGCGCCTGGTTCAACCCGGCAATGCGCGCCAGCTGCGCCTTGGGGACCATCAGCGACGTAGAGGCCTGCATGGCGGGCCAGTGAAACGTGCCGGCAAACGAGCGGAAAAGCATGATGGCATAAACGTGCCAGGGTTGCATCGCGCCGCGCCAATAAATGTAGGCCAGCAACAATGTCGCCACAGCGATGCTGCTATCGGCCACCATCATCACCGTGCGCCGGTTCCAGCGATCCACCAGCGCGCCCGCAAACGGACCGATGATAATGCCCGGCAACAGGGCCACTAACGTAGCCATCGCCAGCACCGTCGCCGAGCCGGTCTGCTGCGTCAGCCACCAGACAAGCGCAAATTGCACCAACATGCTGCCCAGCAGCGAAAAGGCTTGCCCCGTCCAGATGGCGAAAAAGGGGACCTTCCATTGGCCTGTCGTTGGATCTATTTTGATCATTGTATCGCTCTCCTGTACTTAAATTTATCATCAATCACGATGTTATTTTAATACATAAAATCAATTTTGTCAAGT
>CAYTGR010000002.1:31964-50158 GCA_964437445.1 uncultured Anaerolineales bacterium | reverse complement strand
AAATTTATCATCAATCACGATGTTATTTTAATACATAAAATCAATTTTGTCAAGTATTAAACTTAAATTATTTAACATACCAGCAATAACTTTCAACCCCGATGAATAATAAAGGGAGATTGCGCACGGCAAGCCACGCACAATCTCCCCTGAAAATAACGCCCTGAGTTTGTAGTAAGGCCTTTAGCGCCGTCTTAGCCGCGCTGAAGTGCGTTATTACAAGCCAATTTTCATCTTTCCGGCGCGCGAAGCACACCGGAAAGCAATTGGGAGGGTAAATTTTAAAGTTGACCAGATTGCAATCTGATTGTAGGATAGGATAGCAAAGCCAAGAGCTGAAAGCTAACGGGGAATCATACCAGGAGGTCAAATCATGAACTGCGTTTATTGTGGCAGCGCCTTACGTCCCGGGGCACAATTCTGCCCTCAATGTGGTGGTTTACAGCCGGTCGCGACCCCGCCGCCCGAGCCGGTCCCGCCGGCCGAATACCCGGCCTGGCCCACGCCGGAGCCGCCCCCGGTCGCGCCCCCTCCGCCGGCTTATACTTCCCCTCCCGCCTACGCTTACCCGCCACCGAGCTACGGACCACCGGCCGCAGCGCAGGGTCCGGTCGGATTGGCCATTGCTTCGCTGGTATTGGGGATAGTTAACCTGTGTGGAAGTTTCTTCCTGCCTATCTGTGGCATCCCGCTGGCCTTCACCGGGCTGGTCCTGGGAATCTTAGGGCTGAAGTCGTCGCAGCGGGTCTTAGCCATCATTGGCATTGTGCTCTGCGGGCTTAGCCTGGTGATTGGGATCGGCTATCTGGTCCTGGTGGGCGGCATGGGGATTCTGGCCAACATCATGGAGCAGATGCAGGGGTACTGAAACTGGCCGCTTCTCCCGGCAACGTGAAGCGTGCCGTAGTCCCCACGCCCTCCGCGCTCTCCAACCAGAGCTCACCGCCGTGCGCCTGTACCAGCGCCTGCGCAATCGCGAGTCCCAGCCCGCTCCCGCCCTGCGCGCGGGAACGGGCTTTGTCGGCCCGATAGAAACGCTGGCCGATACGGGGCAGATCGGCGGCCGGGATCCCTACCCCCTCGTCACGCACGGTGACGAGCACAGTGCCGCCGTTCCCCGCCGCCACCACCACTCCCACCTGTCCGCCGGTGTGTGAGTATTGAATTGCGTTATCCAGTAAATTGAACAGAACCTGGGCCACCCGATCGGGGTCGGCCCAGGCGGCCGGCACGTTGGGACCGGATGCCACCGTCACCGTCAGCCCCTTCGCAGCGGCCGGGACGGCCAGTCGCTCCACCGCCAACCGCGCCAGCGCTGCCAGGTCCACCGCCTCGCGGCGCAGGTTGAGCGCCTCCGAATCCGCCTTGGAGAGCAACAGGAGATCGTTCACCAGGCGGATCAGCCGATCGGTCTCCTGGGCGATGGTCGCCAGGAAACGATCGCGCACCGCCAGATCGTCCAAAGCCCCCTCGCGCAGCGTCTCCACCGTTCCCTTGATAGCGGTCAGGGGGGTCCGCAGCTCGTGGGAGACGTCGGCAACGAAGTTGATCTGCATCTGGCGAGCGGCCCGGAGACGAGTGGTCATGTCGTTGAAAGTCCGGCTCAAGCGGCCCAGCTCGTCGCGCGCACCGGCCGGCACCGGCTGATCAAAGCGGCCCTGCGCCACGGACTCGGCAGCCACGGTCAACCGGCGTAACGGGCGGGTGATCGCACCGGAGAGCAGCAAGCCCACGAGGCCGGAGAGCGCCAGCGCAATCCCGGTGGAGAGTAACCAGCGCAGCCGCAGGTCCCGCAGCACCACCAGGATATCATCCAGCGGTTGGCTCAAATAGATCACGCCAACCGGCTGTCCCTCCACCAGCACCGGCAACGCCAGGTCCATGGTAGCGCCCGCGGCCAGCGGAGCGGAGCGGCTGCCGACCTGCCCGGTCGCCAGCACTTGCGCCACGAGCGGATCGGCGCTGAGGTCGGTCCCGGCCGCCTGCGCCCAGGAATCCACCAGCGCCACGCCGTGCTGGTCCAACACCCGGATGCGAGTAGTGAGCTGGGTCCCCAGCTGGAGCGAGGTATTCGCCAGATAAGAAAGATCCACCGCTGTACCGGCTGGTGGGAGCGAGAGGTTCTGCGTCTGAAGTGCCAGGTTGCTGGCCTGCTGTTGCTGGAGCGCGTTGTTGAACGGCGCTTGGGCGACCACAGGCGGTCCGGCGGTCGTCGCGCCGGGAATGAGCGCCTGCGCCGTCAGCCGGGCCTGCGCCAGCAAGCTTTGTTCGGTGGATTGCAGGAAGTAGCGCTCCAGAAACGAGAGCAGCAGCGCCCCCGATAGCCCCATCGCTAACACGATCACAGCCAGATGGCTGAACAGCAAACGGACGCGAATACTTGTCATGCCCCCCTCTACTCCCCCACCCCGCTCAGTTTGTAGCCGACGCTGCGAACGGTGACGATATATTCGCCCTCCGGCGCAGCCTGGCGGAGCTTGGCCCGTAGCCGTTTGACGACGGCATCCACCACCCGCAGATCGTCGTGATACGCATAGCCCCAGACTTGCTCCAAAAGCTGCTCGCGGCTGAAGACGCGCTCCGGCTGGGTGGCGAGCACCCGCAGCAGTTCAAACTCCAGCGCGGTCAGTTCTAGCGGCGTGTCGCCCACCCGGGCCTGATGGCGGCTCACGTCCACCTCCAGCGCCCCCGTGCGGAGCAATTCCCCCGGCCCGGCCGGTGGGCGTGGCGCCAGGCGGCGCAGCACGTTCTTGACCCGCGCCAACAGCTCCCGCACGCTGAACGGCTTGACCACGTAGTCGTCGGCCCCTAATTCCAGCCCCACCACCCGGTCAATCTCCTCGTCGCGCGCTGTGAGCATGATGATTGGCACGTCGCGCTCGCGGCGCAGCGCCCGACAGACCTCCAGGCCGTCCAGCTTGGGCAGCATCAGGTCCAGGATGATGAGGTCGGGCAGCTCCCGCCGGGCCAGGGTGAGCGCCTGCTCGCCGTCCCAGGCCATCACCACCTCGTAGCCGGCCCGCTTCAAGTTGTAAGAGAGGACATCCATGATCGGCGCTTCGTCATCTACCACTAAAATTTTGGCCATACCTGATCCCCCAATTCCCACCCCGCAGCAGCGATCACTTTGATTGTAGCAGAAAGCAGGGCAACGGTAAAGCCTGGATGTGACAAACCGATGACAATCAACCCACAAACCGCGGACAAACCGCAGGGGATTCTCCATTCGCAGCCAGCGTTTTCTACCTCACAGAAATTGCAGCACCAGACGAGCCGGCCAACGTTGCTTCAGCCCCCCGTATCCCCAGCATAGAGGAAACAGGATCAACACCCCGAGCAACCAATAGGGGTACATGGCCAGGACAGGAGTCCCCTGGGGCGTGAACAGGTGGCCCAGCCCGGCGTACACAAACAGGTGCAACACGTAGAAGAAAAGCGGCACACGGCCCAAAACCACCAGCGGCCACAGGAAACGCTGCCCACGTTCGGTCACACGGGCAAGCACCCCCAAAAGAATGAGGTTGATCCCCATCGTCAGCAGTATAAAGGCGATGCTGGGCGGATATTTGACCACGTTCAAGAAATCAATCCAGGTGTTCCCGGCCCGGGGACGGAGGTTGCCAAAGCCGTTCAGGCCGCGTACCACCAGGAAACCTGCCAGTAACATCAACCCCAACCGCCACACCCGGCTCCATGTTACCTGTGGACGCTCCAACAACCCATGGCCAAAAAACATCCCGCAAGTGACCAGAGGCAGCCAGGGCAGAATGGGATAGTTGGACCATACCTGAGCGTCCCCGCCGGGGACCAGGAAGAGACGCGCCAGCAGAGTCGGCGGCACGTTCCACAAGTCAGGACTGGGGGTCAGCAGCTCGGTGCCGATGGTCAGCAAAATCGTCCCCCCGAGCAGGTAGGCAGGCTTGAGCCAGAGCAGCAGGCTACCTAGGATCATCGTTCCGCCCAGCGCAAACAGCACACCGATATAAATCTCAATGTCCCAGCCCGGCGCTAACTGCCACGCGCGGTTGATGACCAGGAACTTCAAGGCAATTAACACCGCCCCCCGAAGCCAGAAATGGCCTGTAATCGCCCAGCGGCTCTCACCCCGCGCCTGGCGAGAGTGAGCCAGCAGCACCATTCCCACCCCCATCAGGAAGAAAAAGCCCGGGGCGCAGAAGTGTGTGACAAAACGGGTCAGAAAAGAGAGTGTGTCGGTGTAAGTCGGGAACGGACCGTCCCAATATTCGCCGGACGAATGCCGTTGCGCAACAAAACAGTTCGCGTGGTCCAGCGCCATCAGGACCATAATCAGGCCGCGCAGCGCATCCGGCGGGAAAAGTCGCGTGGGCCGCATGCCGGCTACTACCGGGGCCGTCTGTCCGTCAACCACAATCTATCTCCATCTCCCCTACCTACACAACGCGCACTGCCACCAAGTGGCGCAGTTTTAACTCGCAGGGCTTACGCGCCCGCATTCAGTATACCCCAGCTGAAATGATTTGTCATCCAGAGATTGTGAATTGGCGCTCCGCAAAACGCTTATCTCAACCGGCCAGGGTCAACCCAAAGTGGAAATAGCACGGCACTTGCGTTTCGGCCCAGGCTGCATATACTCAGCGGTAATCCAACCGAGTCAAGCAGACCATGACCGAAAAGACAATGCCCTTTTTCACCGATCCGACCGGCCGCGAGCACCCACTGGCCAACGAGGTGACCACCATCGGCCGGGCCGTGGAGAACACGATCGTCATCACCAGCAAACGGATCTCGCGGGAGCACGCCTGCGTGCGGCGCGAGACCTGGCGCGTCATGTTGGAGGATTTGGGCAGCACCAACGGCACCTATGTCAACGACGAACGGGTGACGGAACCGGTTCAGCTGCACGACGGCGACCGCGTCACCTTTGGCGACGTGACGCTCGCTTTTCATGATCCCGACGTCACCGTCTACGACGCTCCCTTCCCCGAGTTGGAGGTAGATCTGGCCGCCGGCATCGTGCGGGTGAACCGGCAACCCATCACGCTCTCCGCCAAAGAATTTGAACTCCTGGCCTATCTCTACTCCCAGCGCGGCCAGCTCTGCACCAAGGATGCGATCAGCCAGGCCGTCTGGCCGGAATATATTGAAGGTGCTTACGATTACCAGATTGAAAACCTGGTCCGCCGCCTCCGCACCAAATTGGAGCCGGACCCGGCCAATCCCCAGTTGCTGCTCACCGTGCGTGGGCTGGGCTACAAGCTGATCGCCCACGAGTGAAGCCCCTTTACTCAAGGCCGTTTAACCTCTTGCGAGCGTGCAGCGCTTCCCATTTTGATAGCCAATGGTTAGCCAGCCGATAGGTAAAACAATTGGACCTGTAGTATCCTTTTTCATGGTGGTGACAACCACACATTCACGTGAAAAAGGAGCAATAACCATGATTCGAAAAGCATTTACCCTGTTGATTCTACTGGCCCTGGCCTTCACCACGCTCGGCTGCAGCTTCATCGGGGCGCGCTGGGTGCGCGGCTCCGGCCATGTCACAACCGAGGAACGCACGGTGAGCGATTTCACGCGCGTTACCCTGGCCGGGATTGGTCACCTGCACGTGGAACAGGGTGACCAGGAGAGCCTCCGGATTGAAGCGGAGGACAACTTGCTGCCCTACCTGGAGACTGAAGTGCACAACGGCGAGCTGCAGATCGGCTCCCGCCCAGGCGTGGCGCTGCATCCCACCCAACCGCTTGATTTCTACGTGACGGTCAAAACAGTAGAGGCGCTCACGCTGGCGGGGAGTGGCGAGGTGACAGCCCCGGCGCTGCACACAGACGGCCTGGCGGTGACGCTCAGCGGCTCCGGCCAGATGACGGTAACGGACCTGCAGGCTAAGGGGACGCTGACCGCAGAGATTTCCGGCTCCGGGGCGTTGGTAATCACCGGCCAGGCCCAGGCTCAGGAGATCATCCTCAGCGGCTCCGGCAAGTACACCGGTCAGGTAGAGGAAATGGATGCCCTCACCGTGCAGTTGACCGGCTCCGGGGCCATCCAGCTGGCCGGCACGACCCAGCACCAGCAGGTCACCATCAGCGGCTCAGGCCCTTACCAGGCTGCGAAGCTGACCAGTGACGACGCCGATGTCACCATCATTGGCAGCGGCGACGCGACGCTCCAGGCCCGCGAGCGTTTAGCGGTGTTGATCGGCGGCAGCGGTGAGGTCCGCTATTTGGGCGAGCCGACCGTGGAACAGAAAATCACCGGCTCCGGGCGGGTGGAGAAAATCAAGTAGGTTGAGGGAAAGATGCGAACTGCGCTGGAAGGACAGAGGTTAGGCCGCTATCAGGTACTGGAACCGTTGGGGCGCGGGGGGATGGCGCGGGTCTACCGGGCCTACCATCCCCAACTGGATCGCTACGTGGCGATCAAGGTCCTGCGGCCCGATCTGGTGGATGACGATGAGTTCCTGGCCCGCTTCCAGCGCGAGGCACGGGCGGTGGCGGCCCTCCGCCACCCCCACATCATCCAGGTCTTTGACTTTGATGTGCAGGACGGGACCTCCTTCATGGTGATGGAGCTGCTGGAGGGCGACACCCTCCGCGCCCGGCTCAACGATTACCGCCTGCGGGGCGAGCCGATGCCGCGTGGTGAGGTGCTCCGCGTCCTGCTGGACGTGTTGGACGGGCTGGGCTACGCGCACGAAGCGGGGATGATCCACCGTGACATCAAACCGGCCAACATCATGTTGACCCGGCGCGGGGAGACCGTCCTGACCGACTTCGGCATCGCGCAAATCATCGGGGCCACCCGCCACACCGCCGCCGGGGCGCTGATGGGCACGCTCAACTACGTCGCGCCGGAGCAGGGGTTGGAAGGGCGCAGCGATCCGCGCAGCGACCTCTACTCCGTTGGCATCGTCGCCTACGAGATGCTCACCCAGCGCATCCCGTTTGACGCCGACACGCCGCTCGCCATCCTGATGAAGCACCTGAACGACCCGTTGCCGCTGCCGCGCCAGGTGGATCCGACCATCCCGGAGTCGCTGGAGCGGGTCTTGCTCAAGACACTGGCGAAGAATCCCGACGACCGCTACCAGAGTGCTGCGGAACTGGCCCAGGCGCTCCGCCAGGCCGCCGCCGCAGCCGGGATTGAAATCCCGGAACGGATCTCGCTCCCGCTCTCATTCACGACGGCCGCGGATCCTTCGGAGCCGGTGGCGGTCTTCTCCGGCACCGCCCGCGAGCGGATCACCGACCGCCACTTCGCCGCCGACGAGACGGACGCGACGCTCGGCGAACGCCTGACCGTGGAGCGCACCGTGACTCTAACTACGCCAACTGCCACTGCCACCGCCACCGCCACCGCGCCGGCGACTCCGTTGCCGGGCAAGGCGGAACCGGCCGGGCGGCAGAACATCCCCACCGGGGCCGCCATCTTAGGAGTGCTGGGGGCGGCGTTGACCTGCAACCTGCTCGCCATCATGGGCAGTGGGCTCACACGGCACTCGTTTTTCGCTTACGGCTGGCCGGTGGAGCTGCTGTTTGTCGGACTGCTCCTCTGCGCCGTCATGTGGGCCAGCGGTTCCATCTGGTTAGTCATCCCGGTGGGGATTGTGTTGGGCAACGGGGTGCTGCTCTCGTTCTATGCTCTGACGGGCTGGTGGAGCGCCTGGTCGTTCCTCTGGCCGTTGGAGCCACTCCTGGTACTGGGATCGTTCGTGCTGCCCTTCTGGCTGCGCAATCGGCCCCAGCTCACCAGGTTGAGTCAGACCCTGGCCTTGCTGGCAGGAGCAGTCACAGCCGTTCTGATCTGGATCATCTCCGTCCTCGCCACGCTGAGATAAACCCATCAGCCAGGCAGCGAATCAGGCGAGTGACGGGTTACAAAAAGCAGTTTTAGATGAGACAAAACAAAACAAGTAAGAGAAAGGATCAAAAACTATGAACCGCACCTTATCTATCATTGCCGGCCTCATGCTGGTGGCGTTAGGAGTCGTGGCCCTGGGGTTCACCGTGGGGTTACCGTTGTTGGGCTGGAACGCCTGGGAGTTCGGCCTCTGGCGGCTCTGGCCGCTGCTGGTGCTGACCGTGGGCGTTTGTTTCGTCCTGCCGCCGGTGCTCGCGCCGCGCAAGCGCGGCCTGGGGGCGCTCTTCATCCCCGGCTTCCCCATCCTGACCACCGGGTGTATCTTGCTCGCCAACAGCGTCTTTAATGCCTGGGAGCTCTGGGCCCGGTTCTGGCCGCTGGAGGTGCTGTCGCTGGCGCTGGGGTTCCTGTTTGCCGCCATTTTGATGCGCGAAAGCTGGCTGCTCTTCCCGGCCATCATCATCGGCTTGAACGGCGTAGTCTTCCAGTTCTGTGCGTTGACCGGCTGGTGGGGAAGCTGGTCTGTCCTGTGGACGGTGGAGCCGCTCGCGGTGGGGCTGGCATTCCTGGTGCTGGCACTCAAATATCGCAAGCCAGGGCTGGTCATCGCCGGGGCCAGCCTCTGCGGGATGGCAGCACTGGGCTTCATGGGGATGTCGGCGCTCTTCGCCTCGCGCTGGTGGGGCTTTGGGCTCCTGGGACCGCTCTTCCTGGTCGCGTTAGGCTGTTACCTGCTGGTCTGGGGATTGACACGCCGCGCCCCTGCTGCCCCCGCCGTTGAGCCCCCAGCCCCCACACCGGAAGGCGCCGCTCAATAAACACGGCGATCACACAAACAAATTGCTGCAAGGGTTTTTCGTGGGCAAGCTGAGTCTGCCCACGAAAAACCCTTTTTCCCTTGAAAATAGCGGGAGAAGTGCGCAGTCAGGCGCTTGAGCGCCTCGGACGGTGCTAAAGCGTCCCAGAGCGCAACGGTAACTGGTGCAGAAAGTACTCTATCTGCCGGTCCCAATGGACCCACTCATGGCCGCCGGGGCCTTCGGCGTAAGTCAACGCCAGCCCCAACTGCCGCGCCCGGTCGCGGAAGCGCAGGTTCGCCGGGTAGAGGAAATCCTCGGTCCCACACCATTGATAGAGCTGCGGGGATGGCGTACCGGCAGTCGCCAGGCGTTCGGCCAGGGCCAACAGGTCATGCTGACTGCCGGCCAGTTGAGCCAGATCACCAAAAATCCAGCGCAGCTCGGTTTGCCAGGCGGCGTCACCCTGCACGGCGGAGCCAATATCCAGCGCCCCGGAGAAACTGGCTGCGGCCGCATAACGCTCCGGGTAAGTCAGCGCCAGTTTGAAAGCGCCATAGCCGCCCATGGAAAGCCCGGCCACAAAGTTATCCGCCCGCGCCGCCGAAAGCGGAAAGAGCGCCCGCAGCAGGCGCGGCAATTCCTCGCTGATAAATGTCCAGTAACGCGGCCCACATGCCATATCCGTGTAGAAACTGCGCTGTACGGCGGGCATAACCACGGCCAGGTCGTAGCCTTCCACGTAGCGCTCAATCGCCGTGCGGCGCTGCCAGATTGTATGGTCGTCAGAAAGCCCATGTAGCAAGTAAAGTACAGGATGCCGGGTTTCGGTCTCCACCGGCAAGCCGGTGGCATCCGTCGGCGGCTGTGGCAGAATCAGATCCACCGAACAGGCCACCTGCAAAGTGGGGGAAAAGAAATTACAGTGAATGAGTGGCATGGTTCCTTACCTCAACGCCATGGCTGGCAAGCAGGGCAGATATAGCTGCTGGTACCACCGGTTTTGATTTTCTCTATGGTCGTTCCACACACCGGACAGGGTTGGCCTTCCCGATAACCGACCAGGAAACTGGCGCTCCAGGTCCCCTTTTGTCCATACAAATTCAGCTCAAACGGCGCGCCGCCCTGAGTGATACTCTCTTGCAGCGTCTCCCGGAGGGCCTGCCACAACGCAGTCACCTCCTCATCGCTGAGACTCTGAATGGACCGCAGGGGGTGGAGGCCGGCCTTGAACAGCGGGTCCTGGATGTAGACATTGCCTATGCCCGCGATCCGGTCCTGGTTCAACAGGAAGGCTTTGATCGCGCCGCGACGCCCTGCCAGCAACGCACGGAATTCTTCCAGTGACAGGTTCAAGGCATGGGGGCCGAGCTTACCGACCATCGGATGATCAGCCGGAGCGGCCACAAAGTGGGCAAAGCCAAACCACCAAAAATTCACGGCTAAGGCCGCGCCATCGGCCAGGTCAAAGATCAGCCGGTAGGCTGCCGGGAGATGATCCCGGTCGGTCAATAAGATTTCACCGCCCATTCCCAGGTTGAGCAGAAGCCAGCCCTGGGTTGTCTGCACTTGAAGCCACTTGCCATGGGCGGTCACCTCCTGGATCGTTGCGCCGGTGAGGGCTGCCTGGAACTGCTCCGTGGGCAGATTCAGGCACTTGGGTTGGAGCACTTCAATTCGGCTGATAGTTCTGCCTACCAGTTCCTTTTGCATATCACGGGCAAAGACCGCGATCTCCGGCAATTCAGGCATAGATTCCTCCTCAGGGTCAATAGTAATAATCGTCAGCCTCAAACATCCGGCTCAGGCGGGTCCGGCTCCTCCGCGGCGTGCTCCGCACACCGGGGAGGCGATAAAAATGAGTTTTTGCGCGCGGAAAAAGCCGCGCGCAAAAACTCAGCGAACTTCTTAGAGCAGCGGCGTGAGATGACCGGAGTATTTTCCTTATCAATTGCCAGCTACTCTGATCTCAGGCAGCTCGAGCAGCGGAACCTCCAGGAATCAACCCACAGCCCGCGCCACTACGCCAGCGTCGCCCGGATGGCCTCTAACGCTGCTCGCGCCGGGGAATTCGGCGCCATGGCAAGAAAAGCCGCGAGTTTTTGGCAGGAGGCATAGTCGGTGCAATAGGCGCAGTTGGGCAGCGCCCGCGCCAAACCACAGGCACGGATCTCGCACATGGCGCAGTAGCCACACTTGCGCCCCTCCACCAGACAGCCGTCGCACACCACCTGCTCCACGGTGATCTCCGGCGACTGGAATTCCTCCCGCCATTTCGCCGCGACCTGCTCCAGCGCGGCCATATCGTTAGCCTGGGTCATCCGGTAGGCTTCGCAAGCGGCACAGTCCAAACCACACATCGCAATCATGGTGTCCATCTGCATTTTCCTTTCTCTCAATGACTCTGAATTAAGGGGGATGTTGAGTGTTCAACCACTACATCATTCATTATAGAACGGAATTTCTAATTTGCAAGCCCAACATTCCGGGCAGAGGGTTTCAGACTTGGGGCCGCTTTTGCCAGTCCTGGCCTTTGCGGGCTTAGCGCCCTGGCGGAGATTTCAGGCTTTTTGCCGTAGACTCATTCCTGCAACATCTCTATGGCCGGGCCGCGCAGGACCGCCCGTGCGGCCCACCACGCCGCGCCCCCCGCCAGCAGCGGGGCGGCGACCAGTCCCGGCAGGCCGTTGCGCAGCGCCGGCCAGACAATCTCCCCCACAGCAGGCCACAGCGGCAGATCCACCAGACCAAAGGTGATGCCCCCGTAGGTGAGGGCGTAAATGGCCGAGGTGCCCAATCCGGCCAGGATGCCCAGCAGCGCGCCGAGCAGGCCGACCAGCGCCGCCTCACCCACCACCAGCCATGCGACCTGCCGGCGCGTCGCGCCCACCGCCCGCAACAGTCCCAACTCGCGCCGCCGCTCCAAAATGCTGACCAGCGTGGTGTTGACACTGCCCAGCGCTCCCGCTCCGACCGCCAGAAGCAGCAGCCCATTGAATATGACCACTAACTGGTCACTGGTGCCGGTGATGGAGCGCAGTTCATCCTCCGGACGGGAGACGTAAACCTTATCTTCACCATAGCATGCCGCCAGTGCGCTCAGGTCGGCATCCAGTGCCAGCACATCCGCCCCCGGCAACGGGCGCAGCTGGAGCGAATCGGGGGTCTGGCCAGGCGCGACAAACTCCGCCAGCGCACCAGGGCCGATGAACGACATCGGCGCAAACCCACCCGCGCCAATCGCGGCCACCGTACAGGTCACCGGGCCGCTGCGCCCGGTCACAGTCAACGTCCCCCCCACGCCGACGCCATGCCGCCCGGCGACCGCCGGCGTCAGCAACAGACCGCAGCCCGCGCGCAGCAACGGCAACGCCGTCTCCCAACTGCCCGCCACGAGCGTGAATTGCCCTGGACGTGCCAGCCGTTCTGGCGAAAGCGTCACCAGCGACGGGAAGCCCGGGAACGGCGAGGAGATCTCCGGCACAACCGCCATATACAGCGGCTCCACCTGCGCCCGGCCGGCTGCCAGGCGCTCCACCTCGGCAATCACGGCCGGATCCAGGCCGGGCGCGTCGGCCTGAAAGCCGCTGAGCTGGCCCAACCCCTCCGCACGGCTGAACGGGTAAACATACCAGGCCTGCTCGCGCAGGGCCTGGGCGGCCAGGCGGCGCACCAACACATCGTTGCCGAAGGCCACAAAGCCGCCGGTCGTCACCATCATCAGCAACGCCACCGCAAAGGTGAGCGCGGTCAGACGCAGCCGCTCCGGCGCGCGGCCCAGGTTGTCGCCCAACAGCCGCCCGATGGCTCCGCCGGAACGCCGCCAGCCGCGCTGCGCCAGGTTGACCGCCCCGCCCAGCAGTAATGGCGTGAGCAACAGCAGCCCTACCCACCAGACCCCCCACAGGCCTCCCGCCAGGATGTAATCCAGCGGCGGGTGGTAGCCAGACCAGGTGCCGGGCGGGAAAAGCGCCAGGTAGGTCCAGAGAACTCCAAGCAATACGCCCCCCCAGCGCGTCTTAGCATTCCAACGTCTCCGCGCCCCCACCCCAACAACAGGATGTGAAGAAGAGGTCGCCTGCTCGTCTCGCAGCGCAGCCAGCGGCGACACTCCGGCCGCCCGGCGCGCCGGGACCAGCGCCGCAAGCAGCGAGATTCCCAGTCCCATCGCCACCGCCAGCGCCACACCGCCTGGCGCTACGACCCCGGTCCCCACCTCCACGCCGAAATAGGCCATGGCGGCCAGAAGGCCATTGCCCACCAGCGGCCCGCCGAGCAACCCCAAAACCGTTCCCAGACCGCCGGTGCCGAGCGCCTCTACCAACGTCAGGCGCAACACCTGTCCGCGGGCCATGCCCAACGAACGCAGCAACCCGATCTGCCGCCGTTGCTGTGTCACGTGCATGGCAAAAGCATTGTAGATCAGGAATCCCGCCGCCGCCAGCATCATCAGCCCCGCGCCGCCGAAGACCAGGTTGCTGATCTCAGTGATGAAGGCGAACTTGTTCTCCCCGGCCGTCCAGCTGGCCTCAACGCCGGAACGGAAGACGCCAGCGCCGGTGATTATCGCCACGCCGAGCGCGACCGCCAGGGCAGAAAGCAACGTGCGGAGGCGATGTACCGCCAGAGCGCGGAGCGCAAGCAAAACCGTGACCGGCAACCGGGCATTAATCATGATTGTCCAACGTCGTCATGGTCTTCACGATTTCGGCGTTGAGCTGGTCAACCACCAGCCCCTGGCGGCTCAGCGAGAGCCGGGCGATAGACGACGGTTGAACTGCCAAACCACCAGGAGCGGGATCAGGGCCCCCACCCCGACCAAAGCTGCCACAATCAATCCGACAACGGCTAACGGCAACAGCGGCGGCGCGATGAATCCCGCCCCGGCAGCCAGCAGGCTCAGTCCTCCCAGAGCCACGGCAACAAGACAAATGATGAGCGTCAGGCGCTGTGCCCGCTGCCACGAGGCACGGCGCGCGCCGCGCAGCTGGCCCGATTGCCCGTGAATCAGGACCGGCTGTGGCACGCCCTCGTCGTCCAGATAATAGGTAGCGTAAACCGGCTGCAACAACAGCGTCCAGTGCAACCCCGTGTAGGTCGGCGTCCAACGGAATTCGCGGATCTGGTCAGCGCCCGCTGCCTGCCGGCATTCCTCTGCGGCTGTGGCCTGGAAGGCCGGCACAGCCGCCGGCCACGCATCGTCGGGGGTCCGGTTGGGCAGGCGGATCGCTGCCTGCGTCACCACCTCCGGCTGGTACGGCCGGGCCGCCCCCAGGTGGTAGCTGCCCAACTGCTCGCGCAGCCAGGCCTCCTCCTCCAAGGCCGGAACTGTGATGTTTTGATACGTGCGTTTCAGCTGTCCCACGCGCGGCTCCCAGCGGAGGCGGGTCTCCTGGAGCTCCCGCGTTGCCCAGGCGCTCTGGCTGTCGCTGTAGTGTTCCTGGTGGCTGACCACCTGGTAATTGAAGCCAGCGCTGGCTTCCCAGGTTCCCTCCACCGTGCCGTCCACCAGCCAGAGCGGCAGGTAAAGACGCTGTAGCCGCGCTTTGAGCGCCGCCGGGTGAAGATCACGCGGCGCAAAGGGGATGTGACGCGCAAATTCCGTCACCCGCAGTGCCAGCACCGCCTCCGAAACGGTAAAAGGCAACACCAATTCCGGCGGCGCGGCGTAAGGTAGACCGTCGGCCTGCTCCACCGGCGTCAACGGGCCTTGCCAGCAATGAGGACAGCGCGCCGGCGGTGCACCCACCGGTGCCAGGTAGGCCCAATCGCAGCGTTCACAGACCAGCGGCTGCAACGCCAGCCCCCAATCAGCCAGCATCTCCGCCGGCGTTTTACCCTGTTCGCCCATCGGCACCTCCGTCAATGTATCTCCACGCTCCGCGTCCGGCGGTTGGTCACGCATCGTCCAGCCCCTGAGCCTTGCTGAACAACACAATCGCCACGACGATACCGATCACCAACAGTACAAACCCGATCCCGCCGACGGCCACCCCCACTCCCAACATGGCCGTCACCAAGCCAATAAGGATCAAAAGCAGCCCCGGCGCCAGCGCCGCTCCGACCGCCAACCAGATCTTATTCCAATCCACCGGTCGCTGACCGGCAATCGCCCCGCTCTGCCCGTTGACCATCACCTGGTAAGGCTGGCCCTGATACTGGTAAACCGCCAGATAAACCGGCAGCAGGATATAGCGCCAGCTCTCATCGGCAAAATCCAGGGTCATGCTGAAATTGCGGACCGCGCCGGTACTGCCGGCCTGCGCCAGTGCGGCCTTGCGGGTTTGTTCGCGCATCTCGGCACGGGCGCTCTCCCACGCCTGCTCCAGGGGAAGATCGTAAGCCTGCGCATGGAGTCCGGCCAGGAATTCAGGTTTATAGGGGACCAACCCTTGCAAATCGTAGGCCTGAATGCGACGCAACAGCAGCCGGCTGACTTTACCGGTGCCGGGCATCAAGCAATCATCAAACCGCCGCTGGACGTGGCCGGATTTCCACTGCCAGACCGTCCGGGTTCGCGTTCGCCACTGCCCACCCTGGAAGTAGCGCTCGGTGACGGTATGGCCTACCTCGGCGCGCCAGGCGGCCGCCGCCTGCGCGTGGAAAGTCCAAAAGGGCAGGTAGATGCCCACAAAATCGGCCACACGCGCGGTTTGTTGGAGCGCTGCCGGTGTCATCCAGCTGCTGCCCAGCCACGTCCGGGCGATCTGACGACAGGCTTCATTTTCTACCCGGAAAGGGATGAGAAACCGCGGGCGGAGCAAGTCCTGGGGCGCTGCACGCTGGATCACCCGGTTGGAGCCGCAAAAGGGGCAGGTAGAAGTCAATTGGCCCGGCGGGAGAGAAAGCTGAGCACCGCAGCTCTGACAGCACAATTCACGGCGTGCCTCTCCCCACCCCCGGGCAGTCGGCTCCAGGGCTTCCAGCGTGAACTCAAATTGCGGCGCAGCCTTGCCAACGGCCGGCGCCTGAGGTGATTCGTAATAACCACAATGAGCACACCGCAGCCCACCATCCACCACGCTGTAGGCCGTCGCGGCCCCGCAGCGGGGACATTTGAAATCCACCACTTCCTGGTGCGGCCCCGTCTCAGGCAAAGCCGGGGCATAGACTGCTATCCCTTCCACGGCGGAAGGAACGGCTACAAAACCGGGCGGAGGAAAGGATTCGGACATAGCCACCTCATGAAATACCCTGAATATAACAAACTACATGCCCCACTTCTGTCACAAACTGCCATTCTTCAGAATACCAGGCCCTCATTGTCCCCTCATAAGTCCCCTCGCATTTCAGTATAGCCCGGTTCCGACCAGGGTCAATGACCAGAGCTTGCGCCTCCTGGCAAGATTGCGTCTCCCCGGCGGGGAGGCGATAAAAAACCTCTCTGGTTCCCCGCAAGGCGGGTAAACAGGGATGCGGGAGGACGATGGTATGAAAAAATCAAATTTAAAGTGTAGTCCCTGGGGAAATTGCCCGTCTCCGGTTTAAATCCCTTGAACAATCTTGAAATCCAGGGGTTTGTGTGATATAATTTAAGTAAGTTATAAGAAACTATTCACCATTATCCGCTAAAACAGTGGAGGTGTTTCGCCAGTATCCCTCTTCTTCGCTATGATGATGATCTATCTGCCCTCTTCCACGTTCCCGCAACAAGCCATTATATAGTTCTTCGGCTGAGTTTGCCGGCTAAGTAAGGTAAGAGTGAATTTATTTGAGGTAAGGAGGGCACCATGACCTACCCGTATTCACCGCAGGGGATTGCCGAGTTGGGCTGTGGAGATCATCTGGGCTGTTTCTACCAATCCGAAGAAGAATATCGCTGGGCATTTACCTCTTTGGTTGGCTGGGGACTACAATTAGGTGAAAAGGTTATCTGCATCACCGGGGAACACACTGCTGAGACCCTGCTGGGGTATCTGCAGGTGGCCGGATTGGACGTGGACTCCTCTCTGAACCGTGGCGCGCTGGTTATCCTCCCCGTCTCTGACGTAGCATCACCTCAAGATCATTTTGACCCGGAACAGCTGCTCGCCCTGATCCAGCGTGAGACCGAACGAGCGCTGGCAGAGGGATATACCCTCTTGCGCGGCATCTTTGAAATGGACCAGGTCCTGCAGGGCTTTTCCGGTTGCACGCAGTGGTTAGACTACGAAGAACGGCTCAACAACCTCTTTCCAGGCAGCCAATGTATGGTGGCCTGTATGTACAACCTGGCGCGCTTTGAGCGGCGACAGCTGGTGGATGTGCTGCGGTTGCATCCGCTCACCACAGTTGGCACTGAACTCTATGATAACTTTGAGTACACGCCCCAGGCCGAGCTGTTGGGCAAAGATTTTATCCGCGGCCTCGTCCCGCCCCTGCTGGAGCCAACGCCCCTCGTCAAACGCCGGGGCATTGCCCCCCCGGCGGTAGAATCAGACGCCCGGCTTTATATCCCCTGACCTGGTCCACGCTCACAAAAGCCGAAGGATCATGGACCCTTCGGCTTTTGTGTTTTGGCCTTTTGGGGATATGATTAAGCCAAACCGGAATCCCAATTGAGGGGCAAACGATGGCTTTTCGCAGATCCTGGTTCCACCTGAGGGGCGCGTTACTACTGGTGGGAACTATCCTGGCAGTAGCTTTGCCCCCGTTCATTGAGGCTGCCAGGCCTGTCCGACCAGATACACAGGCGGAGACGCCCTTGCCGCCCCGGCCCACCCCTGACCTGACCCCCTTGCCCCCAAGGCCTACGCCTGACCTGATAACACCGTTGCCGCCGCGCGTTACCCCCGTCTTGACGGTGTTACCGACACGCCCCACCCCCCTCCTGACGCCGCCAACGTCACCCGAGCCGATCACCGAAGTGCCGCCGTTCTCTCCATCGCCAACTGCTACCCCGCTCCTGCCCCTTCTGCCCATGACCGGTGAAACGTCCCCCCATGCTCCCAGAAATATCACCGGTGGCCTGCTCCTGGTAAGCGGATTAGCTCTGGGCTACTGGTTCTGGCGACGGAACCGGCGCTCCCCTGCCGCATAAACCAGATATTCCCCTCCAGACAGAGGCCGGATCTGCTCCGGCCTTTTTTGTTACAATTCCTTGCCTTTATAACAGCATGTACAGTTTATTCAAGTAAAAATTACACTCTTAGTCTACAAATTAAATTTCTTAAGAAATTTTTAGTCGCATAACAACCAAACGGTAACGGGCAAGTTCTAAAATGGGCTTAGAAACATTCCATTGACCGGCAGGAAACCATACAAACCTTAAAACCGCCTGGCGAAATGGGTCATTCAGGCAAGGATTTCGTCCATACAGAATTCAGGAGGAAATTAAAATGGTCCATAGGAGTATGTTTAACTTCCTCGTAGTGGTTGCATTGTGGGTCAACCTGATCCCCATTCCGTTGCAGGCAGCGCCTTTTTACACCGATGCCGGGGGTGAAAATCAGCCCCCTATCCTTGATCCCCTCGGAGATCAAACTGTGTCCGAGGAGACGCTGCTCACCTTCACCGCCACCGCCACCGATCCCGACCTGCCCCCCCAGACGCTCACCTTCAGCCTGAGCGGGGCCCCGG
>CAYTGR010000002.1:0-31864 GCA_964437445.1 uncultured Anaerolineales bacterium | reverse complement strand
GCGCGCTCACCGATTGTGAGACCCTCACCATCACCGTCACCGAGGTCAACCGCCCACCCGTGCTCGCCCCCATCGGCAATCGGACCGTGCCTGAGGAAACATTGCTCACCTTCACCGCCACCGCTACCGATCCCGACCTGCCCCCCCAGACGCTCACCTTCAGCCTGAGCGGGGCCCCGGCGGGCGCTGCCCTGGACCCCGTCACCGGCGTCTTCACCTGGACGCCCACCGAGGCCCAGGGTCCGGGCCAGTTCACCTTTGACCTCTGCGTCAGCGACGGCGCGCTCACCGATTGTGAGACCCTCACCATCACCGTCACCGAGGTCAACCGCCCGCCGGTTGCCAGAGACGATAGTTACACCACCGCCGAGGATACTCCTATGATCGTGTCAGCGCCGGGCGTGTTGACCAACGACACTGACAGTGACGGCGACCCGCTGAGCGCCATCCTGGTCACCGGCCCAACCCACGGGCAACTAACTTTAAACAACAATGGCGGATTCACTTACAACCCCAATCCCAACTTCAACGGCACCGACCTCTTCACCTACCGCGTCACCGATGGGCCGACCAGCAGCGCCCCGGCGACCGTGACTATCACCGTCACTCCCGTGGCAGAACAGGCAGCCACCATCATCGTCCAGGTAAATCCGGCGTTCCTGGTAGCCAACAGCGGCGCGACTGCGCCTGTCACTGCTACCGTCTTGGACAGCGAGGGCTATCCCCTGCCTCATATCACCCTGTGGAGCAGCCTCACCCCTCTGACAATGGGCAGCCTGGTTCTGGCTGGCGAGACCAACGAGCAAGGGCAGCTTTACGGCACCTGGACCGCAGGGACGTTACCCGGCAGCGGCCTCATCCTTGTCACCAACGGCACTATCACTGGAACGGCCGCCATCGGGCTGGTGGAAGGCGCTCCCCCAGTCTACAAACTCTATTTACCTGTGGTCTTTTGCCCACCTATGTCAGATCTAATCCCCGTTAGCCTGAGCATTGAGCCGGCTACGCCGGCCGCAGGACAATGGGTCACCATCAGTCTGACCATCCAAAACCAGGGAATTACGGTAACCAATGCCACTTTCCGCATAGATCTGTATATAGACCCGGCCATTCCTCCAACAACCGCTGGTCAACCATGGTCTGCACAATGTGCCGGAGCAGCCAATTGTTACGGCGGCGTCTGGTATGTGACAGAAACCCTGGCCCCTGATGAAAATATTACCCTCATCTCCACGGCGCTGGTGCCAGACGAGAGCAATTGGCCCGGCCGGTTCAACCGGGCTGGTAATCACACAATCTATGCTTTTGTGGATTCAGAGCCGGGATATGACATTCTCGGTGACTTATGCGGTGGCATACAAGAAATAAGAGAGGACAACAATTTAATCAAACGAGTTGTGACCGTTACCACCGTAGCGGCTGCTACCGACAGACCTCAACCACCCAACAAACGGCCGCCAGCCCGTTAAAAAACCCCGGTGGGAGCAGGATATAAACATCCGCTCCCACCGGGCTTTTACCCCCACAGCCTGTAACACTTTAGAGATCCCCGCAAGCATCACCCTGGACCTGGCGCGACAGAGTTGCCTCACCCTGCCAATCCGTTATAATTGAGCCAAGACACCCGGGCCCAATGCCTGGCGCATAACAACCGGCACCCATCCAATATGGCACGATTATCCATCACCCTGTTGGGCTCCTTCCAAGTGACGTTGGAAGGACGCCCCATTACCCACTTCGCCACCGATAAGGCGCGGGCGCTCCTGGCCTACCTGGCCCTGCACGCCGGCGGTCCCCAGCGGCGCGAAGCACTGGCCGGCCTGCTCTGGCCCGACCAACCCGAAAGCAAAGCCCGCCAGAACCTCCGCCAGGCGCTTACCTTCCTGCGCCAGGCGCTGGGCGACACCGATGAAACGCCCACGCCCTTCCTGCTCGTGGACCGGGAAACCGTGCAATTCAACGCGGCGTCTGATTACTGGCTGGATGTGACCGCTTTCACCGCCCTGAGTGACGCCTGCCAGCGACATCGCCACATCCAGCTGGAGCGCTGCCTCCCCTGTCTGCACCGGTTAGAACAGCTGGCCGCCCTGTATCAGGGTGAATTTCTGGCGCAGTTTTTCCTGGCCGATAGCCTGGGCTTTGAGGAATGGGGGCTGATCCAGCGAGAATGGCTGCACCAATGGGCGCTGGAGGCACTGGCCATCCTGGCCGATTATCACGAACGGCGGGGCGACTTCGGGCTGGCGCGCAAGTACGCCTGGCGACAGGTCACCCTGGAGCCCTGGCGCGAGGAGGCGCACCGCCAGTTGATGCGATTGCTCGCCTTGACCGGTGAACGCAGCGCAGCGCTGGCCCAATATGAGCGCTGTCGCCGCGTCCTGGCCGAAGAGCTCGGAGTGACACCGGCCGCGGAAACCATGGTGCTCTATCATCAAATTGAGCAAGGAAAATTAAACTCTGGAGTGCCCTTGCCAGCAGCCGTGCTCCCCTCCCCCTCCACGCCTTTCGTAGGCCGCACGACCGAGCTGGTTGAACTGGCAGAGTTGCTCGCCGACCCCACCTGCCGCCTGGTGACGCTGGTCGGTCCGGGCGGGAGCGGCAAAACCCGGCTGGCGCTCCAGGTGGCCGCCGAGCACAATGGCCTCTACCCCGACGGTGTCGTCTATGTCCCCCTGGCCGCGGTCAGTCCCGGTGAAGGGCTGGCTCCCGCCCTGGTCACCGCACTCAACGTCCCCCTACACGGCCGCGAAGAAGCAGCCGTCCAGTTGCTGCGTTACCTGCAGCCCAAAGCGTTGCTGCTCGTGTTGGATAATCTGGAACACCTGGCGGATGGCTGTACCCTGTTGGCCTCCATCGTGCAACAGGCCCCCGGTGTGGTCCTCCTGGTCACCTCACGGGAGCGGTTAGGCCTGCAAGAGGAATGGATCTATCCAGTGGAAGGGCTGGCCTGCCCCGCCGCTGGTGAGCCGACCGATCCAGCGCGCCACACTGCCGTCGCACTTTTCCAGCAGCGTGCACGCCAGGTCAACCTCCGCTTTGACCTGAATACCGCCGCGCTGGAGGTCGCTCGCATCTGCCGCCTGGTGGAGGGGCTGCCTCTCGGCGTAGAGCTGGCCGCAGCCTGGGCCGGCACACGCCCCTGCGCCGAGATCGCCGCCGACCTGGAGAGGAATCTGGCCGATCTCACCTCACCGTTGCGCAATGCCCCGGCCCGCCAGCGCAGTCTGCGCGCGACAATAGACTACTCCTGGCAGCGGCTCACCGGGCCGGAGCGTGAGGCTTTCCGACGGCTCGCTGTCTTCCGGGGCGGTTTCCAGGCCGAGGCCGCCGCCGCCGTAGCGGGAATCGCTACCCCCACACTCGTCGCGTTCGTGGATAAATCGCTGCTCCGCCGTGCCGGCGAACGGTACGAGCTGCATGAGATGCTCCGGCAATACGCCGCCGAGCAGCTCCAGGCTGACCCAATCGCGCAGGCAGAAACCGAGCAACGCTACCGGCACTACTTCACTACTTTCCTGGCCCGGCAAGCCCTCCTGATAACCGGCACGGAGCAAAAAGTGGCGCTCCAGGCCATCACCGGCGAGTTGGGAAACGCCCGACATGCCTGGGATCTGGCCGTCGCGCACGGCGAAGCAAACGCCATCGCGCTAAGCCTGCCGGCCCTCTACGAATTTTACGACAGCCGGGGCCGTTTCCAGGAAGGGCTGAACTGGCTGGCGCCAGCCCTCACGCGCTGGCGCGACGACCCCGCGCACACCACGCTGTACGCCAGGCTGCTGGCCCGGCAGGGCGCTTTCTGGCGGCGGCTGGGACAATACTCGCCGGCGCGGGCGGCATTAGAGCAAGCCTTAGCGCAGCCAGGCCCGGCCGCAGACCCGGCTGAAACGATCTTCTGCCTCATCAAGCTGGCCGATGTGGCTCGCGGGCAGGGTCAGCGCCAGGAAGCGGAAACGGTGGCCCGGCGCGCCTTGGCGCTGGCGCGGGAAAGGGATGACCGTTGGGGGCTGGCTTCCGCGTTGCTCTTGTTGGGGATTCTGTACTCCCAGACCGGCGCGCCGGGAGAAGCCGCCGCCTGCCTGCAAGAGGGACTGGCGTACAGCCGGGCCGCGGGCGATGCCCTGCTCAGCGCGGCGATCCTGAACCTGCTGGCCGATCTGGCCTGTTACCGGGGGGAGTTCGCCCAGGCCCGCACTCTTCAGGAAGAGTGCCTGGCCGTCAGCCGCGACCTGGATAACCCGTTCAATATCGCGCTGCATGTGAACAACCTGGGCACGATTTTGCACCAGCAGGGCGATTATCCCGCCGCGCGCGCCTGTTATCAGGAGAGCCGCGAGCTCTGCCATCGCATGGGCGATCTGGTCGGCGAGGCCATCGCGCTCAGCAATCTCGGCGAGATCGCTATGGCGTTGGGCGAGAGGACCGAAGCGCGCCGCTGTTATGAAGCAGGGCTGGCCCTGGGACGCGCCACCGACGACAGCTGGGCCATGATGATTTGCCTGAACAACTTAGGGGAAATGGCCCTCGCTAACGAGGATGACCGGCAGGCCCGCGCCTGCCTGGCCGAGGCCCTGCGCCTGGCCCTGGAGGCGGAAATGTTGATTATGGTGACCAAAATCCTGGTCAACCTGGCCGCTTATTACGCCCGACAGGGGGCGCGTGAACGGGCCGGGGCCCTGTTAGGATTGATCCGCCGCCATCCCGCCAGCGAAGAGGATGTGCGCCAGCAAGCCGACCGCCTGGGGCACGCGCTGGGGCTGACCCTGCCAGAGCCGGCAGCGGAGGCCCCGGCGTTGCAAGAGGTCACCGCAGCGCTGCTGGCCGAGTTGAACCCGTAGCGGCAAGGCGCCCCCAGCGGCGTCAAAAACGCCGGCCAATCAGACAGGCGGCTAAAGGGCTGACGCGGCAGGCGGCGGCGAGTAGATCAGCAGCCCGGCAAAGACGAGCGCTGCCAGCAACAAATCTACCCCAATGCCGATCATCGTCACCACCGGGCCGATCCGCTCAAAGAGCGTGCCGATCAGCCAGGGCAGGAACATCCCGCCGGCGCTGCCGCCGACGAAAAGCCAGCCGGTCACCTGCCCGGAGATCGCCATTCGCCGCTCGGCAAACGAGAGCATCGTCGGGAAAATAGCGGCCATGCATAGCCCCATCCCCGCCGCGCCGGCCCAGATCACCGCCGGGACGGCCGGCCAGAGCAGCAAGGCGCCGCCGCTAAGCAGGCAGCCCACCAGGTCCACCGCCAGCAGCTTTTGGGGCGCCAGCCGCGTCGCCAGCGGGATGGAGAACAGGCGGCCCACTGTCAACGCCCCCCAGAAAAACGAAGTGAGATAAGCCGCCGTGACCGGCGTCCCGGCCCCTTGCGCCACCGCGTAGGTGAAGATCCAGCCGCCAAAGCTGACCTCGGCCCCCACGTAGAGGAAGTAGAAAAACGCAATCAGGAGCACCAGCCCCCAGGGAATCCGCCCGGCCGGCGTGCTGCGGCTCAGCACCTGGCGCGGCGGGCTGGGCAGCCGCCAGAGCCAGAGTCCCACCGGCAGGATGAGCAGCGCGATGATCCGGTAGGCCCAGGTGATGTCGTTGCTCCAGGCGATCACGCGGCCAATGATCAACGGCGAGAGGAAAGCCCCCAACCCAAAGAAAAAGTGCAGCGCGTTCATGTAGGGGCCGACCTGCCGGCCATGCAGCCAGACCAGCAGCGTATTCCCGCCCACGTCTAAGGTGCGCTCGGCAGCGCCCATCGTCAACAGCGCCAGCGCCACCAGCCAGAGCCAGGGCAGCTGGGGGATCAGCACCAGCATCGCCACGATCACGACAAAAGCGCCCACCATGACCGGATGGCCGGGCAGGCGATCATAGAGCCGGCCGCCGCGCGCGGAACCTAAAATCCCGCCTAAGGCCAGCGCAGTAAAGAGGATGCTGACCTGGCTCAGCGTGCTGTGAGTGTGCGCCGCCAGGCCTGCCAGCGTGGGTCCCAGCAGAGAGGCCATGAGACCGATGGCGATGTTGATGGCAAAGTAGGCCGCGGTCTGCATCCGGCGCAGCCGCCGGGCCGTTGTAGAGGCCGGAGAAGACGAAACGGATACAGTCATGAAAAACAACTCCTCAAAACAACGCTACAAGGCCACCTGCACCGGCCGGGCCTGCAAGGCACGCACCAGGTCGGCCGGGGCGAGGGAGACCAGCAGGCCGCGCCGGCCGCCGTTGATGTAGATGCGCTCCAGGTCCAGGATCGTTGCCTCCACGTAGACCGGCAGCGCCGTCCGCGTCCCGCAAGGGCTGATCCCGCCGACCAGGTAGCCGGTGACGCGCTGCGCCTTCTCCTGGTCGCACGGCGTCACCGTTTTGACCCCCAACGCACGCGCGAGGTTCTTGGTGGAGACCTCGCGGTCACCGTGCATCAGCACCAGCAAGGGTTTGTGCGCGTCGGTTTCCATCACCAGCGTCTTGATGACCGCGTGCTCGGCCACACCCAGACAGGCCGCCGCGTGGCGCGTCCCCCCGTGCTCCTCGTATTCGTAAAGATGGGGCGTAAACGCCACCTGGTGAGCGCGCAGAAAATGGATGGCCGGGGTTGCCGGGTAATCGGACTTAGCCATGGCTAATAGGTCGGCACCGCGCTCAACTGCTGCACCAGCACCGTCACCGCATCCAGGAACAGATCGTAATCGGCAGCAGAACGCGGGCGGCCCACGACGGTGATAGTCAACCGCTGGCCCCGCGTGCGGATCTGCAATGACTTGGAGTGGAGCGCCAACAAAGCATCCTGCACCGCCGGCGTAAGCCAGGCAGGCAGGAAGTAGGGATCGGAGCACTTGACCAGGAAACGGTCTTCCAGGCCGGGATAACCGGTCAGCTCCTGCAACCCGCCCCATTTCTGCACCCCCCCGAACAACGCCACCTTGCGCGTCAAGGTCAGTTCCAGCGGGCGGGGCAGGGTGACCCTGGCGTGGGTGTGGGGTGGCGTGTTCTTGCCGCCCGGTGTGGTGTAGACCAGGCATTCCAGCTGGCCACAGGGGAAGCGAAACTGAGGGGAGAACAGCCAGCCGCGGGAAACGACCTGGCCGTTGCGCTTGTAAGCCTGCTCCTGAAATTGTTCTGCCTGTTTCCGGTGCGAAGCCGCACTGACCGCCAGGCTCACGGCCACAATCACGACCAACAACAAAACAGGCCACAAAGTAGAAAACAATAGGGTCAGTGTTGAATCGTCCATCGGGCATCTCCTTCCAAAACTCTTTTACTCCTTCCACAAAAAAGCCTTATCTAACTCAAGTTGCCACCTGCACTGCCAGGAGACCACGGACGACTGACTACAGACAACCAACCGGTTAAAACAGGGTGGTCTGCGGTCTGTGGTCAGTGGTCATAAAGAGAACGTGATCTTTACCAATGACAGATAGCAACTTGGGTTATCTCCTTTGGACTCAGCCAGCGCTCCCCGTTGAAGTGAATCATATGTTCGGGAATTTCCGCAATCCAGACTTCGGTTTCCCAGGCAATCTCTTGGAGATATTTACGAAACGTCTTGAAATCGGGAAAGGCGCTCACAAAAACCAGCTCAGCCGGGCAAGCAGCAAACAGAGATTGCAATTCCATCAAACGTTTGGGCGTTACGGGACCGTGTGAGGTAACAACTTCAATCAGAAAGAGCCGCTGGCGGGCCGAATCGTGCAAAACCAGATCGGGTAATTTTTCGTGTTCAGTTAGAGGGAGATGCAAAGCGGCCAGCCCTGCCGCATTGACATAGAAGGCTTTCTTAGCCGTATCCCCCAAGTAGAGAAGTTCTGCTCCTGGGGTAAAACGGGGCGCAAATTGCTCCACAACCGCCGCCTGCACCTGATTATGTCTGCCAGGTGACAATTCCAGCGTGACCCCCTCAGGTAAACGTACCGGTACCAGCTGACCTGAACGCCGTTTTTGATAAAGCGCCGCCAGGCTGCCTTGCTGCTCAATAAACTGACGCAAGGTTGCAGCCCAGGCTTCAGTACCATAAACCTGTACCACCCTTAAAGCCGCCTCGGTCAGCGCATAATGGGCACGTGGACTATTGGTAGGCAAATCAAGCGCAAAAGGATTGTATTCGGCAATACCGGCCTGGACAAACTGGTGCAGTACCTGCCGCCGGAAAGTTTCGCGTGTGTTGGGAGCGTAAGATCGCTTGTATTCAGCCGCCACAAAGGCCATGATCCCCTTAGTGATCGTCAAACCTTGTCGCTGTGCTTTACTCCACGGATCTCCCGGCCTTACCCCACACAACGCCAGCAATGTTAAAGCCGACATTTCATTCTGTTGAGCGGGCGGCAGCCCCCATGCAGCCAGGATCGCTTGTGCTTCTTCAATCTTACCCACAGATTTACGCCTCCACCAACAATTCCTGTTTCATGAATTCTTCCACCGCTTGCTCCGCCACCAGGGGATCAACAACAGAACCAGCCCAGGTTAACAGATGCTGTCCCATTGCCACGATAGTTTCCAGCGCCGGCAAGGGCAAGGCACGCAATTCCGTGGCGCTTACCTGCGTGTTGCCATTGAACGTGCGAAAATAAGTATCCACCCAATGGCTATTCAGCAAAGCAGCCAACCCATAGGCTTCGGCGGCGCTCAATTCGCCACCCGGCCGGTAAATGTAATTGAGATGGTTTTCCAAAGCCAGCCAGGGAGTTCCCAACGTGCCGGCCAGGTAGGGCGCAGCCGTTAACCGCCGCCGCTGTTCCTTGGCACTGAATCTTCTCAACAACACATAGTTGCGGTCGGCGACCAATAATGACATGGATTCTGGCGTTACCCGTAGCGTTTGGGGCTTACTCCGCGCCGCAGCCGGCCAAATGACCCGCATGGCCTGGACATTTTGTAACCAGAGCAAGGGAGCATGGGTTTCAGAAAGGTCCGTTGATGAGGACAGAAACGCCACCGCCCGGAACGGCACCACCGGCCCGGTAGAAATCTCCAGTCCATAAGTTCGCAGATTGCCTTCCCAGGCCCGGACCACCGCTGTCACATAATCATCCTCATCATCTACAGGAATATGCAACACTTTGTTATCACTATTCCAATCTAAAACCTCCGATAATCGTACCACGCGCGCATGAGCCTGGGATAAATCACTTATCCCGGCGCTAAAGGAAACCCGCACTGAGGTCAGGGGGGCTGCTGATTGCCAATCATCAGCGCGCCTGGCATGTAAAATCATGTTTTCTTGTAAGACCGCATCTCGCTCAAATGCTTCGCGCCGCGAACCAAACAAGTGAATGGCCAAAGGCATCATGCGAGCCAGGAAATACTCTCTAAAACGGCGAAAATAGAGACCGGCGGCATAGCTCCGGGGGCTGATCACCAACAGCTCTCCCCCCGGTTTTAGCAAGGCCGCTCCGACGGCCATGAACAGGGCATAAAGGTTTGGCTGACCATGCACCACCGCAGCAGCGGCGCGGGCTCTGGGATCATCTAAGGGGATTTTGAGGTAGGGGGGATTGAGAATGACCCCGTCAAACTCGTTATCCGCCACGCTTTTCAAGGTAAACAAACGTGGCGTAGCTTCTAAAGCGGCAGCGTTAGCCAGCACAAAATCCTCGGCATGAATGACAAACCGCAAATCCATCCCGCGCACCGAAAGCCAGCGCTGCGTATAAGCCAACACCGACCGCAAGCCCTCTAACAAACCAGGGTCGGTTTCATAAGCCACGACCTCCAATTGCTGCGGACGCCGAGGTTGCTCAACCAGAGCTTCACACAAGGCACAGGTCAGGATACCGGCGCCCGCCCCGGGATCCAACCAGCGCAAAACGGCTGTTCCCGGCGGCGTGTAGAGCCGCGCCATAAAATCGGCCACGGCCGGCGGCGTCAAGTATTGACCCTGCCGCTTTTTATGCGCCCCGGATACTGCTGCAGCATAGTGGCGTCCCACCCGGTCCGCATAAACGACCGGCCGTTCGCCGGTATCAAGCTCTGCCATCTTTACCATCTACTTGCTACTTGCCAGACTTTCAAAGCCGTCCGTTTGACCCTATTTTACCCCAAAATAGCGGGCGGCGGGATGGAACACGACCAGCGCGGCGGTGCTGTGCTCCGGGAGCAGCTGACCGGCGGCGGTGAGGCTCAGCCCGGTCAACGCCTGGAAACCGGCCAGGTCTACGCCCAGGCTCTGTGCCAGCAGGTTGAAGAGCACGAAGTGCCCCGCCAGGTCCGGGCAGGCGGGATACCCCCAGGCGTAACGTTTCCCCTGCCCGGCCGGGAGCCCCAGCTCGCGGCGAATCCGCGCGTGGAGCCACTCGGCAGCGGCCTCGGTTACCTGCGCCGCCAGCCCGTGCGTGAAGTAGGCCGCGCTGTACTCGCCGGCGGCTTCCAGCGCCGCGTAGCGCTCCGTGGCCCCTGCGCCCACCGTCACCACCTGGAAAGCGACCAGGTCCGGGCGGCCGCTGCTCACCGGCGCGAAATAGTCCGCCAGGCAACGCCGCTCCCCACGAGGCTGGCGGGGAAAGGCAAAGCGCCAGGTCGTCCCGCCCCCTGCCACGAGCAGCTCATCCCCTTCTGCCTGCGCCGGGAAGTAGCCGTAGACGCCCGCCGGGTGCAGGTAGTCACCGGCAGAGGCCTGCATCGCTGCCAGCCGCGCTTCAAACTCCGCGCGGAGCGACTCCCAGGCCGGCCCTTGCAGCCCCCGCGCGCCCCACCCCACGCGGAAGAGCGCCCGCCGGTCCAACAGCGGCCAGAGCTCTGCCAGCGGGATGGATGCCAGGTGGCGAGCGCCCCAGAAAGGCGGCGGGGAAGAAGGGGAGAGAGGGAGAGGGGGAGAAGAGGAGGCGGATTTCTGCTCACGGCTCACGGGTGATGTGCTCCAGGACGCGCAGCGCGTCAAAGGCGTCACGGCAGTAGTGGACGCCGCCAGCGTAGCCCGCGCCGATCCGCTGCGCGAACTCCGCGTTGATGGCCGCGCCCCCCACCAGCACCGGGTACCGCAGGCCACGCCGTTGCAGCTCCTCCACGGCCACGCGCATCTGCTGGCTCGTCGCCACCAGCAGCGCCGAGAGGCCAATCGCGTCGGCCTGCACCTCCTCGGCTTTGGCGATCACCGCCTCTACCGGCACCTGCTTGCCCAGGTCATAGACGGTGTAGCCGTTGTTCGCCAAAATCGTCTTGACCAGGTTCTTGCCGATGTCGTGAACATCGCCGAAGACCGTCGCCAGGACGACAGCGCCCCGGCTGACGCCGGCAGTATGCTCCAGGAACTGCTCCAGCTGCGTCACAGCAGCCTTCATCACCTCGGCCGATTGCAGCACAAACGGCAGGATGAGCTCACCTGCGCCAAAGCGGTCGCCCACTTCCTTCATCGCCGGCAGCAGCACCTCATTGAGCACGGCCAGCGGCGTCTGGGTGCGCAGGCATTCGGTGACCAGCGCCTCCACCCCCTCCCGGCGGCGGAAGAGGATCGCCTGGCGCAGTTGCTCGGCGGGCGAGGCCGCTGCTGCTACCGGGCCGCTCTCGGCCGGCCGGGCCGCCGCCTCAAAATGGGCAATGAAGCGCGCCAGCGCATCGGGCCGCCGGTTGAGCAGCAGGTCGTCGGCCAGCGTGCGCTCCTCCGCCGGCAGGTCGGCGTAGGGGGTGATCTGCGCCGGGTTGACAATCGCCACATCCAGCCCGGCCTCCACCGCGCGATAGAGCAGCACGCTGTTGAGCACCCGCCGCGCCGCCGGCTTCAGGCCATAGGAGACATTGCTCACGCCCAGGTTGGTGAGCACGCCGGGCAGTTCGGCTTTGAGCTGGCGGATAGCCGTCAGCGTTTCCACGGCCGCATTGGCCAGATCGGGATCGCCGGTGGCTAAGGTGAAGGTCAACGGGTCAAAGATCAGCGCGTGGGGCGGCAGGCCGATCTCATCCACCGCGAGATGATAAAGCCGCCGCGCGATCTCCAGCTTGCGCGCCACCGTCCGCGCCATCCCCTGCTCGTCAATCGTCAGCGCGATGAGCGCAGCACCAAACTCCCGCGCCAGGCCCAAAATCTGCCGCGCGCGCGCCTCGCCGCCCTCTAAGTTGACCGAGTTGAGGATCGCCCGGCCCGGATAAGTCTCCAGCGCCGCCCGCATCACCGCCGGATCGGTGGTATCAAAGGCGAGGGGGGCGGGGGTGGCCAGCGCCAACCGCTTGACGACCTGCCGCATCGTCTCCACCTCATCGCCCCGTTCGGTCAGCGCCACGCAGACATCCAGCACGTGCGCGCCAGAGACCACCTGCGCAGCGGCCAGCTCTACCAGCGCATCGTAACGGCGGGCCAGCACCAGTTCGCGGGCCTGCTTGCTCCCCTGCGTGTTGATCCGCTCGCCGATGAGGAGCGGCCGCGGTTCCTGATGCAGGGCCACGGCCTGGAGGTTGCTGGCCAGATAGGGGAGGGGCTGAGACGTGAAACGGGAAACGTCAGACGTGAAACGTGAAACGTGAGAGGTGAGAGGTGAAACGTGAAACGTCAAGGGGGAGTCATGGTCTGCCAGGTGGGCGCGGAGGGCGGCGATGTGGGCCGGGCCGGTGCCGCAGCAGCCGCCAACGGCGCGGACGCCCCACGTGGCGAACTCCGTTAACGCCGCCGCCAGCGCCTCCGGCGCTAAGTGGTAGTGGGCCACACCGCCCACGTTTTCCGGCATCCCGGCGTTGGGCTGGACGACGGCCGGACGGTTGGAGAGCGCCAGCAGCCGCCGCACGGATTCGCGCATCTCCTCCGGGCCGGTGGAGCAGTTGAGGCCGATGAGGTCAACGGGCAGCGCCGCCAGCGCCGCCACCGCCGCTTCCACATCCGGCCCGGTGAGCAGATGGCCGCCGGCGTCTAAGGTCACCTGCACCTGGAGGGGCACGCGCACCCCCAGCCGCCGGAAGGCCCGCCAGCAGCCGGCAACCGCCGCTTTGGCCTCCAACAGGTCTTGCTGCGTCTCCACCAGCAGCAGGTCCACGCCGCCTTCCAGGAGCCCCTGCGCCTGTTCGGCATAGACCTCGGCCAGCTCCTCAAAAGTGATAGCGGAGAGCTCCGGGTCATCCAGCGAGGGGAGTTTGCCCGTCGGCCCCATGGAGCCGGCGACGAAACGCGGCTGCCCCGTCTCCGCCGTGAGGCGGTCAGCCACCGCGCGGGCCAGGCGCGCCGCCCGCCGGTTGAGCTCCAACGTCTGCTCGCCCACGCCGAACTCGCTCAGGGTGATCCGGTTGCCGCGGAAGGAGTCGGTCTCCACCACCTCGGCGCCGGCACGGAAATAGGCCTCATGCACCGCGGCCACCACCTCTGGCCGGTAGAGGAGCAGCATCTCGTTCAGCCCCTGCGTCCGTTCGCCGCCGAAATCGGCGGCGGTCAGCGGCACCTGCGCCAGCTGCGTGCCGGTCGCGCCGTCAAAGAGAATGCCGCGCGTCAACACCGCATCCAGGTAGCGGCGGTTGGTAAAAGGTAAGGCGTAAGGATCGGTTGTCATCATGTCCTCTCACTCAGAACGCGCTGAAGCGCGTCACTACGAACAAAGCTCTGCTCACTGCTCACTGCCCACTGCTCACGATTCCCTGCTCACCGCCGGGCAGCCAGCGCCTGCGCTAAGGTTTGCGCTAACTGCTCCAGGGAGGGCGGCTTCAGGAGCCAATCGACCAGCAGGGCCTGCACCGCCGGGTCGCCCTCGCCGCGCAGCTGTTCCAGCTCCTGTTGCAAGGGGTGGCCGGTCAACAAGATCACCCCGCTCCGATAGCCCTGCCGGTACATGGCGCGCAACAGGCCCAACCCGCCCAGCTCGGGCATGACCACATCGCTCAGCACCAGGGCAATCTGGTCCGCCGCCCGTTGGAGAAGTTCCAACGCCTGCAGGCCATTGCTGGCCGTCACAGCCCGATACCCCAAAGCCGTCAGGCTATCCACCAGGGCCGCACGGGCCGCTGCATTATCTTCCACCACCAACACCAGTTCTCCGTGACCGGCCGGCAGGTCAGCGGGCGCGGCCAGAGTTTCTCCCGCCGCCGGTACTACCAGCGCCGGCAGATAGATCACAAAAGCCGTCCCCCCCGGCTGCCCGGCCTGACGGGGGCGCGTCGCAGCCACAATGTAGCCCTCATGCGCTCCCACAATCCCATGCACCTGCGCCAGCCCCAGCCCGGTCCCTTTACCCGGCTCTTTGGTGGTGAAGAACGGCTGGAACAGATGGGCCTGGACCTCTGGGGAAAGCCCCACCCCGGTATCGGCCACCGTGATCCGGATCCATTCCCCGGCGGTCAGCTCCGGCGGCCAGGGCGCCGGAAAGGATACAGCCAGGGGCGGAGGCGGCGCCTTTCCTTGACATTGCGCCGCCGTGATAGTCAACCGTTCCAGCACGACGCGCAGCTCGCCCCCTTCTGGCATGGCGTCGCGGGCGTTGAGCGCCAGATTCATGAGCAGCTGCTGTAACCGGGTGGGGTCGCCGTGCACCATGCAAGTGTCGGCAGCGTGCACCAGCGAGAGGCGAATGGATTCGGGCAAAGTCCGCTCCAGGATTTTGAGCTGCTCCTTGAACAGCGGCAACAAATCCAACGGCCGGCGCTCTAAGACGGTCTGGCGGCTGAAATCCAGAATCTGCTGGATCAGCCGGGAAGCGTGCTGCGCTTCCTGATTGATGATCGCGAGCCGTTCACGCACCCGGGGTGACAGCGCGGTATCCTGCACCATCAGCTGCGCGTAGAGGCCAATCACGGCCAGGATGTTGTTGAAATCGTGGGCAATCCCGGCAGCCAGCTGGCCTACGGCCGCCAGCCGTTCCTGCTGCTGCATTCGCCGCTCGGTATCGCGCTGCTGGGTGATGTCGCGGATCACCAGCACCCAGCTGCCGTTGGTCGGTTGGTCCTGCAACGAGCGCGCGATGAGCTGGAAGATCCGGCCCCCATACTCCAGCTCATGCCATAACCCCTTGGGAGGTGAGGTCAAAAAACGGGCCAGGGGCTGTCCGCCCAAGCGGAGCAGGTACTCGCCCACCCGCCCCTGGGCCAGAAACGTCAGGTCTTTCTCACCCAGAAGGTTAGCCAGCTGCACCCGGTATTGCCTGGTCTCATCGGCCACCAGTAAAAGGATGCCTTCAGGCACCGTGTTGATAATCTGTTGCCGCTGCTGTGCCTGCTCCCAGAGCTGCACCAGCAGCTGTTCGCGCTCCTGCTCGGCCTGTTTGCGGTCGGTGATATCCACCAGGGAGCTCAACCAGACCGGTACCCCCTGGTAGGAAAAAGGCTGGACCGCTAAGCTGACCCAGCGCCCGGTTCCTTGATCCAGGCGGCGCACCCGGAATTCGTAATCCCGCACGCGGCCCTGTTGCGCCAGTTCCTGGAGCAGCCGCTGCTGGTCGGCCACCGAACCGTACAGATCCACCATGGAACGGCCGACCAGCTCGGCCACCGGCAGGCCAAACAGGCTACTGGCATAGTGGTTGGCATACAGGATGGTGCCATCCTCCACCCGGCTGAGGACGATGGCCACCGGCACCGCTTCCAAAATTTGCCGCTGCCGGGCTTCGCTTTCGTATAAGGCTGCTTCGGCCTGCCGCCGCTCTCCAATCTCAAAACTGAGTGCGACCAGGGTAGCCAGCGTGATCGCTACTCGCTCATCCTCAGAGGTCCACTGCCGGGGCGTTTGGGTCTGCTCAAAACTGAGCAGGCCTCCCACCCGATCGTGTAACCAGATTGGCGCATCCAGCAACGAGCAAATTTGATAACGCTGATAGTATGCGGCCGGGATCTGACAGGTACGGGGATCGGCATAGACATCGGCAGCCGCGATAACGCGCCCCTGTCGGTGCGCCTGGACATAGGCCGGGAATTCGGCGCTACCCAGCTCCTCGCCGGCACTGTGTCGCGCCTCATCGCGCTCGTAGAGATCAAAGCAACGAATCAAGGTGTAATCTGCCGCGTAGAGCCAGACGCTGACCCGCGCCGTGCCCACCATGGCCGCGCCCGCCTCCATGATCTTTTCAATCGCGCGCCGGATATCACCCTGGAGCAGGGCACCTTCTGTCATCAGCTGTAACAGCAGCGCTGCTTGTAGCTCCCAGATTCTTTCCCGTTCCCGCAAGGCGTGTTCGGCCCGTTTCCAGGCGGTCACGTCCCGGCCCACTCCCACCACCCCCACAATAGCGCCGGTCACATCCCGGAGCGGGGAAAGGGAGGTCTGATACTCCAACGTGCCGGTTGGATAGGGCACCGACCATTCATAGACTGTTGGCTCGCCAGCCAGCGCGCGTTGGGCAGCAGCTTCATGAACTGCGGCGGCTTCCGGTCCCAGAATTTCACGAGCTGTCTTGCCCAAAAAATGGTTCGGCGTCACCCCTAACCGCTCAATCCAGCGCCCGAAAACGCCGGTATGCCGTTGCTCGCGATCAAGCGTGAAGACAATATCATCCATGGATTCCACCAGGCTGCGGAAGCGGCTTTCACTGGCCCGCAGTGCTTCTTCGGCCTGCTTGCGCTCGGTAATGTTGATTAACGTACCATAATAATATTGCACCTGCCCCTGTTCATCGTAAACCACAGTGGCGTTGATGGAGCCCCAAAAGGGCGTGCCATCGCGGCGACGGAGACGCACTTCGTGATTGACAAGCGTTCCCTGCTCCAGCAACAAACGGCTCACGCGCGCGCGGTCTTCGGCAGAAGCGTACAGTTGCGTGGCAATATCGGTCACTTCAGCCACCATCTGAGCCGGACTATCATAGCCAAACATCGCGGCAAAAGCCCGGTTGACCACGCGGTAGCGTCCTTCTGGCAGGCTCTGAAAGATGCCCACCGAAGCATCCTCAAACAGCTCACGGTAGCGCGCTTCACTCTGGCGCAGCGCCGCTTCGGCCTGCTTGCGCGCCGTGATGTCGGTCAGCATGGCGAAAGAGCCGGCAAAGTTGCCCTGAGCATCCTGCAACGCGGTCGCGGAGACCAGCATCCAGCAACTGCTGCCATCGCGGCGGCGGAACTGGCGTTCGTAGCGCTCATGGATTCCGCGCTGGCGGCGTTCCATTTTCACCCGATGGTCGCCCAGCTCTTCCGGCAACATGAAATCGGTAACAGGACGGCCCAGCATCTCAGCCGGCTCGTAGCCGAGCAAAGCGGCCATCTGCCGGTTGACGTAAGTGGTGACGAACTGACCGTCCATCTCCCAGATGCCCTCTTGCGTGGTTTCCACGATTCGGCGGTAGCGCTCCAGGCTCTCGGCCAGCGCGGCGGGCGTCTCGCCGCCGGCCTGGCAGCCGGGGGGGTCTTGCGTCGGCTGAGGCTTCCTCTGGTCCATCCTGTTCCCCCTCCCTTGAACATAGTGCTCTGTTTGTAGTCAGGCGCTTTAACGCCGTCTTAGCCGCGCTGAAGCGCGGCACTACAAACCTGATTTTCATCCCACCGCTGGTGAATGCCAGTTCAGGGGGAATTCCCTTAAAACTGCCAGGGTTTACGGCAAACTAAAGTTTGCCCTACCCTTCCCCTCTCCCTAGCCCTCCAGCTCCAACGGGAGGACGGCCAGCGATGACCATTCCACCGGTTCCAGAGCCGGACGCGGATAAAGCCCCAGCGCGGTCACCAGCTGCGGGATCGCCTCGGGCCAGGCCACCGCCATGAGGTGCAGCCCCCGGACACCGGGGATTTCGTGCACCTGCCGGGCAATTTCCAGACAGAGCTCTATCCCGGCTTTGGCCTGATCCTCCTTCTTGCTAAACCTGCCGATCCGCTCCACCACTTCTGGCGGGACTTCCAGCCCGGCAACCTGAGTCGCCATGAACTCCGCCGCCTTGAGCGACCGGATCGGCCCCACGCCCGCCAGGATCGCCACCTTTTCGTGCAGCCCCAGGTCTACCACGCGGGCCATGAATTCGCGGAAGCGGGCCACGTTGAAGATCAACTGCGTCTGGATGAATTGCGCGCCGGCGGCCACCTTCTTCGCCAGCCGGAGCGGGCGGAACTCATAGGGCGGGGCAAAGGGGTTCTCCACCGCGCCGATGAAGAACTCCGGCGCGCGCTTGGGGATAGGCTTGCCGTTCTCAAAGACCCCTTCGCGCATCAGGCGGATCATCCGCACCAGGTTGATGGAATCCAGGTCGTAGACCGGTTTGCTCTGCGGGTGATCGCCGCCCAAAACGTGATCGCCGCTGAGGGCCAGCACGGTGGTGATGCCGAACGCCGCCGCGCCCAACAGATCGGCCTGCAACGCCAGCCGGTTGCGGTCGCGGCAGGTCAGCTGCAAGACCGGGTCTAACCCCGCCTGTTTGAGCATGATGCTCGCCGCCAGGCTGGACATGTGGACGGTCGCCGAGGGGTTATCGGTAACGTTGTAAGCGTCGGCGTAGCCGCGCAACTGAGCGATCTGGCGCTGCACCGCCTCCGGATTGGGCCCTACCGGCGGCGAGATTTCGCAAGCTACGGCAAAGTGGCCGGCGCGTAGCACCTTCTGCAACTGGCTGCCGGGACCGGGGTCAACCACCCAGGGTGTTAAGGGTGACATTTCTCTCCTTACAAAACAAAAGTCCTTACAAGAGAAGCCGCAGGTGAACAGTGAATTGTGAGCAGTTCAGGCCTGGCCAACTCTGCACGGCTCACTGCTCTCTACGAATAATGGTCGTTCAGCGTTGGGGCACCCCGGCGCATGGCGACTCTTTCAACACTTCATCAGCGTAGCGGATGGCCGCTTCATTTCCGGTGGTAATCTGATCCTGCCCGGTGGCAAACGTGACCCACGACGACAGCCCCCTCAGCCGGGCATCCACCGGGGGATTGAGCCGCCGCAGTTCACGAGCGTAGGGCGTCCGCTGCGCGCGCTCATACGCTTTGACCCAGACACAAGCGCGCTCCGGGTAGACCTCGCAGTGGCCGTCGGCGCGGACGCCACCGCAGGGGCCATTGCGCAGCGTCTTGGGGCAGGTCATGGGACAGGTCATGCCGGTGTAGTGCAACACACACTGCCCGCACTCCTGGCAATCAAAGACCGGACGCTTGAATGCCGTTTCAGCCGGCCGCAGCAGGCGTGACGCCCGGTCGGCGCCGAAGCGCGCCAGCAACGGTTTGAGCCACGCCAGCAGCTTCTCGTTCACCTGCCAGGCCCAGACCAGCACAGCGGGATGATCTTGTAAATAGGTACGCCAGGTCATATTTTTCCTTGCCATGAAAATATCTGGGGGATCAGGTTTCCCGTGAGGCGCTTGAGCGCCGTTTGCAGCGCGCCCCTGCAGGCCCTGACCGCCTCGCCTGGGCCTCCCCCTTATCGTATCCAGTATAACACAAAGCACAATGAACAAAAGCCACCGCTTCAGAAAAGCGTGGCTTTCATCTAAGTGGGGTAGCATAAACCTGACCCTGGCGCAAGATACCCTGACCTGAGGCCGGTCGCTCAACGCCGAGGGCAGTGTCAAGCGCCGGCAGTCTGCATCAGTGCCTGATGCTCAGGGATTTGGGTCAAGAAGAGGGCCGCCAGCGGCGCCGGCAGCGCAGCCGCCTGGGCCTGCAATAAGGCGCGCGCGTGTGCCAGGAAGGTCCCCGCACGAGGATCGTGCAAGGCGGTCAGGGCCAGGTAGCAATCCCAATGAGCGCGCAACGGTCGGGGAAAGCCGGCCAGCCGGGGATCGCACGCCAGGTACGTGAGCGCTTCTTCCAGGTAGGGGTAAGCCATGGCGGCGGCCCCCTCCATGGCGGCCTGGCGTGCCAGCCGGCCCAAGCTCAACACCACTAAGCCCGGCTGCCGGGTTTCCTGTCCCAGGAGCAGGGCGGCCTTGAAGTGTTGTTCGGCGCTTTCCACCTCTCCGCGCGCCTGCGCCACGCAGCCCAAAAGATACCGGGCCTGGGCCAGACGTTGTGGCGCGCCGACTGCCTGCAGGCCAGCCAACCCTTCGGTAGCGTAGTGCTGCGCGGTTTCCAGCTCACCCTGGTCCAGGGCAACCCCGGCCAGGCCCAGGGCAGCGATGGCCGCGCCCCAACGATCTTCAACCTCGCGGCAAAGGGTGGCGGCCGTGGTATAGGCCGCCCTGGCGGCGGCGAGGTCGCCCAATTCACTGGCAATCGCCCCCAGATTGTTGTGACTGAGGGCCTGCCCTCGCCGGTCTCCAATGGCCTGGCGCAATTCCAGGGCACGGCGGTAATAGGTCTGCGCCGCCAACCATTCCCCCTGGCGCTGCCAGACAATCCCCAGGATGTTATAGGCGTCGGCTTCGCCCCGCCGGTCGCCCAACTCCTGGCAGAGCGCCAGGCTTTGTTCCAAATACGTCCGGGCGGCCGCGTAATCTCCCTGACTCCAGGCAACGTTAGCCAATCCTTGCAGACTATCGTTCAGCACGGCCCGGGCGCCGGCGCGCTCGGCGGCGTCCCGCGCCCGCTCGTAGAACTCGCGCGCCGCCGGCAGGGCTCCCTGCCGCCGCAGGGCGTAGCCCCACTGCCGATAGCCGGCGGCGACGAGCGGAGCATCCCCGGCTGCCAGGGCCAGCGCTACGGCCCGCTCCGCAGCGGCAGCCGCGGCGGCGTAGTCGCTGACCGCCTCGGCATAGTGCGCCTGCCGCAAGGCCACTTCTGCCTGCCGGTGGACCGCGCCCCCCTCCGGCGTTTCCTGGGCCGCCAGCGCGCTCAGTTCCACCAACACGGCCTGCTGTGACTCACGAGCGCTGCATAAATCATAGATCGTCTCCAGACCGCTGAGCAGCGCATAACGCATCCCGGCATCATGGGTCAATTCCAGCCCCCGCCGATAATACGCGCCGGCCTGCTCCAGTGCGTAAACTTGCCGGGCCTGGTCACCGGCCAAGAGCAGATAGCGCACCGCAGCCTGGGGTTGCTGCGCGCGGTCAAAGTGATAAGCCAGCAGCGCCACCTCCTCCGGGTGCACCTGTTCCAGCGCCGCCCCCAGCCGGGCATGAAGCAGACGACGCAGGGGCACGGGCACGGCCTGGTAAAGAATGGCCCGGATCTTGTCGTGCGCCAGGTCCCAACCGCCGGCGACCGGACGGATCAAATGCCGCGCCCGGCCTTCGGCCAGCGCCAGCTCGGCCGTCTCCGGCGGGCACTCCCCGGCGGCTGCCAACAACGCCACATCAAAAGCCTGTCCGTGAGCGGCCGCCAGGGTCAGGAGATACTGTTGGCTCTCGTCCAGGTGCTGCACCCGTTGCAAGACTAGGTCCTGCACCCGGCCCGGCAGTGAGGGGGCGGCCGTCCAATCGCCCACCAGCTCCCAGCCAGCCGCTACCGGGCGCAAACTCCCTTGTTCACGCAGCGTTTCCAACAGTTCCACAATGAAAAAGGGATTACCTTCGCTCTCACGGTAGAGATAAGCAGCCAGCCCGGCGCTTTCGCCGGCAGCCGTGGCCTCTGGCCGGGCAAGGAATTGCGCGCTGAGCCGGGTTACTTCGGCCAGGGTCAACGGAGCCAGAGTCAGCGTATGCAGCAAGCCATCGCAATTGAGGCTCTGTTTCAAATGGGTCAACGGATGATCGGGCGGCGTTTCCTCCATCCGATAGGTGCCGATCAGCCAGCAGGGCGTTGGGCCGAGATGACGGAGCAAATAGTGCAACAAGTCCAGCGTGTCCGTATCAGCCCAATGCAAATCATCCAAAAAGATGACGGTAGGACCGGCCTGGCTGCGCAACCAGGCCGTCAGCGCTTGAAAGAGACCGGTCCGTTCAGGCAGCGCCATGGCCGGCAGCAACGGTGGCAGCCCGGGCGCCAACCCGCCCGGCAGCGTATTGAGAGTCTGCGCCAGAGCAGGTTGGAGCGCCTCATAGAAAGCCTGGTAAGGCACGGCGCGGCTGAACTCATAGCAGCGACCGCTGAAGATCCGCCCGCCCTGACCGGCTACAAAACGCAGCACCTCCTGGACCAGCCGGGTCTTGCCGATACCGGCCTCGCCGCCCAGGAGCGTGAGACCACCGCCGCCATGCCGGGCCGCGCGCCAGCGGGTCAGCAGCCAGGCGTGAGCCGTTTCGCGGCCCACCAGGGGCAGGGAAGCCAGAGGGGTCGGGAGCGCCGCCGTCGGCGCCGGGGGCTCCACCGGCGGTACCAGCTCGCCGGCCACCAGACGGCGGTACAGAGCCACCGTCTCGGCCGCCGGCGCGACCCCTAACTCAGTCGCCAGGATCTGCCGGCAGAGTTCGTATTGATGGAGCGCCTGCTCGCGCTCGCCTTGCAGCGCCAGCAGGAACATCACCTGGCGATGCGCACTCTCCCGCCAGGGTTCCAGGGCCAGCGCACGGCGCGCACTGGTCAGAGCCAGCGCCCACTCGCCGCGCTGCTGGTGATAGGCGGTTTGCAATTCAAAGGCGGCCAGGGCCTGGGTATGCAGGTGTTCCTGCCAGCCGCGCAGCCATTCCTCAAATTCCGGACAGCCGGGCAACGAAAAACCGGCCAGCAGCGGCCCCCGGTAGAGTTCCAGCGCCGTCCGCAGCGCCGCCTGCGCGGTCAGATCCGCCGATGACTGCCGGGCAATTTGATAGGCAGCCAGCAGGACCCAGACATCCACCCAGGGGGGAGACGCCGGCGCCAGTTCCACCGTGCTGCGGTCGCTCTGGATTAAGTCCGGCAGCAGAGTACGCAGGTTGGAGAGCACCCGGCTGAGATTGCCCCGCGCCCGGCTTTCGGGCAGCGCGCCCCAGAACAGCCCGGCCAGCTGTTCGCGGCGAAGGGGACGCGCTTCCAGCAACAAATAGCCCAACAGCGCGCGGGCTTTATCCGACTCAAAATCCAGCACCGGTTGCCCGGCCTGCACCATCCGGTAACCGCCAAAAAACCAGACATGTAAGCTGGCGGCAGCGGAGTCTAAGGTATAGGGCATCGCAGCCTCGTTCATCCCCCATCCCATCCCGGTATTTAGCGAAGGATTTGCGAAGACAGCTCCAGTATACTCAAAGTCATCCAGAGAGGCAATTGACCCCGCCAGAGGCGCTCACCGTGACCGCCACAGCGAAGCAAGGGGGTCCGAATCTGAGGTAGAAAGAGATGGCTATGGACAAGGCACCGGTCTATCGCGCATTCATTTTGCGGATGTGGGTTGAGGCCGACGAGCTGCAGGCCAGCCCGGAGCCGGTCTGGCGGTTCAGCCTGGAATTGATCGGCGCCGGATCAGAGCCGGCAGCGCAGCGGCGCGGCTTTGCCAGCGTGAGCGGACTGGCGGCCTACTTATCACAACTGACCGGGCAGCCAGCGCCCTCCCTCCAGGAGCAACCGGAGAACCAGTAAGGAATTCAACATGAGCGGGCATTCACCGGCCGTGGGATGAAACTATGAGCCGTGAGCGGTGAGCAGGAAACAGGAACTGCTATCGGCTGCTCTCTGCTCACTCCTTAACTGATTTCTATTTTCAGAGGAATTCCCCATGAACTGGCGTTCACCAGCCGTGGGATGAAAATTGGCTCGTAGTAACGCGCTTCAGCGCGTTGGACGGCGCTAAAGCGCCTGACTACAAGCAAAGCGCTATTTTCAAAGGAGTATTTTCAAAGGAGGGAATAAATATGAAAGCAACGATTCAAATGGTAGGAGCGATAGCGTTGGCCGTGGCGTTGCTGGGCCTGAGCCTGGCGCTGCTGACCCCGGCTCCGATATGGGGCGAGGGCACCACCTTGAATGTAGCGCCCGCTTGCGGCGGCGTCCCGGCGCCCTGTTACACCTCGGTGCAGGCCGCCGTAGACGCCGCTACCGTGAATGACCTGGTGCGCGTGGCGACCGGTGTCTATACCGACGTCTCTTTCCGCGCCGGTGTGACGCAGACGGTTTATCTGAGCAAGTCGCTGACGCTGCGCGGCGGTTACAGCGCCGATTTTTCGGCCTGGGACCCGGCAGTTTACCCCACGGTGCTGGACGCGCAGAACCAGGGGCGCGTCCTCTACATCTTTGGGCCGATCAGTGTGACGGTGGAGGGATTGCGCCTCACCGGGGGGCGCGTGGCCGGCACGCTGCGCGGCGGCGGCCTCTATGGGATTAGCGCCACGGTGACCCTGAGCGGCAATCTGATCTATAGCAACACCGCCTATAGCGGCGGCGGCCTTTGCCTGGATAACGCCACGGGCCGGCTGTTCAACAATCAGGTCTACAGCAACACGGCCGGTATGTACGGCGGCGGGGTGTACCTGCGCTATGCGCCGGCCGAGGTGGTGAGCCATACCGTGCGCCACAACAGCGCCCAATACGGCGGTGGTCTCTATGTTAACTATGCGACAGTAACAGTGCGCGATAGCGCCGTGCTCTCCAATACGGCCAGTCAGGCTGGCGGTGGCTTTTACGTCTCCGACGACAACACGCGCTACCGGCCGCGTGTGCTGCGCACCCTGGTGCAGGGCAACACGGCGGCCAACAGCGACGGCGGCGGCTTCTATCTCTATGGGGGGCAGCCGTATGTGGAGGCTTCCACCATCCGCGACAACAGCGCGCGTGACCAGGGGGGCGGCCTCTACCTTTACGGCGCGCTGGCTAACCTGACCGGCAATGTCATTCAGGGCAATCAGGTGCTCACCAACGGTCAGGGAGCCGGCTTGTATGCCTGGAATAGTCCTTATGACGACTATGCCGTGTTGACCAACAACGCCGTGGTGGGCAACCGGCAGGGCAGCGGCGGCCAGGGTGCGGGGCTTTACGTGCAGGATGGGCGCTTTCAGCTCTACCACACCACCATCGCCAGCAACACCGGCGGCGACGGCGTTGGATTGTACCTGGTGAGCGGTGACGCCTGGCACGCGCACCAGCTGCGCAACGTCATCATCGTCAGCCAGACGACCGGCATTTCCGTGACCAGCGCCGGCATCCTGGAAGCCGATTTCATCCTGTGGTATGCCAATGGCGCCAACACGCGCGGCTCGCCGGGAGTGATTGCCAACCAGTTCACCGGCAACCCACGCTTGGCCGCCGATGGCTACCATCTCACCACCGGCTCAGCGGCCAAGGATCGGGGGGTGGATTTCGGCGTCTATGAGGACATTGATGGCCAGGTGCGCCCGCAGGATGCCGAGGTGGACCTGGGCGCCGATGAACTGCCCGGTGTGGCCCTGGATGGGCTGCACACGGTCAACTCGCGCTATGCCAACCCCAACCAGGTGCTCACTTACACGCTGGTGGTGACCAGTGTCGGCGTTTCCGCCGCCACCAACGTGGTCATCACCGATGGAACAGCGCCCGAACTGACCCCGCTCAGTATCAGCGCTGACCGGGGGACATGCAGCCTGATCACCATTCCGGGCTACGGCCAGGCCGGGCGCTGCCTTCTGGGCAATCTCTCGCCTGGCGCTACCGCCCGGCTGACGATGACGGCCCGCGTGACCTCTGTGACACCAACGGAAGGCGTGGATATCTTTGCCGCTGCTGAGATGGTTGCCAACGAAACGGTCAACTGGGCGCTGGCTGATGGCATCTTGCACAACTGTCACGTGCGGCTGAACGATTCGCCGGAAGAGTATCTGACCTTGCAGGCGGCGCTGGAGGCCGGCAGCAGCCCCACCGACGTGGTCAAAAGTTACGGCCTCTGCGCCGGCGTGGAGACGCGCGGCGGGCTGGTGCAGCAGGTCTATCTCAGCCGGCCGGTGACCCTGCAAGGGGACTGGAATGCCACCTTTACCGCGCGCTCGCCGACGCTGAGCACCACGCTGCAAGTCCCCAACTGGCAGGATGGCCGGCTGATCCTGATCACGGCTACCACCGGCGTGACCATCAGCGGCTACTACTTCACCGAAGCAGAGGCAACCTATCTGCGGGGCGGCACGCTGACGGATTACCGCGAAGGGCTGGGGGGCGCGGTGTATGCGCATGAGGCCACCGCCACGATCAGCGATTGTGTTTTCTATAACAACCGGGCCAGCCAGGCCGGCAACGGCTATGGCGGGGCGGTCGGCGCTTACCGCAGCACGCTGAATCTGCTGGGCAACACCTTTGAAGACAACGATGCGGCCTGGTCTTCCGGCAACGGGTGCGGCGGTGCGGTGGCTTTCTCGTATGCCAGCGGCACGGTGGCGTACAATCTGTTCAACCGCAACTACGGCAGCGGCACCTCCAACGGCTATGGCGGCGGGCTGTGGGCCGAATCCAGTCCGCTGACGGTTTATTCCAACACCTTCCAGGGCAACTATGGCAGTTACACCTATTCCGGTGAAGGCGGCGGGCTTTATTTGCTCTATTCGGACAGCGCGCTGATCCAGGAAAACCTGATTATCGGCAACCGGGCGGCCAACGGCAGCGAGGGACGCGGCGGCGGCCTGAATATCGCCAACAGCGCCGTCACGCTGCGCGACAACGTTATCCGCGACAACCTGGCCAACGCGGGCGGCACTGGCTACGGCGGCGGTTTGTACATCGGCGGGAACGGCGTGCAGATGCTCGGCAACCTGCTCTTCAATAACCGGGCGACCACCAGCGTGAGCGCCATGGCCGGTTATGGGGGCGGGATGATCCTGGGGGGCAGTAACCACTGGCTGAGCGGCACGCAGATCATCAGCAACGCGGCCAGCACGGCGGCGAACGTGCCCGGTTATGGCGGCGGCCTCCATGCCTGGTTCGGCACGCAGAACATCATAGAGGCGCTGACCATTCTCAGCAATACCGCCAGCCGCGCCGGTACCGGCTATGGCGGCGGTCTGGTGCTCTGGGGCGACACCACCCAAATCACCTTAAGCCGTTCCCTGGTGCAACAGAATACCCCCGGTGCCGGCGGCTATGGCGGCGGCATCTATCTCTACAACAACGCCAGCGCGCTCCAGAACAGCGTCATTGCCGATAACCGGCTGCCGGCCGGCGGCCTGGGCGCAGGGCTGTACATCTCGCGCGCCACGCCCAGCCTGGTTTATCTCACCGTGGCCCGCAACACCGGCGGCGATGGCAGCGGTCTCTATCTCTCCGCGCCGGGCACTTCTTACAGCCAGGTCACCATGACCAACACCATCGTGGTCAACCAAAGCGTGGGGGTGACGGCAACCGCCGGCAACACGGCGACCCTCAACAGCGTCTTGTGGCACGCCAACGGCAGCAACACCGGCGGCGCAGGCGTCATTCAGGTCAGCAACCCTTACACCGGCGCTCCCGCGTTTCTGGGAGATGGTTACCATCTCAGCCTGACCTCGCCGGCCATCAATCGTGGGATTTGCACAAACGTCACCACCGATATTGATGGGGAAACGCGCCCTGCTGGCGGCGGCTGCGATCTGGGTGCGGATGAGGCGCTCTACAACCCGCAGGTCACGCTCAGCAAAATAGCGGCGCAGCCGATCGTCGCGCCCGGCGAGCGGCTTACCTACACGCTTCAGCTCACCAACACCGGCAACGTGACGCTGACGGCGACCCTCACCGATATCCTGCCGGCCAACGTCTCGCCGGCCGGCCTGTTGACCTGGACGACCAGCCTGTCGGTTCCCGGCGGTGTCTGGTCGGCGACGGTGGTGGTCACGGTGGCGACCGGCTACACCGGGCCGTTGACCAACGTGGCCCAGGTCACCACCGCGGAAGGCGCCGGGGAGAGCGTCACCGTGACGACCGAAGCGCAGTTCCCGGCCCCGCCACTCACCCCTACGCTGATCTCGCCCGCCAACAGCAGCGTGGTCACAACCCAAACGGTCACGCTGACATGGGCAGCGGCGACCGGTGGTCAGCCGGCCCAGGGGTATCACATCAGCATAGACGGCAGTCCGTTCATCACCACCAGCGAAACAACCTCTGTCACGGTGCTGGCCTACGGCGTTCACACCTGGACGGTGCGCGCGTACAACGGGGCGGGCGCTTCGCCCTGGGCGGCGCCCTGGCAGTTCACCGTCAGCGAGCCGGCTCCCGGCGTTCCCACCCTGATCACGCCAACCGACGGTCTGAGCGTCACGGCCTCTCTTTCTTACACGGCGGCGCTCACCTTCACCTGGCAGCCGACCACCACCGGCGGGACGCCGACGGGCTATCGCCTGCAACTGTGGGAAGTGACGCAGAGCGGCTGGGCAATCACCACTTTCACGCTCACCCAGTCCCTTTCGCCCACTGTCTTGCCGGTGGGCCTGTACCTGTGGAGCGTGCAGGCTTTCAACGCGGCGGGCGAATCGGAATGGAGCGATTTCTGGTCGCTCTGGGTGTTGCCCCCGCCCCCCGCGACGCCGGTGCTGCTTTCGCCCGTGGATGGGGCCAGCCTGCCGCCGCAACCCTTTGACCTGAGCTGGCAGGCCGGCGCAGGAGGGGGCACGCCCGATGAATACTATGTGCTGCTGGATGGGGAGCTCTTTACGACCACGGAGACGGTCTCTCCCACCGTGGCCGCGTTGGGCGTGCATACCTGGACGGTGAGCGCCGGCAACGCCGGCGGCGTCTCCGGCTGGGCAGCCCCCTGGACCTTCACCGTGACCGAAGGCGTCATGTACACGCTCACCGTGGCCAAAGCGGGGAGTGGCAACGGCATCCTCACGCCCACGGTGGGCGCGCATACGTATCCGAGCGGCACAATTGTGGTCGTCACCGCCACGGCGCAGGCCGATTCCACCTTCATCGGCTGGAGCGGGGCGTGCAGCAGCACGTCGTCCACCTGCACGGTGACGATGGATGCTAACAAACAGGTCACGGCCACCTTCACGCTTTTGCCGGTCAGCCACACGCTGACCATCGCCACAGCGGGCAACGGCCACGGTGTCGTCACCCCGACCGTCGGCGCACACGAGTATCTGAGCGGCACGGCGGTGGTCGTCACCGCCACGGCGCAGGCCGATTCCACCTTCATCGGCTGGAGCGGGGCGTGCAGCAGCACGTCGTCCACCTGCACGGTGACGATGGATGCTAACAAACAGGTCACGGCCACCTTCACGCTTTTGCCGGTCAGCCACACGCTGACCATCGCCACAGCGGGCAACGGCCACGGTGTCGTCACCCCGACCGTCGGCGCACACGAGTATCTGAGCGGCACGGCGGTGGTCGTCACCGCCACGGCGCAGGCCGATTCCACCTTCGCCGGCTGGAGCGGCGCGTGTAGCGGCACGTCGCCCACCTGCACCGTGGCGATGGATGCCAACAAACAGGTCACGGCCACGTTCACGCTGAACGGCACCTGCACGCCGGTCGGCGGTGTGGACTTCGCCTTTGCGCCGGCGGCGCCGCGTGTCGGCCAGCCAGTCTGGTTCACCGGCACCGTCGCCGCCGGCGACCCGCCACTCACCTATAACTGGGCCTGGGGCGATGGGACGCCGGGCGGCAGCGGGGCCACGCTCAGCCACACCTTCCCCGTGACGATGACAGCACAGACCTACCTGGTCACGCTGACGGTGAGCAACCCCTGTCCCAGCCAGGGCAGTCGGACACAGCCGGTCACGGTGCAGCCGCGCCGGATTTACCTGCCGCTGGTGCTGAGAGCGTGGTAAGGGAGAAGATTTAACGGCACTACCATCAGGTTGGCCACCTGTGCGGGGATGAATGTGAGCAGGGAGCGGTCAATAGAGAGCCGTGAGAGGACCCGACAGCCATGACTGCCCTCTACCAACAGCTCACCGCTCTCTACCAACGGTTTACCAGTTTGTCTTACACAAGGAGGACACGATGAAAAGGCATTTCGTCACTTTTAGCCGGTTGGCAAGTGTGCTGGTGCTGATCCTCTATCTCCAGGGTATCCAGGTCACTCCCGCCCTCGCGGCGACCTGCACCTGGGATAACAGCATAGGCAACTGGAGCGATACCACTCACTGGTCGTGCGGCGCAGTGCCCGGTGCAGGGGATACAGCAACGATACAAAATGGTACCGTGACGCTTGACGTGGACGCGACCGTGGCCGTGTTGAACCTGCGCGACTTGGGTCAGCTGGACGGCAGTAGCAATTTGACCATCACCCAGGCCGGCGAATGGAGTGGTTCTAATCCGAAGATGACCGGAACGGGCAAGACCATCCTGGCGGCCGGCGCAGTGATGACAGTCACGGGGATGAGCGCCGGGAATGGCGGTTGGTTCCGCTCCTTTGACAACTACGGGACGCTCATCATCAGCGGGCCGGACGGCAATCGCCTGGACCTGGCTTCCATGACGCTGACCAACAAGCCGGGCGGCGTGGTGGATATCCAATCCAACCGCTACTGGATGCAATACGGCGGAGCGGTCTTCGCCAATGAAGGGACACTCTTGAAGACGACAGCCGGCTGGGCCGATTTGGGAGGGATAACGCTGAACCACAGTGGAACGCTGAGCATCACCACCGGCGGGTTGCAAATCGCGTCTGGCGCGTGGAGCGGCGCGGTGTGGCTGAATGACGCCGCGGCGACGCTCAAACCGAACCATACCGATTGCCAGCTCAACGCCGGGACGACCTTCCACGGGCCGGGGCAGGTCATCGTGGGCGGCGCGACGGTGAACGGGAACGTGACCCTCGCCAACCTGGTGCTGGAGGGCACGTTGACCGGCGGCGGCAACCTGACCGTGACGCAAACCCTGGACTGGTCAGGATGGGGAGCAAAAATGGAGGGGGCAGGCAAGACCACGCTGGCGGCCGACGCGGTAATGACGGTCACGGGGATGAGCGCCGGGAATGGCGGTTGGTTCCGCTCCTTTGACAACTACGGGACGCTCATCATCAGCGGGCCGGACGGCAATCGCCTGGACCTGGCTTCCATGACGCTGACCAACAAGCCGGGCGGCGTGGTGGATATCCGATCCAACCGCTACTGGATGTGGTATGGCGGCGCAACCCGCCCGGTCTTTGCCAATGAAGGAACGCTCTTGAAGACGACGGCCGGCTGGGCCGATTTGGGGGAGACCCAGGTCAACAACACGGGCGTGATGTCTCTGACCACGGGCGGCGTCACGCTGCGCTACTCGCACCACAACGGGCGCGTTTATCTGAACAACGCCGAGGCGGGAGTGAATCTGGAGGGAGCCGATAACCGCCTGAGCACGGGAGCGGTATTCAGCGGGCCGGGTTGGCTGTACAGCCGGGGGACAACCCTCGTCAGCGGCGCTGTGACCGTGGCAAACCTGGAACATGCCAATGGCACATTGACCCTGGGGGATCCGACCGCAGTCAACCTGACCGTGACGGGCGAGTTCAGTCGCACCGGCGGCACGTTCCAGGCGTTCAATAACAGCACCGTAACGTTCGGCGGCACGCAGCCCCGGCTCAACCTGAACACGGTGACAGCTTTCTACAACCTGGCCGTGCTGACCGGCACGACCCTGATAGAGGTCAACCCGGCCAATTACGCCTCGTTCAACGGCGCGCTGGTCAACCATGGCACCATCCGCAAAACGCAGGCCATCGCCGGGCCGGGGCCAGTGCTCTTCGGCCTGACGGGGGTCAGCATGACCGTGGAGACAGCCGGCACATTGAGCGCCGTGCAGGTGGATCGCCTGGATACCAGCCATCCCCAGGCCAGCCCTACCGCGGCCACCGGCCGCTACTGGCGCATCACGCCAACCGGGACAGGCTACACGGTGACGTTGACCCTGCCGCACACGCTGACCGCGCCGGTGATCGTGATGCACCGCTACAAGAATGGCGCCTGGAACTGGCTGTTCGGGACGACGGTCACAGCCAATGCCATCACTTGCGCCAACCTTACCGAACTGTCGGATTGGGCCGTCGGCACGGTGCAGCGGATTTTCATACCGCTGGTGCTGCGCAATCCATAGCGACCGGCGTATAACCTGGCCGTTAGAATATCCTGGCGCGGGCAGGCTTTACCTGCCCGCGCCCATTTTTAACATGGGACGGCGCTAAAGTGCCGACTACGAACCTTTTATGTCATTTTCGTTTTAAGGAGATACAACAGGGGGAAGGCGGCCGGCTCCCCACTGGAAAAGCGCCCCGATTGTGGTATCATCTACCTTCGTGAATGTGAACCTTATTTTCAATGGGAGAACAAACGCATGAAGAACATTGCTGTCGTCGGTGTGGGATACGTGGGACTGGTCAGCGGCGCTTGCTTTGCCGACCTGGGCAACCGCGTTACTTGCCTGGACGTCAACGAAGAACGCATTG
>CAYTGR010000001.1:154953-156563 GCA_964437445.1 uncultured Anaerolineales bacterium | reverse complement strand
TATGCTGGTGTGAGACTTCGGAAGTCTGGAGAAACCTATGTCAAAACCAGCCACCGCTTCGTCTTGCTCCCAACTGTTCACCGTACGGTTGTGGTACGAGGACCTGGGCGATGGCCGCAGCGAGTGGCGCGGTCAGGTGCAGCACACGCTCAGCCGTGAAACGCGCTACTTTCGCGATTGGCCGACGTTGATCGCGTTCCTGGCAGAACAGTTGGAAAAGCACACTGCCCTGGCAGAAGAAGGACACGAGGGCTGAGATGGTAACTGGCACAGTGAGGTCCGGCACATCCAGAGCGGCCGGCGCTGGACTTTTGCCAGCCTGGACGAGACGCTCGAGTTCCTGCGGCGGCGCGTGGGTGCGCCGGAGGCATTGAGTTTAGACGAGGAAGGAGAAAACCCATGAACCTGAAATATAGCCACTACTCGATAGCAGATGTCAAAGCAGTCAAACGGCTGTCCGCTGCCGCAGTCGCGGTGACACCAGCCATGGAGTCCAATATCCTCCAGACTTTCGCAGCGGCCGAGGAGGCTCTCGCCAGACTGGAGTATGGCCAGGCCCTTGACCTCTACGAGCAGGTGGGAAATCTGATTCTCACCTATTTCGGCCACAAACCGCCGCTCACGGTTCCCGGCCAACCCACACCCCATGTATACGGCCTCTTCGATCCCATGCTCAAGACCGCATGCGTTTCTATGGCCAACATAGCCAGGCAACTGTCCAAACCGGGTGGCGAACAGTCAGGCGATCTATCGCCCGCCGAAAGGCGGGGACTGCGGGCCATCCCTCCCGCTTCTAGCAGCAGCGCAAAGAAGATTGCAGCGTATTCGTACGGTTGGCTTTCTGGCGGGCAAGTGCAGGAGATCGCCTGGAAACCTGGTGGCCGGCCCAGTCTGATCGGCTTGAAGGGCGTGTACGAGGCGCGGCTCGTCACTGACCGGCTGTCGGACCTGGTCTTTGCTCCTCAGTGCGATGCAGACTTTGTCCTGGGCATTCCTCACCTTTACTACTATGTGCTGCCCATGCGCAAGGCCGAATGCTGTCTCGGGCTGGGGCTACATGCCGCCGCCGAGCAGCACTATCTGACCGCGGCAGACTATCCTTACTTGAACCCCGAGATAGAAGCGCCCAATCTGTGGCTGCGCCTGGCGCGTCTCTATCGGGACTGGGGACCAGAGTACTGGATCCGTATCGTCACGGCGGCCGGGACTGAGCCGGAGGGCAGCCCGCTCTACACCCGGCCGGCCCTGACATCCGGGACGGAGAAGGCGCGCCACGTCCTTCAGCATCTCTCGGAACTCATCTCCGGCAAGGCCACCATCGCGCAACTGGGACTGGATCTCGATTTCGTTACCGTAATCTTGGAGGTCTACACCTGGCTGCTGGTTCTCGATTGGACAGGCGACCCCGGCGTGCCTATGTGGACATTTGAACACCTGCAGAACGTGGCGCGGTACATGGCGCAGCAGGCGATCCAGGCCGAGCAGATGGCGTTTACCTTCTATGACCATGCCGACGCCGACCTGCTCCAGGCGAACGATCTGAAAAGGGCCGTTGACGCCGCCAAGAGCCAGGTGCCAGAATCTGTGGCCGATGCCGAGGCCGCCAGTCA
>CAYTGR010000001.1:152383-154853 GCA_964437445.1 uncultured Anaerolineales bacterium | reverse complement strand
AAATCTGGTCGGCGGAGAAGAGAGCGCGTGCGACACAGGCAGGAGTAGCGGCAGCGAACGCTCAGGCGGAGCGCGCCCAGGGGGCTTACGATGACTTTGCCGGCGCAGACCACGTCTACAACGCCGACGTCTGGCGCAGCCTGGCCGGCGAAGCAGCCGCTATTGCCCGCAGCTACCTGCGAAAGGCCCTTAACGTGGCGCGCCAGATGGAGCGCGCCTGGAACTTTGAGTACGACGACCAGAGCCAGTTCTTCGGCACCGACTATATCATCTCCTTCACTCCTGAAAAGCCGGTTGAAGGGGGCGTTGTCGAGCCATTGCTCGTTGGCGAGCGCCTGCTGCTCAATATTGACCACTTTACGGTCGCTCAACTCCAGGTGGCCCGCAAGCAGGTCCCGATCAAGCACACGATCTCTCTGGCCCAATCCTTCCCCTTCCAGTTCGAGTTCGGCCTGCGCCGCACCGGCCGCATGCAGTTCGACACCTCGCTCGATCTCTTCGACAGCGCCTACCCTGGCACCTATCGCCAGCGCCTGGAGGGCGTCGAAGTCGAGTTCGTCGGCCTGCTCCCGCGCGGGGGCGTAAGGGCCTCCCTCACACACGGCGGCCTGTGCTTCTATCGCACGGCCGACGACCAGGTCGCCTTCCGGCTCCAGCCGCGCGAGACGCTGGTCTTGTCCGAATTCCGCGCGAGCCAGGATTCGCTCCTATTGCCTGCGGACCCGCGCCAGATGAAAGTCTTTCAGGGAGCGGGCGTTTCCGGGAGTTGGGTACTGGAGGTTCCCGCCGAGTTGAACGAACTCGATTTCCGTACTCTGGTGGACGTGCGTATGACATTCTATTACCGCGCCTTTTACAGCGAGTCCCTGGCGCGGATGGTGCGGACGCGCCTGGAGGGCAAGGATTCTCATCAACGCAGTACGAGCGTGTCCCTGCGCTGGCTCTTCCCCGAGGCCTTTTTCCAGTTTCTGGACAGTGGCGAGACCCAGTTCGAGCTCACCGACCAGGACTTTGCGGCGAACCAACTCGACCCGCAACTCGCCCGTGTCAGCCTGCTCGTCTCCACTCGACCCGGTGCCGTCCTGGGCAACCTCGAGTTCGGCCTGGCTGTCCCCGGTCACCCGGATGCGATCTTTGCCAGGCCAAATGCGCAAGGCATCATCACGCCGGCCGATGCGCCGGCCTGGCAGGACCTGGGAAAAGGACCGGCTCTGGGCGCCTATCGCCTGTGTGTGGGCCAGCCTCATGGCCCTCTCGCCGATGCTATCGCTGACCTGGTCCTCATTCTCGACTACCGGTTCACGCCGCGACTGCTCGGAGCGTGAGGCCCGGCGTCCCCAACTGGAGGAAGAGCCATGAGCACACAGGACATTGGCTTTGACGCCCAGACCCCGTCGCTGCCACAGGGCGGCGGCGCGGTGAGTGGGCTGGGGGCGACCTACGAGCCGGAACTGTGCACCGGCAGCGGCTCCTACGTCATCCCGCTCGACGTGCCCAATGGGCCTAATAGCATCGGCCCACGCCTGACGCTGCGCTACGACACCGGCAGCGGCAATGGCCCATTTGGCCTGGGCTTTAGTCTGCCGCTGCCCCGCATCCTGCTCGACACTGCCCACGGGTACCCGCGCTACGACGGCGGCGACCCGCTCCTGCTGGAAGGCGCTGGGCCGATACTGGACCTGGGCGCCGACCCGGTCAGCGGGCAGCACCGCTACCGCCTGGAGGTTGACGCCGCTGTCTGGCAGGTAGAGGCAAGCGGCGCCGGCTTTCGACTCACCGACCGCGACGGGCGCTGGTACTTTTTGGGCACAAGCCCCGCAGCGCGCCTCTCGGGCCGTCCGCCGGGCATGCCCGGAGGCGCGGAATGCGTCTTTGCCTGGCACCTGGAGCGCATAGAGGATCCACTTGGCTACACGGCTACCTTCACCTGGGCGCGCGACGAGGATGGCCGGCAGCTCTATCTCGAGCGGGTGGCCTACGGCCCTTATGAGGTGCGCCTGCACTACTCGATGGACCGGCCCGACCCGGTGCGCTCCGGTCGGGCCGGCTTTCTCGTCACCACCTCGCGCCTCTGCCAGTCCATTGAGCTCTGCCTGCCGGGCGAAGCCCATCCCGTTCTGCGCCGTTGGGAGCTCGCCTACAAACCCGACCCACTGCCGGCCAACAATGTCTCACTGCTCACCGACGTAGCACTCATTGGCATCGCCGCCGATGGCGCCGAACTCCCAGGACCTGCGCTACATTTGCGCTACTCATCCCCAGCGCCGCGAACACTCCGGCATCTGGAAGGACTCCCCCAGGCAGGTGCGCCCGGCCCCTTCCGTCGCGACGACAACCGCGCCGAGTTGGTGGATTGGACCGGTGACGGTCTTCCCGACCTGCTCGAGATCGGCCCAGGTGGCGAGGCCCACCTGTGGCCCAATCTGGGTGATTGCCAGTGGGGCGCGCCGCACCGCCTGGGCAACCTGCC
>CAYTGR010000001.1:136552-152283 GCA_964437445.1 uncultured Anaerolineales bacterium | reverse complement strand
CGGATGGAAGGGATGGTTGGCAGGCGGCGCCGCGCGTCGTCCCGCGCGGCCAAGCCCCTGTCCCGGATCTCTCTGACCCGCACGTTATGCTGGCCGACATGACCGGCGACGGTACCTCTGATCTGGTGCGCGCCGACGGTGGCGGCGTTACCTACTGGCCGTATCTAGGCCTCGGCCGCTGGGCGCCTCCGGTGATCATGGCTGGCGCTCCCCACCTGCCCCGCGACACGGACCCACAGCGCCTCTTCCTGAGTGACATTGACGGCGATGGCTGTGCCGACCTGCTCTACCTGGGCCTGGATTATGTGCGCTACTGGATTAACCAATCTGGCGTTCGTTTCGGCCAGATGCACGAGATCCGCTTTCTGCCGCCCATTGACCCGGCTGAGACGCGCCTGGCCGACATGACCGGCGTTGGCGCGCCCGGCCTGCTCTGGAATGCGCCCCGCGGGCCGGGTCGCGCTCCGACCTATTACTTCCTAGACCTAAACGGCGGTGTCAAGCCGTATCTGCTTTCTTCTGTTGCCGATGGTATAGGTACCGAGACGCGCATCACCTATACGACTTCGGCGCGCGAGGCGGCCCGTGATCGCCGCAGCGGCCGGCCCTGGTCTACCTTCCTCCCCATCGTCGTATCGGTTGTAGCAGAGGTGACCATCCGCGACCAGGCGACCGGCGTTACCTCCTGCACCCGCTATCGCTACCACGATGGCCGTTACGATGGTGTGCTGCGCGAGTTCGCCGGCTTTGGTTGCGTAGAACAGGATCAACTCGGAGACGCGACCATTCCTACATTGCGCACAGTCACCTGGTTCTATACCGGCGTTGACCCCGACCATCCATCCGAGCGCATGCCGATGGGCGAGCGGCGTAGGAGGCGTTCTGTGCGCGGTCACCTGCGCCGCCGCGAGCGCTACGGTCTGGACGGCTCCCCTGACGAGGGCCGGCCCTATGATCGCCAAGAGGATGAATGGATAGCCGACTCGCAGGATACGGCGGGTGGACGGGTTTACCTGCCCCGCCTGCGCCGGAGCATACAGACGACGTTGGAGCGTCAACCGCAGCCTACGGCGCAGGTCGTCGTCGAGAACCTGGCGTGGGATGCCAATGGAAACCTGACTGACTCAGTGCGCACCGAGCGCACCCTGGTCGGTCCATACCTGCCGCCGGGCAGCGTCGAGGAGCACCAACGAATCATTCATGCCGACTATGTTGCCGACGCGAATCGGCGCTTTATCAGCCGCCCCAGCCGCATCACTGAGAGGGATGGCAACGGTCAGCCCATCTCCGATACTGTGCTGGAATACGACGGTCTGCCGGAGGGAGTGGGCCAGCAGGGGCTGGTGACCCGCCGCCTGGCGCTGGCTCTCACCGACGAAGTGGTCACCGCTGTCTATGGCGCCGACCCGCCTGACCTGGCAGTGCTTGGCTATTTCCGCCGCCCAGGCGAGAATGGCTGGTGGATCCAGCAGGCGGCCTATCAGCGATTGGAGATCGGAGGCGAACTGCTGGGGCGCATCACCAATCCGTTGGGCGCGGTCACCGAGTTCGCCTACGAACCCCACGGCATGTTCGCAACCCGCGTCACCGACCCGGCTGGCAACACCCTGCATGCTCAATACGACCTGCGTGCTTGCCGCCTGGCTCGCCTGGTTGAGGCCAATGGCGTCGAACACCAGGCCGTCTACGATGCCCTCGCCCGCCTCACGCGCCTCGTCTATGCCGGCGACACACCTAAACTGCCCACCGCCACCTACGAGTACCTCATCAGCGACACACCGGTCGAGCGTGTCACGCGTAACCGGGCAGTGAGCGGCGGGTCGGCCACTGTGGATAGCCGTGAGCGGTTTGACAGCAGCGGCCATCTGCTCGAGCGCCGCGTCTCTGGTGATGACGGCGAGGTGATCGTCGAGTGCCACGCTTACAACGCGCGCGGCCAGCGCGTCGCCACCTTCGTAGAGCGCATCCCGGACTCGTCTACCTTCGCCCTGCCCGCACCCGACCTGGCTCACCTCTCCATCTGTTACGATGCGCTGGGCCGGCCCGTCCGTCAGGAGCGGCCCGATGGCGGCGTGTATACCTGGCGCTATGCACCGCTGTTGGTCGAACTGGCGGATGAAGAGGACAATACGCCTGGCTCACCGCACTTTGCTACACCCGTCCGCCGCTGGCAGGACGCCTCCGGCCGCCTGCGCGCTGTCCAGGAGAACGTGGGAGGCGCTTGGTTCACCAGTCTTACCGAGTATGATCCGGATGGCCGTATCTCGCGTCACACCGACGCCGCCGGCCACACGGTGCGCTTCTGGTATGACCTGCTTGGTCGCCCACTCTGCGCCGAGCGCCCCGAATCCACCACGGTCGCTGTCTTTGATGCAGCCGGCAACCCCGTCGAGGGGCGCGCAGCCGATGGCAGCCGCGTGTTGCGCACCTACGACCCCTGCCTGCGGCCCATCGCTATTCGGTACAATGATCCGAATGCTATACCGGTGGTTCGCTTCACCTACCATGACAACGGTGTGGCGCCGCCGCCCGAGGCTGGGGCGCACTCCGCAGGTGGACGGTGTGTGCGCATTGACGACGAGAGCGGCGCTACGATACTGGACTATGACTTGCGCGGCCGGGTCGCGCTCAAGCGTGCCCTACCTCTCGGCACCAGCCAGGCTTACGACCTGCGTCTGGAATACCGGCCCGATGGTCAACTTGCCCGTGTTGTCTATCCCGATGGGCAGATAGCCGAGTACATCTACGATCGGCGTGGTCAACTCGCCTCTATCCCCGGCGTGATTGAGGCCGTTGAGTATGACCTTGCGGGGCGGAAGCGGCGCATGCGCTACGCCAACGGCATTGAGCAGTGCTGGGATTATGATTCGGTGACGCGGCGACTGACCTCGATGGCCATAAACGGTCCCGGCGGCCAGCCGTTGTGGTCTACCGCTTACACCTGGGACCTCGTCGGCAACCTGGTTCGTGTAGATAGTCCTGATCCCTGCCTCGCGGCACAGTATACCTACGACGACCTCTATCGTTTGGTGAATGCATCGACCGGGGCCGGCGAGTGTTGGGGCTACACCTATGACGCGGCGGGCAATCTGACATTCAAGTCGGACGTGGGCGCCTACCAATACGGGGGGGACGGCGCTCCGGCTAACTGCCTGACCAATGCTGGGAGTTGGCGCTTGAGTTATGACGCGCGCGGCCAAATGCGCGATACCCCGTGGGGTCGCATGGACTGGGACTCCGTTGGCCGGCTGGTACGTATCCACGCGCCGGGTGGGGGCCAGACCGAGTTTCGCTATGATTATGCCGGGCGACGGGCTGCTGTGCAAAATAGCAGCGGGACTCCCGGCAGTCAGCGTCTTACCCCCGACCCACTCTATGCCGTCGAGGACGGCCGGCTCGTGCTCCACATCAGCGACGGCCGCTGCATCGTGGCCCGCCGGTCCGGCCAGGACACGTGCTTTCTCCACGTGGACCACCTGGGCAGCACCGTCCTGATCAGCGAGGCGAGTGGGGCCGTGTCGCGCCGGGTACGCTACGACCCGTGGGGCCAGGTGCTCGCCAAGACGGGCAGCGATCCACTGACAGTGGGTTACATCGGCGCCGATCTCGACTCCGGTTCTGGCCTCCTCTATCTGACGAGCCGCTACTATCATCCCGTACTGGGCCGCTTTATCAGCCCCGACTCACTGGTTGGCGAGGCCGGGCGATTGGGCGACTGGAACTTGTACGCCTACTGCAACAACAACCCGCTCATCTATGCGGACCCCAGCGGCCATGGATGGCTGGAATGGCTTCTGGGGGGCATTGCGATTGTTGCGTCCGTTTTCGTCCCTGGGACGACTGCGGTGGTGGTAGGTGCCGTTTCGGGCGCGACGGCAGGGGGCATCGCTGCCTATGAACGCGGCGGTGACGTGTGGAACATTCTCGGCGGAATGCTCTTCGGGGCGGCAGTGGGTGGGCTCTGCGCTTACGCGAATATACAGCTTGGCGACGTTTTCAAGATAGGGCAATCCATAGGCGCCGGCCAAAAGTTTTTCATGAGCGTTGGTAATGGGGCGTTATCAATGGGCATCAGGGGCACAGGCACCGGTATCGTGACCGGCTTTGCCGGCGGCATGGGCAAAGGCGGCGACATTTTCGAGCACATGATGACCGGCATGGCCCTGGGCATGATGACGGGCGCCATCCTGGGCGCCGCGTCGCTCGAGCCGCCTCAGAGCAAGAATCTGCGGGACGTTAGTCTCGGGCAATTTAAGGAATTTGCCCCGCCCGAATCGTTCCGGGATCCAGCGGAGGACATACGCTGGTTCGGCGCGCTGACCAAGCTCGCGAATCCTGTCGGTACCTTGATGACGAAAACGATCAATGCGCTGTCCGAGTGGGGTGTGTCACAGGTCGCGTCGCAAGTCGTCACCTCGGTTGGGCAAATGGTAGCCACCGACATGGTTATCACCGCCTACAACACCGACGCAGGGCGCAGCCTGATTGACAAGTACCTGCCCGACCTGTATCTGGTGACGGTCGGGATCCCAGGGCTATCCTACGCGCTGGCCGATGCCCTTTTCACGCCGCCCACGTCGGGCAGGTCCTAGTGGACTGTGGCGCAAGTTTTGCACGCAATGGGAGAGAGCCCTGCTGTTATTCAACGGCCCGCCAGTGGATGTTGTACTTTAACGAATTGTTCCAACAATAGATTCCTTGTGACCGTCCTGGCGCTGACTGAAAGCCACCCTTTTGGGCCTGCGGCCAATGGTCGGCCTTCGCCGACCTGAGTGTCGGCACAGGCCGACACCTGGCGCGAAGCGTCTATAGGAGCGATTTCAATCACTCCAAAGATTCGTTGACAACATGCCCAATGTAAAAAGTGCCAATCTACTGTATAGCATCGCAGGAGGAAAAATGTCTGTCAAGAGAGTGTTCCAGATGATGTTGGTTGCCAGCGCGGTGCTGGCAGTGGGCGTGGGTACCGGGCCTGCGGAGACTGCCCGCGCGCTGCCGGTGGTGCAGCAGCCGGGGCCGGCGGGGGCGACCATCCCCTACTCCGGCCGTCTGACCGACGACGCGGGGCAGCCGGTGGCGGATGGGGCCTACGACTTTGCCTTTGCGCTGTACGACGCGCCTGAAGGCGGAACCGCGCTCTGGTCCGAGACGCAGACGGGGGTGCCCGTGCAGGGAGGCGCTTTCACGGCTGCGCTGGGGAGCGTCAGCCCGCTGCCGGATGGCGCGAAAGAGGGTGGGCTGTGGCTGGAGGTGGGGGTGCGCGGACCGGGGAAGGCGGAGTTCACGCTGCTGAGCCCGCGCCAGGTGTTGGCGGCCCCATCGGCCGGCCCCACCGGCGGCCCCATTGGCAGCCGCTTGGTCATTCGCAATGACAGCGGCGTGACTGAGCGGCAGCCGGCTGTGGCCTACAACAGCCAGCAGCAGGAGTACCTGGTGGTGTGGGAAAAAGATTACACCAATGGTCTCAAGGACATCTGCGGGCAGCGCGTGTCCAAGAACGGCGCGCTGGCCGGGCTGTACGCCATCATCGCGCCAACGGGCTACGACCTCCGAAACCCGGATGTGGCCTACAACAGCCAGACCAATGAGTACCTGGTGGTCTATGCGTGGGGGGAGAACGGCGGCATCTATGGCATGCGCGTCTCGGGCGCGACCGGCCAGCCTATCGGTTCCGAGATCACCATCGCCACGGAAGCGTCCTATTCGTTTTCCAAACCCGTCGTGGCCTCAGCCGCTGAGTCAGGGGGCTACCTGGTGGTCTTTGAACGCTGGCAAACCGGCTCGACCTATGGCATCCGGTCTGTGCGCGTTCACAACGACGGCACGGTGGCCGGCACCGCCCTGGACATTGACCCACTCAGTAACGTCACCCAGCCCAGATACCCCGACGTGGCCTACAACAGCGCCCGCAGCGAGATGTTGGTGGTCTGGCAGCGGTTGGTGGGCAGCGATTACGACCTCAGCGGCCAGCGGGTGCACATGGAGGCCGGCGGCGGCTACCACGTGGAGGGTTCCAGGTTCTCGGTCGTCGCCACCACCTCGCAGGAAACGCACGCCGCCGTCGCCGCGATCCCCCAGCCGGCCGGGACCGGGCAATACCTGGTGGTCTGGGAAAGCAATGAAAACAATGGGAATATCCGATACAAGACGGTGACCGGCGACGGAACGCCGGGCATTGCCCAATCGTTGGCGGCCACCTCCTGGAGCGAGTACAGCCCGGCCGTGGCCGGCTGCGAGAGCAACCGGCAATTCCTGGTCGTGTGGTTCTGGGTGCCGTCGCCAACGCCGCCGGGCTGGATGCAGGTCCAGGGCCGGCCCCTCGCCCTCGACGGCACGATCCTGGATGCGACCAAGACTATCGGCGGGTTGCAGGTGTATGACCCGGCTATCGCCGCCGGGCCGGGCGGCGACTTCCTGGTGGCCTTTGACGATAACGAAGTGTTCGGCACCTCCAACCGGGGCATCTACGGCTGGTTATGGGGCAACCGGGTCTACCTGCCGTTGGTCTTGAAGAACCACTGAGACGGTGGGCGCAGCCCGCTCTACGTCTGATTTTGCTCTACGTCTGATTTTATCGTCACACCTGGCGACCTGCCGGGTTTCGGAAACCTGTCGGGTCTACCCCGCGCGAGGAGGCGTACATGAACACGAAAGTAGCACGTCAACTCACAGGCATCGGTGGGATCCTGTTGCTGGTGGCGTTGCTGGTCAACCCGACCGGTGCAGCCCAGGTCTCACCCCCGGAGACCATCACCCTGGTGCTCAAAGCACCCGCCTATCAGCTCGAGCCGACTGCGGATGGCTGCACGCTCATCCACGCTGAGGGTTACGGCGTGCCCGGGCAGCCAGGTCAACCGCTGCTGCCGCACCAGATGGTGGACGTGGCCCTGCCGCCGGACGTGGCCTGGAACAGCCTGGCCCTGGATGTGCGCGACGTGCAGACGGCGGCCATACCTGGCGCGTACCAGTTGTGCCCCGCCATACCGTACCTGTCCTGCACAGGAGACCCTACCCCATCCCCCTCTCCTGACCAGGGAGAGAAAAACGCACCTTTTCCCTATCAGGGAGCCCGCCTGCTTCAGCAAGAGGACTGGGGTGAGAGTACGCCCCCGCCCATCGCCCGCATCGCCGCCACTGGCCAGATGCGCAAATGGCGCGTGGCTCGGGTGGACTTTTCCCCGTTCCAGTACGACGCGACCACCGGGCAGCTCCGCGTGGTGGAGCAGGCCACGGTGGAGTTACGCTACGCCCGCACCGGCGAGCAGGCCAACGCCGACCAGTTGGCCGACACCGTGCTGGACGACGTAGCCAGTGCACAGTTCGTCAACTACGCGGCAGCCCAGGCCTGGTATCCCCCGGCGTACCGGGCCAGCAACGTCCTCTACGACTATGCGATCGTCACTACCAACGCCATCTGGTCTGGCAGCACCAAGCTGAATGCCTTCATCGCCCACAAGCGAGCGCAGGGGCACCACTTATGGATAGTGACGGAAACGGACTACGGCACTGGCGCCGGCCGGGCGGAGAAGGTGCGCCAGTGGCTCAAGAACAACTACGCCGCCTATGGTATCAAATACGTGCTGCTCATCGGCGACCCCACGCCAGATGGCACCAGCGCCACCGCCGTACCCATGAAGATGTGCTGGCCGCGCAACGACCAGCCCAACGACAAGGAAGCCCCCACGGACTATTTCTTCGCGGACCTGACCGGCGATTGGGATGTAGACGGCGACAACTTCTACGGAGAATACATCGGCGACTATCTGGATCAGGATGGTCACTCCATACCCGGCGGTGTGGACCTGCTCCCGGAGGTCTATGTGGGGCGCATCCCGTTCTATGGCAACTACACCGACCTGGACGCCATCCTCCAGAAGACCATCAACTACGAGACCGCCACCGACATCAGTTGGCGCAAGAGCATCCTGCTCCCCATGAGCTTCATTGATGCTGGTTACGACACCGCACCGCTGGCCGAGCAGATGTGGAGTGATTTCCTGAGCAGCGCCGGCTACAGCCGCTGGCGGGTGTACCAGCAGGGCCACGGTCTCTGCCCGTCGCTGGATTCTACCTACCCCAGCGACCAGGAACTATTCGCCGGCACCGGGGTCCGCGACCGTTGGGCGGCCAACGACTATGGCATCGTCTGCTGGTGGGCCCATGGCAACCAGACCGTAGCCGGCGTGGGTTATGGTGATAGTAGCATGTGCGGGGAAGGCTTCTTCATGGAGAGCAGTTGGACCGCTCCGTTGGACGACGACCACCCGGCATTCACTTACCAAAGCTCCTGCGCCACGGGTTGGCCGGAGAACACGAACAACCTCCAGTACGCCATCCTGAAACACGGCGGGATCGCCACGGTGGCCGCCTCCCGGAGTTCCTTCAACGGCCCCACCCCCCCTGACTACCACTACTTCGATCACGGCGACGGCAACGCCAGCATCGGCTACGGCTATTTGAAGCGGGTGGTCAATGGCTACACTGCCAGCGAGGCGCTCTACCAGACGAAATTCATTGACGCGCCGTACATCATACCCTACCCCTACGGCAGCAGCGGCCTGACGAACATGTATGACCTCAACCTGTACGGCGACCCAGACGTGCGGATCACCGATCGCTCGACGCAGGGCCGGGCGACCCTCTCCATCCCGGCCGCGGCCTTCCAACCGGCGATAGATGGGAACGACTACGAGAATCATGGCCGCTTCCTCAAACGCCTCTCCGCCGGGGCGAGCGGCAGCGGTCACTACCTGGCCCCAGTGCAGTTGCCCCACGGAGCCACGGTGACCGCAGTGACCTTCCACTGGTACGACGCCGTGTCCGGGTTATTTGGAAGCGCCGAGCTGAAACGAACCAATCGAGCGGGTTCTATGGAGATCATGGCCTCGACGTACACCTTTGACGAGGGAGGGTATGGATCGTTCCGGAATGACTCGATCGGCCACGCCACCATAGACAACGTCAACTATACCTACTGGGTGGATTGGTCCCTGGCCAGTACGCCCAACGTGATGGGCTGCAGCGTGACCATCGAGTACATCCCCCCGCCCGCAGCCAGCAAGGGCTACCTCTCCCTCCCGGCCGCGGCCTTCCAGCCCTTTGAGGATGGATACAACTTTGAAAACGCGGGTATCTGGCTGGCGCACTACCAAGGCCCGGGCGGCAGCAGCACCAACGGCTGGTACCTGGCCCCGGTGCAGTTGCCCCAGGGGGCCACAGTGACTAAGCTGACGTTTTTCTTCTACGACGACTCGGCGACCAATACCATCCTGGCCCGGCTGCAGCGCAGCGACCTGGCCGGCAACTACTACAACCTGGCCTACGTGGATAGCGCGGGCTATTCCGCCGGCTACGGCAACCGCTCCACTACGACGATCGCCAACCCGGTCATAGACAACCGCTATAACAGCTATTGGGTGGTCTGGGACGGCCCGGTCTACGGCGGCACTGGCTATGACGCCTCCGGCGTCGGCGTGCTCATTGAGTACAACAACCCTGCCACGGTCCAGCCCGGCCGGCTCTCCGTGCCCGCCCCGGCCTTCACGCCCTACGCGGACGACTGGCAGTACCAGAACCACGGTCGTTACCTCATCCACCAGGGCGGGGGCGGGGTTACACGCGCCCACTACGAGGCCCCCGTCTATCTGCCCCAGGGCACCAAAGTGACCAAAGTGACCTTCTGGTTCAACGACGATTCGACGGCCGCAAACGGCTACGCACACCTGTGTCGCACCGACCAGGCCGGCAACTATACCGACATGGCTTATATTGATAGCTACTATGCTGGGGGATACGCCAGTCGCTTTGACAACACAATAGACGACCCGGTGATAGACAACAGCCGGTACGCCTACTGGGTCTACTGGGACCTACCCATTTCCACCGGCGCCGGCAACAACGTGTGGGGTACCGGCGTGACCATCGAGTACACCGTCCCGATGGTCTACCTGCCGCTTGTCCTGAAGAACTGAAGGGCTGGCGCTGCGGAACGATTGATGTAGACCTCGGAGGTCTCAGGCGAATCGCGGATTCGCACGACCTCCGAGGTCCAAAATGAGAGGAGTCGAGATGAGAACACATTCAATCCCAATGGCTCTTGAACGGGGTCTAGTCCACAGGAAGGGAGCGCGGAGCAGGCGGTTGCTGGCCGTGTTCGCCCTCAGCCTGGGGCTGACCCTGGCCTTGATGTGCCTGCTGGGCGCCGGCCTGCGAGTGGCCCGCGCGGCGACCTTTACCGTCACCACCTTTGCCGACGACTATGACGGCGTTTGCAACGCGCACCATTGCTCGCTGCGCGGCGCCAGCAACACGGCGGCCAGTGGGGCAGGCGGCACCGTCCTCTTGCAGAACACCATCGTCGCCTACAACGGGACGAACTGCAACGCCGCGCTGACCTCCAACGGTCACAACCTGGAGTCCGGCCACACCTGCGGCTTGAGCGCGAGCGGCGATAGGATGGACACCGATCCCCTGCTCGGGCCGTTGACCGCCGACGGCGGCACGCTGGTGCATCCGCTGCCGGCCGGCAGCCCGGCGATTGACCACCGGTCTGCATCGCCGGAATCACGACCAACCAGCGGGGTGTGCCGCGCATCACACCGTGCGACATCGGTGCCTACGAGTACGTCCTGCACGTCTACCTGCCGCTGGTGCTGAGATAGTGAGCGTAGACCTCCGAAGACCTCTGAGGTCTGGAGCACCAGCCTCCCTCTTGCCGTTTCCCCACCGCCATGCTATAGTAGTGCACAGCGTCCGGCAGCTCGCAACCAACCGGCGGCGGGAGGGCATTCTTGGCAGAGGTCCTGCACATCCGCCTCCTGGGCGAATTCAGCCTGGTCTACGGCAACCAGCCCGTCACGGCTGTCAACACGGCCCGCCTGCAATCGCTGCTGGCCTACCTGGTGCTGCACCGCGACGCCCCCCAAACCCGCTACTACCTCGCCTTCCAGTTCTGGCCGGATTCGTCCGAGTCCCAGGCGCGCACCAATCTGCGCAAATTATTCCATCAGCTGTTCCATGTCCTGCCCGACGCCGACCACTTTCTGTCTGCCGATACGCACACGCTCCAATGGAAACCCAACGCCCCTTTCACGCTCGACGTGGCCGAATTTGAAAGCGCCGTGGAGTGCGGGGCATATGCGGAAGCGGTTAACCTGTATCGGGGCGACCTGCTGCCGTGTTGCTACGATGACTGGATTTTGCCCCTGCGCGAGCGACTGCGCCAGGCCTTTGCCGGAGCGCTGGAACAGTTGGTGGAACGGCTTGAAAATGAACGTGACCTTCACGCTGCCATCGGCTATGTTCAAAGACTGCTCCAGCATGACCCCTTGCGCGAAGAGACTCACCGCCGCTTGATACGTCTGTACGCGCTGAGCGGCGACCGCGCCGCCGCCCTGCGCGCTTACCATGCCTGTGCCACGATCCTGCAACGCGAATTGGACGTAGAACCCGGCCCCGCTACCCGCGAAGTGTACGAGCGCTTGCTCAGCCTGGAACCGGCCACCGCGCCGCCGCCCGGTGTCAAGCTGCCGGCGACATTCCCGCTCATCGGCCGCCAGGCCGAGTGGGCGCGCTTGCAAGCAGCCTGGCAATCGGCGCTCCACGCCGGTCCCCAGCTGGTGTTGATCAGCGGCGAGGCCGGCATCGGCAAGACCCGCCTGGCCGAGGAGCTGCTCCAATGGGCCAACCGGCAAGGTCTGCCTACCGCCAGCGCCTATTGCTACGCCGCCGCGGGCGCGCTGGCCTACGCGCCGGTGACCGCCTGGCTACGCGCCCGGCCGCTCCCGCCGCTTGCCCCCCTCTGGCTGAGCGAGGTAGCCCGCCTGTTACCGGAAATCCCGGTGGCCTTTCCTGCCGTACCGCCACCGGGTCCGTTGAGCGAAGCCTGGCAGCGCGGCCGTTTATTTGAGGCTCTGGCCCGCGCCCTGGTCGGCGGCCATACCGGCCCTACCGCCCCTCAACTCTTGCTGATGGAAGACCTGCAGTGGTGCGACCCGGACACGTTGGAATGGTTAGGGTATCTCTTGCGTTTTGACCCCCAGGCGCGGCTGCTCGTGGTAATCACCCTGCGCAGGGAAGAAGTGGAGGCCGGCCACCCGCTGACCGCCCTGCTGGCCGACCTGCAGCGCGCCAGGCAGTTGACCGAGATCACGTTAGGGCCGCTGAGCGAAAGCGAGACGGCGGCGCTGGCGGCGGAGGTGACCGGGCAACCGCTCGCGCCGGGACAGGTGACAGAGCTGTACCGGGAAACCGACGGCGTGCCGTTGTTTGTGATAGAGAGCCTGCACGCCGGACTAACCGCCGGGGCTCTGCCGCCACCGGTGGAGGCGCTGCTCGCCGCGCGCTTAGCCCAACTGACACCCCCGGCCCGCGAGCTGGCAAGCGTAGCGGCAGTCATTGGGCGGGCCTTCCGCGTGGATGTGCTGGCGCAGGCCAGTGGCGTGGACGAGGCAACGCTGATGCAGGGGCTGGATGAGATGTGGCGGCGGCGCATCGTGCGCGAACACGGAGCGGATGCCTACGACTTCAGCCATGCCAAACTGCGCGACGTGGCCTACGCCGGCCTCAGCGCAGCACACCGGCGCTGGCTGCATCGCCGCGTGGCGGAAGCGCTGGCAACCCTCCAGGCTGATGAGCTGGACAGTGCCAGCGGGCAGCTCGCCACCCACTACGACCAGGCCGGTCTGAGCGGGCCGGCCATCCACTATTACCAACGTGCTGCGGCGGTGGCACAGCAGGTTTATGCCAATACGGAGGCCATCGCGTATCTCAGCCGCGCCCTTGAATTGACGCCGGCGACGGAGGTTGCCGGGCGCTATGCGCTGCTGCTGGCCCGCGAGAGGGCCTACGATCTACTGGGGCAGCGTGACGCGCAGGCGCGCGACCTGGCAGCCCTGCAATCCTTATCGGATAGGCTCGCCGATGACCAGCGGGCCGAGATCGCCCTGCGGGAATCCAGATATGCCGAGGCCATCAGTGATTACCCGATCGCCATCGCAGCCGCCCAGGCCGCCATTGCTCTCGCCCAGGCCTGTCAGGATGAGGGCCGCGAGGCGGCCGGGTATCTGCAATGGGGGAAGGCGCTCTGGCAGCAAGGAGACTATGCCGCGGCTCACAGGCAACTGGAACAAGCCCTGCGGCTGGCGCGCAGGGCTCAGTTACCCGAGGTGGAAGCGGATAGTCTATACAACATCGCCGGGGTGGCTGCCTACCAGGACGACTATGTCGGGGCCCGCGACTTTGCCAGGCAAGCGCATGACCTCTACCACCACCTGGGCCATCGCCAGGGTGAATTGCGAGCCCTCAACGTCATCGGCGTGACTTCCTACAGCCAGGGCGATTCTACAGAAGCCGCCGCCCAGTTCAACCAGGCCCTGCACCTCAGCCGGGAAATCGGCGAACGACGTAACGAAGGCGTGATTCTCCGCAACCTGGGCAGTCTTGCCTGCCGGCAAGGCGATTACGCCGGAGCTGTGGCCTGCCTGGAACAATCCCTGGACTGTTGTCGCGCCAGCGGTGACCGGCGGAGCGAAAGCGAAACCCTGGCCTTCTTAGGTCTGGCTTACCATGCTGCGGGAGATGACGCTACCGCTTGTAAACATAGCCGGCAGGCCATCCACCTCGCGCAAAGCGTGGGCGCCCGCTACGAAGAGGGCTTTGCTCTGGTTTGCCTGGGTCATGCCCTGGCGGGCCTGGGTCAGCTGCGTGAGGCCGCCGACGCCTATCGGCAGGCCCTTGCGATCCAGCGGGCATTGGGCGAGTCTAACATGGCCATGGAGCCTCTGGCCGGACTGGCCCGCGTCGCCCTGGCCGCGGGGAACCCGGCCCAGGCGCTGGCGCACGTGGAGGAAATTTTGCACCATTTGGAACACCATACCCTCGGTGGCGCGGAAGAGCCTCTCCTGGTGTACCTGACCTGTTATCGGGTCTTGCTTGCGCATCAAGATCCGCGCGCCGGGGAAGTTCTGGACATGGCCCACACCCTGTTGCAGGAATGGGCGGCCAGAATTACCCCTGAGGAACTGCGGCGTTCATTTCTGGAGCGGGTACCGGCACACCGCGCGATTGTGGAGGCGTGGGAGCGGCAACACGTGACCGCGTCGCCCGGTTGAGATCAGTTTCAGGCCATCGCGGCCCGCTGGGCCAATGAGGGGACCTGCCAGGTCGTGCGAGCCTTCAGCTCGCCTGAGACCTGGCAGGTCTCTTTTGCTTAAGCAACGCTTTAGCAACGCTGTTTGTGCTACGCTATAGGAGCCAGTTGGAGGCTCAGTTGACCGGAGAACCGATGCCCAAGCCCGACACCGCCCTGGATCATCTTGAATCACCGCACCACTCCCAGTTGTTCACGGTGCGCCTGTGGCAGGAGGAGCTGGGCGAGGGCCGCTCCGAGTGGCGCGGCAAGGTACAGCACGTGCTCAGCGGTGAGGCGCGCTACTTTCGAGACTGGGCCACCCTCATCGCGGCGTTGCAGGAAATGTTCAAGATTAGCGGGGGCTGAACCAGTAACAAGAGGAGGTTACCATGCGTTCACGGATCTTGACCCTCGGTTTGATAGCGGCGCTGGCGCTGCTCTTGAGCGCCGGCGTGTTGGCCGCCTCACCCCACGCGCCAGCCACGACTTGTGTTTGGGACAATTCGTCTGGGAACTGGAGCGACGCGGCACACTGGTTGTGCGGCACGGTGCCCGGCGCAAACGACACGGCAACCATCAACGGCGGCACAGTGACCATCACCGGCAGCGTTACCGTCCAAAACCTCACCCTGAGCGGGGGCACGCTGCAGGGCAGCGAAAACATCACGGTGACGCAAGCGATGGCGTGGTCGGGCTGCGCCGTGCTGGGGGGCAGCGGGGCAACCACCATCGGCAGCGGGGCGACGCTGACGGTCACGTGGGGCGGAGGATCTTGGGCTTGCCCGCAGATGAATGGGCGCACCTTGAATATCCTGGGCGCGGCCGTGCTAACGGCTTCTGATGGACACTATGTGTACTTGCAAGGGGGAGCGGTCATCAGCAATGCCGGCACTCTGGAGCTGCAGGACAGCGCCCAGATCTATGCAAATGATGGCGCAAGCGGCGTGCACAACACGGGCCTGTTGCGCAAGGTCGGCGGCGCGGGCACGGGCACACTGGACGGCGTGGCGCTCAACAACACCGGCACGGTGCAAGTGCTCACCGGCACGCTGAGCCTCATCGGTGGAGGGACAAGCTCCGGCAACTTTAACGCCACAGCCGGGGCCACGCTGAATTTCGGCGGCGGCACTCACGTGATCACCTTGACCCCGGCGAGCAGCATCAACGGCGCCGGCACGCTGGGCGTCAGCAATGGAACCGTCACCATCGGCGGCAACGGGACGTATGCCACAGGCGCCACGTCCATCAGCGGCGGAACGCTGAACCTGAACCTGGACGGCACCACGGAGAGATTCAACTTCAGTGGGGGCACGCTGGCCGGCAACCGGACGCTGACGGTGACGCAGGCGATGGCATGGTCGGGCTGCGGCGGACTGGAGGGCAGCGGGGCGACGACCATCAGCAGCGGGGCGACGCTGACGGTCACGTGGGGCGGATTTTATTGGGCCTGCCCACAGATAACGGGGCGCACGCTGAATAACCGGGGCACGGCTGTGGTGACGGCTTCTGATGGACACTACGTGTACCTGCAAGGGGGAGCGGCCCTCAACAATGCCGGCACGTTGGAGCTGCAGGACAATACCAAGCTGTTTGGCAATAA
>CAYTGR010000001.1:113193-136452 GCA_964437445.1 uncultured Anaerolineales bacterium | reverse complement strand
TCAACAATGCCGGCACGTTGGAGCTGCAGGACAATACCAAGCTGTTTGGCAATAATGGGGGAGGCGCCGTGAACAATACGGGCCTGTTGCGCAAGGTCAGCGGCGCGGACGCGGGCATGTTGAACGACGTGGCGCTCAACAACACCGGCACGGTGCAGGTGCTCACGGGCACGCTGAGCCTTTCCAGTTTTACGCAGAACGGCGGCGCCACTATGTTGAGCGGCGGAATGCTGGCAGGCTCAGGCAGCCCGCTCAACTTTTACTTTTACGGCGGCGCGCTCCAGGGGACTGGCATCGTCACCGGCAATGTGGTGAACACGGGCGGCATCGTCGCGCCCGGCAGTTCGCCCGGCGTCTTGCGCATCGCGGGCAACTATACGCAAGGGCCGACGGGCACGCTGAACATTGAATTGGGCGGCGTCGTCTCCGGCACGCAGCACGATTTGCTCGACGTGACCGGCGCGGCCTCGCTCAGCGGCGCGCTCGACGTCAGCCTGATCAACGGCTTTACGCCGATCTCAGGCACCGTCTTCCGCATTGTCAACTTCAGCACCCGCAGCGGCGATTTCATCACCGAGACCGGTACGAATCTGGGCTGGCTGACCCTGCGGCCCACCTATAGCTCCGACCATCTTTCCTTGATCGCCGGCACAGCGATACCAGACCTGGGCATCAGCGTGACCGATGGCCAGGCATATGCTATCGCGGGCGATCCTATCACGTACACCCTCGTTGTGACGAACGCCGGGCCGGATATGGCGACGGGCGCGGTTGTCACCGACACTTTGCCGGAGACGATCAGCGCTGTGACGTGGACGTGTGTGGCAACGGGCGGCAGTTGCAGCACCCTCAGCGGCAGCGGCCATCTCAGCACGACGGTGAACCTCGCCGCGGGTAGCACCATCACCTTCACCATCGGCGGACGGCTGTCCCCCGGCGCGACCGGTATGCTGGTCAACACCGCCCACGTCTCCCATCCCGCCGATCCCAACCCGGCTAACAACAGCGCAACAGACAGTGACCTGGTGTTGTACATCAAAATTTACCTCCCTCTGGTCATCAGGTAGGAATTCCCCATGAACTGGCGTTCGCCAGCAGGGAGATGAAAATGTGAGCAGTGAGCAGGAAACAGGTACTTCTACCTGCTGCTCTCTGCTCACTACTTAACTGGTTTCTACTTTCAGAGGAGAGAACAGGTCACAAAAGGAGGGAAAAATGTGTAACAGAACCAGATTCTTCCATCTTGTGCTCGCCATCCTCTGCGCGGCGGCCCTGGTCGGAACGCCGGTAGGAACGGTCTACTCCGTGCACGCTGCGCCCGCGGCGGCCACACGCTACGTCAAACCGGGCGCGACCGGCACGGGCGATTGCAGCAGTTGGGCGAACGCCTGCACGTTGCAGACCGCACTGAGCGTCGCGGTGTCCGGCGACGAAATCTGGGTGGGAGCGGGCACATACAAGCCGACGACGGGCAGCGACCGCAGCGTGGCGTTCCAACTCAAGAACGGTGTGGGCGTCTATGGCGGCTTTGCCATGACCGAGACGCTGCGCAGCCAGCGCAACTGGACGGCGAACGTCACCATCCTCAGCGGCGATATTGGCGCGGCGGGCAACAACAGCGACAACTCGTACCATGTTGTCACAGCCGGCAGCGGGACGAACAACACGGCCATCCTGGACGGGTTTACCGTCACGGGCGGCAACGCGAACGGCTCGACCGATCCCGACGACTGCGGCGGCGGGATGTACAACTACTATGGCAACCCCACCGTGCAGTACGTCATCTTTAGCAACAACACCGCAACGAACTCCGGCGGCGGGATGCACAACTCCCACAGTAGCCCAACGCTCGTGAACGTGACCTTCAGTGACAACACAGTCACCAACGGCGACGGCGGCGGAATGGTCAATACAGATACCAGCAACCCAACGTTGACGAACGTGACCTTTAACGGCAACTCGGTCACCAACGGCAACGGCGGCGGGATGCTGAACGACTTTAGCAGTCCGACGCTGATGAACGTTACCTTCGCCTACAACTCGACCAGCGGCGGCGACGGCGGCGCGCTGTACAACGACCTGCAGAGCACGCCGGGACTGGTCAATGTGACGTTCTACAGCAACACGGCGGTCATGTCTGCTATCTATAACGGCGGCAACGGCGGCGCGATCTATAATTACGCCACGCCCAACTATACGATGACCAACGTGACCTTCAGCGGCAACTGCGCCGTCGGCTACGACGTCGGTCATCCTGCTTACGGCGGCGCGATGTATACGATAGGCAGCGCGACGGTGCGTAACGCGATCTTTTGGAGCAACACGCCGGACCAGGCTTCCAACGACGGCAGCAGCACGGTCAACATCAATACCAGTGTCGTGCAGGGCGGTTGCCCAACGGACAGCGCCTGCTCCGGCATCATCACCGCCGATCCGCTGCTGGGCGCGTTGGGCAACTATGGCGGCAATGTCCAGACGATTCCGCTGCTGCCCGGATCGTCGGCCATTGACACGGCGAACGATGCCATCTGCCCGGCGACTGACGCGCGCGGCATCGCGCGTCCGCAAGGCCCGCACGGCGACATTGGCGCGTTCGAGTCGAGCCGCTTCACGCTGGTCATCACCGGCGGCAATCACCAGCGCACACCGGTCAACACCGCGTTCGCGCTGCCGCTGCGGGTGAGCGTCACCCCCAACAACGCCGTCGAGCCGGTCAACGGCGGCAAGGTCACGTTCACGCCGCCCGCCTCGGGCGCCAGCGCCAGCCTGGCCACCAGCCCGGCGACCATCGCCGGCGGCGCGGCGAGCGTCAATGCGACGGCCAACGGCATCCGCGGGGCGTATGTCGTCACCGCGAGCGTCGTCGCCGGAAACACGGTGCAGTTCAACCTGCGCAACACGGGCGTGTGCTACGTCAAGCCGGGCGCAAGCGGCGACTGCGGCAGTTGGGCAACTGCGTGCGAATTGCAGACCGCGCTGGGCAGCGCCGGCGTGGGCGACGAAATCTGGGTGGCAGCCGGCACGTACACGCCGACGACGGGCAGCGACCCGAACGCGACCTTCGCGCTGCCAAACGACGTGGGCGTGTATGGCGGGTTTGCGGGCACCGAGTCCGCGCGCAGCCAGCGCAACTGGACGACCAATGTCACCACGCTCAGCGGCGCCCTGAGCGGCGGCGCGCACGCGCTGCACGTGGTCACGGCCAACGGCACTGTCCCGGCGACGACGCTGGACGGCTTTACCGTGACGGGCGGTCAAGGCGGGGGCGGAGGCGGCGGCGTGCTGATCCTCGACCATAGCAGCCTGACCATTGCCAATTGCCGCATCACGGACAACTCGGCGAATGACGGCGGCGGCGTGTACCAGGAAGGCGAAGGCCAGGTCGCCGTCATCAACAGCCTCGTCGAGCGCAACCATGCCGGGAATCAGGGCGGCGGGCTGTTCATCACCGGCGATGTGGCTCTCACCAACACGCTCGTGCTCACCAACACCGCCAACGTGAACGGCGGCGGCCTCGTGGACTGGGCAGGCTCTACGCATCTGACCGGCGGCGCGTTCGCCGGCAACAGCGCAGGCGGGAATGGCGGGGGTGTCAACGTGAACGGCGGCATTGTCATCAGTGGGACGCAGTTCATCAGCAATACCGCCGGGGGAGGCGGCGGTGGGCTGCTGCAATGGGTCGCTGGCGGCTACTATGTTAGGATAACCAATGCGCGCTTTGAGCGCAACACGGCCTCCATCCGGGGCGGCGGCGCGTCCGTCTCCGGCACGCTCACCATCAGCAATTCGACCTTTGTGACCAACACCGTGAATTCGGGCAACGCCAACTACACCTATGGCGGCGGCGTGTACGCGGGCGGCACGAGCCAAATCTACGCCTCGACGTTTGTGAGCAACTCGGCTATCTCTGTGAATTCCTTTTCCTATGGCGGCGGTCTGTATGCGCAGGCAGCGGCCATGATTCAAGATAGCATCTTTGACGGCAATCAATCATCACACGGCGGGGGCGTGTTTGGCAACTATGCTGCAATCAATGTGAGCCGCTCGATATTCAAGAACAACTTGGCTCTCTGGGGAGGCGCCATTAACGCATCTGCTGCGATAACGATAACCAGGGTAAGTTTCCTGAACAATCGTGCCGATTTTTATGGCGGCGGTATAACAGGGTATTACCTGGATGTGGCGAACGTTCTTCTGGCAGGCAACCAAGCCGGGTTCGGCTGCGCGGCCCTGTGTCTGACGCACGGTAATTCTGCCTTGCGCCACGTGACCATCGCCCATCCCACGCTCGGCAGCGGCCCGGCGATTCTGATGACGAGCGGGACGGCCACCATCACCGACACCATCATCGCCGGGTACACCGTCGGTATCAGCCAGACCGCCGGCACGCTCTCCGCCGATTACAATCTACTCTTTACCACCACGCCCACTCAGACGGCGGGCGGCGCGATGAACTGGGGTGCGCACAACCTCGTCAACACGGATCCCCTCTTCGTCAACACGGCCGTGGGCAACTATCACCTCACCGCGCGTTCGCCCGCCATTGACGCAGGAACGAACGTCGGCGTGGCGATTGACCTGGACGGCATCGCACGCCCGCAGGGCGCGGGCTTTGACATCGGCGCGTATGAGTACAGGTATATCGTTTACCTGCCGCTGGTGCTGAGACAATAACCCGTCGCCGTAAGGGGCGTTGGCCCCGACTACCAACCGCAGGCCACCCTTTTTTAACCACCGGTGGTCTGCGGTTAGTCGTCCGTGGTTTCCTGGTCGTGTAGAGGGCAACCTGGGCTATAACCGTGGTCCCCGATTTGAAATGCCTCCTTCACCAACCAGGAATTGACATCCTGAGGATGTTTGGATACAATGGTAGTAGCTAGACGGGCGATCCGGCCAGTTGCATCATCGGCCCCAAACAGCCGCTTGGCTGCAAAAGGCAGCAAGGTCAATCACCCTAAATCACAATTTTTAAGTTTAAGGAGGTCAAGAGATGTCCCCGTTTTTCGGTGGTAGCCAGCCTCAAAGCAGCGGCGGCGGTATCATGGGCGTGGTGCTGAAGTTCCTGCAAGAAGACAAATGGAATTTCCAGCAAATTGAGGGCAAACCAATCCTTCGCATGGGCTTTACCGGCAACAACGGCAGCTGGCAGTGCTTTGCGCAATCTCGTGAAGAGCAGCAGCAATTCATCTTCTATTCCATCCTGCAGATGAATGTGCCGGCAGATAAGCGACCGCTGGTGGCCGACTTTTTGACCCGCGCCAATTACGGATTGATCCTCGGCAACTTTGAGATGGACATGAACGATGGCGAGGTGCGTTTCAAGACCAGTATTGATGTCCAGGGCGGGCAGCTGACCACCGGCATGGTCAAAACGATGATTTACGTGAACGTGCTGATGATGGACAAATATCTGCCCGGCATTATGAGCGTCACCTACGGCGCCTCCACTCCCGCCGACGCGATTGCCAAGATTGAGGGCAAATAGCTCGTGCGCGATCGCTCCCGCAGCAGCAGGGTATTTGGCTGCCTCGGGATACCATAACGTTCCGGCGACGGATCTCAGACCTGACCAGGGCAGTGGGCTTACAGGCATCGCCCGCTGCCCTGATTTGTAAATCGTTGCCTTGTCGCGCTGTCAGGGGGTCATGCGTCACACGGGCAGGCAGTTATTTTTGTCTGGCCGCGAATTTACGGCCATGCCCTGGCGGCTCAATGGCTAAACAGCTCAACCAACGATTGACTTGTTGTATGGAGGAAACTGCATGAGGTTAGTGAAAACCATTTTCGGGCTGGCATTGCTGGGCGGACTACTCTTCGCCGGTTGCAGCGGGATGGTCCCCACGCAAGCACCATCGGCAGCAGCCACCACGCCGCCCTCAGCTCCGGCCACCGGCGTAGCGGCGACCACCGTCGCCCCGCCCCAGCCCACATCTGAGACGCTGGCCGCCCTGGTTAACGGCGAGCCGATCCTGCTGGCCGAATACGAACGACAAATGGCCCGTTATGAGGCCTCCATGGCCTCTTTAGGCCAGGATCCCAACACGGCTGAAGGTCAAGCCGCGTTGGCACAGGCCCGCCAGCAAGTCCTGGACTGGTTGATTGAGCAAAAGTTGATGGAACAGGCCGCCGCCCAGGCCGGCATTACCGTCAGCGACCAGGAGGTGGACGCCGCCATTCAATCCCTGATCCAGGAAGTGGGCCAGGAGACGTTCAACCAACGGCTGCAAAGCGAGGGGCTTACCCTGGAGCAGATGCGCGAAGAGCTGCGCCAGGAAATGATCGCCTCGCGGATGGTGGCGCAAGTAGTGGCCCAGGTCCCGGTGCGCACCGAGCACATCCACGCGCGCCACATCCTGGTCAGCACCTCAGAAGAGGCCCAACGGCTGTTGGCGCAACTGCAAGCCGGGGCCGATTTCGGCACGCTGGCCCAGACCTATTCGCAGGACGCCAGCACCCGTGACATGGGTGGCGATCTGGGAACCTTCCCGCGTGGCATCCTCACTTCATCGGAAGTAGAAGCCGCCGCTTTCGCTCTCCAGCCAGGGCAGACCAGCGGCATCGTTCAGAGTGCGTTAGGCTATCACATCATCCAGGTACTGGACCGCATCCCCGACATGGAAATTAGCGCGGAGAACCTCCGGCTGCTGCAGGACAAGGCCGTGCGGCAGTGGCTGGACGATCTTTGGGGCCGGGCGGAGGTCCAGCGCTACGTCGCCACCACACCATAGGCGGGCATTCCCGGCTGTGGGACAAAACCTCCTCCAAGCGTCAGGTAAGGGATGATGAAACGGGCAGATCGGCTCTTTAACTGGCTGACAATTGTCATGTTGCTGCTGACTGTCCTCACCCTGGCAGCCTATGTTGCCATCGCCCTTAACCCCTATCTCCCCATCAACCCTTTCCCGCCGGGGACGCGCGTGGCGATAGTGCTGGTACCCACCGCGACTCCTACCCCGGAAGGGATGGCCCTGCCGCCGACCTGGACCCCCACGGCCACGGCTACCGTCACGCCCACGCCACCACCGACCTTTACGCCAACCGTCACGCCCACCCCTTCGCCGTCGCCCACCTTGAGACCCACCGAGACTCCTACCCCCCGGGCGACCCGGTCGCCTTTCCCGTTCACTTATGAAATCCAGTACGAGACGCCGTACTACGGCTGTAACTGGGCCGGCGTAGCCGGGATCATCCAGGACCTGGACGGCAATCCCCTCCAGGGGTATCCGGTTCACGTGTGGGGCGGCGGGCTGGACCTGGTAGTCTATTCAGGCGACAAGACGATGTATGGTGCGGCAGGCTGGGAGCAATTTTTCAACAACTACCCCATTGAGATCAGCGGTGAATTCAAGGTACAGCTGCACGACAAGAATGCCCCCCATGCGCCGCTCTCCGAGCAGATTACTCTGGATTTCACCGGCTATTGCTCCAAGTCAATGGCCTATATTGTATTTACGAAGAACCGTTAATGGGAACGCTTTACATAGTCGGCACCCCCATCGGTAACCTGGAGGATATTACCCTGCGCGCCCTCCGCATCCTCCGCGAGGTAACCCTCATCGCAACTGAGGACACACGCACAGCCCGCGTCCTGCTGGATCATCACCACATTGCCACACCGGTCACCTCGCTGTTTGAAGGAAATGAACGGTTCAAACTGGCCCAGGTGTTGGAAGCGTTGGAGCGCGGCGACGTCGCACTGATCTCGGAAGCAGGGATGCCGGCGCTCTCCGACCCGGGTTTCCCCTTGGTGCGGGCCGCCGTGGAGCGCGCGATCCCGGTCGTGCCGGTGCCGGGGCCGTCGGCGCACACCGCAGCGCTGGTCGTGGCCGGGTTACCGACCGACCGTTTTCTCTTCCTGGGATTTTTGCCCCGCCACGCCAGGGAGCGGGACACGGTTCTGCGTGAAGTAGCGCCCCTGCGCGCCACGTTGGTCTGTTATGAAGCGCCTCATCGCCTGCTCGCCACCCTGCGCGCCATGTTGGAGCTGCTCGGGCCGCGCCCAATCGCGCTCTGCCGTGAGCTGACCAAGCGCCACGAGGAGGTCTGGCGTGGCGACCTGGCAGGAGCTGTGGCGCAGGTGGAGACCCAACCTCCGCGTGGCGAATACACCCTGGTCGTCGGGGGAGCACCGGAGACGGTGGCACATTGGACGGAGGCGCAGGTTCGGGCAGCGCTGGACGAACGGTTGGCGCGCGGCCTTTCACGCACCCAAGCGGCCCGGGAAGTAGCGCAACTCTCCGGTTGGTCCCGCCGCGCGGTCTACGCCCTCCCACGGCACACGGGCGGGCTACCCCCATCCCCTATCACGGAAAGGCAAAAGGTATCATGAGTTACCTCCAACAAGAAATCTATGCTCAGCCGGCTGTTCTGCAGGCGATCTTAGACCGGCAGTCGGAATTCCAGGCCCTGGCCGCGCACTTGCAATCCCTCCAGCCGACACACCTGCTCATTGCAGCCCGGGGCACCTCGGATAACGCGGCCCGTTACGCCCAATACCTTTTTTCGGCCTTCAACCGGTTGCCGGTGGCCCTGGCGACCCCCTCACTCTTTTCGGTCTACGGTGCGCCCCCCCGACTGGCCGGGGCCCTGGTGATCGGCATCTCGCAATCAGGCCGCTCCCCCGACATTGTAGCTGTGGTGGAGGAAGCCCGCCGCCAGGGGCAGCCCACGATCGCCATCACCAACGAGCCCGCTTCTCCCCTGGCGCAGGCCGCCGACCATGCCGTGGCCCTGGAAGCCGGCGCTGAACAGAGTGTCGCCGCGACCAAAACCTACACCGCGGAGCTGATGGCCTTAGCGCTGCTCTCCACCTGCTGGGCCGGGGACACCGAACGCCTCCAGGCGCTACAAAGATTGCCGGAGGCCGTCGCCCAAACCCTGCAGTTGGAGCCGACCATCGCCCAACTGGCCCCGCGCTACACCTACGCGACCGAGGCCGTGGTGGTGGGCCGGGGATTCAATTACGCGACCGCCTTTGAGATCGCTCTGAAGATCAAAGAATTGACCTACGTCGTGGCCGAGCCGTACTCCTCGGCCGATTTCCGCCACGGGCCGGTCGCCATCGTGGAGCGTGGCTTTCCGGTGGTGGCGGTTGCGCCAGGCGGGTTAGTGTTTGACGACCTGCTCAAGTTGCTGCGCGAACTGGCCGAGCGCGAGGCGGAGCTGATTGTGATCTCAGATCAGGCCGAGGCCTTAGCGTTAGCGCACACCCCGTTGCCGCTGCCCGTTTCGTTGCCGGAGTGGCTTTCGCCCTTCACCTGCATTGTCCCCGGCCAGCTCCTGGCCTTGCACATCACCCAGGCCAAAGGCTATGAGCCCGATCACCCACGCGGCCTCAAAAAGGTGACGCGGACGCTCTGACCCCAGCCGGGAAATGCAAGTCCATAGTCCCCAAGTTGCAACGGAGCCGCAGCTTTTCTGCCATTGACAACGATTGAGGCCATGCTAAACTTATCTTAAAGAATACACACTTGACAATCTCTCTCTTGGCAGTATCCTGTAAACAGACGAGATTCTAATCCAAAACAGGCTCATTTTGCAAGGAGGTTCCCGATGCGAGGAAACCGCACTCTGGTCCTGGTGGCTATCATCCTGCTCCTGTTGGTGGTAGTGGCCGCTTTCTTTTGGTGGCGCTCGCAGCAAGCCGGCGGTGGAGAAACCCCCGAAGGCACGCTCACTCCGACGCTGCCGACCTACACCCAGATCGTCGTCGCGGCCCAGAATATCCCCAAGGGGATGCAGATCAAGCCCGAAGATTTTGCCGTCGTCCTGCAGGACTGGCCCAACGATTCTTTGCCGGCGGCCTACCTCACCTCGCTGGAGGAAGTAAATGGCAAATATGCGGCCACCGACATTCCCATTGGAATGCCGGTGCTGCCCAGCATGATCAACGTGTCCGGCCCGGCACTCTTCCCCAAAGGATTGGTGGCTTACGCGATTCCCCTGGATGTGCAAGGGGCGGTGGCCTGGGCGCCCCAGCAGGGCGATCACGTGGATGTGCTGGCAGCCATCAAGCTGGTGGGAGTGGATACCGAGTTCCAGAGCCGGTTGCCCAACCAGTTTATCGCTTTACCCGTGGGGGAACAGCAAGGAAGCCTCAGCGGGACCTACGGGCGCTTTGAAACGCTCCCTAACGGGCAGCCCGCCTTGATTTTCCCTGCCAGCGAATCTTACGCCAACCTGATCGTCCAGCTGACCGTGCAGGATGCCATTGTCTGGCACATCGGCATCTGGCAAGCGCAAACGGAACAAGCCACAGTGGTCGCTGCCACACCGGCACCGGCTGAAGGTGGGGGGATCGGTATCCCCTTGGGAGGTAGCAGTGCGGCCGCCCAAACGCCACCGCCGGCAGTCGTCACTTATGGGGACATAGAACCGGTAACGTTGCTGGTCAAGCCCCAGGATGCGCTGGTCCTGAAATATCTCATGGAAATGGGCGCTGACCTGGACCTGGTGCTCCGGCCGGCCGGCGACACAGCGCCGGCGATTACCGAACCGGTCTGGCTGCGGTACATCCTGGACAAATATCAGATCCCGGCCGCGACTCCCGACCTGCCAGTGATGCCGACTCCGGTGCGGGAACCAATCCAACTGACACCGGTAGCCACACCTTCGCCACAAGGATAAACTATGATGGCCGGACCCAAAATTCGTGTAATGATCGTGGACGACATTGCGGAGACGCGCGAGCAGCTCCGCAAGCTACTCTCATTTGACCCTGACATTGAAGTCGCCGCGATGGTAGGCAGCGGGGAAGAAGCCCTTAAGGTGGCCCCCCAGGCGCTGCCGGATGTCGTTTTGATGGACATCAACATGCCCGGCATGGATGGCATTACTGCCACGGGCAAACTAATGGAAATCTTACCGGCCGCCCAGATCATCATGCTCTCGGTCCAGGGCGAGACCGATTACATGCGCCGGGCGATGATGGCCGGGGCGCGCGATTTTCTCACCAAACCCCCCAGCGCCGACGAACTGCTGGATACCATCCACCGGGTCTTCAAAGTCGGGCAAACCCGGCAGGTGATGGTCCCCCAGCAACCCACCGGGCCTCAACGGCCGGCCCAGCCAGGCGTGCCGGGAACATCGGCACGCTTAGGCAAATTGATCACCGTCTTCAGCGCGAAAGGCGGCACCGGCTGCACCACCATCGCCGTCAACCTGGCCATCGCGCTGCAGACCTTAGTGGGGACCGACGTCAAAGTGGGGTTGATAGATGCCAGCCTCCAATTTGGGGACGTGGCGATCTTCATGAAGCTGCAACCAACGCGCACGCTGGCCGATCTGGCCCCCCGGACCCAGGAACTGGATATTGACCTCTTGAATAGTATCCTGATCCCCCACCCCTCCGGCGTCAAAGTGTTGGCCGCTCCGCTGGCTCCAGAGGATGCCGAAATATTCCACGAGGGCGGCGTAGAAGATAGTGGGGCCAACCGCCGGCTCAAGGCGATCATAGAATTTGCCCGGCACGAGTTTGACTACCTGATCGTGGATACGCGCCATCTGGTGGACGATACCGTGCTGGCGGCCTTGGATCTGACCGACCTGGTGTTAATTGTCACCCGACCGGTGATCCCGGAAATCCGCGGAGCGCGCCTGTTCATTGAACTGCTGCGCAAGATGCAATACCCGCTGGACAAACTGGCCTTAGTAATTAACAGTGTGGACACCAAGGTCATGGGAATTGATCCCAGCGCGATTGAAAAGGCCATGATGCCGGCTGTCGCCCACATTCCGTTAGATGAACGGACAGCCCTGCGGGCCGCCAACTACGGCGTCCCCTTCATGATCCAAAGCCCCAGGCTACCGATTGGTCAGGCCCTCACCACACTGGCCCAGGTGGTGCAAGATCGCCTCCGCGAGAAGGAAAGCGGGCCGGCCGCCGAGGAAGCCCAGAAACGCCCTGGCCTGGGACGCCTGTTGTAAGGCCAAGTTGTCAGGAGGTAAGCAATGTCATTGCTGCGCCGGATAGAGAGCAAGGATACAGGGGCCAAACCCAAGCCCGCCGCCACGCCAGCGGCGCCCCCCCCGGGAGCCCCGCCCGCCCCGACGCCGGATATGCAACGTCGTCCGGCGGCCGCTCCGCGCGACGCTTACGTGGATCTGAAAAGCCGGGTGCAAAACCGGCTGGTAGCCGAGCTGGACCCCTCCACCGACGTGACCCGCACGGAGGAAGTGCGGCAGACCATCCGGCAAATGTATGAAACGATCCTGGAAGAGGAACGGATCGTGCTCAGCCGCGTGGAAAAGGAACGGTTGTTTGAACAAATTGTGGCCGAGATTCTGGGGTTAGGGCCCCTGGAGCCGCTGCTCTCCGACGAGACTATCACCGAGATCATGGTCAACGGCCCCAAGAAGATTTTTATTGAGCGGCGCGGTAAAATTGAGCGGGTCAACACCGCCTTTGAGTCCAACGAGCACTTGATGCGGATCATTGAACGCATCGTGGCCCCCCTGGGCCGGCGCATTGACGAAAGCAGTCCCCTGGTAGATGCCCGCTTGAAAGACGGCTCACGGGTGAACGCGGTAATTCCGCCGGTCTCCCTGGTAGGCCCCACGCTAACCATCCGTAAGTTCTTCAAACGGCCCCTCAGCGTAGAGGACTTGATCCGACTGGGATCGGTGACAGAAGAAGCGATAGAGTTCATGAAGGCTTGCGTTATCTCCAAGCTGAACGTCGTCGTTTCCGGCGGCACCGGGACCGGCAAGACGACCTTCCTCAACGTGCTCTCCGGCTTCATCCCGGCGGAAGATCGCATCATCACGATTGAGAACGCGGCCGAGCTCCAGCTGCGGCAGGAGCACGTGGTCACCCTGGAATCCCGCCCCCCCAACATTGAAGGCAAAGGGGAAATCACCATCCGCGATCTGGTAATCAACGCCCTGCGGATGCGACCTGACCGGATCGTCGTAGGCGAGTGCCGGGGTGGTGAAGCCCTGGACATGCTCCAGGCCATGAACACCGGCCATGATGGCAGCATGACCACGCTCCATGCTAACAACACCCGTGATGCCCTCTCCCGCCTGGAGACCATGGTCTTGATGGCCGGCATGGAGTTGCCCCACCGCGCCATCCGGGAGCAGGTGGCCTCGGCCATTGACGTGATCATCCAGCTGGAACGGATGCGCGACGGTTCCCGCCGCGTGGTCGCCATCACCGAGATCCAGGGCATGGAAGGCGACGTCATCACCACCGCCGACATTTTCAAGTTTGAGCAGGTAGGCTTTGAGAGCGGTCGGGTCATCGGCCGGTTGCGTCCTACCGGGATCCGCCCCAAGTTCATGGATAAGATTGAACAATCCGGCATCCACCTGCCTCCTACCGTGTTTGGTGTGGGAGAACGCATCCGGTATTAACCGCGCGGCGTTCAAACCCGCTGCCTGCTGTGCGGTCTCAGAAAGAAAGGTTGGTGTAAAATGATCTGGCTGTTAGGGGGTCTCGCCGTGGTGGCCATTGTCGTATTGATCATTGGCCTGTCGGGACGGCCTGCCGGTCAGGAACTGGTAGATGAGCGGGTGGGTGGGAAACCCCAGAAGAAAAAGAAAGAGAAGGCTGAGGCCGAAGCTCGCACTTCGCCGATCGGTGCGGCTGTGGATCGGGCGATTGCCGGCCGGGGCTTTGCTCAGAACATGTCAACTCAGCTGGCCCGCGCCGACATGAAAGTGACGGTGGGCGAGTTCATCGTCTTCAGCCTCACGCTATCCATGCTGGCCGGGGTTGTTTTCTATGCCCTCAAGCGCCCCATCCTCATCCCGGTCGGTATCGTAGGGGGGCTGTTCGCGCCGCGCCTCTACGTCGGCTCCCGGCAGGGCCAGCGGCTCAAGGCTTTTAATAACCAGCTGGGGGACGCTCTGAACCTCATGGTCAACTCGCTCCGGGCCGGTTATAGCACGATGCAGGCCATGGAAGTTATCTCCAAAGAGATGCCGGCTCCCATCTCCGTTGAATTCGGGCGCGTGGTGCTGGAAATGCAGTTGGGGGTTCCTTTTGATAATGCCATGGCCAACCTGATGCGGCGGGTTCCCAGCGCCGACCTGGATCTGGTGATTACGGCCATGAGCGTCCAACGCGAGGTAGGTGGCAACCTGGCCGAGGTGCTGGATTCTATCAGTTTTACCATCCGCGAACGGGTGCGTATCAAGGGCGAAATCAAAGTTTTGACCGCGCAAGGTCAGATCACCGGCTACGTGATCACGGCGCTGCCCTTCGCCTTAGGCGGCTTTATTTACATCGTCAACCCGGAGTATATGGGGGGGATGCTTTCAGACCCGTGCGGTTGGATCATGCTGGGGGTAGCACTCGTCATGATCGTGATTGGTTTCGTGGTCGTCCGCAAAATTGTGAATATTGAGGTTTAAGAGGAGGCCCTATGTGGATTGTATTAGGGGTCGTCCTGGTGGCCGTAGCGATCCTGGTGGTCATGGCCCTGCGGGGTTCCCGCTCGGCCGGGACGTTAGATGAACGGCTGGAGGAGCTGGCGGCCCTTGGCCAGCCGATCACGTTGGAGCAGATTGAGCTTTCGCAACCGTTTAGCCAGCGCGTCCTGGTACCCATTGTGCGCGGGCTGACCAATCTGGCGCAACGGTTCACGCCGCAACGCTCCCTGGAAGAAGTACAACACAAAATTGATCTGGCAGGGATGAGTCACAAGCTGAAACCGGCCCAGTTCTTTGGCTATCGTATCGGAGCAGCCATTCTCTTGGGATTGCTTTTGATCCTGATCTCCCGCATGACCACGTTCCCGCTGCTCCAGCGACTGGCGCTGATCTTTGGCGGATTCGGGTTGGGTTTCTATCTGCCCACCGCCTGGCTTGGCAGCAAAATCAAACAACGGCAGAACGAAGTCATCAAAGCCCTGCCCGATGCCCTGGACCTGTTGACCATCTGCGTGGAAGCCGGCCTGGGGTTTGACGCCGCCATGTCTAAAGTGGCCGAAAAGTGGAACAACGAGCTGAGCCGTGCCTTTACCAAAACGGTCCAGGAAATGCAGCTGGGCAAGCTCCGCCGGGAGGCGCTCCGCGACATGGCTAACAGCCTGGATGTATCGGATGTCACCTCCTTTGCCGCGGCCATCATCCAGGCCGACCAGCTGGGTGTCAGCATGGCTAAAGTGATGCGTATCCAGTCAGAGCAAATGCGCATGAAGCGCCGCCAACGGGCCGAGGAAAAGGCCCGGCAAGCACCGGTCAAGATGATGTTCCCCCTGGTTTTCTTCATCTTCCCGACCATCTTGATCGTACTGTTGGGGCCGGCCATTATCAAAATCAAAGGGTTGGACATCTTCGGGATTTAGGCGGGGCTCTCTGCCGCCAGCAATGAGTGGCTGATCGGTCAGACGCTACGGCCACGTGCAGACAGGGGGCGTCGGTGGACGTCTTGGTCCGGAGTTTGGGGAGCCTGTACCGTTGGGGCTTGGATCTGCTGCTCCCGCCACGTTGCGTGGTCTGTGGGCGGTTGGAGACCTGGCTGTGCGTCACCTGCGCCCAGCAATTGCCCCTCACGCAAGGCTCCTTTTGCTCCCGTTGTGGCCGTCCCTGGGCTGACGGTAACCTTTGTCCAACCTGCCAAACGGCTCCCTTGCAAGTCGCCCCAATTCGTTCAGCGTTTCTTTTTGAAGGGCCCATCCGCGACGCAATTCATGCGCTCAAATACCGGGGCGGGCGCGAGGTGGCGCGCACACTGGGAGCGCGGATGGCCCAGGCCTGGCAGACAGCGCCGTTGGAAAGCGACTTATTGGTTCCGGTGCCACTCTATCCTGACCGCGAGGTTCGGCGCGGCTATAACCAGGCGGCTTTACTGGCTACCGCGTTGGGGCAACAGCTGCACTTACCGGTCGCCCCACGGGCGTTGCAGCGGCTGCGCAACACCCCCTCTCAGACCAGGCTCAACCGGCAAGCGCGGCGCGAAAACGTCAGGGGAGCCTTTGCGGCCACCCCCGGAGTCCCATTAGCCGGCCGGCATATCACCGTGGTGGACGACGTTGCCACTACCGGCGCGACGTTGGATGCCTGTGCTATCGCTTTGCTTAGTCAAGGCGCTCAAGCCGTCAGCGCGTTTACGCTGGCGCGAGCGCCTTAGGGCTTGCCATCCCATCTTTTTAAGGAGGGTCTATGGACGTGCAAATTTACACCCGGAATCTGGAACTGACCGATCGCCTGCGCGACTACGTGGAGGGCAAAGCGGAAAAATTCAACCGCTACCTCCCCACCATTGAAGCCGTGCGGGTAGATCTCTACACCGCCAATGCGCGAGACACCTCGCGGCGGATGGTTGCGCAAATGACCATTCACGTCCCGCGGGCGATCCTGCGGGCAGAGGAACGGTCCGGGGACATTTTTGCGGCAGTAGATGCGATGATGGATAAGATGTACCGCCAAATTGACCGGTACAAGGGACGCCGCCAGGATCGCCGTGCGCCCGGTGCCGAGACCGCGACCCCACCCCTGCCAGAGGAACCGCCGGTTGAGGTTGAGGTACCCGTCAATATCGTCAGGATCAAGGAGTTTGAGGTCAGCTCTATCTCACCCACGGAAGCCATTGAACAGATGGAATTGCTGGGCCACCAGTTCTTCATCTTCCGTGATGGCAACGATGGCCGTTTGAGCGTGCTGTACAAGCGCGAGGATGGCAATTACGGGATGCTCAAACCGATGTAAGCCAGATCATGGCCCACTTTTCCCCCCGGAGACAGCTTGTCTCCGGGGGTTTGTGTGTCACGGAGTCCCGGACGTGGTGATACCGGCAGGCTGGGAAGTGCCTGCCAGGACCAGCGCACAGCTGCGCGGGAAGCAGCGCACATTCAGGCCCAATACGGTAGTCCGGCGCGATTGCGCCCAGCCCAGAGTGAGGTAAACTTGGGGCGAACTGAATTCAGGAGCGTCGGCCATAGCTGGCGTAAGTAGGAGCAGAGATGCTATGCACAGATGCCTTTGATCGCCCGATTCAATACCTGCGTGTCTCGGTGACCGATCGCTGTAACTTGCGTTGTGTTTACTGTATGCCCGAAGAGGGCATCGCCCCCCTGGCTCACGCCGACATCTTGCGTTACGAAGAAATCGTGCGCATCGTCCGGATAGCCGTAGCGATGGGCTTAATCCACGTGCGGTTGACGGGGGGCGAGCCGCTGGTGCGGGCAGGGCTTGTGGAGCTGGTAGCCGCTCTGGCAGAGATCCCCGGCCTGGACGACCTCTCCATGACCACCAACGGCCTGCTGCTCAGCCGTTATGCCGAGCCGCTGGCCCGCGCCGGGCTAAGGCGGATCAATCTCAGCCTGGATACCCTGCGTCCAGAACGTTTCACCCAGATCACCCGCTGGGGACGGCTGGAGGAGACGCTGGCCGGGCGGCAGGCCGCGCTGGCGGCCGGCTTACGGCCGGTGAAAATCAACACCGTAGTGATCCGAGGATTGAACGACGACGAGGTAATAGACCTGGCCCGGTTAACCCTGGCCCCCGACTGGCATGTGCGCTTCATTGAGGTGATGCCCCTGGGCAACGGCAGGCATTGGTCAGGCAACGGGGTGGTTCCGGCCGCCGAGATCCGCGCGCGGATTGAGGCAGCTTTGGGGCCGCTGACCTCAGTGCCCGGCGATGGCAACGGAGCCGGCCCGGCCCGCTATTATCGCCTGCCCGGTGCCGCCGGGACGTTGGGCTTCATCAGCCCGGTCACCGAGCACTTCTGTCAGGCCTGTAACCGGCTGCGCCTGACCTCCGACGGGCAATTGCTCCCCTGTCTGATGTCTAATCTGGCGGTGGATTTACGCACCCCCTTGCGCGCCGGGGCCGACGATGCCACACTGCAGGAGCTGTTCCGGCAGGCAATCCAGGTCAAGCCCCGAGGGCATCGGCTGGCCGAAATCCAGCGGGCGGAGAGCCGGCTGCCCATGTCCTGCATCGGCGGCTGAGGAAAGAGCACTCAGGAACCGGCGTTCACCAGCCGTGAGATAAAAATTAGGTTCGTAGTGCCGCGCTTCAGCGCGGCTAAGACGGCGCTAAAGCGCCTGACTACAAACGCAGAGCGTTATTTTCAGGAAGGGAACAATCACGATGACTCTAACGCACCTGGACGAGCAAGGGGCAGCGCGGATGGTAGATGTGAGCACTAAAGCCACCACCGTCCGCGAGGCTGTGGCCGCCGGCGAAGTCTGGATGAAGCCGGAGACGCTGGCGCTCATCCAGAGCGGCGGGTTGCCCAAAGGCGATGTGCTGGCGGTGGCCCGCGTGGCCGGCATCATGGCCGCCAAGCGGACGCCGGAGCTGATCCCGCTCTGCCACCCGCTGCCCATCACCGGCGTCACAGTGGAGTTCAAAGTAGACCCAGAGCGCGCGGTGATCACCATCACCGCGCGGGTACGCTGCACCGGCGTCACCGGCGTGGAAATGGAAGCGCTAACGGCGGTCAGCGTCGCCGCCCTGACCCTTTACGATATGTGCAAAGCCGTGGAAAAAGGAATGCGGATTCAGAATATCCGCCTGCTGCGCAAAAGCGGCGGCAAGAGCGGTGATCTTATTTTGGAGGAAATAGCATGACGCTACAGGGAACTGTGCGCGCGGTCTGCGTGAGCGATAAAAAAGGGATCGCCAAAACCAACGTCGGGCACGGCACGTTACGGGTGGATTGGGGGCTGGAAGGGGATGCCCACGCCGCCAAATGGCACCGCCAGGTCTCCCTCCTGGCGTGGGAGTCCATTGAGCGGATGCGCGCGTTGGGAGTGAACGTGCAAGAGGGGAGCTTCGCCGAAAACATCACGACCGAGGGCCTGGAACTGCCCACGCTGCCCATCGGCACCCGCTTGCAGCTGGGCACCGCGCTGGTGGAAGTGACGCAAATCGGCAAGCTCTGCCATACCAAATGTGCGATTTTCCAGGCGGTGGGCGATTGCGTGATGCCCCGGGAGGGCATCTTCGTCAAGGTGTTGGAACCGGGCGAGGTAGCCGTCGGAGATACCATCCGTGTGCTGGCGCCGCCGGCCTGAGCCGGGAAGAATTGTGTACGCTGCCCCGCCTCTCAGGCCGTAGGGAGAGGAATTCCCCATGAACTGGCGCTCGCCAGTGGTGGATGAAAATTGGCTTGTAGTGCCGCGCTTTAGCGCGGCAAAGACGGCGCTAAAGCGCCTGACTACAAACGCAGAGCATTATTTTCAGAAGAGAGAGCCGTTGCCAGCCGGGCACCACGGCTTTTTTTAAGCTTTTTTTCATGAAATTGATGACCAATGGCCGGTTTTTGCGATTGCATTTTCAAGCAATTTGATACAATGTGAAGAAAGCTTGTTGTGACGCGCTTCAGCGCGTTGGCCGGCGCTAAAACACAGCGGACAACACAGGATGTGACTTCACAGCAAAAACTCACCGCAGAGACGCCGAGAGCACAGATTGATGTGAACAAACCCTCAGCGGTGAAACGACCTTTGGACAGTAGACTCAGGATGTTATTTACGCATTTTATGTAAGGAGACGTATGGAGCGCAATTTTTTTGTTCACCCCACGGCAGATGTCTCCCCTGACGCCACCATCGGCGAGGGGACCAAAATCTGGCAGCATTGCCAGGTGCGCGAAGGAGCCGTCCTCGGCCACCATTGCATTCTGAGCAAAGGGGTTTATGTGGATGCCGGCGTGCATATTGGCAACAACGTCAAAATCCAAAACGGCATCTCCATCTACCACGGCGTGACGTTGGAAGATGGCGTCTTCTGCGGCCCCCACTGCGTTTTCACCAACGACAAGCTGCCGCGCTCCATCAATCCCGATGGCACGTTGAAGAGCGGCGCAGATTGGGTCGTCAGCAAGACGCTGGTCAAGTACGGCGCTTCCATCGGCGCTCACGCCACCATCGTCTGCGGCGTGACCATCGGCCGGTGGGCCTTGATCGGCTCCGGCGCGGTCGTGACCCGCGATGTCCCCGATTACGGCCTGGTCTACGGCAACCCGGCCCGACTGCACGGCTTTGTCTGCCCCTGCGGCGAAAAACTGGTGCGCGCCGAGGCCGGCGCACCGGGGACAGAGAGCGTGCTCATGCGTTGCCCACACTGTGGTACTGAGATCATGATCCCCCAGACCGACTATGCGCGGCTGGTAAAGTAGGAGGCAAACGATGATCCCCATTTCTAAACCCGTGATTGGTGAGGCCGAAAAACAGGCGGTCATGGAAGTACTGGATTCCGGCATGTTGGTCCAGGGGCCGCGCACGGCCAAACTGGAGGAGAAATTTGCCGCGGTCTGTGGCGTCAAACATGCCATCGCCACCTCTTCCGGCACCACCGCCCTGCACATCGCCCTGTTGGCCCACGGCATCGGCCCCGGCGACGAAGTCATCACGACGCCGTTCACCTTCATCGCCTCGGTCAACAGCATCATCTACACCGGCGCGACACCGGTCTTCGTGGATATTGAGGCCGAGACCTTCAACATCAACCCGGCCCTGATTGAAGCCGCGATCACGCCACGCACCAAAGCCATCCTGCCGGTCCACCTTTACGGCTACCCGTGCGACATGGACGCCATCTTAGAGCTCGCCCGGCGGCACAACCTGGTGGTGATTGAAGATGCTGCCCAGGCCATCGGCGCTACCTATCACGGCCAGCCGGTGGGCAGCTTCGGCACCGGCTGCTTCAGCCTCTACGCCACCAAAAATGTGATGTCCGGTGAGGGCGGGATGATCACCACCAACGACGACGCGCTGGCCCAGCGCTGCCGGATGATCCGCAGCCACGGGATGCAACGGCGGTATTACCACGATATGCTCGGCTACAACTTCCGCATGAGCGACCTGCACGCCGCTATCGGGGTGGTGCAGATTGACCGGCTGGCCGAGTTCACCGCCCAGCGGCGCGCCAATGCCGCTTACCTCAACGCGCACCTGACCAGCGTGGTGACGCCCACCGTCCGCGAAGGATACGGCCATGTCTGGCACCAGTACACCATCCGGGTGGATCGGGGCCGCGACCGCGATGCAGCGGTCAAGCAGCTCAACGATGCCGGCGTCGGCACGGGCATTTTCTACCCGGTGCCGGCCAATCGGCAGGTGCACCTGCAGGCCATGGGGTTGGGCAACGTGACGCTGCCGGTCGCCGAGCAGCTGGCGCGCGAGGTCATTTCGCTGCCGGTGCATCCGCAGCTTTCCCAGGCCGACCTGGAGACCATCGTGGCTGAGGTAAATAAACTATGACGCTCAAAGCAGCCGTGATTGGCGTTGGCTCCATGGGGCGCAACCACGCGCGGGTTTACTGGGAGATGCCGGAGGTGGAGTTGGTCGGCGTCTCCGATGCCAATGCGTCGTTAGGCGAAAGCATCGCGCGCCGTTACGGGACGCGCGCCTACCCGGATCACCGCCAGCTGCTGGAGGAGACGCAGCCGGACCTGGTCACAGTGGCGGTGCCCACCTCGCTCCACGTGCCCATCGCCCTGGATGTGATTGCGCACGGTGTCCATCTGCTGGTAGAAAAGCCCATCGCCTGCGGGGTGGCCGAGGGCCAGCAATTGATTGACGCCGCCGCGACCGCCGGTGTCCATTTGATGGTGGGGCATATTGAGCGCTTCAACCCGGCGGTACAGGCCCTCAAGGCGCACTTAGCGGCCGGGGAATTGGGCCGCGTCTTCCAGCTGGACGCCCGGCGACAAGGCCCCTTCCCTACCCGGATTAACGATGTGGGCGTGGTGATTGACTTAGCCGTCCACGATTTGGATGTGATGCGTTATGTGAGCGGCGCAGAGGTGGTGCGGGTCTACGCAGAGACGGAACGGCGGCTCCACAGCAGCCGCGAGGACCTGCTCACCGGCCTGATCCGGCTGAGCGATGGGGCCATCGGCACATTGACGATCAACTGGCTGACGCCGACCAAAATCCGCGAGCTCTATGTGACGGGCGAACGCGGGATGTTCCGTGTGGATTACCTGACGCAAGACCTCTACTTCTACGAAAACGCCACGGCCAACGGTGGGGACTGGGACACCTTGCAGGTCTTGCGCGGTGTCAGCGAGGGGCGCATGATCCGGCATGTGGTGGCGAAAAAGGAGCCGCTGCGGGCCGAGCAGGAAGCCTTTGTGGCGGCCGTGCGGGGCGAACGCCCGGTCGCCGTCACCGGCGCGGATGGCCTGCGTGCGTTAGAGCTGGCGCAGGCGCTGGTGGCCTCGGGAGTAGAACATCACGTCCTGCCGGTAGGGTGAATTGCCGTCCACGAATGGGACCACGAATGAAACACGAATACACGAATACGTTCACTAAGGAGAGCCATGGCAACGTATCTGCTCACCGGTTGCGCCGGGTTCATCGGCTCGCGCGTGGCGGCGCAACTGCTGGCCGCCGGCCACACCGTCGTGGGCGTGGATAACCTCAATGCGGCCTATGATGTCCGTCTGAAGGAGTGGCGCCTGGCGCAGCTGCAAACGCAGCCCGGCTTTGTTTTCCACCGGCTGGACGTGACCGACCGGGCCGACCTGCGCGCGCTGTTTGAGCCGACGGCTACCCCGTTCACCGCAGTCATCAACCTGGCGGCGCGGGCCGGAGTGCGCTATTCGGTGACCAACCCCTGGGTCTACCTGGAGACCAACGTCACCGGCACGCTGAACCTGCTGGAGCTCAGCCGCGAGTTCGGCTGCCCCAAGTTTGTCCTGGCTTCATCTTCCAGCCTGTACGGCAAAAATAATCCCATGCCCTACCGGGAGGAGCAAACCACCGACCACCCCCTCTCGCCCTACGCTGCTTCCAAAAAGGCCGCCGAGGTGCTCTGCTACACCTATCACGCGCTCTACGGCCTGGATGTGACCGTCTTCCGCTACTTCACCGTCTACGGACCGGCCGGCCGCCCGGACATGAGCCCGTTCCGCTTCGTGCAATGGATCAGCGAGGGGCGACCGGTCACCGTATACGGCGATGGCTTGCAGCGGCGCGATTTCACCTACGTGGATGACATCGCCCGGGGCACCCTGGCCGGGCTGCGGCCCGTAGGTTACGAGGTCATCAACCTGGGCTCCGATGCCCCCGTTGTGCTACTGGACTTCATCCGGTTGGTGGAGCGGTTAGTCGGACGGCCGGCGCAGCTGGTCTTCAAGCCGGCGCACGCCGCCGACGTCCCGGCCACCTGGGCCGACATCGGCAAAGCGGAGCGGCTGCTCGGCTGGCGGCCGGAGGTCCGCTTTGAGGAAGGGATCGCCCGCCTGGTGGCCTGGTATCAGGCCGAACGGGAGTGGGCGGCCCAGATCAACGCGCAGGATTAGCAAGTTGACAGATCAACCGCTAAGGCTAAAATAGGCTGCGCAGGCCG
>CAYTGR010000001.1:100662-113093 GCA_964437445.1 uncultured Anaerolineales bacterium | reverse complement strand
ATCACCAAGCCGCGCTATATCATCAACTTTGATGCGCAGTTTCAAACGGTCAGCAACATCCAGCCGAGCTACAAAGTCTACCCGGAGCTGGCCGCCAGCGATGCAGTTTTGTCCACCCTGTGGCAAACAGTCGCGCCGCAGCTGCCTGACCTGGAAACAGTGCAGAGCTTGCGGGGACGAGCCACCGCCGAGGCCGGCACAGATCCCAGTTTGGTCCGGCTGGTCGTCAAAGCCCCCACCCCCGCAGAAGCGGCCCACATCGCCAACACCTGGGCCGAGATTTTCATCCGGCAGGCCAATCTGATCTACGGGCGCGGCCCTGAGCAGCTGGCCTTCTTCGAGACCCAGCTGCAGCAATCCAAGACCGAACTGGAGGCTGCCGAGGCGGCCCTGATTGCGTTCCAGGGCCAGAACCAGATAGAGATCCTGAAAAATCGGCTGGATTCCGCCCGCAAAATGCAGGCCGATTATTTACAGGAGCAACGTTCTATTGCCTATATCATCCAGGATGTGCAGAGCTTGCGCGCCCAGCTGTCTGGTCAGGCCAGCGGCTATACCACCACCTTAGCCGATCAAATGACGGCGCTCTTCCTGCAAATCAGAGCCTTTGATGCGCAAGCCTCCGCGCCGCTCCAGTTGCAAATCACGTCCCCCGAAGTGCTCTCCGGCAAAAGCACCGCCGAACAGATCGCCTTTCTGGATGATCTGGTCAAGGTCTTGGAAGCGCGGTCGACAGAGAGCGAACAACGGTTAGCCACAGTGGAACCACAGATCTTGACCTTGCAACAGCAGGTCCAACAGGCCACCATTGAGCTGGATCGCTTGACCCGCGCCCGGGATGTGGTCAAAGAAACCTACCTGACGCTGGCGCGTAAAGTGGAAGAGGCGCGGATCACCGCCGAAGAGAGCGGCGACGTGTTGCTGGCCAGTGAGGCCATCCCCCCGGAGGTGCCGGTCAGCCCGCGCAAGCTGCTCAACACCGCCGCCGCAGGGGCGTTGGGATTCATGGTCAGTGTCGCGGCGGTGCTGGCGGTGGTGTGGTGGCAAGATAACCATACCGCTCGGGAGGTCAGCCCCTCAGCGTGAGCCAACATGCGGCCATGAGGACAATCCGGCAAAGCCTCCACCGACTTCGAGTCCCTAAGCAGTGGGGGCTATTGTTGCTGCTGGGCTTGCTCTGGCCTTTGGGACGTTGGGGGGTTGGTCTGTACCATCAAACCCGAGGGGTTTGGTTAGTAGTTCAGGCCTTACAAGCCGAAACAGCGCACCTTAACTCCAACACAGGAGTGTGGCTGCCGGCGCCGCTGACCACTCCACTGGCCCGGCAATGGACCGCCGAGGCCGCCGCTCATTTCCAGGCCGCGTTGCGGGTGTCGCCGGGCAGCCGGCAAGCAGCGCGGTGGGCCGGTCGCAGCGCGGCCTTGCTGGATCACCCGGACGAAGCCCTGAAGTATTGTTCCCAAGTGGTCAACCGGACGCCCAGTGACCAGTTGGGCTGGTGGGAATTGGGACTGGCCTATGAACGCTGGGCCGGCCGGGCCGGGATTTTCCCGGCGGATACCTTGACCCAAGATCCCGCGCTGGAAATCCAGCGCTTACCGGTCCCCGCCACCGTCGTTTGGGGCTTACCCAATGCCGCCTCCCCCGGCCGGGACTGGTGGACACCGGCCACGCCTGTGACCCGTTCAGTCCTGGTGATGACGGCGCCAGATCAGCTACTCATCACCGCGACCCTACCGGTGACGCCCACGGCGCTGCTGTTTTGGGTGGGGCTGGAGCCATCCTCGTCCGCCGGGGCTGAAGGGCAGGTGCGTTACCGATTGTGGGTGAACAATACCGTCGTTTTTACCTACACTCTGAGCGCCGCGGCCGGACAACAGGGCTGGTACCCGGCCAGCGTGGATTTGAGCAACTGGCAGGGAGAGATCCAGCTGCGGCTGGCAGTAGACCTCCTGCCGGCCAGCGAAACAGTCACTTTAGAGGCCGGATGGGGAGATTTGCAATGGGTGCCGGCGGCAACTGCTGCTTACCGGCAGACAGAACCGGTAGCGCGTGCCATCGCCGCCTGGCAACGGGGTGGGGTAAGAGCGCAGGATTTCATTCGTATTGGCAATGGCGCCCGCACCTATCTCTATCCTGGGGCCATGGCCTGGTATGGGCGTGCCGTTTGGCTCAATCCTGAGCAGGGGGAAGCCTGGTATCAGGCCGGGTTGGCCTATGAGCTGCAAAAAGAGTGGACGGCAGCCCTGGCTATGTATGAACGGGCACTCCACAAACCGCTGTCGCAGGTTGGAATCAGCACCGTTTATTACCGGATGGGGCTGACTTACCAGCAAATGCAGGATCGTCAATATTGGGAGCTGGTGTTACAATATTACGAGCGAGCCTTAGCCCTGCAAGCCTTCAATACCCAGGCCGAGGCTGCCGATTGTCATTATAACTATGGGGCGGTGTGGCTCTGGCAAACCGGGGATTGGGATAGAGCCATGGCCGAATTTGAAGCCGCGTTGGCCCTCTATCCAACCCACGCCGGGGCACATCTGATGCGCGGGTGGGGCCTTTATCAGCGGGATGGAAATGAAGCAGAAGCCGAGCAAGAGATGCTGATAGCTGTTGCTTTAGCTCCTCAAGGGGCATGGGTTTATCACAATTTGGGAGAATTTTACCGTCTGACCGGGCGAACGGCGGAAGCTCGTTTACAATACCAAAAGGCTTTAGCTTTGAACCCAACTTTGCAGCAAGCGCGCGAAGCGCTGACCACCCTAGAAGATACCCGCCCCTAACCACATTGTACTTTGTGCAAGAGTTCAATCTTTTGTAGTTACAAGGAGTACTACCATGAGCCAATCAGGATCATTGATAGGAACTACATTAGGACAATATCAAATCTTGGATGAGCTGGGGCGGGGCGGCATGTCGGTTGTCTACAAAGCGTGGCAGCCCTCGCTGCGCCGGTATGTGGCGCTCAAGGTACTCCAACCCCACTTAACCAATGACTGGGAATTTGTCCAGCGCTTTCAACAGGAAGCCATCGTGGCAGCCAACCTGCGCCATCCCAATATTGTCACCATTTATGAGGTAGCCCAGCAAGACCGCCAGCTGTTTATCGCCATGGAATTTGTGGAAGGCCGCTCGCTGGAAGCCATGATCAAGCAAGAAGGGGCACTAACGCTGCCGCGCACCGTGGCCCTGCTACGACAGGTAGCGGCAGCATTGGATTATGCCCATGAACGCCGCTTTGTCCACCGTGACATCAAACCGGCCAATATTATGGTCACGCCTGATGAACGGGTCGTCATCACCGATTTTGGGATCGCCAAGGCCATGGAAGGCTCGGGCGCAACAGCGCGCATCACGCAAGCCGGTTCGGTCCTGGGCACCATTGAATATATGGCACCGGAGCAAATTCAGGGCCAGCCCCCGGATTATCGCGCGGATTTGTATTCGCTGGGCATTGTGGCCTATGAGATGCTCACCGGCCGCATCCCGTTTGATTCGCCCACAACAGCTTCGTTGCTCTATGCGCAGGTGAATCTGCTGCCGCCCGACGTGCGCCAGCTGGCCCCGGCGCTGCCACCCTCTGTCGCGCAGGCGCTGGCGCGAATGTTAGCCAAAAGCCCCGCCGACCGCTTCCCCAGCGCTGGGGCGTTTGTAGAGGCGTTAAGCGGCACTACTCCCGCCGAAGCGCCCAAAGCCCAGACCGCCGTGCTACCGCCGGGATACCAACCGCCCCCCCAACCCTGGCCGGCGACGGTGCCGATGGGTAGTGCCCCAACGATGGTCTCTCCGCCTGTAACACCTGGAGTCGCTCCGTATCCGGCTCCGACCACAGCGGCCGGCAAGAAATCCAAAGGCTGGCTCTGGGCAGGGCTCGCCGCCGGAGGCTTGGTTTTATGTCTCGTCATGGCCATAGGGATTTATCTACTCTTTTTCAGAGGTCCTACCGTGGCTCAGTTGATCCAAGACGGGCAACAAGCGCTGGCCGCAACGCAATATCCCGAGGCAAAAGAGGCCTTTGCCGCAGCATTGGAAAAAGAGCCTGATAATCCCGCCGCTCACCGGGGATTGGGCTGGGTTTATTATGACACAGGAGATTATGAACAGGCTGTGGCAGAATTCACCAAAGCTGTGGCACTCGAACCGGCCAATGCAGAAGGCTACCGGGGCCAGGGATTAAGCTATCAAGCACTAAAAAAGTATGAAGAGAGCTTAGAACCACTCAAAAAGTGGTCCGAACTGGAACCACAAAACGAACCTGCTCAAACCTCATTGGGTTGGTCCTTATTTAACTTGCAACGCTATGCCGAGGCCTGTGATTCGTTTTCTCAATCAATTCAATTACATGAGTCCGCAGAAGCCTATCATGGTCTAAGTATGTGCCATTATAACCTCAGTCAATTTGAGCAATCGCTGGCAGCTGCTCAAAAATGGGCTGAGTTAAATGCCAAAGATCCAAATGCCCACAACATCATCGGGTGGTCATTATACAATTTGCAACGCCATGAAGAGGCCAGCCAGGCCTTTTCTCATTCAACAGAACTACAACCTACCGCATCAGCCTATAGTGGCTTGGGGAATTCCTACCTGAAGTTAGGACAATCAGAATCAGCATTAGAGGCCGTGCAAAAATGGCTTGAGTTAGAACCAGACAATGCAGATGCGCATCGCTTAAAAGGGTGGGCTTTATACAATTTAGGGAAAGACAATGAGGCCGCAGCGGCTTTTTCACGCTCTTTAGAACTACAAGAGACGGATGATGCTTACCTTGGCTTAAAAAATTGCTATTTCCGCTTAAGGCAGTACGAAAAAGCCCTGGAGAGCTGTGAGAGATGGCTTCAAATAGCCCCCAACAATGCAGAGGTTCATTTACATAAAGGTTGGGCGCTCTACAACTTGCAACGTTATGACGAGGCTATCAGGGCCTTTTCTAAGTCACTGGAATTGCAGAAAACCCCTGGAGCCTATCAGGGCCTGGCGACTGCTTATTATGCGCTCGGTAATTACGAACAAGCACTTTCAAATTGTAGACAATGGGTTGCCTTAGCCCCCAACGATCCAACGGCTCACAGTCTGATAGGATGGTCATCGTATAATTTACAACAATACCAAGACGCATTAGCATCTTTCTCTGAATCAATAAGGCTTAAAGAAACAGAGTCTGCCTACAGTGGATTAGCCAATACCTACTATGCCTTAAAACAATATACCCAGGCGGCAGAAACTGCTTCACAGTGGATAGAACTGAACCCCAACAATAGCGATGCCTTTGCAATGGCGGGCTGGGCATACATTGGACTACGTAATTGCACCGAAGCCAGGAGCAATTTGGACAAGGCCCTTCAACTTAATCCGCAACATCAATGGGCCAGGGATGGCTTGAAACAATGTCCATAATCCTTCCCGGTCAGTCCTGTTAAGCATAGTGAGCGGCGCTTGGTCATGAATGTCAGTCGCCGGCGTGCCACATTGGCCACGTTTCTGGGCAGCACCTTCAATACACTGATCGTCTCCGTTCAGGCGATTGTGTTAATGCCTTTGTATTTGCACAGCATAGGCCCACGACTCTATGGCGCCTGGTTAGGTTCAGGTGATATCCTGATTTGGATGCAGGCCTTTGATTTAGGCCTGCCCAATCTAATGATCCAACGAATTGGAGCCGCACAAGGGAAGGGAGATACACAAACCGTTGGTGAATATTTTGCCACGGGAATGATAGCGTTGGTATGTATAAGTCTCTGCCTTTTAGGGATTGCTATACTACTCTCACCGTTTATCCCCACCTGGATGGGGTTAGCAGGGGAAGAAGCCCTCATTTTACAACGGTGCTTTAGAGTAGGAGCTGTAGGAGCAGCTCTGAATATTGCCAATAACAGTGTAGTGGGGTTTTCACGAGGAGTCCAGCGCACGACTTTTATCAATTTGATGGGTGTTATTTCCAGTCTGATTGGATTCGGTATTTCTTTGGGATTGGTTTTGTCTGGCGCTGGACTCTGGGCTATTGCTTTAGGATTACTGAGCCGGTCCATCGTCTTAATCATCGGGAGTTTTATCTTCACGCTTTCCATATTGAAAACCGAACTCCACGGTGCTTTCTGCCTGCGCCGCGCGATCTTGCGTGAATTTTTTTTGATTTCACCAGCGACCGCCCTGGGGGGATTAAGTTATACCGCCATGAATCAGAGCGAGACTGCCTTGGCTGCTATCTTAATCCGACCAGAAGCGGCCGCAGTGCTTTCCCTCACCCGCAAAGCCGTGGATATGGCCCGTAACCTTGTGGATATGATCGGAGTTGCCACTTACGGGAGTTTTGCTCACCTGGCTGCTTCTGACCAACGCGACCGCGCCTTGCAAGTTTACGCTCAAATCAACTCGTTACGACTTTCACTGGCCGTTGCATTGGCAGCGGCGTACCTGGCCGTAAATGCCAGCTTGATTTCAGTGTGGGTGGGTCCTGATCAATACGGCGGGCCACTGCTTACCGGCTTGATCGCCATTCAATTCATTTCAGTAGGAAGCTCATACTTAGTGAATTACTTATACCGCGCCACAGGTCCTATCCTGAAGGGCTCACTTATGTTAGTTGCAGAAAGTGCGGTGCGGGTTCCTTTAACCGTCATCTTGCTGCGCCAGTTTGGTTTGTGGGGGGCAGCATTGTCCGGCATTGTGACATCCGTCCTCACCGCTGTGATTGTTTACCGTTGGACCTATCAGGCGCTCATTCGTTTTTCTAAACCGGTCAAAGGGTTTATAATATCTGTTTGGATTGCACGATTATTATTGCTGGCTATGGGGTTCTGGGTAGGGATTGCTTTTCATCAGCCTAGTTGGAGCTATGTTCTAATCGTTGGATCATTGATGACTTTGATAGGTGGGATGGGATTGATTTACATGGATCCCCTGCTATTGGATGTGCAAAATATAATCATAACCAGTCTGAAACGTTTGAAGGTACCCTACCTATGGAATAGGATACCTCAAGTTAAGCAAAAATGACGACAGAAAGCAAGCCTCTTTCAACCAGCTCAGCACAATTCACCCCCCAGGGGACAAAGCCAGATTCTGTACGTAAATTAGGATTGGGTTTGCGTACATTCCCAATCTTTTTTTTCATCGCTTATTTAAGCTTTACCATTTTTCTCTTTGCATATGGCCCCTGGCCCTATCCAGTCAAGAATGGCCTGCCCTTATACACTTACCTGGCTTTAGCCCACCTTGCTTTATTCACCGGTTATTTAAGTGCAGCTCTTGGAAAACCACGCGGTTATTTTGGGAAATGGCGCATTGAATCCATCCTCAAACTGAGTGTGTTGGTCAATCTCGTTTTGCTATGGCCGACTCTGGCTTTTCGCACAGGCCAGTGGCTCCCCAACTTAAAGGCAGCTATCTTAGATCCAGGTGCAGCTTATGGGCAATCAAACATTGCACGACTTCAAGCTGTTCCTGTTGTTGAATATATACGCATTTTTGCCGGCCCCCTCCTTTTCTGGCTCCTACCACTGACTATCTTCTACCGCCGCCGTCTGAAAAAGAGACTGCTTGGGCTGGCCGGTCTCCTGATAATGGGAAATGTTCTGACGTTCGTAGCCATGGGCACCAACAAAGGTATTGCTGATACAGTTTTGTTGGGAATAGGATTATTGTTAGCCGGACATTACGCCCAAATTGCCAGGATTTCCCCGCAAGGAAAACGGCGGTTGGTCATCGGGGGTAGTCTGGTGATGGCTTTATTTCTGGTCTTCTTTGCCAGAGGGATGGCAACTCGTTCAGGTTCAGGTGCCTTGTACGGCTACTTCTCCGCCCTCCAAATCTCGGCCGATCCGGAAAATTTCATGGTCCGCGGCTTGCCCGCCAGCGCCCAGGTAGGAATTTATGGGTTAACCAGTTATCTTACCCAGGGCTATTATGCTCTTTATCTGTCCCTCAAGGAACCCTTTATCCCCACGTTTGGCGTGGGGCATTCCATGTTTCTGGTAAACCAGGTGGCTGATCTTCCAGGTTTAGCCTTCGTGGGCCGGCTGCCTTTCCCTATGCGAATTGAGAAATATGGTTGGAATGCTTACGGCTTGTGGTCTTCCATTTATCCCTGGATCGCTTCTGATGTCTCGTTCCCGGGCACGCTGCTGGTAGTGTTTATAATCGGGCGGCTCTTTGCCCAGACCTGGTTAGACACACTGCGGGGAGAAAACCCTTTTGCGGTGGCGGCCTTCGCCCAATTTTTGATTATGTTGTTCTATTTTCCCGCCAACAATCAGGTGCTCCAAAGCGGTGAATCATGGACCGCTTTCGTTGGCACGCTGATCCTGTGGCGCTTCACTCGTCGAAAATATGTATTGAGATGAACCAGTCTCTTGAAACTCCTCAAATAGCTCTGGCCTATGTTGGCTCGGTAGTCCCTGACCAGCCAGCTGTCCACAGCATTGCTTTTAGTCGCGCCGGCAATATGTTTCAGGAAAATCTGTTGGCAGCGCTCAGTGAGGCGGGCCTGCCGCCGGACTTGATTTTGTCACAACAGCCGCTGCGAGCTTTCCCCAACTCTCCTGTTTTATGGAAGCCAAGATCGCAATGCCGATTAACCTCCGGTTTAGAAGTTCATCTGGTTCCCTTCTTGAATTTGCCATTCTTACGACCTCTTACTGTGGGATTAGCTGTAATATTTGAATTAATCAAATGGGGATGGCTTCTCCGCAAACTACCTTGCAAAGTAATTTATACCTTTAATCTTACTGAACCGCCAGGATTTTTTACCTTTCTGGCAGCAAAATTCATTCGTGCCAAACTAATCGCGTCTATCAACGACATTAATATACCAGGTGAGACCATACCCCCAACTCTGTCCCGGAAAATTGATTATTGGCTACAAAAAAAACTCATCCCCCAGATTGATGGTTTGGTGGTAGTTAGCCAGAAAATCATCCAAGATTTTGCCCCCGGAAAGCCCTTTGTCCGGATAGAAGGAGGGGTCAACCCCTCTGTCATCCAGCACTTTTCACAACAGGCTCGCCCTTTTCAACCAGAGGCCCCCTTTACCATTGTTGCCACCGGCAGCCTGGATGAAGCCAATGGATTTAGAGAAATATTGGCCGCTATGGCCTTCCTGCCGGGGCATTATCGGCTACGCATCGCCGGCGCCGGTCCTTTACAAACCCTGGTGCAACAACAGGCAGCCCGAGATTCCAGGATTGAATATTTAGGATACCTCTCGTTTGACCAGGTGTTGGCATTGTATGATTCAGCCGATGTGTTAATCAACATGCGGTTAACCCAGCGCATGCACACAGAGTATTTCTTCCCTTCCAAGATGATGGAATATCTGGCTTCGGGAGTGCCGGTGATTACCACGTGCACAGGACACGTTGAAGAGGAATACGCCGATTTCGTATTCCTTTTGCGGGACGAGACCCCCGAAGCGCTGGCCCAACTGATTGAGCAGGTAGCCCAGCTGCCGCTCGCCATACGGCTTGAAAAAGGTCGTGCCGCGCAGGCTTATATTCAAGTTCATAATACCTGGCAAGCCCAGGGCGAAAAACTGGCCGATTTCATCCGCACCCGGTTGCTCAACTCTAAAAAATAGCGTATGGATAACAACCTGTGAAAAAGATTTTGGTAGTTATTGATTACTACCTGCCCGGCTACAAGGCCGGTGGGTCGGTTCGCAGCATTGCCAATCTGGTAGAACAGCTGGGAGACGAATTCCAGTTCAATATTTTGACCTCGGACCGCGACCTCGGCGATTCCCAGCCGTACCCCCACATCAGGAGTGGCAGCTGGCATCCCGTTGGCAAAGCCCAGGTGCTTTATCTGACCCCGTCTCAAAAGCGTCTGTGGGCCTGGCGGCAGTTTCTCAATCAACTGGATTACGATGTGCTGTATCTGAACAGCTATTTTTCGCGTTTGAGCATCAAAACGCTGTGGTTGAGAAAACTTGGATTGCTGCCTCACCGCCCATTGGTGTTAGCCCCCCGGGGCGAATTCTCCCCCGGCGCTCTGGCCCTCAAAGCCTGGAAAAAATGGCCTTATAGGGCACTCTCGCAGTTACTTTCTTTGGAAAGAGACCTGGTCTGGCACGCTTCCACACTCTATGAAAGAGATGATATTCAAAAAGCCACCCTCAGACATGTAACCATTTTTACCTCCAGACCTCTTATTTATATGGCTCGCGATTTGACCGCTCTAGCTACCAGCCCTGTTCTCGCCCGGACGAAAACAGCCGGCGAGCTCCGGGTAGTTTTTGTGTCGCGTATTTCGCGGAAAAAAAATTTAGACGCCGCCTTGCGCTTGCTGCAAGACGTGCGGGGGCAAATCACCTTTGATATTTACGGTCCCCTGGAAGACCCAAATTACTGGCGCGAGTGCGAAGCGTTAATCGCTGAGTTACCTGCTCAAGTGCAGGTCCACTACCAGGGAGCTTTAGCTCCCGAACAGGTTCCCCCAGTGTTTGCCCAGGCACATCTGTTTCTATTCCCAACGCGGGGAGAAAACTTTGGGCACGTCATTGCTGAAGCCCTGGCTGCCGGATGTCCGGTCCTGCTGAGCGACCAGACCCCCTGGCGGGGGTTAGAGGAACTGGGCATTGGCTGGGATATTCCTTTGTCGGAGCCAGAGCGTTTCCAGGCGGTGTTAAACCGTTGCGTGGCAATGGAGCAAACCGAATTTGAGTCATGGTCCCGCCGTGCGCGACAATACATGCAAGACTGGATAAAAGAACAACAAGAAGTTACGCTGCAAGATTATCGCCATCTCTTCAATACTACTATCCAGCATCAAAAATAACAAAGTAGTTAGAGGAAATCTCCCATGTTTTCAAATCAAACCCTGCTCATCACCGGCGGCACCGGCACATTTGGTAATGCCGTGTTGCGTCGCTTTTTGCAGACCGACATCCGGGAAATCCGTATCTTCTCGCGCGATGAGAAGAAGCAGCACGATATGCGGTTGGCGTATAACCACCCCAAGCTCAAGTTCTATATCGGGGATGTGCGCCGCCCCGAGAGCCTCCTGGATGCCATGGCCGGGGTGGATTTCGTCTTTCATGCCGCGGCGCTCAAACAGGTGCCCTCGTGCGAGTTCTATCCGATGGAAGCGCTCCTCACTAATGCCGTGGGGACAGAAAACGTGATGAACGCGGCCATGGCCGCCGGCGTCCGGCGCATCGTCGTCCTCAGCACCGACAAAGCGGCCTACCCTATCAACGCGATGGGTATCTCCAAAGCGATGATGGAAAAACTGGCCGTGGCCAAGTCGCGGATTGCCATAGAACGTGGCTGCACTATCTGCCTCACCCGTTATGGGAACGTCATGGCCTCGCGCGGCTCGGTGATTCCGCTGTTCATTGAACAGATCAAAGCCGGTCAGCCGCTAACGGTGACCGATCCCACCATGACCCGCTTTATGATGAGCATTGAGGACGCTGTAAATCTGGTCCTCTATGCTTTTGAACACGGGCAAGCAGGGGATCTTTTTGTGCAGAAAGCGCCGGCCGCCACCATTGAAACGCTGGCTAACGCCCTCAAGCAGATTTTCCGGGCTACCAATCCTATCCGGCTGATCGGCGTCAGGCATGGTGAAAAGAAGTATGAAACTTTGCTAACCGCCGAGGAAATGTTACGCGCGATAGACAAGGGAGACTATTACCGGGTGCCGGCCGACAACCGCGATTTGAACTACAATCTCTACTTTTCGGAAGGACAGACCTCCCAACTTAATGGAGATTACAACTCCCACAACACAAGGCGATTAAGTGAAACTGAACTGATAGCCCTGTTGTTGCGTTTAGATTATGTCCAGGCCGAACTGCAAGGCTGGACAGCCCATTCCAACTCTTGAAAGCGAGCGAGAAACGTTATGAAAGCCTTAGTCACGGGGGGAGCCGGTTTCATCGGTTCCAATCTTGTTGCCCTGTTAATCGCCCAGGGACATGAAGTAGTAGTCTTGGATAACCTCTCTTCCGGGTATCGCCGTAATCTGGAGCCGTTTGCCAACCTGCAATTCATAATGGGTGACATACGCGATGCCGGGTTGGTCCAGCGAGCTATGGCAGATGTGGAAGTAGTCTTTCACCTGGCTGCTTCGGTAGGCAACAAACGTTCTATTGAGCATCCGGTGGAGGATGCAGAAATCAATGTCCTGGGCACACTTCACCTCCTGGAAGCTGCCCGCCGGGCTCAGGTGCGTAAAATTGTTTTCTCTTCTTCGGCCGGCATTTTCGGCGAGTTGAAGACCCTGCCCATCCGTGAGGATCATCCGGTGGAGCCAGATTCCCCCTATGGCGCCAGCAAGCTGGCCGCCGAGAAACTTTGTCTGGCTTACGCCAAATTGTATCCTCCCTTGGAATGCATCTGCCTGCGTTACTTCAATGTCTACGGGATCAACCAACGCTACGATGCGTATGGCAACGTTATCCCCATCTTTGTCCACCGGCTTTTGCGGGATCA
>CAYTGR010000001.1:90150-100562 GCA_964437445.1 uncultured Anaerolineales bacterium | reverse complement strand
AGACCTGGCAACGGGGCTGCAAGAATATCTGGCCTGGGCCCAGGCCGAACTGGGAGGTAACTGACATGAAAATTTTAATTTTAGGCGGCGAAGGTATGTTAGGGCACAAGGTCTTTCAGATCTTGAGCCAGCGTTTTGAAACCTACGCCACATTCCAGCATCCTCAGGGGAGTTGGAAGCGCTACCCCATGTACGAGCAGGCCGCGCGCGGGCAGCTGGTGAGCGGCGTCAACGCCCTCAATTTTGAGACGGTGGTCCGCGCCCTGGCTCAAACCCGACCAGAGGTTGTCATCAACTGCATCGGGATCATCAAGCAACTCCAGGAGGCTAAAGATCCGATCCTCAGCATCCAGTTAAACGCCCTATTTCCCCATCGGCTGGCAGACCTGTGCGCGGCTACCGGGGCACGGCTATTCCATATGAGCACCGATTGTGTTTTCAGTGGACGTAAAGGAAATTACACAGAGACCGATATTCCTGACCCTGAAGATCTGTATGGACGCACCAAACTGTTGGGCGAAATAGATCGCCCCGGCTGTCTGACCATCCGCACCTCCATCTTTGGGCGCGATTTTGTCAAAGACAGTGCTCTGTTAGAATGGTTCCTCAGCCAACGCGGCAAAACAGTTAAGGGTTACACTCGCGCCATCTATACCGGTTTCCCTACTCAGGTCTTAGCGCAGATCATGGGTGATTTAATTGAGCATTACCCCACGCTTTCAGGCCTATACCAGGTTGCCAGTGCCCCGATCAGCAAATATGAGCTCCTGGTCAGGATTCGGGACGCCATGAACCTGCCCATTGAAATTGAGCCCGAAGACCAATTTTTCTGTGACCGCAGTTTAGATGCCACGCGCTTCAGAGCAGCCACCGGCTACGCAATTCCTTCGTGGGACGAAATGATCTCAACGGTGGCGCAAGACCCAACCCCCTACGATGCATGGAAGCAGAGTCACAGCAGCGGGAGATTGGAATGAGAGGTGCTTGTTTATGAAAGTTGCTACCATCGTTGGCACACGCCCGGAAATTATTCGTCTCTCCAGGATCATGGCGCTCCTGGATCGCTATACCGAACATACCATTATCCACACCGGGCAGAATTACGATTACGAACTCAACCAGGTTTTTTTTGAGGATCTGGAACTGCGCAAACCCGATTTCTTCCTGGAGGCTGCCGGCGCCACAGCGGCGGAGACCATCGGGCTGGTCATCGCCCGCGCCGACGCAGTCTTAAGACAAACCAGGCCCGACGCGATGCTCGTTTTAGGCGACACCAACAGCTGTCTGGCCGCCATCGCCGCCAAACGGCTCAAGATTCCTATCTTTCACATGGAAGCAGGAAACCGCTGCTTTGATGAGCGCGTGCCCGAGGAAATCAACCGGCGCATCGTGGATCACATCAGCGACATCAACCTGCCGTACTCGGACATCGCGCGCGAGTATCTCTTGCGCGAGGGGCTACCACCTGACCGCGTCATCAAGACCGGCAGCCCGATGTATGAGGTCTTGCACTATTACCAACCCAAAATTGAGCGCTCGGATGTGCTGGCGCGTTTAGGACTGACCCGGTACGAGTACTATGTCGTCAGCGCGCACCGTGAGGAGAACGTGGACGATCCCGCGCAATTCGCGGGATTGATAGACGTGCTGACACATCTCGCCGAATCGGGGCGGCGCGTGATTGTCTCCACGCACCCGCGCACGCGCAAACGCCTGGAAACAGCAAAGATCAAGTTACCTGAAAATGTAGAGTTAATGAAGCCCTTTGGCTTTTGCGATTACATCGCATTGCAGAAAAGCGCGCGCGCGGTCCTTTCAGACAGTGGTACAATTACGGAAGAATCCTCTATCCTCAACTTGCCGGCGCTCAATATCCGGCAGGCCCACGAACGGCCGGAGGGGATGGAGGAAGGAGCGGTCATGCTGGTAGGATTGAAGTGGGAGCGGGTACAGGAAGGATTGGCGATCCTGGAAACGCAGGGGCGCGGCGATACACGCACTCTCCGCCTCGTGCCAGATTACGCTATGCCTAATGTTTCCGCAAAAGTTGTTCGCCTCATCATCAGTTACACCGATTACGTCAATCGGGTGGTATGGCAAAAGTCTCCCTAATTAAACAGAGTTATGGAGTAAATATCCCGTCAGTTAATCAACAGCCCTATGAAGATCCTGCTACTCACACAGTGGTTTCAACCAGAGCCCACCTTTAAAGGATTGCCTTTTGCCCAGGCATTAGCCGCGCGCGGACATACTGTAGAAGTACTTACCGGATTTCCCAACTATCCGGGTGGCAAACTATATCCGGGTTATCGCCTTCGCCTTTGGCAACGAGAGGTTATGGAGGGTATACGAGTCAATCGGGTAGCGCTTTATCCCAGCCATGATCGCTCGGGTTTACGCCGGATGATAAACTACTTAAGCTTCGCCCTCTCCTGTCTTCTCATCGGCCCGTGGGTAGTTAGCCGGCCCGATGTCATTTATGTCTATAATCTTGTTACCCTCGGCCCGGCAGCTTTTCTGTTGCGGCAGCTATTCCATGCCAAAGTTATTATGGATGTACAGGATTTATGGCCAGAATCTGTCACCAGCTCCGGTATGTTGCGTGGCGGTTGGTGGCTCCCGGCTTTAATGGTGACCTGTTCCTGGATTTACCGGCGGGCAGACTGGTTGACGGTACTATCTCCGGGATTTAAACAGACGTTAATTGCACGCGGCGTGAGCGCCAGCAAAATCGAAGTGATCTACAATTGGTGCGATGAAACCACCCAAAAGCCGGCTCCGTATGATGAAGCGCTCGCGGAAGAACTGGGTTTCAAAGATCATTTCAATGTGCTCTTTGCCGGCACAATGGGAATCATGCAAGGGCTGGATACCGTTTTGGAGGCCGCCCAAATCTGCTCCGCTGCGATGCCGTCGGTGCAGTTTGTCCTGATGGGGCAGGGGATAGAGCGCGCGCGCTTAGAAGCGCGTGCTGTAGCCATGGGGTTGAACAATGTGCAATTCTTGCCCGGGCAACCACCAGAAGCCATGGGACGTTTCTATGCCCTGGCAGATGCTTTGTTAGTCCATCTTAAAGACGACCCGCTATTTCGGATCACCATTCCCTCCAAGACCCAGGCCTACTTGTATATGGGCAAGCCGATCATCATGGCCGTGCGGGGGGATGCTGCGGCTCTGGTGCAACGGGCAGATGCCGGCTTGTTGTGCCCCCCCCAAGACCCGGTTGCCCTGGCTGAGACCGTGGTTAAGCTGGCAACCATGCCAGTTGCAGAACGCGAGCGTCTTGGGCAGGCCGGTAAGCAGTTTTATTATGAGAATCTGTCCATGCAAGTGGGGATAGAGCGTTTTGAACAACGTATGCAGATCCTTGCCGGCTTGAGCGCTAATTCATAACCATTCAGATAACCCTCGGTATAAAAACTCTATGATTCTCCATACCCCAAACTTGTGTTACAATGAAGGCGACCAAACACGCAAGTGCAAGAATTTACTATGTCAACACAAACATTGACGTTAGAAGCCATCAAAGGTCTCTCTTTAGAAGACTTGCTGGAATTGGACGAGGAAACCCTGCGACTTGTCCTCCATCTTAAGGACGGCACGAATTTGCGGGTGGCTGAGCAATGGGCAGGCGATACCCTCAAGCGTTACGCCTACTACTGGCTTACGGCTGACAATGAGTTAAAAATTGGCTGGGACAACGCTGCTCATCACACGCGCCTCGACAACTTTCCGCATCACAAGCACATCGGTCAAAAAGGCAATTTGATGCCATCGTTCGAGACCTCTTTGGAGCAAGTGATGGCAGTTATTCGGCAATCAAATGAATAAGTTCTACTCACGCTACGGCAAACGCGCGCTTGACCTTGCACTGACAATTCCCGCGCTCGTTCTGCTTGCGCCGCTGATGCTCGTCATTGCGCTCGTTGTGCGCGTGACGTTGGGCGCGCCCGTGTTGTTCCGCCAGGTGCGTCCTGGGCTGCACGGCAAGCCCTTCACGCTCTACAAATTTCGCACGATGACGGAGGCGCGCGATGCCGCCGGTAACCTGCTCCCAGATAGTGAGCGGTTGACGCCATTTGGACGTTTCCTGCGCAGCACCAGCCTGGATGAGCTGCCTGAGCTATGGAATGTGATCAAAGGTGACATGAGCCTGGTGGGGCCACGGCCATTACTCATGCGTTATATGCCCTATTTTTATGAAACCGAAAAAACTCGTTTCAATGTCAGACCAGGTATTACTGGACTGGCGCAAATCTCTGGGCGTAATAACTTATCGTGGGATCTGCGAATTGCGACAGATGTTCAATACGTACAGTCATTGTCATTCTGGTTAGATTTAAAAATTCTATGGTTGACCTTATGGCGCGTCATAACTCGTCAAGGATTACAAGTAGACCCCGGTACTACCATGTTAAATCTTGATGAAGAAAGATCGCGTCGCCAAAAAGGAATCATAAATGGCTGATTTTATTCGTTTAGCGCTTCCACAAGATAGTGCCGCCATTTATGCACTAAAGGTCGCAGCATTTGGACTACGTTATCTGGCTTACACTATTTATCAATCTCCTCAATCCGTGGTTTATTTAAAAGAGTTGATTGCCCAGAAACCTGAACAGAGCAAGCATATTTTTATTGTCGCCTGGGAAAACGAGCATCTGACAGGATACTATCATGCAGTGCGACAAGAACAATCTTTATTCCTCAATTACATTGCTGTAGCAAGTATAGCACAAGGACAAGGAATAGGAAATTTACTTCTTAAACATTTCGAAAGAACTGCAATGGATTATGGATACAAAACAGTAAGTTTGGATGTTTTTGAAAGTAATCAAAGAGCTTACAAATGGTATTATGGCCACAACTATCAACCCTCTGCTGTCTCTTATCTAGCGCGTATTGCTTTAAATACTGCCACAACAGGGAGTAGTTATTCAGTGCATTATTCTTTAGAAGCGTTAGAGAGCGCGCAGCATGAGGAAAAGGAAAAAGGGTTTAGTAAAATTGATTGCGAATGCGGTCCAGGTCATTTCACCCTGGGATTCATAGCTAGGCATTGTTGTAAACTTATTACTTATGAAGGCTTAAAATTATCGGAAGTGGTTGCTGCAATCAACATGCACTGGCGACGAGAACGAGATGAGCTGATTATTTCTTCACCCACAGAGATACCTCCAAATTGGATATTTAGAGATATGGATAAGAGTATTCATTTGATGAAGAGACTAAAGTAAAAAAGACAATGATTACAAAATCCCCACTAAACACAAAAAAATATTGGCGTCCAATATTTTCTTTTCCTAACGCACGTACGGCGTTTAAAGCCTATTTACAAACATTGCACATGGAACCACAAGATGAAATTATGATACCGGCCTATATCGGCTGGAGTAAGAATGAAGGGTCTGGCGTCTTTGATCCTATTAAAGAACTGGGGATTAGCTTCCGTTTTTATAGAATTAATGAAGATTTGACGATTGACTTGGCTGATTTGCAAGCCCAGATGCATTATCCACAAACGCGAGTTTTGTTGCTAATTCACTATTTCGGATTTCCAGACCCCAACATAGCTACTATTGTGCAACTAGCTCGTGAACAGAACCTGATAATTATTGAAGATGAAGCACATGCCCTATATTCTGATTGGTGGGGAGGCATAACAGGACGCTGGGGAAATGTGGCCTTTTTTTCTTTGCATAAAATGTTGCCTTTCCCTTATGGTGGGTGGTTAGCTTTGAATAATCCTTCTATGGCTGATCTGACTGCATTAGAAAGTAACCCGTGGCAGACCTCACTCCCCCAAGACCCTCGCACATACGATTGGACAGGTATTGCCCTTCAGCGAAGGGAAAATGCCCAGGCGCTTTTAGAGATGTTAACGCCACTTGAAGGGGAAATTTCTATACTTTTCCCCACAATCCCTGAGGGAGTAGTGCCCCAGACATTGCCAATTTTGGTTCGTAATATTTCACGCGATAAACTCTATTTTAAAATGAATGAGAATGGATACGGGGTAGTGAGTCTCTACCACACCTTAATCAGCCAAATAGATAATAGTAGCTTTCCTATCTCGCATAAAATTGCAAAACGCATTTTAAACTTACCCGTTCATCAAGATATTTCTCCTTCTGATTTAGAGGGCATGATCAGGTATCTACAAGAAATGTTAATTTCCCTTCCAAGACTTCCTGAATGAACCAATTTAAAATTTTAGATGCTGCACTATCAGAACAATTAACCACCTGGATCAAGCTGTGGCAAGCTTGGCCCAACCGAGAAATTAGTGCACATCCCGAATATGTCCGTTTATTTGCCCGCTCTTGTGATCGTGTCCTTTGTGCAGCTTTGAATAGTGACCAGGGCGGAGTACTATTCCCACTAATATTGAGACCTCTATCTGAAGAACCGTGGGCGAAGGATTATAATCACTACTACGATTGGACCACTCCTTACGGTTACGGTGGACCTTTCACTTGGGGCTCTATAAACGCACCATCCTTTTGGTCCGCCTTTGAAACATGGTGTATGCAACAAAATATTGTATGCGGTTTTGCCAGACTGGCTCTCTTTCCAGAGCAATTATTGCCCTTTGTTGGCGAGGTGGAAACCAGATCCATAAACATAGTACGAACTTTGAATCTTGATCCTGACACATTGTGGATGGATTATGAACACAAAGTTCGCAAAAATGTGAATAAGGCACGCCGTAATGGATTAAGTGTTTGTATAGATGAAACAGGAGATCGGTTGCAAGAGTTCCTGTCAATTTATTATGCTACAATGGAGCGCCGACAAGCTGAATCACAATACTATTTCCCTGAACAATTTTTTCAGACATTGATCGAAAAACTAAAAGGTGGTTTCATTTTTTTTCATGTATCGTACCAAGATAAAATTATTTCCACCGAACTTGTCTTGGTATCTACTCGCTATATTTACTCCTTTCTTGGAGGAACATTGGATGATTTTTTTGATTTACGTCCCAATGACTTGCTCAAACATGCCATTATAGAATGGGGAATGGCAGCACATAAAACGGCTTTTGTATTGGGCGGGGGGTACAAACCACAAGATAGTATTTTTCGTTATAAACTCTCTTTTGCTCCAAACGGTAAAATACCCTTTATGATTGGGAAACGAATTTACAATCCAAAAGTTTATATGACTTTACTGCAATTACGTCAGGAATGGGAAGTGGCTCAAAATCACCCTTGGACACCTGACAACAACTTTTTCCCTGCATATCGCAGATAAAGCAGTAGCACAGTGCTGCAATTGCAAACCAAGCCCAAGTAAAAAATCAATAATAGAGGCATCCATGAATGAACAAATCCCCATGTCTGCGCCGGAGATAGATGAATCCGACGTAGCCGCCGTCAGCACCGTAGTCCGTTCAGGAAGATTGGCCCTGGGCCAGTATGCCGTGGAATTTGAACAGTTAATGGCCAACTACATCGGTGTCAAGCACGCCATCGCCGTCAGCTCAGGCACCGCGGCCTTGCATCTGCTGGTACGGGCGTTGGGGCTTGGCCCCGGTGATGAAGTGTTAGTGCCCTCCTTCACCTTTGCTGCCAGTGTCAATGCCATCCTTTACGAACGTGCCACGCCGGTGTTTGTAGACGTGGAACCGGAAACGTACAACCTTGACCCCGACGATCTGGCGCGCAAAGTCACACCTAAGACCAAAGCCATCATGGCCGTGGACGTCTTCGGCCATCCGGCGGAATGGGATGCCATCCTCGCCGTCGCGGAACGGCACGGGCTGCGGGTGATTGATGATTCCTGCGAAGCCTTAGGGGCGGAATACAAAGGACGCAAATTGGGACAATTTGGCGACGCAGCCGCTTTTGCGTTTTACCCCAACAAACAAATCACCACGGGTGAGGGGGGGATCATCGTCACCAACGATGAGGCCATTGCCCGCTTATGCCGCAGCTTGCGCAATCAAGGACGTGACGAAATGGGGTCCTGGTTGGAACATGTGCGCCTGGGTTACAACTACCGGCTGGATGAAATGTCCGCAGCTTTAGGGGTGAGCCAGTTCAAACGCCTGGAAGCCTTTCTCCAAAAACGCGAGCACGTGGCACGTCTGTACACCGAGCGCCTGCAGCTCCTGGATTGGGTGCGCCCGCCCGTAGTCAAGCCCTACGTCCGCGCGAGCTGGTTTGTATACGTCATTACGTTGGCCGCAGGGTTGCAACGCGATCCCATTATGGCGCGCATGGCCGAACAAGGCATTCCTGCGCGGGGGTATTTCTCACCTATCCATACCCAACCCTACATCCGGGAACGTTATGGTGACTTGGCGGGCACCCTGCCCCTCACCGAATCCCTCGCTCAGCGCACGATCGCTTTACCCTTCCACAACAACCTCAGTATTGAAGAAATAGAGACCGTTGTGGCAGCCCTGAGGCAAACGCAGTCGTGATGCGCGTGCCCCCTCAAGTTTTTTAAACCGGGCGCCCGATTGCGCCTTTTTATTTGTGTGCTACAATCTTCCCCGCATCCTTATTGACAGACTGACCGAAACAGGAGTCAGGCTTGAAGCACAAGCACATGATTCTTCCCTGCTGGTTCACCCGGCTATGCATAGATGCTCTGGCCCTCAACGCGGGGCTGGCCTTGGGATTGCTCATCCGTTATGGCGTCCTGATCACCCTCCCTCCGGTATCAGGGCTGCTCACAAGCTATCCGCCGTCGGCAACGCTCTGGCAAGATTCTCTGCACGCCTGGTGGGGCGCGGCACCGCTCCTGACCCTCATCGGGGGGCTGACGCTGGCATTAGGGGGCTTTTACCGCCCGGCCCTGCCCTATCACCAGCGCTCATTCTGGCCTTTGATGCAGAACACGCTCATCATTTTTGCGTTACTGGGTGCCCTCACCTACCTGAGCTGGCTTATCAACCTGTGGCAACCCCAATGGCCGGCGCTCTCCCTGCCCCGCAGCGCCCTGCTGGTGGGAGGTATGGCAGCCGCCGGGCTTCTATGGCTGGCGCGCCAGGGGGCCACCCTCATAGAAACCCGCCGGTCCCTGCCGCCACCCGGCCAGCTGCTCCGCAATCGCTACCTGCTGCCGGTGGATCTCCTGCTGATTGCCCTGGCCGCCGGAGGCAGTTTTGTCGCCCGCCTGGAAGGTGAGGGGCTGGCCCCTTACCGGCTTACTCTGCTGATCTACACCGTCCTGGCCCTCCTGAGCAAGCCAGCCATCTTTTATCTGCTCGGCCTGTACCAGCGGTACTGGCGTTACGCCAGCATCGGCGAGGCTGTGACCATTTTAGAAGCTACCGCTCTGGCCACCCTAAGCATGATTGTGCTGGCCTATCTGATAGCGCCGATCTTTTACCCCTTCCCGGCAGTCCCGCGCTCCATTCCGTTTATTGATGGGCTGCTCACCACGCTGCTGGTAGGAGGTGCGCGTTTTGCACTGCGTTACCTGGGCGACCGTGCCACCCTCAGCCGGTTACGTCAGGCCGGCCTGGTTAAGAAACTGCAGGGGTTACGCCGGGTGCTCATCGTCGGCGCTGGAGATGCCGGCACCACCATCGCCCGCGAAATCCTGCACAGCCCCCATCTGAACTGGGAACCGGTAGGTTTTGTAGATGATGATCCGCAGAAACGCCGGCTGCGGATTTTAGGGTTGCCGGTGCTCGGTGGGCACCAGGACCTCCCGACCCTGGTAAGCCGCCTGCAAATCCACGAAGTCATCGTGGCCATGCCCACGGCGCCGGGTGCCGTGATCCGCGAGATACAACGGCTCTGCGCCCAAATCAATGTGCCCTGCAAAGTGCTCCCAGGCATCTACGAGCTCCTGAACGGTCGGGTCACGGTCGGGCAATTGCGGTCGGTGAAAATTGAAGATCTGTTGCGGCGGGAACCAATACAGATTGACCAAACTGCCGTGGCCGATTCGTTACAGGGGAAACGGGTTCTGGTCACCGGCGCCGGCGGCTCCATTGGCTCTGAACTCTGCCGGCAAATTATCCGCTGCCAGCCAGCCGCCCTGATCCTGTTAGGACACGGCGAAAACAGCATCTTCCAGATCTACCATGAATTGCGCCAACGCCTGGCCGACCTGGCGCGGGAGACTAACGGGCGCTCCTTGTCTCCCTTGCCCACCTTGATCCCGGTCATCGCCGATATCCGTGACCGCGAGCGGCTACAACGAGTCTTCAGCACCTTAGCGCCGGAAATTGTCTTTCACGCCGCAGCTCATAAACACGTGCCCTTGATGGAAGAGAACGCCGAAGAGGCCATCACCAACAATGTGGGCGGGACCCTGAATCTGGTGCAGCTGGCCGAAGGGTATGCCGTCTCGCGCTTTGCTATGATTTCCACCGACAAGGCCGTGAATCCCGTTAGCGTGATGGGCGCCACCAAACGGATTGCTGAGCTGCTGGTGCAACAAGCCGCGCG
>CAYTGR010000001.1:34525-90050 GCA_964437445.1 uncultured Anaerolineales bacterium | reverse complement strand
CCATGGTTAGAATCAGGCTTACTGGCGGTGGCCGCCCCCGCCCTGTTGTTTCCCACCGTGCGGCCTGCGTTCACAGTCATCGCGCTGGCGCTGCTGGTACTGAGCTGGCTGATCGCCCTCTGGCAGCGGCGTCCCTGGCCGGTGACCCCTTTTAACGGCGCCCTGTTATGGTTTGCTATCATGGTCGGCGTTGGAATTAGCGTAACCGCCTATCCGCTGCTAACCTTGTCCAAAGCCACCGGGTTGATCTTAGGATTGGCAACTTTCCGGATCCTGGCCGGATTACCTCCCACTCCAACCTGGCGGCGAATGGCAACGCTAGGCCTGATCGCGCTGGGCAGTAGCATCACCTTAGTGGGCCTTTTAGGGGCTCAGTGGTACTCCAAAGTACCGGCGCTGAGCGCGCTCATAGCGCGCCTTCCCCCTAAGGTACTCTCCTTGCCCGAGGCCGCTGCCGAAGGCGTCAGTGCCAACCAATTGGCTGGTGTCGTGGCCAGCTACTGGCCGGCAGCGCTCACGTGGTTAGTCTACACCTGGAGCAACCGGCGTTACGGGAGCGGGCTGGCCGCCTCAGGCGTCACAGGGGCTCTGGGCGGCTTGCTGGTGCTCACCCAATCGCGCAGCGGCTGGATAGGCGGGCTGGCCGGCGGACTTTTCCTGCTGGCAGCGTGGCTCTTGTGCGTCCGTCCCCGTCACTGGCAATGGCTGCTGGGCGGCGGATTGGTGGGGTTGGGATTGTTAGCCGGGGCGCTCCTCGCTCAAATCGGCCCTGCACAATGGCAAAAGTTATGGAGCGATGAAGCCATTCAGAGCACCACCGAATTGGGGGTACTCTCCTTCTCCGGTCGGGTGGAAATCTGGAACCGGGCTTTGTATGCCATTCAAGACTTCCCCCTGACCGGTTGTGGGTTGGGCACATTTCGGCAAGTGCTCTGGCTCCTTTACCCCTTATTTTCCGTACCGCCGGAGAGCGATCTGGCCCACGCCCACAACATCTTCCTGCAAGTGGCGCTGGATACGGGCGTGCCGGGGTTGATCGCTTACCTGGCGTTGCTGGCGCTCGCAGCGCGCTGCGCCTGGCAGGTGGCCCGGCAGCAACCGGCCTGGCGTCCGCTGGCCCTGGGATTGCTGGCCGGGTTAGTCAGCCTGCATGTTTATGGCCTCACCGATGCGTTGGCCCCCGGCTCCAAGCCCGGGCTGATCTTCTGGGCCGCGTTGGGATTGTTAGCGGCGTTGGAAAACCCCGCTTTGCCGGCAGCTCGTGCCGAACAGATGCCAGAGAGCAGTGGAGAGGCGATAGGATGAACTTTATAGACTGGGGCGGCCTGGCCGCCAATGCTTTATGGATTTTGGGATTAACGATCGGACTTGCCACCTGGAGCCTGGGCTATTGTACCGCCCAGCGCACCGGGGTCGCCCCCTGGGATCAACCGGCCTACCGGCTCGCCCTGTGGAGCGGGGCGGTCTTGTTCAGCAGCGGGCTGGCCGCCACCGGTCACCGCTGGTGGGAGCGCGCCGGTTGGGGAGCGCTGGCGGTGATGGGGATTTTCCAACTCGGGCAGTTGGCATCGGCCTGGCGAGCGAGGAAAACTCATGTCCTCTAAGCCCTCCCTGGCTCTCACCCCGCCGGCCAGCAGCCGCCTGGTAGGGCTGCGCTGGGCGCTGGGGCTGCTGGCGGCGGCGCTCTCCTGCTGGCTGCTGGCGCGTGACCTGAACTGGCAGGAGCTGGGGGAAGCTTTGCACAGCGCCGATTACCGCTGGGTAGCAGCCGCCGTGCTGGTGACGTTCGCCAGCTATATCACCCGCGTCTGGCGCTGGCAGGTATTGCTCTGGCAGACCCCGGTCAGGTTTGGCGCCGCGTTGCGCGCGCTGCTGGTGGGCCAGCTGCTCAATGGGGCACTACCGTTGCGTAGCGGCGATGTGGCCCGCGCGCTCTGGGTCCGCTCCGAACGCGGCTCGGGCGCTACCGTGGCTTTAGGTACCATTGCCCTGGAAAAGCTCTGGGACCTGCTGGCCCTGTTGGGCTGTGGGGTCATGTTGCTGATCTGGATTCCGCTGCCGGATTGGTTTGCCGAATCTACCGGCGGCGTCGGCCTGACCGTGGCCATCGGTCTGCTCGTACTGGGTCTGGGCCTCTGGCAACAGGAACGACTGCTGCACTGGGCCGCCGTGGGGCTTATGGCGCTCTCGCCACGCTGGTACGGGCTGGTCTGGCCCCGGCTGCAACAGCTGACCGAAAGTCTTTCCAGTCTCCAGCAACCCCGCTTGACCGCTCAGGCAGCCCTGTGGACCGTGTTGACCTGGGGACTCTATGCCCTGGCCAATCAGCTGATCCTGGCCGCCTTTGGCATCGCCGCCTGGCCGGCAGCCTGCCTGCTCCTGGTCACCCTCATGGCCGGGGGTACCGTGCCGGTACCTGGACGCCTGGGAATTTATGAGGGGATTGTCGTTGCTTCACTGGCCCTCTTTGAATTCTCCCTGAACCAGGCCCTGGCAGCGGGACTGGTCTTGCATCTGGTTTCCATGGCCACCCCCCTGGTTGTCCTGGTGCCATTGCTGGCCCTGGGCAACCATACCACCCCTCCAGTCTGGGCTGACCATCTATGAGCATCTTGTGGCAAGGACTCTTCTGGCTATCTGCCCTGGCCGTGACCTGGACCTACCTCGGCTACCCGCTGTTCATCCGCTGGCTGGCCCGCCGGCGGCCCCGCCCCCACCGGCAGGCCCCCCTGGAGCCTACGGTCACTTTCATCATCCCGGCGCTCAACGAGGAAGCCGTTATCGCCGCCAAGCTGGAGAATTTGCTGAGCCTGGATTACCCGCCACCGCTGCGAGAAATCATCGTCATCGCCGATGGTTCCACCGACCGCACCGTGGAGCTCGTGCAGGCTTATGCCGAGCGGGGCATTCAGCTGCTGTTCCAACCCGAACGGCGGGGCAAAATTGCCGCCATGAACCGGGCCGTGCCGGCAGCGCAGGGGGAGATTTTGATCTTCTCCGACGCCAACACCTTCATGGAGCCAAATAGCATCCGGGCCTTAGTGCGCAACTTCGCCGATCCCCAGGTCGCCTGCGTTAGCGGGGAAAAGCGCATCCGCCCGGCGGCGCAGCTACAAGCCGCGGGAGAATCAGCTTACTGGCGATATGAATCAGCCCTCAAGCGCGCCGACTCACAGGTCAACACGGCCATCGGCGCGCTCGGCGAATTTTTCGCCATCCGGCGCACGCTTTACCGCCCGCTGGCAGAAGATAGTATCATTGAGGATTTTGTGCTCTCCATGCAGCTGGTGATGGAAGGCTGGCGGGTAGTCTACGAACCGGCCGCCATCACCTGGGAAACCGCTTCGCCCACCTTGCGCGGCGAGTGGCGCCGGCGAGCCCGGATGGCCGCCGGCGGCTTCCAGGCGTTAGGCCGGTTGCGTGGCCTCCTTTTACCACGCTACGGTTTGGTCGGTTTCCAATATTTCTCGCACAAAGTCTTGCGCTGGCTGGCGCCTTTATTCATGTTGCTGGCATTGGGGACCGCTACCGCCTTGACCCGCTGGCCTTTCTACCGGCTCTGCTGGTGGGGCCAGGTGGGATTCTACGCCCTGGCCGGCTTGGGCGGTCTGCTGGAAATCCTGGGCGTGCGCTCTAAATGGCTGCGCCTCCCGTTCTATTTCTGCTTTACCAATGCCACCGCTCTCGCCGGTCTGATCCGCTACCTCACCCGTCGGCAAACTGTTTTGTGGACCAAAGCGCGGTAACGGAAGGCCATGCAGCTCAAGCAACCGTGGATTGGAGCAGGAGTAGCCGGGGTCTTGCTCGTCCTCTATGGGTATGGCCTGCCGGCCGGCTTGACCTGGGCACACTGGGGCGCTGACGGCGGCGACCTGGCGACGGCCATCTTGCGGGGTAGCCTCCCGCATCCGCCGGGTTTCCCCACCTACCTCCTGTTGGGAGATCTGTTCATCCGCCTGCCCTGGGGTGAGCCAGCCTGGCGGCTGAATTTAATGTCGGCCGTGCTGGCCGCGAGTGCCGCCGGGTTAGTCACAAGCAGCAAGCGTTATACCCCCGTGACACAGATGAGTGCCGGGTTACTTTTGGGACTGGCGCCCCTTTTCTGGTCCCAGGCCCTCATCACCGAAGTCTACGCGCCGGCAGCCTTGGGCACGGCGTTGACGCTTTATCTGCTCCAGCGCGGTGCGCCAGGCTGGGCAGTGGGGCTGGTCTGGGGGGCGGGCTTGGGGATGCATCCGACGCTCATTTTTCTGGGCCCGGTGCTGTTAGGGACCAGGGGACAGCGCGCCTTCATCCTTCAAACCATCCTGGCTGCTACGGGCATGGCGCTGGTGCTCTATGGCCCAGTGTTACTGGTGCGTGGACAAGCGCCTTTCCCGTGGAGCGACCTCCAGTCCGGGGCAGGCTGGTGGGATTTTATCAGCGCGCGGCTCTACCGCCACTATCTTTTTGCTCTGCCCTGGGCAGCCCTGCCCCAACGGCTGTTGGCCTGGGGCAGCCTGCTGGTCCGCCAGTTCACACCCATTGGCGCGCTCCTGGCCGGGAGCGGCTGGCTGGCATGGCGAAAGGAACATCCCACGCTGGCCTGGACCTCCCTGGCGGCCTTTTTGATTTGGAGCGGGTACGCAATCGGGTATAATACAGCGGATTCGCTGGTCTATCTTGTCCCGGCCCTGCCGCTGGCGGCACTCTGGCTCCTGCCGGGGTTAGACCAGGCGCGGACGTGGCTGGCATCACGGCTGGGGCGGGTGAGCAAATTAGCGCTGCTGGTGCTGCCGTTAGGCCAGGCTTTGGTGTGGGGACCATCCTTAACACTGCGACACGCTCAAACCGCCACCGTCTGGGCCCAAGCGACCCTGGCAGCGGCTCCGGCCAGAGCGGTGCTCATCACCGCGCAAGATGGGCACACGTTTGCCTTATGGTACGCGCAGGCTGCTGAAAATCAGCGGCCAGATGTTGTGATCGTGGATCGCGATCTGTGGGCGCAGTCGGCTTACCGCCGCCTGCTGGCGGCATCCTTGGGGCCTGCGGTCCTGGATCCTGGCTGCACGCCCGAACAAGCGGCGCAGCAAGACCGGCGTCCCTGGCAATCCATTGCGCCCGGTCTATCATCTGAAGCCAAATGAACTACCGACGTTTAGGTTGGATCCTGTTAGCTCTGGGAGCGGCCCTCCTGCTCATCTGGGCCGGCCGGCTGCTCTGGGCCGGGGCGGGGCTGTGGTCCGATTTGAGCCGGCTCCAGGAGCTGGCCACCGGGACGGAGACACCCGATCCGGTAACAGCCTGCACCCTGATCCAATCTGCCCGGAGCAAGGTAAAGCTCATCCAGACGGAAGCCGGGGGAGTGCTGCCCGCCGGGCGCGCGTTGGGCTGGCTGCCGGGCATCGGCGGCGACCTGCGTGCCGCCCCGGAGCTGCTCACGGTTGCCGAGGGCCTGACGGAAGCCGGTAGCGTACTGTGTGAGGCCGCCGGGCCGGTTTTGACCGCCTGGGCGGAACGTGGAGCGCTGCCCAAGCCGGAACAGTTGCCCGAGCTGCTGACTCAACTCATGCCCGCTTTACAACCGGCAACCACAGCGGTGGCGCGCGCAGAAACGGCCTGGGCCCAGGTAGATGCCGCTACGCTCTCCCCCCGGCTGGCGCGCAAAGCGGCGCTCCTGGAGCAAGGGCTGCCTTTATTGGACGCTGGCTTGCACCTGGCACTGGCTGCGCCAGACCTGGTGGGGTTGAATGGCCCGCGCACCTATCTCATCCTGGCCCAAAACGACGATGAGTTGCGGCCTACCGGCGGCTACATCAGCGCCGTTGGACAAGTGACGTTGGACCAGGGACGCCTAACCGCCTTCAAATTCGTAGATGCTTACACGGTGGACGACTATGCCCACAAGCCCTACCCCCGCCCGCCGGAACCGCTGTATACGTACATGTGGTCGGATCTCTGGCTCTTCCGTGACGCCAACTGGTCGCCGGATTTCCCCACCTCGGCGCGGCAAGCGGCCTACTTCTACGAGTACGGCCAGGGCATCCACATAGACGGGGTGATAGCACTGGATCAGTATGCAGTGGAGATGATCCTGCCGGCTTTCGGTGAAATCCGTCTGGCCGAAGATGCTCCCCCTTTGACCGCCGAAAACATCCGCGAGTTTATGCGGGAGGCCTGGAATCCCGGTGCTGAGGGGGTGAACGCGGAATGGTATCAGCAACGCAAAGAGTTCATTGGACAGCTGGCCACCGTTTTACAGGCGCGTTTGACAACAGACCCCGCCAGCCTGGATGCCCGCCAGCTGCTGCGCAACCTCTACCGCGCTTTCCAGGAGCGGCATCTCCTGATTTACCTGCCAGAGCCCAACGCAGCGGCGGCGCTGGCGCGCTTGGGCTGGGATGGAGCAATCCGGGCAACAACGGGGGATTACCTGATGGTGGTGGACGCCAATATCGGTTTTGGCAAGGTGGATCCGTTGATTCAACGCACCATCGCCTACGAGGTCACGCTAAGCACCGACGGCACGGCAGATGCGACTTTAACGCTGACCTATGCCCACCGCGGGCAACGGCGGCAAATCCAATGCACGCCCCAGGTGCCCTATAGCGGCCACTTAACGTATGAATCCATGATCCATCGCTGTTACTACGATTATGTGCGGGTGTATGCCCCGGCCGGAAGCCGCTGGTGGGCCATGACTCCCCATCCTACACCGGGGCAATACCTGCTACGAGGCCAACCGGCCGCCGGTCAGGCAGAAGTCCTGGCCGATGAATTTGGCAAAGCCGTCACCGGTCAATTTTTTGTCGTGGAGTACGGTCAAACTGTGACCACCACGCTCACCTACGATTTGCCGACCGTGGTGCAAGCTCAAGGTCGGCAACAACTGTATACCTTGCTGGTCCAAAAACAGCCTGGCACCCAGGGTGCAGCGCTCACCGTGGCTTTAACGCTGCCGCCGGGGACTCGCCTGGTCAAGGCAATTCCTTCACCTACCCAAACAGCCGGGGAGCAGCTCTTCTTTGCCGGAGAATTAAACACGGATTTTCAGATTGAGGTCGTCTATGAATAAAACTGCGTTGCACTCCGCCTTTAAGCTGATGCTTGGTCTGATTGTCTTGAGCGTGTTAGGGATAGCCGGTCACTCCTGGGCCGCGCCGGACCAAAATCCGCTGCGGCAATCGGTGCCGACAGCGACGCCCATCACCACCGAGCCGCCCCCCACCACGCCACCGCCTCCGCCCACGGAACCGCCCACGGAACCGCCCACCGAAGCCCCCACGGAACCACCCACGGCTACCCCACTGCCCCCCACGGCCACGCCGCCGGCTGCGCCACGCACCCCCAAAGCCACCCCAACGCCAACAGCCACCGCTACCGCCACGCCCTTGTCTCCCACCGCCACACCGGTGCCGCCCACGGTCACACCGACGGCCACGGCCCAGCCTTCACCAACTGCAACCGCACTCCCCCCCACCCCTACCGCGCTCCCGCCTTCTCCCACCGCCACGCCGGCGCCGGCCGCGGAGTCAGCGCCGGGCGTTTCGCCGCTCCTGTGGGGGGTAGGCGGACTGTTGTTAGTGGCGGTGGTACTGCTGGCGGTTTCACGCAAACGCCTGTAGCTTGAAGCGGTTGCCAGACAACGCCCAAGCTTGCAAGCGAAAGGTTACAAATGTTACGTAAACAGGAGGGAAACGATGAAGAACCCATGGCGAGTTTTGCTGGGCCTGGTTTTTAGCACCATCCTGCTGAGCACCCTCTGGCTGGGATTGGCAAGTCAGAGGAGCGCAGTCAGGGCGGCCACGTCGCCTTCTCTCTGGACAGCCGGCACTCCCGGCGAGGCCTTCCTCTACCGGGTAGATCACACCACCGGGGCCTTTATTTTCACCTACACCCTGCCCACGTTAAATCCCGGCAGTGGGGATATTGCCGTCTTACCGCGCACCGGACAACAGGAGATCTGGTTCACCGAACCAGCAGTGGACCGGCTGGGGCTCCTGGTTTATACCAATACAACTGAATACACCTTCCATGAGTACACAGTAACCCTGGGCAGTCGGCCCCTGAACCTGGTCGCCGATGCCAGCTATATCTGGTATACCGCCCCGGGGCGCAATGCAATCGGGCGGCTTAATCCGCTCAACGGGCAAACGGATGAATTTGTAGTTCCCACCCCCCAGAGTTACCCGGCAAGCCTGGCTCTGGCACCCGATGGCAGCCTCTGGTTTACGGAAATGCAAGCCGACAAGATCGCCCGCTTAGTAGTGACCACAACTACAGATTTTGCCTTCCAGGAATACTATACCGCTACTTTGCGCGGCGGGCGACCTTATGGATTGGCCATGGTTGCCCCATCAGTTTGGGTAGCCGAAACGGCACACAACCGAGTCATTCAGTTTACCCCGCCAAATTCCTGGGTTTTTATTACTGGCCTGGGTTATGACATTGATGAACCCTATGAGCTGACTGCTAAAGGCCAGGACAACATATGGGGCTCCGAGCGTCATGGGAACCGCATCACGCAATTTGGAATGGGTACTTTACCGGTAGCCAACCCCTACCCCTTGACTCCAGCACAAAGTATGCCAACCGCTTTGGCGCTGGACACGCAAAACCATATCTGGTTTACGCAAAGTAGGGCCGGCCAGATCGGCAAGCTCATTCCTTTGAGCACTACAACTTACTATCCCCTGCCACTCTCAGGGCTAACCCCCACCTCGATTGCTACAGATGGCAGCACTGGCATCTGGGTATTTGCCTACCGCGCCCATTCTATTTATCTGCCACTGGTATTGAGAAACTATCAATGAGGTAATTTTGAATCATGGAAAAATTTTTAAAAAAATACTGGTATGCCATAGGGTTGTTAGGATGGGGATCGTTTCTGCTGGCCAGCAAAATTACACCTGGTTACGCCCAACAAAATCTTGGGCCTGTCGAACGGTTAGCCCAGCCAGCCAATCAGGCAGCGACCCAACCCACTTTGCTTACCTCAACCCTCTATCTACCGCTGGTCACAAGTTACTGGGCTGATGTCACCCCTAATTTTGGCGTCCAGTTTTATGGCTCTTTAGATACGGCTAATGGCCTGGATATTATTGCCCAAGGCGGAGCGCGGTGGATCCGGGTACCGTTAGACTGGTCTGTGATTGAACCAATTAACACAACGCCTGAATATTACAATTGGAGCTACCTGGATACTTCTATTAACAACGCTGCAGCGCAAAACATCAACCTGGTATTAATATTAGCCGGACAACCCAAATGGGTTGCAGCTTATCCCATGGGTCCGGTTTCCGATACAGCTCAATTGCATGAATTTTTCGGCGCTTTGGTAGAACGATATGATGGTGATGGCTACCAGGATGTTCCAGGTTCAGCCATGGTCAAATATTTTGAAATTTATAACGAGCCAGACAAAGGATCTACCTACGGTGATCCCAATCATGGCGGATGGGGACCTTGGGGCGACAAAGGTGCCGAATATGCAGCGCTGTTGCGGGGCCTATATCCGATCATGAAAGCAGCCAACCCCGAAGCCAAATTGGTCCTTGGGGGGCTGGCCCTGGACTGGTTTGAAGACGAAGGGGGACCTTTTGTACGTAGGTTCCTGGATGACGTTCTAACCGCTTGTCGCGGTTATAGCTGTTTTGATGTGATGAACTTCCATTACTACCCGGTCTTTCGCTCTAAATGGGAACCCTACGGCAAAGATATCATTGGAAAAGCCAGTTACGTGCGTCAGAAGCTCAACGCTTATGGATTAACTACCATGCCCATCCTTTGCACAGAGTTCAGTTTCGGTAGCCGTAACTGGGGTAATGATGAATTGCAAGGCCGCTATGTCGTTAAGGGATTTGTTCGCACCATGGCTGCTCAATTACCCGTGGCGATCTGGTTTATGAAAACAGATGGTACCGAAGATTACGGCCCAGGGCTATTGTACAATGATTTAAGCCCTAAACCATCCTATTCTGTCTTCAGTTATATGACCCGCCAATTAAATCGGGCCATTTACCAACGAACTCTGACTATAGCCGAAACCGGCTCCGCCCAAATGGAGGGCTACGTTTTCCAGGCTGGACGCCATCGGATAGATGTGATCTGGACCGAAGATAGCACCTGGTATAACCCCAACGACGACCCATGGCTGTCATTCACTGCTGTAGCCTCACGGCTACAAGTGGCGGATAAATTTGGCAACGGGCGGATTTATACCGATGCCGAAGATGGTACCACCGATCGGCGCATTACCGTGCTGGTAGGGGGAAGCCCCCTTTACCTGATTTACGAGCCATGAAACGACAACCCTATCCCATTTCATCATTGCTCTCTCGTTGGAGACGACTGGCGGGAGCCTTGCTGGGCGCGCTCGGCTGGTTATTCCTGCTGAGTCTGTCAGGCCACTCAACTCTTGCAAGCCTTGCCGCACCTTCAAGTCCTCCCCTTCTACCCTCCTCCCATGCCACCCCCTACCCCAATTGCCGTTTTGGGGTAGGCACGACCAAGCCTCTGACCACCTATGATGTCACACCACTGAATCTGGGCTGGTATCTCAATTGGAACGCGGTCCTGACTCCCAGTCAGTCCGGCGGGGTGGAATTTATGCAACTGGTGAACGTTCAAGGCACCAGCTACTTCCCCAGTGGTAATACATTAGCAACCATCATCGCTGCTAATCCAGGCAGCTGGTGGCTGATTGGCAACGAACCCGACTGCATCTACCAGGATAATGTTTCACCTGAAGCCTATGCTCAAGCCTATCATGATGCCTATTTCTTCATCAAGGCCCACGATCCCACAGCCCAAGTGGCCGTTGGGGGCATTGTACAACCCACCCCCTTACGGATGCAATATCTGGACCGGGTTTTGACCCATTACGCGGCATCGTATCAATCTCCACTGCCCACCGATGGCTGGAGTATCCACACGTTTATCCTGCGCGAAGCCAGTTGCGCCGCTCATCCCGACAGCTGTTGGGGTGCTGAAATCCCACCAGGTATCTCCGCTTCAGAAGGGATGCTGTATGACATTCAGGATACCGATAGCCTCACGATCTTCCAGGAACGGATCATCCAATTCCGCCGCTGGATGCGTGACCGGGGCTACCGCAACACCCCCTTGTTGATCACCGAATATGGAACGCTCATGCCGCACACTTATGTCGGTTGGACCAAAGAGCGCGCTGCACAGTTTATGACCGGCACTTTCAATTTTCTACTGAATGCCAGCGACGCTACGATAGGCTATCCCGCCGATGAGAACCGCTTAGTCCAACGCTGGCTCTGGTATAGCCTGGATGATATGCGCTATGGAGGCTATCTTTTCAACGCCAACACGGGGGCTCCGGAAATGGCACCCTACTTCAGCGCTTATACCGCTGCCATTACGCCGGCTATAGATTTAGCAGCCGTGGCGCTTACCCAGAATGCCGTCCCATTCTCCCCGGCAGAGCCGGTAACGCTAACGCTCCTGGCTGAGATCTCCAATGTGGGTAATGTGGCAGTAACCCAACCGATCCAGGTCAAATTCCTGGACGCTGGCGGAAATCCCATTGGTGCTGTTCAGATTCTGAGCGCGCCTTTGAAAGGTTGCGCTGCGACGGGGACTGTTTCTGTAACGTGGACGAATGTCACCCCAGGGGCACATCAGGTGCGGGTGGTAGTGGATCCTCAAAACGACATTGTTGAAGCGACGAAATCCAATAACGAACTCATGATCACCGTTTTGGTGGCGACCCATCAAACCTATTTGCCGCTGGTGCTGCGGAAGCGGTAGTGTGTCAAGGAGAACAATTCAGCCTTGCGACCAACCCCGGCCACAACCGTTCCCAATCATACGCCTGCACATACGCCTGCGCCCGCGCGCCCCACGCCGCCCGCGTCCCCTCCTCCTGCGCTAAACGGACGCAGGCCGCGGCGAACGCCTCCGGTTCCGCCGCCAGCGTGACGGCCTGCTCCACCGCCGGGAACCCCTCCGCCCCCAGCGGCGTGGAGACGATGGCCCGCCCCATCGCCATCGCTTCCAGCAGCTTGAGCCGGGTGCCGCCTCCCACCAGCAGCGGGACCACATAGACCGCCGCTGCGCCGATGTAGGGGCGCGTATCGGGCACGGCCCCGGTGAGGACAATGCCCGGCTGCTGCGCCAGCGGCGCTAAACGGGCGTGCGGCCGCCGCCCCACCACGTAAAAATGGGCCTCCGGCAGCGCCGCCTGGATGTGCGGCCAGACTTCCTGCGCAAACCAGAGCAGCCCATCCACGTTGGGCCGGAAATCCAGCGTGCCGGTGAAGACGAAAGCCGGCTGCTGCAGCGGGGCCCGCCCGGCAAAGCCGGCATACTCCGCCACGTGGATCCCGTTGGGGATGACCAGCGGCGTTACCCCCGGCGCGATCCGGCGCAAGGCCACCGCGTCGGCCTCCGAGACGGCGATCACCAGCTCGGCCCGGCGGCAGATGGTCGCCTCGTGACGCCGCAGCCGTTGCCATTGGATGAACGAGTAGCCGGCTGCGATCCAGCGCGCCGGCCGGCGCACGTCGGTCAGGAAAGCACGCTGTTGCAGCAGGTACTCGCAGTTGTGATCGTCAAACACCACCCGTGGCCGTGCTGGCAGCGACCAGACCAGGTCCAGGTAGCCGGTCAACTCAATCCCCTCCACCACCACCCAATCCCACGCGCCCCCCGCCAACAGGTTGCGGAGTTCCTGCCGGAAGGCCGGGGATTCCAGGCGCAGGATGAGGTCCGGGCGCGGCGAGGCCATCATGTTCATCAGGCGAGATTTGAGCGTGCGCGTGGGCTGCGGCACCAGCACGACCCATTCCACCAGCTCCGCCAACGGTGCGGGCGGCTCCAACGGCTGATCCGGGGCCGCGAACGAGAGCAAGGTGACCGCGTGGTGCAGTGCCAAGCCGCGCAACAAGCCCCAGTTGCGCAGCGCCGTCCCCTGCCGGGGAGGATAGGGGACCTGGGGGGTCAGCAGCAAAAGGCGCATGGCAAGCGGCCCCTCACCGGAGACGCAGGCGGGCCGAGGCCGCCCCGACCGCCATCACCCCATGCACCACCGGCCAGAGCAATCCCATGAGGCTCCAACCGATGCCCTGCTGGAGGCTCATGGCGGCCCCCAGCGCGTAGAGCGCCAGAGCCGGCAGCGTCCCCACGATAATCCCGCCGGCGACGAGCCACCAGAGCGCACTGCCGTAACGCCGCCCCACCAGCCGCCAGACCGCCTCGGCGATCAGGCCACCGGCTAACGGCGAAAGAAAAATCGTGAACCAACCGGTCAGCGGCAAAATATAGCCCGCGATCCCCCCCAGCACCAGGGAGACGATGCCGGCCACCACGTAATCCGCCGTCCGGGCCTGCTCAAACCGCTGCTTGCGCCCTTGCGCACAATCCGGGCAGATATAGCCGACCGGCGTGCGTTTCATGCACCGGGTGCAAATCGGGTTGCCACACTGGTAACAGCGGATCTGGGTCTCCACTTTGGGATGGCGATAACAATAGAGGCTATCTTCAACCGGCTCGCTCATAGATACTCTCCTAAGTCTGCGCTTGAGCGCCTTCCCACGCGCTGAAGCGCCTCACGACCACCCTATTTCTGAAACACTTCGTTGCGCGGCGTCAGGCGTTCCACCAGCGTCCGGTAAAAATCCTCGCGGGTGCGCAACCGGAGGAAACGCGCCGCTAAGGGGCTGCGCTCCACCCGCACCCGGTCACCATCCAGCAGTTCACCGGTCAGCTGCCCATCGGCGCTCAGCAAGCCCGGCAAGGTGGTGTGAACGATCACCTCTACTACGGCGCTGGCTTCCAGCACCAGCGGGCGATCCAGCGTCAGATGGGGCGCGACCGGGACCAGCAGCAGGTTATCCAGCCAGGGGGGGAGCACCGGGCCGCCCACGGCGTAGGCATACGCGGTCGAGCCGGTCGCCGTGGCTAAAATCAGCCCATCGGCCACGTAACGGGTGAGCGGCGCACCATCCACCCACGTCTCCAGCCGCACCGTGCGCGCCAGCGCCCCGCGACTGAGCACCGCATCGTTGAGCGCGTCGCTCTGCCCGATCACCGCGCCGTCCCGTTGCAGCGTCGCCCGCAGCAACGTCCGTTCTTCCACCCAGCCCCCGCCGTCCAACACCTGCGCCAGCACCGCCTGCCAGGTCTCCGGCTGCGTCTCGGTCAGAAATCCCACCCGGCCCAGGTTGATCCCCAAAACCGGGATTTGCAGCGGCGCAGCCAGGTGCATCGCCCGCAAAATCGTACCGTCACCGCCCAGCGTCACCAACAGCTCAGCCGGCCCGGCGACCGCCTGTACCGTCGGTTGCGGATCGGAGCAGCAGAGCCAGCTGGCAACCCCGCGCGCGGATAGCCACGTGGTGATCTGCTGGGCCAGCGGTAACGCCGTCGCCAGGCGAGGGTTGAAGATCAGACCGATGGTTCGGAAAGACACGTCAACCTCGCGTCAGGTACCATAAATCTCTTACCAGGAACTGCTGAAAGTCACCAATTCGCTCACTAAGGCGGGCATCCGTCAGCATTTCCGGTCGCGGGTCCACATAGTAAACCCCGTCCAGGCTATTCAAAGCCACAGTGTATCCCAGAAAATGTTGGCTTTTGAAAGTGGAGTTAATCCCAAAAATGCTGTTGCCCCGCTGCGCTCGCTGAACATCATGCAGAAAGATGGCGACCACCGGTACAGTACGTCCCAGAAGACGGCTGAGAAGAAATTTATCCAGGAAAACCTTATCCAGGCGATCTTTGCTGGTAGTTTTTACCGAGCCTACCACCTCTTGAGGATCAAGCTGGCTGGTTTCAGCAGCAAGAATGACTTTACTCCGTGAGAAAACCAAATCCAGTTCATAGGACATCTCATAACCGGGATAACCAGGAATCGGCAGCGTGATGGTTCGCGGCTCGCATTCTATGCCCACAGCCTGAATAATCAATTTAACCAGGTTTTCAAAAAGCTGCCCGATACGTTTGCGGGACTGATTGGCATTTTCAAACGAGTCGCCAATGCAACCCACTGATTGTTGAATGGTATAAACAACTTTGTCTGGAAGTTTTGAGGTCAGCAGAGCTTGAACGCCAGGAGAGTCCACCATGGCTTCCTGGCGTTGTTTGAGATCGTCTAAAAGCGCCTTGAAGTCATCAAAAGCAGCCTGGAGAGCCTGTACAGTTTCAAGCCACAGGTTGGTATTGAGCGGCCGGGTGATTTTGTGGCCGTAAGCAGGCTCATATTGGTAAAAGATATAGTTGGGATGAGAGGGAGAAACAATCCGTACAGGTTGGCTCCTCGCCAAAAAAGCCAGGAATTCTCTTCCGATCCGCAAGTAATCATCCAAAGAATGGAAAGCGGTAGTATCTTGAACGCTTACCTGCAAATCACTGAGAGTTAGCTCACTCATCGGATGGATTTCCTGCGTTCAGCATTGTCAAAATCATACTGGATCCATTTCTCAATCGGCCAGGCTTCTACCAGTTCCAGGCGTTCAGCCGCCCATTGGCAATATTCCAGAGACAAATCACACCCACGCCATTTCCGCTGCAATTGCTCGGCTGCCACAACCGTAGTGCCGGAACCCACAAATGGATCTATCACCCAATCCCCAACATTGGAAGAAGATAAAATGATTCTACGCAACAATTCTTCTGGCTTTTGGGTAGGATGAGGGGTCTTTTCATGCATCCCATTGCAGGTGGTAGGGATTTCCAGCACATCGCGGGGTTTAGCGCCTTTAGGATTGGGCACCCAACGTCGCTCTGGCATTTCTTTGCCCTTCCCATATTGACTGGTTTGGGCTTGAGGATGTTCAGGATATTTCAGGGTATGGTTCCCATAAGGTTGGCGCACATCATCTATGTTAAAAGTGAACTGCGAGCTTTTGCGGAAATGCAGCAGGCTCTCATGAGAGCGCCCCCAGTCAGAACCCAGGTTCGCTTTGTTTTTATAATGCCAGATGAGCCAACGGCAGCCGCTAAACCAGCGCGCTTGATCCACCGCCACTTTGATGTGAGCCAGGATTTCAGAAAAACCACAAATATAGAGGGTTCCGGTTGGTTTGAGAACGCGGGCCGCCTGTTCAATCCATTGCAAAGACCATTTGACATACGTTTGTTGCGATTCAAAAGTATCCCATTCGGCCTTTTTCAAGTTATAAGGGGGATCGGCAAACACCAGATCAACCGATTCGGCTTCCAAAGTACACAGCCAAAGGTAGGCATCACCGGTCCAGAGTTCACCATTGGGATGTGAATAAAAGAGTACCGGTACCCTTGGATCACGCGCCGGGTCTAAGGGATGGTAAACTCCTTTGAGCAGCGGTTGTCCGAAAAAGGTGGGGAGCGTAGTGGCGCGTTGATACGTCACCGCAGGTTCACCCACCTCAGCACCCGCTCCAGCTTTGCGCTGCGACGGCATAGCCCAGCTTCCCCCTCAGGCCAGCCGCTGCTGCAACTGCTCCACCACAGCAGCGAGCGCCACCGCGACCTGGGTGCCGGCCGCCAGGTCGCGCAGGGTCACCTCGCCGCGCGCCAGTTCGTCTTCCCCTAAGATGAGAACAAACCGGGCTCCGCGCTTATCGGCCTGCCGCAGCTGGGCCTTGAGGCTCCCCCCCATCGCCATTTGGGCGCCCAGGCCGGCCTGCCGCACCTGCACCAGCAACCGCACCGCCGCCTGCCGGGCTACCGACCCCAGGTAAGCAATAAACACCGGCGGCGGCAGGACCGGCGGAACAGTTTTGCCCTGCGCCTTCATCAGCAACACAGCGCGCTCCATCCCGGCGGCAAAGCCGACCGACGGCGTCGCCGGGCCGCCCAACAACTCGGCCAGCCCGTCATAGCGCCCGCCGCCACAGACCGCCGCCTGCGCACCGATCCCCTCGGCCCAGGCCTCGAAGACGGTCTTGGTGTAGTAATCCAGCCCGCGCACCAACCGGTGGTTGATGGTGTAAGGCCGGCCCAGGTCATCCAGGTAGCCGCGCAGCGTGGTGAAGTGCGTCGCGCAATCGGCGCAGAGGTGATCACCGATCTTGGGCGCCGCCGCAATGATGGGTTGGCAGCGCTCTGACTTACAATCCAGCACCCGTAACGGGTTGCGCTCCAGCCGGTGGCGGCAATCCTCGCAAATCGCCTCGTAGTGCGCCAGGTAGTAGTCCTTGAGAATCTGGACGTAACCGGGCCGGCATTGCGGGCAGCCGGTGGAGTTCAACTGGAACGACAGGTGCTGGAACCCCAGGCCGTCGTAAATATCCCAGGCCAGCAGCATGATCTCCAGGTCGGCCAGGGGGTCGGCGATGCCGATCACCTCGGCATTGAACTGGTGCAGCTGGCGGAAGCGGCCGGCCTGCGGGCGTTCATAGCGGAAAGCCGGCCCGATGGAGTAGAGCTTGACCGGCTGGCTCAGCGCGTGCATCCCATGCTCAAGGTAGGCCCGGATCACGCCGGCCGTAAACTCGGGGCGCAAGGTTAAATCGTCGCCCCCCTTGTCTTTGAAGGAGTACATTTCCTTGTCCACAATGTCGGTGCCCTCGCCCACCCCGCGCGCAAAGAGCGAGGTCGCCTCAAAAATCGGGATATCCAGCCGCTCAAAGCCGTAGCGGCGGGCCAGGGCCGTGACGTGAGCGATGAAATGCTCCCAATACGGTTGATCTTCCGGCAGAATATCCTGGGTTCCGGTGGGACGGGTAAAGCGAGTCATATCGGTTGCCTCAATTCTGGGTTAAAAGCACGAGCATGTGAGCCGTGAATGGTGAGCAGTGAATAGTAAGCGGTGAGCAGGACATCGTGTTGAGGATGCCTGCGCCCTATTCTCTACGAACTGCTCACCGATTATCTTTGTAGCCACGCTCCCTCAACCAGTTCCTGAGACACTTAGTTGGAGGGCAGCATCGCCCCCTGGCTGTAATCAGCGCCCAGGATGATAACGATGTCGTACTCGGCAGTGGGGTTATCGCCATGGACCAGCGCTGATTGTGGCAATCCCAGTAGCTCGATGATCTCGGCGGCAGTGGCCGATTTATCGCGGTTGAGGATCACCAAACTGTTGAGATAATCCTGGCGATCGGCGTTGGCGTAGAGCGCCACCGGCAACCCGTGGGCCTGGAGGTGTTGGGCCGTCGCGCCGGCCAGCCCTTCCGTGGTGGTGCCGTTGAGCACGGAGATCGTGGCCGACTCTTCCGCCACCGACGCCGACCGGTCGTCCGTCCCGGTCAGGCCAAAGACGTAATCGCGCACCTTGCGCATCGGTTCGCGCAACGGGATCAGGATTTGCCAGCCCTCAGGGGTGGTGGCAAACTGGGTGCAGGTCTGGTCAATGATCCCAAAGCGAATCTTGGAGCGATCCACCGTCCGGGCCAAGTTGGCTAACGCGATGATCTGTTCCAACGTCAGGTTGGTCTGAACCGAATTTTCTAAGGTTTTGAAGAGCTCGGGGGCCCGCGTCACCAGCCGGGAAAAGTTGGCCGGGTCGCTCACTTTATTGAAAATGGCGAGCATGACTTCCTGCTGACGGTCCGCACGGCCGAAATCGCCGGCACTGGAATGGCGGGTACGGGCATATTTCAGCGCCAGTTCCCCGTCAAAGTGATGCTGGCCAGCCTCAATGTAGAGCGGATCGTAACCGTTGTTGTAATCCGGGTATTCGGGATCGTCAATGGTCTCTTTGACGTTAATGTCAATGCCGCCGATCTCATCCACCAGTTTCACGAACCCCTTGAAATTGACCCGGACGTAATAATCCACCGGCACGCCCAGGTTGTATTCCACCGTCTCTACTGCCAGCGCCGGGCCGCCGCCGGGATAATCGTAGACATCGCCCCAGAAATGTGCCGTGTTGATGCGGTCCTCGCCATTGCCCGGGATGGAAACCCACAGATCGCGCGGGATGGAAAGGATGCCCGGCAGCATCGTCACCGGGTCCAACGTCAACAGCATCATCGTGTCGGTCCGCCACGGCCCCTCTTCAATTTCCCGTTCGTCAATGCCGAGCAGCAAAATGGTAATGCGCTCGGTGCCACTCCAGGTCGGCAGGGTCTGTCCAGGTTCATATATAACATTTTCGGGGGCGGGTTTCTCATCCTCACCCAAAGTGAACGTGGGGAGCAGTTCTGACGCCGCCACCAGCTGCCGGACCTGCAAGAAGGTCACCACACCAGCCGTGACGGTGACAATGACAAAAATCAGCACCAACCCCCAGCGGATCAATGCCGCAGTCGGTTGGCCGGACGAGGGACGGGGTAAACGGTTTTTGCTCATAGTATCTCTGCGGTGAAGCCACCATGAACTGCGGTTACGGTTGAGTGGGGCCCTGGTAATCTGCCCCCAGCACAACCACTACATCGTAGGCCACGTTGGGATCGTTGCCGCGCACAATCGCACTCTCAGGCAACTTCAACAGGGTCACCAGCCGGTTGCCGGTCGCTGGCTTATCTTTGTAGAGGATGATCATGGACGTGGCGTAATCCTGCCGGTCGGCGTTGTTGTAGCCAGCGACGGTGATTCCCTGGGCCTGCAAATACTGGCTGACGCCCACAGCCAGACCGGAGCGGGACGTGCCGTTGAGGACCACAACAGAGGCAGTCTCTGGCGTCGGGGTAGGAGCTTCCGTGGCTCCCGGCGTGGCCGACGTCCCGCTGCTGAAGACGTAGTCGCGCACTTCGCGCATCCGGTCACGGAGCGGCACCAACACCTGGGCACCCTCCGGCGTCACCCAGGGTTGGGTACAGGTCTGGTCAATCACGCCAAAATGAATGGTCTGCCGGTCCACTTTGACGGCCAGCGCCGCCAGCGCCATGATCTGATCGGTCGCCAGATCGGTCTGCACCGAATTCTGCAACGTGTTCAGAATCTCCGGCGCGTTCTTCGCCAGTTGAGGAAGCAGGTCCAGGCTGGTGATCCGCTCCAGGATGGCGGTCAACACCTGCTGCTGGCGGCGGGCGCGATCAAAGTCGCTGCTGCCGTGGCGGGTCCGGGCGTATTTGAGCGCCATCTCGCCGTCAAAGTGATGCCAGCCGGGTTCAATGTGCAGCGGATCGTAGCCGTAGTTGTAATCGGGATAGGTGGGATCGTCAATCACCTTCTCCACGTAGACATCCACGCCGCCGATCAGATCCACCAGCTTGACGAAGCCCTGGAAATTGATGCGGACGTAGTAATCCACCGGGACGCCCAGATTATACTCCACCGTCGCTTTGGCCAGCGCCGGGCCGCCACCGGGGTACTTGTACAGGTCGCCCAGAAAGTGCGCCGTGTTGATCCGGCCGTCGTTATAGCCGGGGATGGGAACCCAGAGGTCGCGCGGGATGGAGAGCGCGCCGGCCTGGAGCGTCACCGGGTCCAGCGTGACCAGCATCATCGTATCGGTGCGGAAAGGGCCCGTCTCCTGCGACCGCTCATCAATGCCCAGCAGGAGCACCGTCACCCGCTGCGTCCCGGTCCAGACCGGGAGCGGCTGACCAAACTTATATTCCACATTCTCACTGGGAGGATTGCCAGGGTTGAAAGGATTGGAAGAGCCACCGCCCCCCGTGCCGCCCTTCCCCATGCCACGCACCCAGCTGACCAGAAACAGGCTGGCCGCCACTGTGATGATGAGGAATAGCACTATCAGCCCCCCTGTCAGAATGAGGGGGGCGGTATCGTTTCGCCGCCGATAAGCCCTTTGTTTCGCCATGGTCACCTCGCGCCCGAACTCCAATCCCCGTGGATTATACCACACCCGATGAGGATAAAAAAGATCACTCCAGGCTCCATTTGGCCTCCGGCAAAAACTGGCTATACTGGCAGCATGAACGCAGAGTACCATCTTTGCGTTACAACATTTTAAGTTCTAAGGAGGATTTAACGTGAGAACCGTGTACAAGTGGGGTTTGGTGGCGCTGCTGGCTTTGAGCGCCCTCCTTCTGTTATCCGCCCTGACCATGGAGCCAGCGCCGGTATTGAGCGCCCCAGACGCCTGTACCCAACGGCTCACCAACGGCGGCTTTGAAAGTGGCAGTACCGGTTAGGTGCTCAGTGGTACCATCATCAGCAACACCCAAAAACACAACGGCACCTACAGCGCCTGGCTGGCCGGCTACAATAGCGCCGATGACACGCTCTACCAGACGGTCACACTCCCGGTCAGCGGTACCGCGACGCTCAGCTTCTACTGGTATATGGAATCGGAGGAGAGCACCAATAGCGCTTACGATTTCATGACCGTCACGCTCCGCAGCAATACCGGCACGTTGCTGCAAACCCTGGTCACGCTGACCAACCAATCCACACCTAGCGATACCTGGAATCAAGCCACGTTCAATCTGGGGAGCACCTACGCCGGCCAGACCATCCGCGTCCATTTCCAGGCCACCACCGACTCCAGCTTAGTGACCAGCTTCTTCGTGGACGACGTTTCGCTGAACGTTTGCGACAGCACTGGAGGCGACCGCAAAGTTTACCTGCCGCTCTGCCTGCGCCGTTATTGTCCAACCCAAAGCATTAACGATCCCTACTTTTCATCCCAGTACGGCATGGTCAATATCCGGGCCGACGATGCCTGGCTGCTCTGTGAACAGGGCTCGCCCAACGTGACCGTCGCCATCATTGATAGCGGCGTCAATCTCACCCACCCCGACCTGCAGGCCAATCTCGTCGCCGGCTATGACTTCGTGCAAAACGACACCACCCCCGAAGACGGCAACGGCCACGGCAGCCATGTGGCCGGCATCGTCGGTGCGCCGCTCAACGGCGTCGGCGTCGTCGGCGTCGCGCCCCAAACGCACCTCCTACCCGTGCGCGTCCTGGACAACAGCGGCAGTGGCTCCCTGAGCGGGGTCGCCAACGGTATCCGCTGGGCCGCCGACCGGGCCCAGATCCTCAATCTGAGCCTGGGTGGCACCTCCGATAGCTCCACGCTGCGCGACGCGGTCAACTACGCCGTGGGCAAGGGCCGGCTGGTAGTGGTCTCCGCCGGCAACTGTGGCGACTCTTATTACTCCTACAACGGCTGTACGTACATGAATCAACCGGGCTACCCCGCCTCTTACGACAACGTCTTCACCGTGGCGGCGGTCAACAGCAGCGATGCCCACGCCAGTTTCTCCAATCACGGTACCTACGTAGACATCAGCGCGCCGGGAGTTCAAATCTACAGCACCTTCCGCTATGGCGGCTACGAATACGAGTCCGGCACCTCCCAGGCTTCCCCGCACGTGGCGGGACTGGCCGCGTTGATCTGGGCCAAATACCCCGGCTATACCGCCGCGCAGGTTCGCAGCCGGATTGAGAGCACCGCCGATGACCTGGCCCCGACCCCTGGTCAGATCGGTTGGGACGAATACTACGGCTACGGCCGGATCAACGCTTACAAGGCGTTAGGGCTGGATGCCACGCTCGCTGCCGCCGCGGCTGAAGCTACCGCGGCCCCCGTCCTGCTGGACCTGCAACCCGAGAGCGAGGATCGCACCGCGCCCTTTGTTGCCGGGCGGGTCCTGGTCAAATTCCAGCCGACGGCGACCGAGGCCGCCCGGGCGCAAACGCTCGGCAGCCTGACCGGCGTCAGCGTGGAGAGCGTCATCCCCGAGCTGGAGCTCCAGCTGCTGCGCGTGCCGGCAGGCCAGGAGTGGGTCATCGTGGATGCGCTGCGCCGGCTGCCCAACGTCCTCTACGCCGAGCCGGATTACGTCGTAACCGTCCAGTAATCGCAGCCCACCGGGCTACACTTCCAGGGATTGCGCCGGAGTCCTGGCGCAATCCCTCCTTTCTTTGCTCCCATCTCCCCCGTCCCCCGCCATTGCCCCTTCAGACAAAGTGTGATATACTTAGCCTTGTTAACTAATTTTATTCCTGGTTGATCGTTTTTTCATGAACCATACGCCTGATATCCCTCCCCCCCTGCCCCTGCACACGCCCGGGGGTGGGCGCATCCTGGCCCGCTGCTACGGCTACCTCCGGCCCTACGCCCGCTTGACCGCCGGCGCCTACCTCATCCTCCTGGCGATGACCGGCCTTGCCATCGCCGTCCCCCAGTTCATCCGCTGGATCGTGGATCGCGGCATCCGCGGGCAGGACCTGACATGGTTAGGCAACGCCGTGCTGGCGCTGTTAGGGCTGACGTTGTTCAAGGGCTGCCTCACATTCTTCCAGGGCCGCTGGATAGAGATCAGCTCGCAGGGCGTGGCCTACGACTTGCGCGGGGCAGTCCACCGCCAGTTGACGGCACTCTCGTTCTCGTACCACGACCGGGCAGAGACCGGGCAGCTGCTCTCGCGCGCCATCCAGGATGTGGAGCGAATCCGCTTTCTGACCGGGCGGGCGACGCTCCGCCTGGTGGAGGGCACCGTCCTGTTGTTGGGCACCGCCGTCACGCTGGCGATGATGAACCCCCGCTTAGCGCTCTTAGCGCTCGGGGCGATGCCGCTCATCCTCTATCGGGCCTACGACTTTGGCCGCCGCTATCGCCCACTCTCACTCGCCATCCAGAATCAGGTTGCCGTGTTGACCACGCGCCTGGAACAAAACCTGCGCGGCGCGCGCGTCGTCAAGGCTTTCGCTCAGGAAGAGGCCGAGATTGCCCGCTTTGAACAGGAGAACGACCGCTGGTTCGGGTTATCCACCCGTGCCCTCCAGTTGCAGGTGACCAACATGCCGCTCATTGACCTGATCGCCAACCTGAGCCTGGTGGCGATCATCTGGTACGGCGGCACCTTAGTCTTGCAGGGCAGACTCACCTTCGGCGAGCTGGTCGCCTTCAACGCCTACCTGGCCCAGCTGGTCCAGCCGGTGCGGCGGATCGGGCAGATCACGCCGGCGGTGGCCCAGGCCATCGCGGCCGGTGAGCGCATCTTTGAGATCCTGGACGCCCAATCAGAGGTCACGGAATCCCCCGCCGCCGTCCCGCTCCCGCCGGTGAGCGGCCACGTCCGCTTTGAGCATGTCTCCTTCGCCTATTTTGGGCGCCATCGCATCTTGAACGACATCTCGTTTGAAGCGCAGCCGGGGCAGGTGATTGCACTGTTAGGCGCGACCGGTTCGGGCAAGTCCACGATCATCAACCTGATCCCGCGCTTCTATGATCCCACCGCCGGCCGGATTCTGGTGGACGGCTACGACCTGCGGGACGTAACGCTTGCCTCCCTGCGCGACCAGATCGGCATCGTGCTGCAGGAAACAACGCTCTTCGCGGCGACACTGCGCGAGAACATCGCTTTCGGCCGCCCCGACGCGACCGAGGCGGAGATCGTGGAAGCAGCACAGGCAGCGCAGGCGCACGACTTCATCATGGCCACCCCCGACGGCTACGATACTTACGTCGGCGAGCGGGGCGTCACCCTCTCCGGCGGGCAGAAACAGCGGATCGCGATTGCCCGCGCGCTGCTCAAAGACCCACGCCTCCTCATCCTGGACGACGCCATGGCCAGTGTGGATACCGAGACCGAGCGGCTGATCCAGCTGGCCTTAGAACGGCTGATGCAGGGCCGCACCTCCTTCGTCATTGCTCAGCGCCTCAGCACCGTCCGCCTGGCTGACCTGATCCTGGTCCTGGAAAAAGGTCGCCTCGCCGCCCGCGGCACGCACGCGGAGCTGCTGCGCACCTCCGGGCTATACGCGGAAATCTACCAGCGCCAGCTCCGCCCTCAGGAGCAGGGGAGCAGGGAAACAGAGGAGCAGGAGGACCTACCATGAGTCTCGGCATCGGCACAGCGGGCTTGAACGTGGGTCCACGCGGAGCAATGGAGAGCTTCGGCGAGGGGGAACCGGAACGCCACGCCTTTGATCTGCGGATCCTCTGGCGGCTGCTGGGCTATTTGCGTCCCTACTGGCAAAGGATGACCGGGGCCTTCGCGCTGATGGTCGTCGGCTCCGGCCTGACGCTGCTGGCCCCCTATCTCATCAAACAGGCCATTGATCGCTACATCGCCCAGGGTGATGCTGCCGGCTTGGGTCGCATCGCGCTCTTGGCGGCGGCCGTCTTTGCCGGCATCTACGTCGCCTCCGCCGGGCAGCAGTACCTCCTCTCATGGGTCGGCCAGCGGGTGCTCATGACGCTCCGCTCGCAGCTCTTCCGCCACCTGCAGGCGCTCTCCCTGGGCTACCACGACACGCACATCGTCGGTGTCACCATCTCCCGCGTCATCAGCGATGTCGCCGTCATCAACGAACTGCTCTCCGAGGGACTGGTGACGTTCATCGGCGACCTCCTGGTGTTAGGCGGAACGATTGCCGTGATGCTTTCCATGAGCCCGCACCTGGCGCTGCTCACCTTCAGCGTCTTGCCGCTGATGATTTTAGCGACCGGGCTCTTTGCCCGCCGGGCTCAGACCGCCTTCCGCCAGACCCGCGCGCGGATCGCGGCCGTGGTCGGCGATCTGGCCGAAGATCTCTCCGGGATGCGTGTCATTCAGGCCTTCGCCCAGGAAGGCGCTTCTGCGGAGCGCTTTGAACGGGTCAACCGGGCCAACCGCGACGCCTACATTTCCGCCATGTCGCTCTCGTTCGTCTTCCTGCCCACGGTAGATTTCCTGGCGATGTTAGCGACCGGCATTGTGCTCTATTTTGGCGGGCGGGCCGTGGCCGCCGAAGCGCTGACCTTAGGCGTGGTCGTCGCCTTCCTTTCCTACGTCACCCGGTTCTTCCAGCCGATCCAGGAGCTCAGCCAGCTCTACACCACCCTGCAAGCAGCGCTGGCCGGCGGCGAGCGGGTGCTGGCGCTGCTGGATACCGTGCCAGAGGTCCGTGACGCGCCCGACGCCATAGCCATGCCGCCGATCACCGGGGTTATAGACCTGTGCCACGTCTCCTTCTGCTACCGGGGCGACGTAGAGGTTTTGCACGACATTACCCTGCACATCGCCCCTGGCCAGACTGTAGCATTGGTCGGGCCGACCGGGGCCGGGAAGAGTTCCATCGCCAACCTGATCGCCCGTCTCTACGAGGTGACCGACGGCGCTGTGCTGATTGATGGAATTGACGTGCGCCGGGTCACCCAGAGCTCCCTGCGGCGGCAGATGGGGCTGGTGCCGCAAGACCCGTTCCTCTTTTCCGGGACGATTGCGGAGAATATCCGGTTTGGCGTCGGTGAGCGAGCCAACGAGTCAACGGACCAACCCGCCTCCCCGTCTACCCTCTACCGTCTACCGTCTACCGAAGAAGCTGCCCGGCTCGCCAACGCCCATGACTTTATCGCGGCCTTGCCGCAGGGCTATGAGACTCAGATCCTGGAAGGCGGCGTCAATCTCTCGGTGGGCCAGCGCCAGCTGATCTGCATCGCGCGCGCCATCATGGCCGCTCCGCGCATCCTCATCCTGGACGAAGCCACTGCCAGCGTGGACACCGTCACCGAGGCACTGATTCAGGAGGCGCTCCAACGGCTGCTCAAGGGCCGCACCGCCATCGTCATCGCCCACCGGCTGAGCACCATCATCCATGCCGACCTCATCTGCGTGGTACAGGATGGGCGCATTGTGGAGCAAGGGACACACGCCGAGCTCCTGGCGCGCGGCGGCCTCTATCGCCAGCTCTACGAACGGCAGTTTGTGGCTGAGCAGGCCAACGGCGCAGAAGTTGAAAGTTGCAAGCCCCAAGCCGCAGGATCATCCCATGAGCAGCGCTGAGCTCAACTATGCCGCAGTTCCCGCTCCCCCCCAGCCCCTCAGCCGGGTGTTCAAAACCTGGTGGCCCTTAGCCGCCAGCTGGCTGCTCATGACGGTGGAGCAGCCGGCGGTGAGCGCGATCATCGCGCGGCTGGCCACCCCGACCGTGAACCTGGCAGCCTGGGGCAGCGTCGTCTACCCGCTGTCGCTCATCATTGAATCGCCGATCATCATGCTCCTGGCGGCCTCCACCGCGTTGAGCCAAGATTGGGCCTCTTACCTCCGCCTGCGCCGCTTCATGATGTGGACCAGCGCACTGCTGACGATGGTCCACGCGCTGGTAGCTTTCACCCCGCTCTACGATGTCGTCGTCGGGCGGCTCATCGGCGCCCCGGCGGCACTCATGGCGCCGGCCCGCATCGGCTTGCAGTGGATGCTCCCCTGGACCTGGTCCATCGCCTACCGGCGCTTCCACCAGGGCATCCTGATCCGGTGCGGCCGCTCGCGTGCCATCGGCCTGGGAACGGTGGTCCGCCTGACGGCCGACGGGCTGGTCCTGGCCGTGGGCTATGTCCTGCGCTGGCCCGGCACAGTCGTCGCCGGAGCCGCGATTGCCGCCGGCGTCATCACTGAAGCGCTCTACGTCGGCGTGATGGTCCAGCCGGTGCTGCGCGGCCCCCTCCACGCGGCGCCCCCCGTCACACCGGCGCTCACCTGGCGCGCCTTCGGGGCCTTCTACGTCCCGCTGATGCTGACCTCGCTCTTGCAATTGCTCGTCCGCCCGTTGGGCAGCGCCGCGCTCAGCCGGATGCCGGAAGCGCTGGCCTCGCTGGCCGTCTGGCCGGTGGTCGCCAGCCTCATTTTCATGTTGCAAAGCATGGGGACGGCTTACAACGAGGTCGTGGTGGCCCTGCTGGACGAACCGCAGACGGCACCGGCCTTACGTCGCTTTGCCGGGCTGCTGATCGTGGCAACCAGCACGTTGCTCCTCCTGGTGGCTGCCACGCCCCTCGCCGGCTTCTGGTTTGCGCGTGTCTCGGCGCTCCCCCCGGAGCTGGCCGCCCGCGCCCAGCGAGCGGTCTGGCTGGGCCTGCCCATGCCGGCGTTCACCGTCCTGCAAAGCTGGTTTCAGGGCCATTTGCTGCACCGCCGTCACACCCGGGGGATCACCGAATCCGTCGCCCTCTATCTCGTCGTCAGCAACGTGTTGCTCTGGGCCGGTGTCGCCTGGCAAGGGATGGGCGGTCTCACCGTCGGTCTGACCGCCTTCACGGTCGGCGCAACGGTGCAAACCGCCTGGCTCTGGCTCCGTGCCCGGCAGGAGCAGCCCTCCGGAGCTCAGGTTTGTAGAGAGGCGTCTTAGCACCATCCTCAGCACGCTAATGAACTTTAAAAATTAAAATTCGGTCACAGGCGAGCTAGCTTAGCAGGCGCTAAGTGGGATGTAGTGACGCCTTTAGGCGTTCTCCCCTTCAGCGGCCGGCTAAGAAACCCCTGAAGGCATTACTACAAAGCCCATGTGACCGGATTATTTTCTTAAAGACCATAAGCACGCCCCTACCAACCTTCCGCAAACTAAAGTTTGCGCCACGCCTGCTCCTGCCGGTTGACTGCGCCACGACGAAGAGCTGTTTGCAGAGAAAGACTACTCCCGCCCGGCTTTGCTAATGCCGGATTTAGAGGATAATGAGCCCTGCTTGCCCCAGCGGGGCCAAACCAACTCAAAGAGGTAAAGATGCGTCCTGAGGATTTACCGCGGATTACCGCCTCGCATATGGTGAAGTCGGTGGATCTGAACCATCACGGCACACTCTACGCTGGTCGCGCCGCCGAATGGGTGGTGGAAACCGGCTTCATGACCGCGCGGGCGGCCTTAGATTGCTCGCCGGCCAATATCGTCTGCGTGCGGATGAACGGGATGGATTTCCGCGAGCCGGTGCGGGGAGGTGAAACCATTGTGATGGAAGGCCGGGCGGTCACAGTAGGCCGCACCAGCATCAGTATCTACGTCAAAGTCACCACGCTGCGCCCCCACCAGCCGCCCAAGCTCGCCACCGAAGGCCTGCTCACCTTCGTCCACGTGATTGAGGGCAAAGCCATGCCGCATGGGGTGACGGTAGAACCCACCGCCGACCCGGAGCTTCAGCGCCTGCAAGCGATCCTGGAGGCCGAACGCGCGCGGAGCCGTCAGGGCTAACCCCTCACGCCTCACCCTCCCAGGGGCGGTACCAATCGTTTTCCAGGCCCAGCCGCGCCAAAACGCGGCCCACGGTCTGATCCACCAGTTCCTCCACCGTCTGCGGGTGGCTGTAGAAGGCCGGCACCGGTGGGAAAATGATCGCCCCCAGCTCGGCCGCCTGCACCAAGAGCCGCAGGTGGCCCAGGTGGAGCGGTGTCTCACGCACCAGTAACAACAGCGGCCGGCCCTCTTTGAGCGTCACGTCGGCGGCGCGGGAGAGCAAATCGTCGGTGTGGCTGTGGGTGATGGCCGCAAGGCTTCGCATGGTGCAGGGGGCCACAATCATGCCGGCCGTGGGAAACGAGCCGCTCGCAATCGGCGCGGTGAAATCCAACGGCTCGTAGCTGTGTGTAGCCAGCGCCGTGACTTCCGCTGGCGTCAGGTTGAGCTCCAGCCGCAAGGTGAGCGCGGCTTGCTCCGTCAGCACCAGATAAGTCTCCCTCTCTAAAACGCGCAGCGCCTCCAGCAGCCGGACGCCATAGATGGCCCCGCTGGCGCCGGTCACTCCGACAATCCATCGCCGCGATTGCAAAGTCATGGGCTTCCTCCGTCCACGCTGCCAGGGGTGCGCTCAACCGGGGCCTCCCGGTTGCAGTTGAGTATACCTCAATTCTTAACTGGTGCAAGAATGTCTTATTAAAATCGCGCCAGCAACTTTTGCCTGGTGGTTACGTAAATAAGATAAAATGTAACGTTAAAAAGGTGAAGGTTTGAAGGTTTTTAAGGAAGAAGGAGGATCTTATGCACGAAGGCAATGTTCCCAGCCGCAGGGGGTATCGTTCACTGTTTTGGCCCGTGGTGTTGATCGGCGTCGGCCTCATCTGGCTGCTGAGCAATCTGGGATTGATCGGAGCGGTCAACCTCCGCCTGCTATTGCGCCTCTGGCCACTGATCTTGATCGTGCTCGGCTTTGACCTGCTGATCGGACGGCGTTCCACGCTGCTCAGCGCCCTGGTAGCACTGGTCGCGTTGGCCGTGGTCGTCGCGGTGCTGGTGGCCGGACCGGCCTGGGGGCTGGTCCGCACACCGGAGGTAAAAACCGAGCAATTCAGCGAGCCCCTCGGCGAGGCCACGTCCGCCCGTATCACCCTGGACCTGGCCGAGGCCCCAACCACCATCACAGCGCTGGAGGACTCCAATCAACTGATAGACGCTACCCTCACCCACCTTGGACGGATCATTTTCACGATCCAGGGCACCCGGGAGAAGACTGTCAGCCTGCACCAGGAGGTAGATTTCAACGATTGGGACTGGGCAGACCTGGTGGGCGCAGAACCGCGCTGGGAAATCGGACTGAGCCCCCGGATTCCCCTGGCGCTGACTCTTAACGGCGGCTCTGGCTCCTCCACGGTGGACTTGAGCGCCCTGCAATTGACGGCGCTGAACGCTGACCTGGGATCGGGCCACAGCAAATGGCAACTGCCGGCCAGGCCAGATCGGTACACGGCCAACCTCCGCAGCGGATCGGGCCATCTGGAAGTCACCGTGGCCCCCAAGGCCGACGTGGAGCTGACGTGGGATTCCGGCTCCGGCGCGGCTACCCTCAACCTGGAGGACAACGTCACCGCCGAGCTGGCCTTCCAATCCGGCTCCGGCTCTGTCACGGTCAAGCTGGGGGAGGGGGCGACCGTGGATGGCACGTTTGAGAGCGGCTCCGGCTCCGTCACTGTGATTTTACCCGAAGGCGCAGCCGTCCGGGTAGAGGTGCGCGACGACGGTTCAAGCCGGGTGCGCCTGCCCGCCAACTTCAAGCAGGTCAGCGACGCCAACGACGATGATGAAGATACAGGGATTTGGGAGACCGCTAATTTTGAGCAGGCCGAGCGCCCCATCGTCCTGGTAGTGGAAGAGATAGGCTCCGGCAATTTCACCGTGAGATATTGATCTCACACCCGCTCCAGCGGATCAAACAACTTGGCATATTCCTGGAGCGCATACCGGTCAGTCATACCGGCGATGTAATCGCAGACCGTGCGGTGGAGCGGCCGGCCAGCCAGCTTGCGCTGGACCTCGCGCGGCAGCTGGGCCGGCTCCTCCACGTAAGCGTTGAAGAGCGCGGTGAGTACCCGTTCCGCTTTGAGCTGCATCCGTACCACACGGGGATGGCAATAGAGATTTTCGTAAAGGAAACGCTTCAGTTCACGGGTCATGACGGCGGTCTCGGGGGGAAGTGCCACCACGTTGATCGCACAAGCCCGCACGTCGTCCGGGGAAGCCACGCCGGTCGTTTCCAGCAGCCGCGCCGTCTCGGTGACCAGGTCAGTCACCAACAATCCCAACAGCCGCCGGATCAGGCGGTAACGCCACATGTTATTGTAACCGTGGCCGTCCCAGCCCAGACTTTCGCACAACCGCTGCCACCATTGTAGCCCCATCAGGTCGGCCGGCGCGATCAGACCGGAGCGCAAGCCATCGTCCAGATCGTGTGCCGTGTAGGCAATCTCGTCAGCGGGGTTGGCCAGCTGGGCTTCCAACGTCCCGCGCCGCTCCGGGTCAAAACGGCTGGCGTCGGCAAGATCGTACTCCGTCTCATGTTTGACGATTCCCTCGCGCGCCTCCCAGGTCAGATTCAATCCCAGGAACTCCGGGTAGCGCTCCTCCAGCTTTTCCACAATCCGCAACGACTGTTTGTTGTGGTCAAAGCCCCCATGGTCGGCCATCAGCCGGTTCAACATCACCTCCCCGGCATGACCAAAAGGCGGGTGGCCCAAATCGTGCGCCAGGCCGATCACTTCCACCAGATCCTCGTTCGCCCCCAGCGCCCGGGCCATCGTCCGCCCGATTTGCACCACTTCCAGCGTATGGGTGAGACGGGTACGGTAGTAATCTCCTTCGTGGTAGACAAAGACCTGCGTCTTGTATTCCAGGCGGCGGAAAGCGGTGGTATGGAGCACGCGGTCGCGGTCGCGTTGGAACGCCGTGCGGTAGGGGTGTTCCGCCTCCGGCCAATCCCGCCCGCGCGAATCGCGGCTACGAAAGCCATAGGGCGCCAGCCCCTGATCTTCCAACTGCTCGTAATATTCACGGGTGCGGAGAACCATAATCCCTCCTTCCGAAAATAGAGATCAGTTAAGAGTGAACAGAGAGCAGGGGGGCACGCAAGATGACCCCGCCGCCCGCTCAGGCTAACAGATTTCTCTTACCGGCTGATCCGAATCGCCACCAGACTGATCAAGAGCGTCACCAGCAAAATGATCCCCAAAAAGAGTGCGATTTGCCGCTCCAGGGGGGTCGGTTTGACCAACCGGCCCGAAATCCAGAGGAAGACGCCACCGGCCAACCCCAATCCGGTGAGCAGACCGATCGTGTAGACTACCGCCGTCACCATCAGCCGGGGCAGATCCACCGTCACGATCAGACGGCCAAACAGGGTGAGCGCAAACCGGCTGCCCAGGAACGCATAAGCCACGGCGACGAGCAGACCACTGCCGATCATCGCCAGCCCCAGTATCTTACGGGGAGCACGTTCAATCCACCAGGTGACCAGGCCCAGGCCGATCAATGCCAGGGCAAAAGTGAAAATCACAATGGAGAGAAACTCTATAGTCATACCGTCCTCCGTCCCCCAATCGTTGTCTGTGCCGGCTCGCCAGTGACCGCCATTACCGTCCCAACTGACACCGGACGCCGATCTCCATCCGCTAAAAGTATGATAGCGGAGAACAGGCCAGACGTCAACCGGGTGCGCCAGGCGGGCGTTTGTCGCTGGCCCTCTTGCGGGTATAATAGTCCCCATGGCAATTGAACGGTTACAAAAGATTCTGGCACGGGCAGGCTACGGCTCTCGCCGGGCCTGTGAAGAACTGATCCAAGCGCGGCGGGTCACGGTAGATGGGCGCGTCGCCGAGCTGGGACAAAGCGCCGACCCGGCGACGCAGCGCATCCTGGTAGATGGACAACCTGTCCGCCTGCCCACCACGCACACCTACGTCGCGCTCAACAAACCGCGCGGGGTCGTCTCCACCATGAGCGATCCCGAAGGGCGCCGCACGGTGCGCGAACTGGTCGCCCTGCCGGAGCGGATCTACCCCGTGGGTCGCCTGGACACCGACAGCGAGGGGCTCATCCTGCTCACCGACGACGGCGAGCTGACACAACAGCTCACCCATCCGCGCTACCGGCACCCCCGGATCTACCGGGTGCTGGTGGAGGGGATTCCCACCGCGGAGACGTTGGAGCGCTGGCGGCGGGGGGTCCAGCTGGATACCCGCCCGGCCCGCTTTGATCAGGTGATCGCCGAACGCACCGACGAAGGCCGCACCTGGTTGCGCGTCACCGTCCATGAGGGGCGCAACCACCTGGTGCGACGGGTAGCCGCGGCGCTCGGCCATCCGGTCGTGCGATTGATCCGCGTGGCGATGGGACCGGTCCGCCTGGGCGATCTGCCGCCGGGTCAATGGCGGCGTCTGACCTCAGAGGAGGTCGCCGCGCTGAAAGATGAAACCATGCGCCAGCGTACCACACCGCTGTCCAGGCCGGCCAGAGAGAGGACCACGACCAGCAACCGGCGACCAGCGGCCGGCGACCGGCGACCTGGCGCCCGCGCGCCCCAATCCAGGCAACGGTCAACCTCCACCGACGACCGTCCCCGGTCAGAATCACGCCGTCCTGCCCCATCCCCGCGTAAGGAGAGAAAGGCCGGTTGAGACCTTCCACGATTGCGATTGATGGGCCGGCAGCCTCCGGCAAGAGCACCATCGGCTACCACCTGGCCCACCTGCTGGATTACCTGTATCTTGACACCGGCGTCCTGTACCGTGCCGTCACCTGGGGCGCATTGCAGGCCGGGATTGCCATTGCCGACGAAGCGACCGTCACCGAGCTGGCCCAGCGGCTCCCTATTGAGGTCACGCCGCCCACCCAGGCCGACGGGCGCCAGTACAGCGTTTTTGTCGGGACGCAGGATGTCACCTGGGCCATCCGCGCGCCGGAAGTAGATGCCGCCGTCTCGCCGGTCTCCGCTTACCCCGGCGTGCGCGAGGCGCTCACCCGGCGGATGCGCGAAATCGCCGCCCGGGGGCGCGTGGTCATGGTCGGGCGCGACATTGGCACCGTCGTCATCCCCAACGCCGACCTCAAGCTCTACGTCATCGCCTCGGCCGAAGCGCGCGCCTATCGCCGCCACCAGGAGCTGCTCGCGCGCGGCAAATCAATCCCGTATGAGGCCGTGCTGGAGAACATCCGCGCGCGTGACGCCATTGATAGCAGCCGCGCCGCGGCCCCGCTCAAGCCCGCGCCGGATGCCGTGCTGCTGGACACCACCACGCTCACGGTAGAAGAGATGTTCCGCCAGGTGGAACAATTGGTGGAAGGCTAAAGCGCCGGGGAGCAAACCGGGGGAGATCAACCATGAGCCAGCTACCGCTATTGGAACCAAAATTGGAACGCAAGCCCCGCGTTCCCAGCCCGCGCCAGCGCAAATATCGGATTGCCTTTGGCTGGTACGGCGGCAAGTATAGCCATCTGGACTGGTTGTTACCGCTTTTGCCGCCTGCTACCCATTATTGTGAGCCCTTTGGCGGTTCAGCGGCGGTACTGCTCAATCGTGCCCCTGCGCCCGTGGAAACTTATAACGATTTAGATGGCGAAGTGGTCAATTTCTTCCGGGTCTTGCGCGACCAGGGCGAGACTCTGATCACCGCCCTCCTCTTAACCCCCTTCTCGCGCGAGGAATTTGAACGCTCTCTGGTGGTGGAACCTGATCTTTCTGACCTGGAACGGGCCCGGCGTTTCTTTGTGCGGGCCCGCCAGGTGCGCACCGGCTTGGCGCAAACCGCCTCCCCAGGGCGCTGGGCCAACTGCCTGCTGACCAGCCGCGCGGGGATGTCAGGCGTGGTTTCACGGTGGTTACGCAGCGTGGAAGGGCTGGCCGAGATCGTGGACCGTCTGTTGCGAGTGCAAATAGAGAACCGCCCAGCCCTAGAAGTTATGGCCCGCTATGATTCCCCTGAAACGCTCTTTTATTGCGATCCCCCTTACCCTCACGACTCACGCGGCGACAGTCACGCTTATGGTTTTGAAATGACCGAACAGGATCATATCAACCTGGCCCGGCTCCTGCACCAGGTCAAAGGCAAAGTAGCCATTTCAGGGTATCATTCGCCCCTGATGGACGAGCTTTACCAGGACTGGCAATTTCACGAAGAGGGCGCCAAAACAGTGCACTCAGTCAAACAAATGCGCACAGAAGTATTATGGACTAACTATTGAACAGGGAGAGCCATGGCCACAACGACCACTGAATTCATAGAACATTGCCGTCAACGATTGGAACAAGAATGGGCGCAGCTCCAAGAGGCCCTCCAGCGTGGCAACCTGGCAGACCCCTTAGCAGATATTGAACTGCGTGAAATGATCTACCGTGCCATTAACAGCAAAACCCTCTCTTATCGCTTTGTCTTGCCCACCCAACTCCTGGCCAAACTGGTCAATCCTGACCTCAATGCCCATAGTTTGCAATCACAATGGGAAGTGACAGGCGCTTTTGATGCGCGCACCATTGCCCACAAGGTCATTGTTCCATTTAATCAACAACACGCCAATGTCTTGGGGCCTTCGGCCGAGCCTTATGTCAACAATCCGCTCCGGGTCCCGGCTGTGATCCATGATTACGCGCGCCAACAAAAAGACAAAGCCGGCTGGCAAGAACTGGTCACGGTCCTGGAGCGGGTACAAACCTGCAATGCCCCTGAATTTACAGTCACAGTATTTCAGCAGGTACTTTTAACCATTTATCGGCGATTGCAACAGACCTCTGTTACTTACCCTGTCCCGTTACGGGTCAGCCTGGAAACAACTTTGAGCCTGCTTGGAGCTTTCTTGCAAACGCCCTCAGGGGGACGGCGACCTCAATACCTGACCGCAGCCTTACTGGAAACGATCGGCAAGCGTTTTAACTTATATGCCCAGGTGCGTACCGGACCTGTTACCGCAGCGGATGCCGCCTCTGGCCTGAGTGCGGATATTGAATGCCTGGATAGCGCAGGACGAGTCGTATTGAGCGTGGAGGTCAAGGACCGGCCGTTGTCCATGGGAGATGTGCAAGCCAAAGTAACCCACGCGCGCCAGGCCGGTATCAGCGAAATCCTCTTCATTGCTCAAAAAGGAGTTACACCGGCCAATGGAGAAAGCCTGCGGGAATTCCTGCTCAAAGAATTTGCCAGCGGCCACAATATTTATATTGAGAACCTGCTCCAGTTTGCCCAGGCACTCCTCATCCTGTTGGGTGAAGAGGGCCGCGTGGAGTTTTTGCACCAGGTAGGTCACCTGCTTGACCGTTTAGGGAGCCCCCTGGAAGAGCGTCAAGCCTGGGCCACACTCTTACATCATGTTTAGAACAGGAGTCTGAGCATGGAAATAGACTACGATCTGGTCATTCTCGGCGGCGGGCCGGGCGGGTACGTGGCCGCCATCCGCGCGGCCCAACTGGGCCTGAAGGTGGCGCTGGTGGAGCGTGAGCATTTGGGTGGCGTCTGCCTGAACTGGGGCTGTATCCCTACCAAGGCGCTCCTGCGCAACGCCGAAGTCGCCCGCCTGTTAGGACGCGGCAAGGAGTTCGGGTTCACCGTAGAAGGCGTCACGCTGGATTACGCCGCTGCCGTCGCCCGCAGCCGCCAGGTCTCCGAACGGCTGGTCAAGGGCGTGACGCTATTGATGAAGCAGAACGGCATTGAGGTGCTCTGGGGCACAGGGCGGCTGACCGGCCCGACCACCATAGAGGTCACGCTGAACGAGGGCGGGACGCGCACCGTGACGGCTCGCGCGCTCATCTTAGCGACCGGCTCCACCGCCCGCACGCTCCCCGGCGTGACCCCCGACGGCGTCCGCGTGCTGACCGCGCGCCACGCCTTGGCGCGCCGCGAGCTGCCGGCCTCCGCTGTCATCATCGGCGCCGGGCCGATTGGGCTGGAGCTCGCTACTGTCTGGAGCGCTTACGGCGCTCAGGTGACGGTGGTGGAAATGTTAGAGCACGCGCTGCCGGCCGAAGACGAAGAGGCCGCCAAGGAGCTGGAGCGGGCGCTCAAGCGGCAAAAGATCAAGCTGCTCACCACCACCAAAGTGGAGGGGGTGGAGCCAACCGACAGTGGCGTCCGCGTACGGGTCAGCAATGCCAGGGGCGAGCAGGCACTGGAAGCCGAAGTCGCGCTCATCGCCATCGGCGTCCGCCCCAACAGCGACAACCTGGGCCTGGAGACGGTCGGTGTCGCCACCGAGCGCGGCTGGGTCAAAGTGAATGGCTTCATGCAGACCAACCTCCCCGGCCTCTACGCCATCGGCGACCTGAACGGGCTGCTGCCGCTGGCGCATGTCGCCTCGGCGCAGGGGCTGCTGGCGGTAGAGCACTTTGCCGGTCAGCCCGTCCACCCGTTTGACGTTCACGCCATGCCGCGCGGGACTTACACTTCGCCGCAGGTGGCTTCCTTTGGCCTGACAGAAGCGCAGGCACGCGCCCAGGGCCGCACCGTCCGCGTGGGCAAATTTCCCTTCCTGGCCAACGGCAAAGCGTTAGCCCTGGCCGACTATGAGGGGTTCGCCAAGATCGTCGCCGAGGAACCAGGCGGGGCGGTCATCGGTGCCGTCATCGTCGGGCCGGAAGCGACCGAGCTCCTGCCGGAGCTGGTGCTGGCCCATACCGCTGAATTGACGCCGGAGGAGATCGCGCGGACCGTCCATGCTCACCCCACGCTGAACGAAACCATCATGGAAGCTGCACACGACGTCCTCGGCCAGGCACTCCACAAGTAAACCCGCCGGCGGCATCCCCGGCGTATACTGCCCAGGCCGAGGCGGGAGAAACGCCTGCGGAATGCGCCGAGAATGCGGAAAATTTCAGAGAGAAGCTCCGCCTCTTGAGGCTGCCAGCGGTGAAAACCGGCTGGTGGGTTCTGTTGCGTAAATCCCCAGCGGTTAAAATGACCGGCATTCCCCAATGCCGGTCGCTTGACAAGCCTGTAGATCAACTTTGCAGGTTAGGAAACGATTGACTACAACCGGAAGGTGGATTATACTCTAAACAACAAGGGCCTCTTTTGATCCGGTGTGAATACCGGTGAAAGTCATGGCGTAACCATGGACCGGTGCACCACCGGGTAAACGGATCTGGAACCCATCCAATCTACCTCTTACCCATGGAGTGTAGCGATGGAACAGCAAGAGACGGCAGAGTTGCGAAAGTTCGTGGCCCCGGAATTTGTTTTCGGCATGGGGGCCAGGAAGTTGGCCGCCCGTTATGCCCGAAATTTTGGGGCGCGCAAAGTGTTGGTGGTCACCGATCCTGGAGTAGTTGCCGCCGGTTGGACGCCAGAGGTGTTGGCTGCTTTAGCGGCCGCGGGGTTCCCCTACGCGCTTTTTGACGGCGTGACGCCCAACCCCAAAGACCATGAGGTGATGGTGGGCGCCGACCTGTACCGCCAGGAGCACTGCGACATCATCGTGGCGGTGGGCGGAGGGAGCCCCTTAGATGCGGCCAAAGGAATCAGCATGGTTGTCGCTAACCAGCGTCACATCCTGGAATTTGAGGGCGTGGACCGGGTACCGGTCCCCGGGCCGCCGCTCATCTGCATCCCCACCACGGCCGGCACCGGGGCCGATGTTTCCCAGTTTGCCATCATCCTGGATACCCGGCGCCGGGTCAAAATTGCCATCGTCAGCAAGACACTCGTACCTGATACCGCGCTGGTTGACCCAGAGGTCACCATAACTATGCCCGCCGACCTGACTGCCGCGACCGGTTTAGATGCCTTGACTCACGCTATAGAAGCGTTTGTCTCTAACGCCAGTTCCCCCATCACCGACCTGCACGCCCTGGAAGCCATCCGGCTGGTGGCAGGCTATTTACCAACGGCGGTGGCCGAACCTCACAACCTCACGGCCCGCCGGCAGATGATGTTAGCCAGCTTGCAAGCCGGGTTGGCCTTTTCCAATGCCAGCCTGGGCGCTGTCCATGCGCTGGCGCACAGTCTCGGCGGTTACCTGGACCAGCCGCACGGGGAGTGTAATGCGATCCTGCTGCCCCACGTCATCGCTTTCAATTTTGATGCGGCCGCCGGGCGTTATGTCCACATCGGCGAGGCCTTAGGGCTGGCCCTGGCCGGGATGCCGGTGGCCCAGCAGAAACAGGCCGTGATCAGCGCCGTCAAGCAGCTGATCGCTGCCGCCGGCGTCCAAGAGACCCTGAGCCAACTGGGAGTACAGCGCCAGGACCTCGCCCCCCTGGCCGACCGGGCCTTCCACGACCCTTGCCTTGTGACCAACCCCCGCGCCCCCACCCGGCAAGACCTTGAGGAAATTTATGAAGCGGCACTCTAATTCGCAGATGGATTGGGAGCGGTTACGAGAACAGATTATTGGGCTGGACGAGCAATCTGTGCGCAAGAGCTATTATCCAGAGCTGCAGCGCCGGTTGGCCGAGCTGGAAAAGTTCCGGGCGCTCCTGGATCAAAGCAACGAAGCCGTCTTCCTGGTCAGTCTAACTGACGGGCGGATGGACGACGTCAACGAGTCTGCCGGTCGGCAGTTGGGATACACCCGTAAGGAGCTGCTGGCCCTACCCCTCAGCGCCCTGATTGTGGATGAGCGCTACTCTGAGCTAAGCACTTACATCAGTGAATTGGCCGAGCCAGGAGCCGCCAAGATTGTAACCACCCCGTTGCGCTGCCGGGATGGCAACACCTTTCCGGCCGAGCTAAGCCTGCGGCGGGTCACCTTTGAGCAAGAAGAGTACCTGATGATCGTGGCCCACAACATCACCCGGCGTCAGCAGGCGCAGCGCGCACTGGAGGAATCAGAAACCCGCTACCGGGCCCTGGTGGAACAGCTACCCGTCGGCGTCTACACGGCGGCGCTGGATGAAATCAGATCCACCCTTTATATGAGCCCGCAAATTGAACTGCTGACCGGCTTCACCCCGGAGGAATACATGGCCCATCCCGGCCTCTGGTCGCAACAGCTGCATCCAGATGACCGGGAGCGCGTGCTGGCCGAGATCGGTCGCAGCAATGCCGACCTGACCGCTTTCAACTGCGAGTACCGGATGATAACTCGCGACGGGCGGTCGGTCTGGTTCCGCGATGAGGCTACGGTGATCCGCACATCGGATGAGCAACCCCGGTTTCGCCAGGGCGTGATGATAGATATCACCGCCCGCAAACAGGCCGAAGAGGCCTTGCGCGAGAGCGAAGCCCGGTATCGGGCGCTCATTGAACAGGCCAGCGACGCCATCTTCCTGGAAACCGAGGACGACGAGATCATTGACGTCAATCAGAAGGCCTGCCAGCTGCTGGGCTACACGCGCGAAGAGCTGTTGCAGCTCAAAGTGGCTGACTTGATCGCTCCTGAAACCCACCGCCCTACCCAAAACATCCTGCGTGACGAGCTTGAGCACCATGCCGACCGCCCCTTTGAGTCGCTGGACCGGCACCGCGACGGCCACACCATCCCCGTGGAGGTGACGGTCACCCGCCTCACGGGCCAGGAAAAGCCCCTGGTCTTAGCCATTGTCCGGGACATTACGGAGCGCAAACGGGCGGCCGAAGAGATCAGGCAACTGAGCGAATTTAACGAGGGAATCATTCAAAACGTGGCCGAAGGCATCGTGATAGAAGATGCTGAGGGTTACTATACCTTCGCCAACCCGGCGGCGGCCGCCATGTTGGGCTATCCGGCCGAGCAGCTGATCGGCATGCATCGGGCCATGTTCATCCCGGCCGACCAATGGCCGTTGGTCTTGCTGGCCGATGAACAGCACAAGCGCGGTTTGAGCGATCGCTATCAAATGGAGATTCTCCGGCAAGACAGTACCCGGCTGCCGATCCAGATCAGCAGCCGGCCACTCTACAAAGCCGGTAAATTTGCCGGCACGCTCTCGGTGCTGACCAATATCCAGGAGCAAGTCCTGGCCGAGCAAGAGAAAAGCCGCTCCCTGGAGCGCATGGAACAGCAACGGCTGGCGCTGTTGCAGTTGAGTACCCACACCGCCTTAGTGGAAGGGCGTTTGGCCGAGGCCTTCCCCTTCATCGCCCAAACCGTAGCTCAGACGTTAAAAGTGGCCCGAGTAACCATCTGGCAACTTGGCGACGATGGGGAAACGCTCTATTGCCGGGGCTACTATCAGCCGGCCGACCTGCCCCAGCCTGACGAAAAACCGCTGCGTTTTTCTCAGTACCCCCTGTATGCGGCGGCGCTGCGGAGCGGGCTGGTCTTGGAAACATCCGACGTTCGTTCCGACCCGCGCACGGCAGAGTTGAACGCGGATTATTGGGAACCCTCAGGCATCACCGCTACCGTTGAGACTCCTATCTGGCTCCATGGCCAGGTGGTGGGGATTATTTGCTACGAACACATCGGGACTTCACGCATCTGGATACCTGATGAAGTGACGTTCACCATTCAGGTGGCCGCGTTAATAGCCCAGGCGTTGCTGAACTCGGAGTTGCAACGACAGGCAGAAGAGCTGGTCACCATCACCCGCATCAGCCAGGAGATCACCTCCCTGCATGACCTGTCTCAAGTGCTCACCTCCATTGCCCTCCACGCAGCCCAGCTCTCCCAGGGTGATGCCTGTGGCGTCTTCCTGAGCCAGCCCGATGGCAGTTTACGGATCATGGCCAGCCATGGGGTAAGAAAGCCGTTCTTTCAAGCCCTCCAGCGACAACCGGTCTGGCCAGGTCAGGGCACCGTTGGGCAAGCCGTTGCCGAAAAGAAACCGGTCCAGACTTCCAATGTACAAACCCTGACGGAGTATCCCTTTAGCTACCCGGCTGAGCTGGAACAGATCCATGCCATCCTGGCCGTACCACTGCTGCGCGGGGAAACCGCCATCGGTGGCATGGTGATCTGGCACCGCCAGCCCCGCCATTTTACCCCCCATGAGATCAGCACGCTCCAGGCCCTGGCCCAACAATGCGTCAACGCCGTGGAAAATGCCCAGTTGATTACAGCCGAACGGGTCGCCCGCACCCAGGCGGAAGCTCTCTACCGCACCAGCCGCACCCTGGGGGCCGCGACCAACCCCGTAGAGATGTTAAAGAGCGTGACCGAACTCGCGGGCTGGTTAGACTTTACCGCTTGCAGCCTCCTCCACTTCACGCAGCTGGACCAGGAGCAAACACCCCGCGATGGAGTGCTCTATATACTCGTCCGGGCCGGCACGCAGTGGCAAGCCCTGCCCCCATGGGATCCGGTCCCAATCACCAGCCTGGAAACCGTGCGCCGCTTGATGCAAGAGCCGGATTATGTGCTCTCTCATGCCGACCTTGAGCCGCTCAAAACGCATTTGCCGCCCGCACTGGCGGCCGCTGTCCAGGCTATCGGCATCCAAACCACCCTCACGATTGGGCTGGACTTACACGGGCGGCCCGTAGGAATGATCACGTTATCCAGCAGCACGCCCGATTACCAGTTTCCGGCCGAAGCGGGACGGTGGCTGCGCACCATCGCCGATCAGATGGCGGTGGCGCTGGAGAACCAACGGCTGCTGGCCGAGACCCAGCGGGCGGCCACCCAGACCAAAGCGCTCTACGAAACCAGCCGGGCGTTGTCCTCTTCTTTGAATGAAGAGACGTTGATGCGCACCATCCTCCAGGCCGCTTACGAAACGTTGGGGTATGAATACGTCCTGATCGCCACCGTTGACGAGACCACGCACACCATCAACCACCGCCATATGATCTGGCAGGGGCAGTTCAACGTTTTCCCAGAGTGGCTGCACCTGGGGCACTATCCGCTGGACCATCCTGATATCATAGCCGACGTTTACCGCACCGGCCAGACCGAAATTATTGATCAATGGGACGAACGCTTTAACCGGGCCATTTGGGAGCAATTCGGCCATGAGCGCTTTGTGCGCATCTTCACCCCAATCCGGATGCGCGACCGGGTCGTGGGGGTCATTGAAGCCGGCCATGATAAACAGACCCGGCGCACGATTGAGCCGCCCGAAGTGCAGATGTTGACCGCTTTCGCCGACCAGATTGCCGTGGCGCTGGAAAACGCACGCCTGTTTACCTCGCTCACCCAGGAAACACGGCGCCTGGAGCTGTTGTACAGCATCACGCGCCAGCTCGCCAGCACAACCACGCTGGCCGAGGTTGTCCGGACCGCGGTGGATGCGGCCCCTGCCATTGGCGCCGAATACGGTGACCTGATCCTGCTGGATTTGGAAGGGGCGCCCTACCTCTGCTCTACGATTCCCGGACGGACCGATTTAACGCCCGCCCAGGCGCGCCGCTTTGTGGAAATTCTGACGACCGGCGGGCTCCAGAGCTGGGTGCTGCGCGAGCAACGCACGACCCTGGTCCACAATACCGAGGAGGATCCGCGCTGGCTTTTGATGACGGACTTCCCAGCCAGCCGGACTGTCCATTCCGCCGTAGCCGTGCCATTGCTAAACCGAAATGGGATGAACATCGGCGTCCTGACTTATTTCCACACTCAACAACACGCTTTTGGGATTGAGGAACAACGCCTGGCCGAGGAAGTTGCCGCCCGGGTGGAAGTGGCCCTGGAGAACGTCCAATTGTTCCAGGCCGAGCAGCGCCGCCGCCAGGAGGCCGAGACCCTGCGGGCGGCGGCATTAGCGCTGACCACCGAATTGAACCGCAATCAAGTGATTGAACGGATTCTGGCCCAGCTGCAAACGGTAGTACCCTACGACAGCGCCTCAGTCCAATTGCTAAAAGAAGATCGGCTGCAAATTGTAGGCGGGCGCGGTTTCCCTAATCTGCCCGAGCTGCTGGGGATCACTTTCCCGCTGGAGGAAGATAATCCCAACCGGGAGGTCATCACCAGCCGCCAGCCGTTTATTGTGGCCGATGGGCCAGCCCTCTATGCCGGTTTTCACCGCGAACCGCACGTGCAAGCCAATATTCATTCCTGGTTGGGCGTTCCGATGCTGGTAGGCGAGCACTTGATTGGCATGATCGCCCTGGACAAACACGAGCCAGGATTTTACACACCAGACCACGCCCGGTTGGCCGAAGCTTTTGCCGCCCAGGCGGCCATTGCCATGCATAACAGCCACATGTTCTCCGAAATCCAGCAGCGAGTGGAAGAGCTGGCGGCGCTCCACGAATCGGCCGTCGCCCTGGCCTCGGCCCTGGACGTGGATACAGTGCTCTACACGCTGGCCGAACGGATGGGCACCGTATTAGACGTCACCAGCGTCTATATCTCCGATTGGAACCCCGAAGACAACAGCAGCCGGGTGCTGGCCGAGTGGTGGGGGGCCGCGGCGACCGGACCAGAACGCCAATCCGACCTGGGGCGGACCTACCTCATGGACGATTATCCCGAAGCTCTCCAGGTTATGCAAGAACGCCGCCACGTCCTGTTACAAAGAGCTGACCCCCAGCTCTCTGCCGCCCATCGGGCCGAAGCGCTGAAATATGGGTGGCATTCTGCTCTAATCGTTCCGCTGGTGATCCGCGACGTGGCGGTGGGGTATGCGGAATTGTGGGAAAGCCGTCACAAGCGGCTCTTCACGCCCGACGAAATCCGGCTCTGTCAAACCCTGGCCGCCGACGCTGCGGCGGCGCTGGAACACGCTCGCCTGTTCCAGGCTGAACGGGAACAGCACCGGCTGGCCGAGGCCCTGGCGGAAGCCGCCGCCGCCATTACCAGCTCCCTGGATAGGAACACGGTCTTGGAGCGGATTCTGGAACAGGTCGCCCGGGTCGTGCCTGGCGATGCGTTCCAAATCATGCAGTTGGGAGAAGATCAAATCGCCCGCACTATCGGCTACCACAGCAATAGAGAAGTCCGTTTGTCCACTGCAAGCCTGGAACGTTTCTGGCAGCCGGTGGCGGAGTATCACAATTTAGCTGCCATGGCCCGCACCGGTCAACCCTATCTGATAGAAGACACAGCGACAGACCCGGACTGGCAGGTCATGCCCGACACGGAATGGGTCCGGTCGCAGGTTGCGGCTCCCATCCAGATCATGGACCGGCTCCTGGGATTTTTAAAAGTAGATGGAAAACGGCCGCACCAGTTTGGCCCCACAGACGTTCAACGCCTGGCGATCTTTGCTCAACAAGCAGCCATTGCGCTCCAAAACGCCGAGCTGTTTGAAAGCCTGGAGCTTAAAGTCCAGGAACGTACTGCTGAGATCCAGGCCCAGCTGGCCCGGTTGCAGGCGGTGCTGGAAAGCACGCTGGATGGCATCATTGTAACCGATCAGCAGGGGGAAATCCTGACCGCTAACCCGGTTGCTCAGGCCTGGCTGGAACAGGAGTTGAGTCCTGACGAGGCCGTCCGACTGCGGCGGATGATCCACGATTTAGCCCTGCAAGCCGACCAGCGGCCGGATCGCGAGCTGGAATTTAAGGACCTGGACCTGCAACTCACGGCCGCCCCCATCGTCGGGCATGAAACGGGGGAGGCCAGAGCCGTGGTTGCCGTTCACGACATCAGCTATCTCAAGACGCTGGACCGGATGAAATCCCGTTTTATCTCCAACGTCTCCCATGAATTACGATCCCCCATCACCACGATCAAGCTGAACGCCGCCCTGATGCGCCGTAACCCGGCCCGCTGGGAAGAGTATCTCGCGCCGCTGAACATGGAAGTAGATCGGCTGATGCGGCTGGTAGAAAATGTGCTACAAATTTCCCGCATGGAAGCCGGACGGCTGGAAAAACAGCCCCGCCCCACCTCGCTCAACACGTTGGTGACCACAGTGGTGGAAAGCCACCAGGTGCTGGCCAGCACGCAAAGGCTGACCCTGGAATATCATCCGGCCCCCACCGATTTGACCATCCTGGTAGATCCCAACCAGATCATGCAGGCTTTGAACAACTTAGTGGAAAATGCCCTGCGTTACACCTTAGAGGGACAGGTCAAAGTGCTCACCGGGAAAGCCGAGTGGGCAGGGCAAGCCTGGGTCACGATCACCGTATCAGATACCGGGATCGGTATTCCTGAAGAAGAGATTCCCAACATCTTTGATCGGTTTTATCGGGGTGAGGCAGTACGTCACGGTCAGATCCCTGGGTCTGGCCTGGGTCTGGCAATTGTCCGAGAGTTTGTGGAGCTCAATGGAGGTCGCATCACGGTGGAAAGCAAAGTGGGTGTGGGCTCTGCCTTCACCATTTGGCTACCTTTAAGTCCCGTTGGGATGGCTGTCAGCTAATCCATCATAAGCTCAACGCTTTTTAGGAGAGAGAGATGAGTGGACAACGTATCTTAGTAGTAGAAGACCAGGAAAATCTCATGAAGGCCGTACAAGAGGTCCTTGAACTGGAGGGGTACATTGTTCTGGTGGCTTCCGACGGGCTTAAAGCATTGGAAGTGATGGAACATACGCGGCCCGATCTCATCGTGGCCGACATCATGATGCCCCGGATGGATGGGTATGGGCTCTATGAGGCCGTCCGCGCCCGCCCGGAATGGATCACCATCCCCTTCATTTTCCTGACCGGTAAGGCGGAGCGGGACGACATCCTGCGGGGTAAAAGCCTGGGAGTGGAGGATTATATCACCAAACCCTTCAACCCCGATGAGCTCCTGGTGGTGGTCAGTTCGCGGTTGACGCGCGCTCAGCAGATTTATCAAGCCAGCGAGGCCAAGTTTAACGAGCTGAAGCAACAAATCATCACCGTGATGGGCCACGAGCTGCGAACGCCACTCACCTATGTCCAGGGGTACACCGAACTGGCGCTGGACGACGTCAGAACGCTTTCGCCCGACCAGTTACAGGGTTTTCTGTTGGGGATCAAAAAGGGAGCCGACCGGCTAAATCACCTGATAGAAGACCTGCTCTTAATCGTCCAGATGGACACCGGCCGGCTGGCCGAGGAGTATGCCCAGATCGCCCGGGTCCGCACCGACCTGGACATGATTGTAGAGCGGGCAGTGAACCGGTACAACAGTCAGGCCGCCGCCCACGGCATCACGCTGGAAAGCCAGATCACCCCCAACCTGCCCCCGGTAGTGCTGTCGGAATATTATTTGACGGATGCCCTGGGCCGGCTGATTGATAACGCGATCAAATTCACCCGGGGCCAGAACAAACGGATCAAAGTGATCGCGCAACCAGCCGGCAACTGGGTGGAAATTGCCATTATTGATCAAGGGGTGGGCATTGCCGCGGAAGAGATCCCGCACCTGTTCCAACGCTTCCACCAGATTGACCGGCAGCGCATGGAGCAGCAGGGAGTCGGCTTAGGGTTGGCGATCTCCCAGGAGTTTATTCACCTGCACAAGGGCGAGATTCTGGTCACAAGCGAACCGGGCAAAGGCAGCACCTTCACCATCCGGCTGCCGGTGGCCGCTTAGATCAAGCCAGCGAATCAGCGAGCCCGACAAGGTCTCGTTGATTCGCTGGCTTGCTGATGGGCCACTCTTACAGCGGCTTGGCGTAAATGCTCCCCCGTTGTACCGGGCGGAACCCCATGCTCTCGTAGAGCCGGAGCGCGCCGCTCAGATTCTCGGTATCCACGCCCAACGCGGCCTCGGTCATCCCCAGGGCTTTGAGCTGCTGTAAGCTACGCGCGATCAACGCCCGCGCCACACCGTGCTTGCGCCAGGGACGCCGCACCGTGATCTCCTCGGTATAGCCACGCCGCCGGTTGTATTTGCGGTTTTGCGCCTCATCAATGAAGGCCAGCACGGTGCCGATGACCTCATCCCCGGCCCAGGCGATCTGCCAGAGGGCCGGCTGGAAGAGCCGCCCGTTCAACCACTCCTGGTAATTCTCTTCGGTGCCGGGCACATAGCCCCAATGATCCTGAAACGCTTCTTGCATCTCCTCCCAGATGGCGCGATAGTGCTCCGGCCGGGCCGGCCGCACCTCCACGCCGGTCGGCAAGGGGGCCTCCGGGATATCATCCAAAGTGGGACGTACCATATTGTAGTAATGGCGGATGGCATGGTAACCCTCACTTTGGATCACAGCCTCCAGCACCGTTTGAGTTTCCAGGACTTCAGTGGAGAAGTAGCTGGGCAAATCGTTGGAATGCGCGGTGACCCGTTCCCGCCCCTGCCGTTCCATGGCGTGAAACAGCGTTGGCTCAATCCCTTGCCCCCGCCAGGCCGGCATCAAGAAGTGGAGGTGATAGTGCTCGTAGAACTGTTCACCCTCGTTTTTGAACCATTCGGTGCGGCTATAGCCAATCACCTGACCATCCACCTCGGCCAGGAGCATATCCTGGTATGGATCGCAATGGACCAGGTGGGTGTAAGAATTGATCAAATCCTCTAAGGTGGTCACATAATCAATCCGGTCAAATTCCCGGCTGACATCCAGCACCGCCACCATTTTCGAATAATCGCTCTCGCCCCGGAAGCGGCGGAAGACCAGCCCCGGAATCGCGGGCGCATCCGGCAAAACTACCACATCGTTCATCACAGCCATCGCGCTCATTTCTTCATCTCCCCTTGATTTCTTGATTCTTTGATTTTCTGACTCTCTGATTCGCTCATTCCAACGGCTTGCGGTACGCTCCCGTCCGCTTGACCGGGCGGAAACCCATCCCCTCATAGAGCCGGAGCGCGCCGCTCAGGTTCTCGGTATCTACTCCCAGCGCCGCCTCAGTCATCCCCTGCGCCTTGAGCAGGTGCAGGCTGCGCGCAATCAACGCCCGCGCCACGCCCTGCTTGCGCCAGGGACGCCGCACCGTGATCGTCTCCGTGTAGCCACGCCGGCGCCCGTAGTGCCGGTTCTGCTCTTCGTCAATGAAATTCAATACCGTCCCGACTACCTGCTCACCGGCCCAGGCCACCTGCCACAGCTCCGGTTGGAACAGCCGTCCGGCAAGCCATTCTTGATAATTTTCCTCCGTTTGAGGCGCATACCCCCAATGATCGCGGAAAGCTTCATCCGCCGCTTCCCAGATTGCACGGTAGTGCTCCGGCAAGACCGGCCGCACCTCAACGCCGGCGGGCAACGCCAGATCAGGAATGTCGTCCAGCGTTGGGCGCACCATCTCATAGAAATAGCGCACCGGGCGATACCCAGCCTGTTGCGCCAGAGCCTCTAAGGCCGGCTGTGTCTCTTGAATTTCCAGCGAGAGCTCATGCAGAGCATCTTGCGGCAGGCTCGCGGCGACCTCCGCCGCCCGGCGCTCCATCGCCAGCAACAAAGTCCGCTCCAGGCCCCGGCCTCGCCATTCCGGCCGCAAGAAAAAGAAGTGGTAGTGGATATAAGGTCCCGGCTCTTCCTTGAACCAACCGGTGCGACTGTAGCCGACCAGCTGATCGTTGACCTCCACCATTACCATGTCCTGGTAAGGATCACAGTTATTCAAGTGGGTGTAGGTATTGACGACGTCCTCCAGTGTTCTGACAAATTCGTCCTGATCCGCCTCGCAGCTGGCCGCCAGCACGGCCAGCATGGGCGGGTAATCACTCTCACCCCGGAAGTGGCGGAAGACCAGCCCAGCAATGACCGGAGCATCCGGCAGCCGGATTTCATCCCGACCGGTAACGGCAAAGTTCGTGTTCATCATTATTAACTCCCTTGAAATTAGAAACCAGTTAAGGAGTGAGCAGAGAGCAGCAGGTAGGAGTTCCTGTTTCCTGCTCACTGTTCACATTTTCATCTTCATCCCACCACTGGTGAACGCCAGTGCATGGGGAAGTCCTCGTCAATACCATGAATGCTTTCTGCTCACAACGGTTTTTGATACGCCGTAGTCCGCCGCACCGCCCGAAAGCCCACCTGTTCATACAGGCGTAAAGCGCCGCTGAGATTTTCGGCATCCACCGTGAGCGCCGCTTCGGTCATCCCCTGGCCCTGGAGCAGCCGCAGGCTACGCAGGATTAAAGCGCGCGCGATCCCCTGTTTGCGCCAGGGTCGGCGCACCGAGATGCTCTCGGTGTAACCGCGCCGCCGCTGGTGCGCCTGATTCTCTTCGTCGTTGATGAAATTCAGCACCATACCCACCACCTGATCGCCGGTCCAGGCCACCTGCCAGAGAGCCGGCTGCGACAGCCGCTCCCCCAACCAGCGCTCATAAGCCCCTTCTGGCGGCGGACAGTAGCCCCAATGGTCACGGAACGCCTCTTGCATGGCGGCCCAGATGGCCGGGTAGTGCTCCGGCAAGGCCGGGCGCACCTCAATCCCGTCCGGCAGCGGAGCCGGCGGGATTTCATCGTCCAGCGGTCGCTTCATCTTGATGAAATGGCGTACCGGCCGGTAGCCGGCAGCCTGCACCAGCACCTCCTGGGCCGTTTCGGTCTCGGAGACCCAGGTCTCCAGCACCGAGGGCACGTCGGCCGGATGGTCGGCCACGGCAGCGGTCCCTCGCTGCTCCAGCGCGCGGAACATGACCGGCTCCAGCCCCTGACCGCGCCAGGCCGGCAGCAGGTAATGGGAGTGATAATGGATGTAGTTTCCCCCTTCTTCTTTGATCCAGGCCCCGCTGCTGTAGGCCACAACCTCGCCCCCTACTTCAGCCAACAGCGTATCCTGCTGCGGGGTGAAGTGTTGGGTGTGCTGGTAGTCCAGCGCCAAATCTGCCACCGTTTCCATATGATCCAGTCCATCCGCCAGTTTACTGCCGTTGATCACGGCGACGATGGCCGGATAATCGCGTTCGTCCCGGTAGTGCCGGAGCGTCAAACCCACTATAGCCGGTGCCCCCGGCACGACCCATTGTTCACTTTCCCCTGTTGTCATCGTATTCCCTCTGATAACTCAAGTTGTTACTGACTCAATTTTGACCACTGACGACAGACCACGCTTGGCATCCCTTTGCTTCAGCGCCGTTCCCTGCCGCGCTCAAGCGCGGCACTACCAGCCTTTCGTTGATTCGTTGACTCGCGGGCTCGTCTACCCGTTCCGGTGCAGCTTCCCGGTCCGCTTGGCGTACCGCTCGGCTAATCCAAAGATCTGCAAGCCAGCGGGGATGGCGAGCACCCCCATCACTAACGTCGGCCAGATAAACGGCCACAGCTGTCCCAAGGGCACCCCCTGCAACAACGCCTCCCGGGTTCCGGTCAACACGTAGGTCGCCGGGCTGACCACGGCCAGCGTTTGCAGGAAGCCGGGCAGCACCTCCACCGGGTAGTAGACCCCGGAGACCAGCAGCAGCAGCGCGATGATCACATGCGTCATCTGCGAACCGCGCTCCGGGAAGAGCATCGGCAGGATAGAGGCCATGATCCCTACGCCGATGAACGACAGGCTCCCGGCCAGCAACACCACGGCGCTCCCCCACAGATTGGCCTGGCTCAGATCCAGATGGAACATCAACGCGACCACGCCCAGAATGAAACCGGTTGTCACCATACTGTAGAAGACGGCGAAGAGCGTCTGCCCACCCATGTGCGTGAAGCGGCGGATGGGCGCCATGAGCGTGTACTCAATCGTCCCCTCCCAGCGCTCCATGCCGATCACATCCGTGACCCAGTAGAAAATCGTGGAGAGATAGCGCCAGACTAACGTCCCGATCACCAGGTAAAGCACCAGATAGCGCCCATCTACGCCCTGGCCCCCCAGCTGCTCCATCCCCAGCCCGATATAGCTCACGGAGAGGCTATTGACGATGGAATAGACCATCCAGACCACTTCCCACGACCAGTACCGTTTGATCAAATTCAGATTGCGCTCCACAAAGGCATAGGAAGCCCGGAGCTCGTAAACTAATGTTGCCATCGTTGGCCTCCTTCATCCGCAGTGTGAACCGGGAGAGACGCCGCGCGCCTCACGCCGCACTTGTCATGCCGTTCAAACGTGCCCACTCTTCCCGCAAAATGCCCATATACACCAGGTCCCAGCGCTGCCCATCGCGGTTGAGCCAGTGGCGGGCGCGCCCCTCCAGCGTGAACCCCGCCTTCTCGTAAGAGCGCAGGGCGCGCTCGTTGTAGCCGAACACGTTCAGGGAAACCCGGTGCAGGTTCAACTCCGTGAACGCATAGCGCAGGAGCACCCGCATCGCGTCGGTGCCGTAGCCCTGGCCCCACAGCTCACGCTCCCCAATGCCGATCCCCACCCAGCTATCGCCGTGACGGATGTCACCGAGCCACAGATCAACCAGCCCGATGGGACGGTCGTCGGCCAGGCGGCGCATGGTGAAGAGCAAATAACGGTCGTTGGGTTGCTCTTTGATCCAGAGCCATTCTTCTAACAGTTCCTTCACCCGCTTAGCCGAGAGTGGGCGTGCCGGACAGGAATCCAGCAGCCGCAGATACTCGGTATTCTGACCCCAGCGGGCAAAATGCTCCGCATCGGTCTCCGGGTTGATGGCCGCCAGGCGAACTAACGTCCCCTGCAAGATCGTACTCATGTCGTTTTCCCCCTTGAAAATCGTGACAGTCCTTAGTCAATCAATTTCAGCAGCCAACGTAACGCGAACTTTAGTTCACCGTTGTGGTGGGATGCTCACTTTTTCATCCTTCCCGTAACAGCCCGTATATCAACGCATCCCAGTATCGGCCCGCATAAGCGAGGGCCTGCCGCCGCCGTACCTCTAATGTGAAGCCGGCCCGCTCCAGAAAGTGCGCCCCCCGCACGTTGTGCTCTGCCACACTCGCCGAGACCCGATACAGGTTCAGCTCCACGAAGGCATAGCGCAGGAGCAGCCAGAGCGCTTCCGAGCCGTACCCCTGCCCCCGGTCCTCAGACCGGCCGATACCCAGATGGAGCTGGGCCGCGCCGTGCGTCCACTCCACATCGTCCAACCGCGCTACCCCCACCAGGCGATCATCTTTCTGAGTGCGAACACCGAAAGGGAACAACGTTTCGGATTTCTCTTCGGCCTCGTACAGCTTCTTGAGCTGGAACGGGGCGAGCGGTTGCAACGGCCGCGTGCTGAAGAGCCGCAAGTATTCCGGGTCATGAGTCCAGCCGGACTCCACGGCCGCATCCTGCTCACCATCCAGCCGCGCCAGCCGGATCAATGTACCGTTAAACAATTCCATCCCTATCCTGCCTGTAGCATTCCTCATGGCATTAGCTCCCTGTTCCATGTGTAGATTATTCCATTTCATCTTCCGTTTTGAGCGACTTACCGGTCAGTTCCAGAAAGACCTCTTCCAGAGTCGGCTCATGGCCGTTGGTGCGCGGGACGAGGGCCCGCAGTTCTGCCGGCGTTCCTAACGCGACGACGCGCCCTTTGTCCATGATGGCGATCCGATCACAAAGACTGTCCGCCTCGTCCATATCGTGTGTCGTCAGCAGAATGGTGGTGCCGCCAGCGCGCAATTCCTGCACCACAGCCTGCACCTCGCGCTTGGAGCGCGGATCCAACCCGGTCGTCGGCTCGTCCAGCAGGAGCAGCCGGGGCCGTGAAAGCAACGCGCGCGCGATGGCGACCTTCTGTTGCATCCCGCGCGACATCTCTTCCATCGGTTGGTAGATAGCGCGCTTTTCCAACCCCAACCGCGTGAGGATCTCCACGATCCGCTGGCGGGTCTCGGCGGCAGGCAGCCCGTAGAGCCGCGCGCCGTACATCAGGTTCTCCATCGGCGAGAGCTTCTTGAAAAAGCTGGCTTCCACCGAGACGCGGTTGATCAACCGCTGCACCTGCATCGGCTGGCGGACCACATCGTACCCAAAGACTGTGACCACACCGCCGTCAGGGATCAACAACGTGGAGATGAGCCGGATCAGCGTGGACTTGCCACCGCCGTTAGGCCCCAGCACGCCAAAGATCTCGCCCTCTCGCACCGTGAACGAGACGTGATCCACCGCCACCACAGTCGGCTTGTGGCCATTGCCATTGCCATGACCGTTGCCATCCTGGCTGTGGCTAAAGAGCCGTTGCCACGGTGGGACTGCCGGTTGGCCAAAACATTTGTACGCTTTTTGCACTACGATTGCCTCAGACGCTTCAGACATCCTCTCATCTCCCTGCAAATAAAAAGCCACGGGTTTCTGGGGAAAGCCCGTGGCCTGATCCGGTCTGGGAATAAAAAAGCCACGGGCTGCGTATTGCGCCCGTGGCTGGATTGAAAAGTTTAGATTTTTCTCACCTTGAAAGAGGCGCAATACGACAAGGAACGGCAGGAGTACCGCCGGCAACACTTGTCCGAATGAAGAAATTATACAGCTTGGTCATAGAACGCCTCCAACAAGAACATTTTCATTGTAGCATAATCGGCAAAAATGTCAAACCTCCTGAGGAAAAAGATAGAGCGCGCGGTGTAGAACCGCGCGCTCTATCCCTCTTGAAACTTGCTACTGGGCTTTGAGCACCAGCGGCAGGTAGAGTCTGAACTTTGCCATCAGGAGGCCGAGCTGCGCGGAGGCCGGCCCGTGGAGTGTCTCGCGCCCATCGGTATCCACATCCACCAGCCAGTACCAGTAGGCGGTTTCGGGCAGCGCCGTGGTGTCGGTGTAGACGTAGGTTGCGCCGCAGAGGTTGCCCCGGCAGGAGCTGGGGATGAAGACGAGCTCGCTCGCGCGCGTGTACTCCGGCTCCGCCGCCCGCAGCACGCGGAAGCCAAAGTTGTTGAGCTCGGCCGCCGTGGCCCACTCCAGCCGGATCGCCTGCTCCTGCCCGACAGCGCGGAAGTAGAGCAGGTCCACGGCGGTGGGAATCCCGCCATCCGTTCCGGGCACGTCCACCCGGTCGGTATCGTCGGGGGTGGGATTGTCGTAGAGATCGGTGACGTGGGTGGTGGTGGCGATATTGGTGGTGGTGATGTCAATGATGTCGTGGGCGACGCGGAAGACGGTGGTCACCACAAAAGTCTCGCCCGGCAGCAGGAAGCGGCCAAAGCCGTGAGGCGCCGGCCCGGTCAGGTTGTACCAGGTGAGCAGCCCATCGTCGGCCGGTTCCTCCGGGTAAGGTGTGGCGGTCACAAAGCTCAGGTAGTAGGGATCGTAATGATCCACCAGCGGCAAGACGTTGATCGGTGTGGGCCCGATGTTGGTCATCTCAATGGTGAAGGTGATGAAGTTGGGCGCGACCAGGTCGGTATCGTAGCCGATCAGATGCTTGCTCAGGTCAAGGGCCGGGTCCTGGATCAGGATGGGGACGTCGTCGGTATCGGTGACGATGCCGCCCGGATGGTCACCCTCCGCGAGCGCCACGTTGTAGAAAGTGCCCAGGATGCCGCGCTCCACGGTGACGGCGAAGGAGACGGTGATCACGCCGCCAGGGGGCAGGGCGCCGAGGTTGTTCCACCGCAGGAGCGGCTCGGCGATCAGATCGGGATCGGCCGGATCGCCGGTGCCGACCTGGTAGTGGAAGCCGGCCGGGAGCGTGTCGGTCAGGATCAGGGGATTGAAGGTAATCTGCCCGGTGTTGGTCAGCCGGATGACATAGGTAAACGGCATGTGCGGCGCGGCCAGGCCGGGCAGAACGGTCTTCTCTATCTGGAGGCCAGGAAGCAAGGGCGTGGTTAGCTCATCATCCGTGTTATCGTCGGGGTGATCATCCGATGTGGTGGTGGTGATGATGGCAGTGTTGGTAAATGGCCAGCGGACTTCAGGCCGGACGGTGACGGTGACCATGATGGTACCTTGGGCGCCAGCCGGCAACGTCCCCAGCTGCCAGACCAGGGGGTTGGGGCCACCGGTCGGAGCCGGCGTGGCGCTGACGAAGTCCACTTCCGGCGGGAGCCAATCACTGATGACCACATCCGCCGCGTCCGAAGGCCCCTCGTTGATGTAGCGCAGAGTATAGACCAGCGCGGTGCCGGGGATAACCGGGTCAGGATCATCTGTCTTAGTGATGGCGACATTGGCGCTGGTTTCCGTGGGAGTGGTCAGGGTATCGGTATCGGTCAGGCTACTGGAATCGGTGATCAGCACGGTGTTGGTGAGAATGGCCCCCAACGGCACAGCTGGATCCACCTG
>CAYTGR010000001.1:8224-34425 GCA_964437445.1 uncultured Anaerolineales bacterium | reverse complement strand
TGATCAGCACGGTGTTGGTGAGAATGGCCCCCAACGGCACAGCTGGATCCACCTGTACCACCAGCGTCACCAGGCCGGAGGCCAGCGGTGAGATAGGGCCCAGGTACCAGAAGATAGTCTCGCTGCTGGGACCGCACGGCGCACCGCTACAACTCTGGAAGGAGGTGCTCAGTGGTAGGGTGTCGGAGATGGTCACATCCAGGGCTGGTTCATTGCCGGTGACCTGCCAGAGCAGGGTGTAAGTGAGCCAGCCGCCTGCCGTAGCGATGGTCGGTGTGGCCGTCTTTTGGATGCTCAGCGCGTGGCTGCTTTGAACCGGGGTATCCACCTCGTCGGTATCGGTCAGGTTGGAAGTGTCGGTGATGAGCACCGCGTTATGGATTACCGTGCCACTGATCAGCGGGCTGTTGAGTTGGACGACCAGCGTGACCGCGCCGGTGGCCAGCGGGTATTGATCCCCTAAGTCCCAGGTAACCAGGCCGCTGTGCTCGCTGCATGGCGCGCCGACACAATTCACGTAGGTTGTGTGGACCGGTACCGTGTCGCTGAGGGTGACGCCAAAGGCCGGTTCGTTGCCGGTGACCTGCCAGAGCAGGGTGTAAGTGAGTCGGTCGCCGGCCTGAACCGGGTTGGGATCGGCCAGCTTGGTCACACTGAGGGTATGACTGCTCTGGACCGGTGTGGTCAGCTCAGCCGTATCGGTCAGGCCAGAGGTATCGGTGATGAGCACGGCGTTGTAGAGAAGGGTGCCACTGACCAGCGGGCTATCCACCCGCACGACCAGGGTCAGGAGGCCGGTGGCCTGGATGAGCCCACTTTCCGGCGGCAAGAAGTCGCCCACATTCCACACCACCGGGCCGCGGTTCCCCATGCCGGGATCGGCGTCGGCCGGCGGTAGTGCTGACCAGAAGGTGGTGGAAACCGGGGTGGTGTCACTCACCACGACGCCGTAGACCGGCTCATCGCCGGTGATGGTGTAGATCAGCGTGTAGGTGAGCAGAGCGCCGGCCTGAACGGCAGCGGGTTCGGCGGATTTCTGGATTGCCAGGGTGTGGGCGGCGACAACCGTATCCGTGACGGTGCTGGTGGTCGGCGTTGGGACCTCGGTCGCGGTGACAGTGCCGGTGTTGAGCAACGTCAGGCCGTTGGTCAGCGGGAGATTCACGGTGACGGCAAAGGTCAGCTGGACCGGGACACCGGGCGGCAGTAAATGGATCGTCCAGAGGAGCAGTGGCAGGGCCGCTTCGTTCTGGCTGTCACCGCCAGCGATGGAGCCAGGCACATAGGTAGTGTGGGCCGGTACAGTGTCGCTCACGGTGACGTTGGAGGCGCTCTCGTTCCCGCTGTTGAGGACGGTTAGGGTGTAGGTCAGCCGGTCACCGGGACGCAGGTCGCCGCCATTGACATCGGTGCTGGTCTTGAACAGGCTGAGGACAGGAGCACTGCCCACCGGGGTGGTCACCGTATCGGTGTCGGTCAGCCCTTCCGTGCAAGTGACCCAGGCGGTGTTGAGAATGGTGATACCGTTGGTCAGCGGCGTCACGGCCTGCACCACCAGCGTGACGACCCGCGAGCCACCAACTTCCAGCGTTCCCAGTGGCCAGCTGATGACGTTGCTGGCATCCGGCCCTAAGTGCGGCAGGGTGGCTGTGACAAAAGTGGTATTAGCCGGGATGCTATCGGTGATGACTACATTGGTTGCGCTGACCAGGCCGGTGTTGGTAACCTGGAGGGTGTAAGTTAACCACTCGCCAGCCTCCACGTGGTCAGGCTCCACTTGCTTTTCCAGGTCCAGCGCCGGGTAGCCACTGTGGATCGTGGTGGTATCGGTGAGCGGGCCATAGTGGCGGACGTCTGTGAACAGAGCAGGCGGCAGGCTCCTCCACTCAATGGTGGCAGTGTTGGTCAGGTCCACGCCGGCCGGCACGTCAGGATCCACATAGGCCACATAAGTAATCTGCAAGACGCCATTCACCGGCAACAGTACCCAGTTCTCAAAATAGAGATAGAACAAGCCGGCGAGGTAACCGGACACGTAATCACCGGCAGCCAACGGAACGCCGTTGAGAGTGACGCTGCTCAGGGTGGGGGTCAGCTGTTGCATCCCCACCGGCAGCTGGTCCTCAAAGTCATAGCGGTAGGCCGGGCTGGTACCAACATTAGTGATGGTGACAGTATAGGTCACCCCCTGGCCGGCGCTGACGGTGTGGCTGGTCGGCGGCTCGCTGGCTTTGACCAGGAGCAGTTGCGGCTCCACCACCGTGAAAGTCGGCTGGTTGCTGGTGGTCACACCGGTGGTGTGGGAGAGCGTCGCCAGGTTAGTGATCACATTCCCCGCTACGGCGCCAAGTGGATCGGAGAGGACCGCCGTGATGGTAATGAGGCGTTGTTCGCCATGGGGGATGGCCGGGTAAGTGACAGTGAAGGCGTTGCCCGCTGTCACCACGGTGCCATCCGGCCCGGCGGTGATGGTGTGCAATTGCAGGCGTGCATCCAGCTGGTCTGTGATGTTCACATCGTAAAGCGTGGCGGTGATCTGCGTCGCCGGGACGACGAGGACGTAAGTGATGACGTTACCCAGGGTGGCGGTGGGCGGAGTGACGCTCTTGAGGATGGCCGCGTCTACTGTCCGATGCCAGACGCTATCAGAGCCGTCAGTGTACTCCCGCTCGTCGGGGACGTAGGGGCCGGGGCCGTCGCCCGGTTGCGAGTCGTAGTACGGGATGGTGGCCGTATTGGTCAGGAACAGGTTGGCGCCAATGGTGTCGGTCACCTGGGAGACAAAGGTAACAACCGCCACGCCAGGCTGACCACCATTCCAATCAGTGCCCCACAGAACACTCAACTGCCAGGTGAGCAGCCCCGTGGCATTGACGGGCGGCGCAGCAAGGAAAGTAATCGTGGGCGGCGCGCTGCTGACCAGCGTGGCGCCCAGGTAAGTGAAGCCGGCCGGCAGCGTATCGCTAAGGATGATGTCGTAAGCCGGACCGTGGCCGCTGTTGGTGATAGTCAGCGTGTAGGTGATCCGGTCGCCGGCGCCCACGGTCGTACCGCTGGGTGGCTGGCTTTCCTTATCCAGGGTCAGTTGCGGTTGGATAACCGTATTGGTCACGGTGGCGCTGCCCACCAGCGTTCCCCGGTTGACCAGGGTGACAGTATTGGAAACCGGATGGAGCGTGCCCCCGGTGAAGACCGGCGTCAGCGTATCTACTGTCAGGCCGACTACCTGGCAGATGAAACTGAGGGTGATGACTGTGGGCGCCTCCTGAACGCTGGTGATCGGTTGGGCGAAAGTCCAGGTGAGCACCTGCGCACCGTTGAGCGTGCTGCTGGTCCGCGCGGTGAAAGTGACGTTGACCCCTGAGGGGGCCCAGGCGAGTGTCTCACTGTTGGTGATGTACCAGAGGCCGGCTGGCAGCTGGTCGCGTAGATAAGAGGCGCTATCACCCATCCCTACCAGACCCGCCGGAATGGTGAAAACCAGGTGGTACGTCACCAAGTCGCCGACACGCAGCGTGAGCGGTTCGGTCGCCTTGCCGACGGTGGGGTTGCCGGTGCTGACCGTGGCCGTCGTCGTGTTGGTGTAAGGCCGCACGCCAGGGATCGTCTCGGTCAGCGAAGTGTAGAGCAGGTTGACTGTATTGGTCAACCAGCTGCTGAGCAGCGCCTGCGAAAGCTGCGCCGTATAAGTGAGCACGACCCTATTGGCCGGAGCAGTGTTGCTGAGCGTGGAGAGGTACCAGGTGAGCACCCCCGGCCCTACGATCGGGCCGCTTTGGGATTCACCACCGTACTGGGCGGTGACGCTGATGCCGCTGGGGAGCAGGTCGGTGATGTGGAGGCTGTAGGCCGGGCTGCTGCCAACGTTGGTCACTGCAATGGTGTAGGTCAGCCAGGCCAGGCCGTCCAGACCGGTCAGGCCACTGGCACTGGCTGCGGTTTTCTGGATCAGCAGGGCCGGCTCACCCACCACCGTGGAGACGACGTTGCTGGTCGTCAGCGGCGTGGTGCTGCTGGTCATCACAGCGACGTTGGTGATCGTCTGGCCGGTGTTGGCGTCGCCCGCTGCGTTGGGCCACTCGTGCGAGATGCGCGCCGTGACCGTGATGAGCGCCTGCGTGCCCGCCGGGATGGTGGCAAAGGTGGCGGTGACGAGCTGGCCGAGCCAGCTGGCCGCGCCGCCGGTCCCGCCGCTGGACTCCACGCCTTCTATCCGCAGGCGGCTATCTATGGTGTCGGTCACAACCACATTGTAGTAGGTGGCGGTGATCGGCGTGGCCGGGACGAGTAACGTGTACGTCACCAGCGTGCCGAGCGTGGCCGTCGGCGGCGGGGCGAAAGCGACCGTCTTGGTCAGGCCACCGGAAAGCGTGCGGATGGCGGTAGAGTGCGAACCGCCACTGTAGGGCCGCTCCACCCCGAGCGGGCCGCTGCCGGGTTGCCCGCTGTAGCTCAGGAACGCCTGGTTGTCTAAGAAGGTGTTAACGCTGATGGTCGGAGCCACCCGCAGGACCACTGTCAGGGTCAGCGCAGTGTGCCGGAGGGGGGAGAACGGTGTCGTGGCGGTGAGCTGATTGAGCTGCCAGACGAGCGTGCCGGTCGCGCCGGGGATGGGGGTGGGAGCGGCGGTCACTTGCGCGAGCGGATCGTCGCTTTGCAGCGTATAGGTGACCAGGCTGGTGCCCGCCGGGATGACATCCGTGATGAGTAGATCGTAGCCGGGGATGGGGGCCTGATTGGAGACGGTCAGCGTGTACGTGACCAGGTCGTTGGCACCGACGGTGCAGGCGGAGTTCTGCAGGCGGGTGACCAGCACATCGTCAAACTGGCACTGGTTGTTGGCGCAGGCATTGGCACACAGGCCCACTTGGCCGGCCGCACGGGGGCTTGAATCGGTGAAATCCAGGGTGGGCTGGCCGTCTATGTAGACACGGATCCGCAAGCCGGTGGCTACCGTCTCCACCCGCGCTTCTACGTGATACCAGCGGTTGATTGTCGGTGTGATGGCGACCGTGGCCAGGGTATAGAAAGTCCCGGCTTCTATCTCCTGGATCTGAATGTTGTTGCCACTATCGCCCTGGCGCAATCGCACCAGGTAGTAGTTGTTGGGAGTATACCGGAAGACCAACCCCCGGCTGGAGGAGGCATCCAGCGCCTGGATCATCGCGCTATAGCTGAAATCATCGGCGGTGAAACCGGAACGCACCAGCAGCGCATTGGCGGTATTATTGCTGGATTGTTGCGCCACTCCATTCGGGTTGTTCCAGGAGCCGGTCACTGCCGTCCAGTTGGTGGGCGGGCTGGCGCTGGTGCGGTTAAAGTTATCTTGCAACAGGGTGGCTCCACACCCGGAGGGCGTTCCATAAGACTTCCCGATGTGCAACAGCGGCTCTACAATGTCCACGTTGGCCGTATCAGTGTAGACATAGGGCTGGCCGTCATCCACGTAGGTCATGGATAACAAGTTGGTGACGCGGACTCCATTGTAGTTAAAAGCAATGTCCCGGATGACGGCGGTGACCACGCCCGCTACCTGGATGCTGCCGGGGAGCGTGCCCAACCGCCAGATCAGATTGCCGGGCTGCAAGTAGGTGGGGCTGAGGGTCGGCGTGGGAGAGATCAGGTTGACGGGGCTGCCGCTGCTGCCATCCGCATCGTAGGTGTAGCGGAGCTCCGAGGCCACGTACCCCAGGCCGTTCGGCAGCGTATCGGTGAGGATGAGGTTTGTATAGAGCGCATCCACATCCGGCAGGGCGGCGGTGAAGGTGAAAACGACCAGGCTTCCGATGGTGCCGGTCTGAATCTTCGGGTTCTTCTGGAACTCCTGAAGCAGGGTGACCTGCGCCGAATCCTGGGCGGAGGTGCTGGTACAGCCGGAGGCGCAGTAGGCGGTGGCGGTGACGACGTTGCGGTTATCACCGCTACTGAGCAAGACGGCGCTGACCTGGGCCGTCCAGACCCCGCTGGCAGGCAGATCGGTCAGCGTCCAGGTGATGAGATTGCCCGTCACAAGCCCGCCATTGGTGGCGGTGACGCCGATGAACGACGAATCTACCACATCTGTTATCAACACCTGCGCGGCCAGGCCGGTGCCGGTGTTGGTCATCCGCAGCGTCCAGGTGATCCGCTCGCCTACCTGGGCGGTGCGGAAGGGCGGCATCTTATCTATGACCAGGTTGGGGGTCAGTACATTGAGCAAGCCACTGGTGGTAGCCCGGAAGGGACCGCTATCGGTACAGGTGGGATGGTCATCGTAGCCGATGGTGGCGGTGACCGGTTGCCCATGGGCGTTGGGGCAGGTGCCCACGGTGCCGCTGTTGACCACCCGCACGACCAGATCAAAGGAATAGGGCTGATTGGGCTCGCTGCCGGGGATCAGATCCCAGTAGAAGCGCGGGGCGCTGGGGTCGGTGTAAATTTGCGTGACCGTCAGCCCGGAGCTGACCAGCCCGGCATAGACATAACCGGAGGGAATCGTCATGGTTAGCGTGTTGGTAAAGGCCGCAGCGCCCTGGTTGCGCACCGTGAGCGTGATAGTGCTGTCGCAGAGCTGGAAGGTCAACGGAGCCAGTGCCAGCACCAGATTGGGCGCGGTGTTCAGATTGGCCGAATCTTGTGGGACCAGCGCGCTGGAACAGCCGTCGTCGCAGCCGAAGGAGAGCTGTGCCCGGTTCAGCGCCGAGGCCAGACAGGCCGTGCTGCTCACGGCAACGGTGCCGGTCAGGTAGAAGTAAATATCGCTGCCGATGCCCACATCGCCCAGCGTCCAGGTGATGGTGCGGGTGGCCGGATTGATGTGGGGCGTGTAGGCGGTGGTTGCCGTGATGAAGTTGAAGATGGCCGGCCAGGTATCCGAAAGCACCACATTGTGCGCCACGTAAGCCTGGTCAGAAGGCAGGTTGCGTACCCGCAGCCGCCAGATGATGGTATCTCCGGGCATGGCGTAAAGCGTTTTGCCAAAGGCCCCGCCTTCTACCTGCCCGTCTTTGGTCAGGCTCATATCGGGCCGGAGCGTTTGCAGGCTGACCGCGTTTTCGGTATAGCCCAAGTGCTGACCACAGGGGCCCTGCGCCGAGGCGGCCGCAAACGATTGCGGCGTGTTCGGGGGGACACAGCTGGTCCGCACCGGCACGAAAATCCGCACCACGTAAAGCGGCGGCAGCGCCAGGAACCAGCTCAGCACCTCGGTTGGCGCTGAGATCGGCCGCCAGGTCAGCAGCAGGTCGCTGCCGGCCCACTGCTGGAGCGGGGTGAATTGGGTGGTGGTGGCCAGGATGTTGTGGTTACGATCCTCAATCGTGACCGTGATGGGGGCACCGGGGACGGGTAACAACCCGCGCAGGGTCTCGGTGATGAACAGGTTGTATAGCGTCACGTCCGGCGAGGAGTTCTTGGTGGTGAAGACGATCTGGCCGATATCGCACATGGGCAGCGCAGCCGTTTCCCCGTTATTGGTCAACAGGTAAGGATCGGGCGTGTTGAAGTTGACTTGCGCCTGGGGTTCGTTACAGACCGCGCCAAAACAGCTATAGCGGGCGCGCAGCACCACCGTCAAGGGGTTGCAGACCATGACTTCAGCTGTGACGGTCACGGCCCGCTGCTCGCCGGGGGCCAGGGAGGCCACGGTGAAAACCGCCGGGTTGGGCGTCGTGATGGGCAGCGTGCCGCTCACCGAGATCCCGGCGCCGCCCTGATCGGCGGTGTAGCTGGTCACTGCCAACCCGTACAGATCGTTGGTCACCTGCACGTTGGTCGCCGTCAGATTGCCGTTGTTGGTGACAAAGAACTTCCAGATGACCTGTTTCTCGCGCACGGTGTACTGGAGCGGGGTGGCGAAAAGCAGCAGCCCCGGCTCGCGGTAGAGGTGATCGCGCACCGTCTGGTGGCCGTGCGTGATGGCGCAGCGGCTCTGGAAGACGATACCGGCCGTCCAGGGCCCGCCCTCGCCACAGCGCAGGTCCACATCAAACAAGATCGTGCCGTTGCCGTTCAGGTCGGCGTTGGCCGGCAAGGTGAAGGTGATGATCCCCAACCCGCCGCCGATGGCGGATTGGGTAACAACCGTAATCGGGCTGATGGTGGCCAGGGAGCCGGTGTATGAGAAGTTGCGCGCCGACATAATCTCCGCCGTGGAGGCGGTAAAGGTAATGACAATGTGGTCGGCTAAGCGTGTGGGTTGGTTATCGGTGACGCTCAGCGTGACCTGATTGGTCTCGCAGCGGTTCAGCGTGAGCGGGGAGAGCCCCACCTGCAAGTCGCCCCGGCTCAGGTGCAGGGGCAGCGCCTGGTTGAAAGCGCCGTTGGCCGCGCAGGCCTGATTGTCACTCACGCCAATCAGGAAAAGCCGCGCCCAGTCGTAGAAATCCACTTCCACTGCGTTGCCCAGCACGCTCTCCGGTACCGCAAGCGTATAGGTCAGCAACAACGTGACGTTTTGCGTAGGCACCGCCGGCACGGCCGTCTGGAGCGGCGTCAGATCAAGGACCAGCTGGCCGGTGGTCGTGACCGGCGTCAGCGCCGCCGTGTAATCCACCCCGTTGACCGTGACCACAAGCGAGCCGGCCTGGTAGACCAGATAAGCCGGGCCGGGCAGGCCGCCGGGCCCCTGTCCTAACGTCTCGGTGAACCGGCTGCCGGTCCAAGTGATGACCAGCGAACCGCTGACCTCATAACGGCGGCTGATGACCAGCCCGTTCACGCCGCAGACCTCGGTGGAGCCGGCCGCGCCACTGCTGGCCGTCACGCCCTCATTGTTCTCAATGGCGGTGGTCACCCGGTCGCTACTGACCAGCTGCGCACAGTCGGGGCAGGTCGGGTTGGCGCGGGCGAGCACATCGTTGTCATAGATATTGCTGCCGCCGCAGACCCCGCCGGTCGTCGTCAGGACTCGCGCCACGTAGATGAGCGTCTGGGGGAAAGCGCCGCTGTCGGGCGGATCGTAGAGCCAGGTCACCGTCTGCCCGGCGCTGCTCACTATGCCGCCGGTGGCGGTCAGGCTGACCAGCGCAAAGGGAGAGGGCAGCAGATCGGTCACCGTAATCGCGCCGTTGATACTTTGGGGGTTGCTCCCGTTGAGGGTGATCACGTAAGTGATCAGCTCGCCCACGTGTACCAGACCGGGGCCGCTCTTGTCAACGCTGATCTGCGGGGCGCCGTCTGAGGCCGATTGGTAGATCAGGCTGACCGGTGTGCCGGTGAACGGCGCATGACTGCACACGTCCTGGTAAAGCGGCAGGAAGCCGATCTCGCCGCCGGTGGCGCCGCACAGCGCGGTCGCCTGCGGGCGGAGCTGGAAGCTCAGCACGACCGGTAGGCCGGCCTGCCCGGCGGCGGGCAAGGTCCCCGTCGGGCTGCCGGCGGTGTAGGTGAAGATGCCGCTCCCGCTCAGATATTGCCAGCCTGCCGACAGTGATCCCGGCACGAGCTCCCAGTAACCGTTGCTCTCCAGGGCAGAATCCAGGCGGAAAGTGCCCGCCGGCCCGCCAGTGTTGTTGATGGTGATGGTTACCGTCCGCGTCAGCGGGGTGCAGTAAGGCTCCGTGATCGGTGAGGTGATCTGGAGATTGACATTGGGCACTTGCGGCGTGAACAGAATGCTGGCGGTGGAGCGCAGCGGGTTGGTGAAGGTAGCATCTCCCACCAGGTTGCCGCAAGGCCAGGCCGTCTCAGCCACGTTGGTAAAGTTGCAGGCCTCCACGCGCCCGACCACCGTGAACTGCCGCGTCTCATTGATGCCCAGCAGCGGGATGGTCACCGCCGGGACCAGATCGCCGCCTGGCTGCCCCAGGTTAATGCCGCCGGTGTCGGTCACGGTGGCGCTGTAGATCAGCCCCAGGCCGGTGTTTTGCACCGTCACCGTCCAGGTGACCGGCTGGCCAAAATCAGGGGTGCCTAAGTTTTGCAGCGCCGGGTCTTTGCGGATCACCAGGTTGCCGCGACCGGTGGTGATGTTCAGCGCTCCCTCGTTGTACTCCACCGGTGACGCCGGTGGCGGATCGGCGTTGTAGTAGAACCAGACCCGCATCATCTGCCCCGATTGCGCGGCGCAGGTGGCGCGCAGGCGGAAGGTCAGGGTCACGGCGGCGCCGGGGGCCAGGTTGACCGCTGTCGTCGGTTGCCATTGGGCCACGCCTGCACCGGGGGTAGTGTTGAGGGCTAAGGTGCCGCTGATGCTGTGGACCAATTGCTCCGCCCCATCATAGATGAAAAAAGTAGGGTAAGTCGCGGTGAGGTAAAAGTTATAGGCGATCTGGGTGGAATTATTGCGGACCACGACCGTGTAGACTTCGCCGAAGGTGACCGGCGCGCCCAGGCTGGCCACCGGCGGTCCGTAGACGTTGACCGTCAGCAACGCTTCGGGGATATCCAGCTGCTTGGGGCGGGGTTTGGCGCCAGCCGGCGTTGTCTCCTGGTACCAGACCGGGAGCAGCTTCGCCGCCGAGTCCGCGGCCGGTTCGGCTAACCAGGCAGGCAGCAGGGTCGCCGAGCGTGCCGCCGGGCCGGGCTGCATCCAGCCGGGGAGCAGGTTAGCCGCAGGGGCGGCCGCTGCGGTCGCCGCCGGAGCCTCCGCCGCCGGCGCGGCCAGTGCGTCAAGCGGCAGCATCCCTGCCACCATCGCTACCACGGTCAACAACCGTAGTCCATTCCAGAACCAGCGCCAGAATCGCATCTGCTGTACAACCATAGTGTTCATAAGACCTCCTTCACCACGATACCAGTCATTCCGCACGAGACGTTTAATCAACCATCCAGAACGAGCGTAGCGCAAACTTCAGTTGGCGTCTTAGGGCTACCTTTGTCATCGGCCCTCTCATGGCGTCTGCGCCGCCAACAGCTGGCCGACATAATTCTCCACATCCCCGGCCGCCAGCTGGCCAATATGCCGGGCCACCACGCGCCCTTCGGCATCCAGGAAATAGGTGGTGGGATAGCCGGGGAGCTGGTAAGCGCCCGCGACCACGCCGTCGCCATCCAACGTGATGGGATAGGGAATCTGCTGCTCGTTGACGTAGGCTTGCGCTGTCTCCGCCGCCTCCTGGACATTGATCCCGACAAAGGCTACTCCCAGCGGTGCGTACTTCTGGTACGCCTCCACCAGCACCGGCGTCTGCGCCCGGCAATGCCCGCACCAGGAGACCCAAAAACTGAGAACGGTGGGATGGCCCACCAGATCAGCCCAGGTCAGGCGTTGACCGGCGGGGTCGCCCAATAGCGGCAAGCTGAAATCTGGCGCATATTGCCCGGGCTCAATGCCGCGTGGCAGTTCGGGGGTTGCCGGCGTGGGGGAAGCCGGAGAGGGGAGCGCGGTGGGCGTTGCCGGTGTCTCGGTCAGCGACGCTGCCGTCACCGGCGCGAGCTCCACCGTGGCTGTCTGACGCAGCCGATTGACATATTCGGCCACGGTGATCCCCGCCGCCTGCGCCTGGGCAGCCGAGAATTGCTGCACCAGCAGCAGGGCACCGAAGTAAGCATTGAACGCTTCCCGGCTGATCCCTTCGGCGGCCAGGGCTGCGTCTAAGGTCTCCGGCGCGATGCCGCGCGCTGTCAGGAACTCCTGCAGGGCCGCCGTGACCTGGGCCTCGGGCACGGCAAAACCGGCCCGCCGGGCGGCCTGTCGGACGAGCAGCTCGTTCACCAGCCGTTGAAGCGTGGTGGCTTCATCACTGACAGGCGTTCCCACCAGAGAGGCCAGGGCGCGATCCACGGCCAGGGCCTGCGTCAGGTCGGCGCGTCCCAGCGCCTCGCCATTGACCAGGGCCAGCACCGCGCCGTCGGCGGACTCGGCAGGCAGCGCAGGCGAGGCAGAAGCAGCGGCCCCGGGCGTCTCTGCCCGGGGCAAGGAGGAAACCGGAAGCGGCGTCGGCGTAGGGATCGCCCTGGACGGTCGCGCCATAGCCCAGACCCCTGTGCCGACCAGGATCGCGCCGGCAAATAGCGCTAATAACAACCAGCCCAAACGTTTCATAGGGATACTTTCAGTTTTGAGGATGTCGTTCGCCCCACCAGACCAACCCGCCGATCAGCACCAGCCCCAGCCACAGCAATCCCACAAAGAGCGGCGTGGTGGTTGAACCACTCCCGGTGGGCGGCAGCAGCGGCACTAACGTGGCCGTCGGCGTCGGCGTCTCCGCGGCCGGCGTTTCCACCTGAGGTGGCGGGGTCTCGGTCGGCACCGTCGGGATCGGGGTGGGTGTTGCTGTCGGTACCTCAGTTGGCGTCGCGGTGGGTGCCTCAGTCGGCGTGGGTGTAAATCCAGCCGCCACCGGTGTCACGCTCAATCCACTGCCTCCCAGGAGCAAGAACAGCCCGCTGGCCCCAATCAAGCCAAGTCCACAAAGGTAAAAGAGCCGATTCCAATGAATGCGCATGGTTTCCCCCTAAATTAGTTGCCCCCGCTACCCTGCATCATCAAGCCAGGGCGGACACAAAACGGAACAAAACTTGGCGATCTCTGTACCCGGATAGCAAAGCCCACTCCCCCGGAGAACTTACCGGGTTCATGACACAACAATAACATTTTGAGAAGGCGTTGTCAACTATACCTTAGTATAAAAAAGGTATAGGGCGGGTAGTGAAAAGTTTTAACCCTATACCCTGTGGCATAAAAGTCCGGCTCACAATGAGGAAATAAAAGCCGGAAAACGGTTAAATCTACCCGATGTTTAACCCAATTATGAAACAACGCGGCTTTTGGGAGTGGAAGAGGGCCAGTTGACAACTTATGAGTAGGGTTAAATTTAACTGCTTATATACTTATATTAAAGCAGATTGCGGCAAAAAGTCAAGATCGTTCAAACCTTAAAAATCATAAAAAAATAGGCTGCTTTATTTACCGAATATATCCTTGCACGGTGACCTCGCCATCACGCCAGTCGGCGGCCGTGAAACGCACCGGTAACAGGTCGGCGCGGCGCAACTGCCGCTGGATCTCGGCCTCCAACGCCTGCCGGATGGGACCTGGCACGGGCAGGCTGAGCTCCAGGATCTCCACCTCTGGTACTCCCTCCCGCAGCGTGATGCGGGCTTTGCCACTGACGTGCACTCGCAGCCCGGCAATCGTCGCATCTCCCTCGCCGCCCACATAATCAGGGGTGATGGTCACCCGGGGGTGGGCAAAAGGGATCTGGGGATAGCGCTGCAAATACCAGGCGATGGTCTGCTCGGCCTCCAGTTCGGTCAGCGTGATCTCCCAGGACTCGCCGGAATGTTCTCCGGAGCGGATGTAAGCCAGCAGCGCCTCAATGTCCGGATCGCGGATCGGCTCCACTTCATACGGCGCTACCAACGCCGAGAACAAATGTCCCCACATCCAGAGATTGGCCACCAGCAAGAGCACTGCCAGTCCCAGATTCAAACTTTTGACCTTTGGCCTGCGCTTGACGACCATGCTCCTCACCGCAATACCATCTTCAGCCCAGCAATCCCCAGCGGGACGAGCGCCGCCAGGCAGGCCAGCGCCCAAATCGCCACGGCCCGGTCGGAAAGGATAAACCGCGTGTCGGGTGCGGCTTCCTCTGGTGAAATGAGGGCCTCCCAGCCCGCCGGCCGTTCCTCTTGCGCCAGGCTCCGTCCCAGCCACAGGGCAGCCAGGCCCAACACAATCAGCAACGCCAGCGTCGTCCCGCCCGCCGAAAGCCCCAGTACGTCAATTTCCGGCGGTAAGGTGCCGAAGAACTGCGCGCCAGCCAGCGTGAGCACTAGCAGCGAGCCGCCATTCCACAGCGCATGGATGCCGGTGGCCAGGCCAAAACGCTGGAGCCAGGTGCGCCCGGCCCCCGGCTCCCGACGCAGCAAGTCCCGCCACGCCAGCGCCATCAACCCGGACCCCAGCGGGTGGATCGCCCCACCGGTCGCACGCACCACCAGAATGCCGATCCAGAGACCGTAGCCGGCGGTGGCATAGATGACGTTTTCCAGCGCGGCAAACCCCGCGCCCGCCATGGCTCCCACCAGGAAAGCGGCCCGCTGCGGTAGCCGCTTGACCAGGGGCAGCGTGATGAGCGGTTTGGCCAGTTCTTCGGCCAGTGGCGCCACGACCGCCAGCTGCACAAAAGCGTAAATGAACCCCGGCCCGGTGAGCGCCCGCGCAACATCCCGGCCCGCCAGCGCCCGCAGCAGCCGTTCCAGTTCCGCCAGCACCGGCCAGGCGAGATTATCCACCAGCGCAAACAGCAGGCCAGGCAGCGCCAGTTCCAGCAGCAACGCCAGCAGCACCCCTGCCGTCGCCCCGCCGGCAAAGGCAACCCAGCCACGGCGTCGGGTCAGCGCGGCCGACGCCCCGCGGGTAAACCAGGTCACTGCCCACAATGGCGGTAGCGCCGCCGCCAGCAACAGGGCTATGGGGAAAAACAGCAACGGGGCCACAGGCGCAGCCGTCACCCCATAGCCCACCCCGACCAACAGGCCAAACAACCCAACCAGCGCCCAAATCGGCGGCAAGCGCAGCGGCGGCGAGGGCTTACCGCGCAGCGCCTCTCGCGCGCGCACAACCGCCTCACCCCCCGCGCCCAAGGTCAGCCCCAGGCCGGTAAAAACAACCAGGGCCTCAGCCAGTTCATAATCCGAACCCACTCCTACCAGCAGGCAATAGCTCAGCGCTAAGGGGACCCCCGGCACTACCAGACAGAGGCCCAAAATCAGGATGGCGCGCTTCCAGCCCCGTGACAAAGCCATCTCTCCCCCTGGACTGCCCGTCGCCAGTTCCTCGCCCACGGTCTCCCCTACCTCTGCCCTCTCTCCCATAAAACCACCCGCTTCTTCTTGATTCCCTGATTCTCTGGTCCGCTACTCCCAATCCTCAAACACCCCCTGGAGCGCCGTCTTGATCTGCTCCAGCCGCCGCTCAATGAAGGCCGCCACTCCTACCAACAACAGGCCAATGATGCCGAACACTATCCACTGGTTGACCGATTGCAGCGCGTTGATCAGCTGCCCCACCGTGGCCAGCATCACGCCTACCATGCCCCCATAGAAAAAGCGTCGCAGCCGCCGGGCACTGCCGAACCAGAGCAGCGCCAGTCCCACCGCGACCAGCAGCAGGGCAAAATGCCAGCCCAAGACCAGCGTCTGCCAGAAGAGCGAGCCGCACAGCAGCAGCATGGCCGCGTAATCCAGCCAGCGTGCCGTCCGCTTGCGCCCGTCCCGCCACTCCACGGCGCTCACGCCGATGAGATAGCAGCCCATCGGCAGCGCGTACCAATGCACCCCACGCAACCCTTCCCACCGTTGCACGTAAAACGCGAAGAGTATCCATGCGAGCACCAGCATCGCCACCGCGCCGTACCCCAACCGCGTGCGCCGGTAGACGGCCGCCGCGGCGACGTAGAGCAGCCCCAGCCAGACCTGCACGCCCACCGCCATCCAGACCGTCGCCGGCGCCACGATCTCCCGAAAGGGCAGGCCGATGAACGCGCGCAGCGTCCAGCCAACCAGGTCAATCCCGAGCCACAGGCCCCCGATCAGCGCCGCGCCAGAGATGACCAGCGCCGCGTGTTGCAACGGGCGCTCAAACACCCGTTTCCAGTCCGGCAGACGCAGCCGGTCCGCTCCCCAACGCAGCGCCAGCGCTAACCCATAGCCCACCACGCCGTAACCGAAAGCCACCTGGGCATAGGCGGTAGGAAATGCCTCCGGCAGATAGTGGCGCCCCACCAGCCACTGCCAGAGCGCCAGCGCGCCCAACCCGGCGCTACCATAGGATAACGCCGGGGCATCCCAAAACGCCGCCAGGACGACCAACAACAGGGCATTGACCAGCGTTACCGCCGCACCGACTTCTGTGGCGTAAAAGAGCATCCAGATCTGCGAAACCACCAGGTCAGCGGCGGCCAGAAGGTAAAGCGGGCGTGACCAGCCCACCAGGAGCCGCCCGGCGCGCAGCGGCGCGCCCTCGCCCCGGTGCTGGGCCAGCCACAGCGCCGCCGCGGCCGTCCCTAACGTCACCGGCAGCATGTCCAGCCACGCCCAATCGGGCCATTGCCACCAACCTCGCCAATTCAAGCTAAAAGCCAGCGCGCCATGCAGGGCCGCCCCCACCCCCAATAACCAGAACGGCAACCGAAAACGCCGGAATGCCCACCCATAATATCCCGCCACCATGAGAAAATAAAGCGCCATCAGGTCGGAACGGAAACTGGCAAAGAGCGGGGCCGCCGTCGCCAGGCCCAACCCCAGGAGATAAAACGGCAGTGCCCACCATTCCAGAAAACGCTGCGCCAGCGCTACCGGCCAGCGTACCGGTGCAGCCCAGGGGAAAGCGCGCCACGCACCACGCCACCGATCAAGCCCAACACCCAAGGCCAGCGCACCGGCCGCACCGGGAAAGAGCAACAATCCGTGGTATTCAGGCAGGACATGTTGATCCAGTACCACCGCGTAGGGAACCAGCACCAGCGCGCAGGCCGGTGTGAGCAAGAGCGGTTGCCGCAGCCAGAACGCGGAGACGGCATACAGCAGCGCGGCGGCCCCGTAGCCCACCCACGCCCCCGTCTGATCCTGGCTGGAAGGCGGCAGGCCCAACGCGATGAGAGCCAGGCCCAGCGCGAGCACGCCGGTGCTATACTCGCGCAGCCGCGCCCGCCGCAGGGCCCACGCCAGCGCCAGGTAGAGCGCCGCCAGCCCGATCAACGCCCACCCGTGGCGGTCGCCGGGCAGCGTCGATTCCTTGAGCGCCAGCAACAACGCCACCGGCGGTAACGCCGCCGCCGGATAGACCCACAGGGGCTCCCGGAAAAGTCGCGCCGAGCAGGCCAGCAGCAGCGCATCCCACAACAGGACCAACGCCAGCAACGCGGTCAGATGCGCCGTGAGCATCGTGCCCACGATGAGACTCACGTAAGCCGTGAGGTAGGCCGGGAGCGCATAGGTCCGCGTCCGCAGGCCCGGTCGCGCCAGGCGCTCCAGACCCTGCCCCATCGCCAGCATCAAGGGGCCGGCAGCCAACACCAGCAGCCCGTAATGCTCGTGGCCGGCCTCCGGCAGCGCCATCCGCAGCAGATAGATCGCCCAGACCGGGATCAGCCCCAGCGCCGGGTAGAGGAAGCGGCTGGCCTTGAGCGCCGAAACTGTGACCTGCCGGTAATCACGCCAGGCCTCCAGCACGTAGAAGGCCACCGCCAGCCCGCAGGTGTAACGGCTGACCGGCGGATGCGCTATGCCCCAGGCCAGCGCAAAGGGCAGCAGCCAGTGGGCCACCACCCGCAACGGGCGCCCGTAGGCCGGCGGCGACAAACGTTCCACAAGCCGCCCCAGCAGTAGCAGCGCCCATGCCAGCACCGTCCACGCAAAAGCGTAACGCGGTACCGTCGCCGGCGGATGGCCGAAGAACCAGCCCAGATGGGTGAGCAACGTCCACGGCGCGAAACTCAAAACGGCCGCCAGCCAGACAAAGCGCGCCTGCCGGAAAAGACGGGCCGAGAGCGCGTACAGCCCCACGATGATCCACAAACCGCCCACGGCCCACAGCTCACGGGCGCGCCCGCCGCCTAACAGCCACAAATTGCGGAGCAGCGCCAGCCCGATGGTGGCCACCGAAACTGTCCAGCCTGCGGCCAGCAAGGGACGCCGGTAGAGCGGCCACCCCAGCCGGGCATACGCCACCAGGCGCCGCGCCCGCCGGCGCCAGCGGGCGTCCTCCCGCAGCCACAACAGCCCGCGTTCGGCCAGCACCAGGACGACCGCCAGCAACGCCGCCTTGACCGCCGAAGTGCCACGCCCCTGGCTATAAGCGAAAAACAGGCAGCCCGCGCCGGCCGTCATCAGCCAGATCCCCGCGTGCGCCCACCGCTCGCGGTAAGTGCTCCAGGCGTACAGCGCATAAATCCCGCCGAGCAATAGCTGCGTCGCCGCGCCCCACACCTGCATCGCGTCGGTCCACTCCCCCTGGAGCGGCTGGAGGTACACTCCCGCCAGCGGCAGCAGCGTGAGCGCCTGCGCGGTGAAATAGAGCGAGCGCCAGAAGTCGCGCGTGAACAGCCGTGCGCGCCGGGCCTCGGCTGCCAACCCAACGAGGAAATATCCGGCGATCACCACCGCCAGGATGAAATAGAGCACCTCGGCCGGCCGCCTGGCCCACGCCGCGAGCAGGTAGACGCCCCAGAGGGTGAAAAGACCGGCGGGAGCCAGTTCCAGGCCGGGAAGGTAAAGTGTAGGGAGATGAGGAAATGGAGAGGCAGGGGGACGGGGTGCAATACGGCTGCTGGCGCCGGTTGTAGAGTGGACCAGCCGGCCAGCAAGACTATCGGCAAAGTAGAGCCCGCCCGCCGCGAGCAGGCAGAGGCCCGGCGCAAAACCCTGCGGCACAGCGACAAAAGCGGCCACGGGCGCGGCCACGCTCGCCGCCAGCCCCACGGCGTGCCACGGCCAGCGGTAAACGGGGTTGGCCCGCCGCAGCCGATAGCTCAGCGCGATCAAGCCCCAGGCGAGCGCGGCCAGGGCCAGCACCAGGGCAAACGTAGATTCGCCCCGCAGGTCAAAGAGCACCCCCAACCAGAACGGCAACGGCAACGCCGCCAACCAGTGGAAGAGCGGGCAACGCCGCCACTGACGGGCCACCCATTCCCCCACGGCCCGTCTGCCCTTTTGTGTCTCTGCACCGGCGGACTGAGCCGCCGGCACAAATCCCGGCACGCCGGTATGCGCCAGGTACGCCCCCCACCCCGCCAGCGCGATCCAGTTGCCCAGCAAGTAAAGCACCAGCTCGCCGTGATAGGGGAACAGGGCCGGCAAAAGTGCCAGGGCAGCAATGCCGTACCCGGCCACGACCAGCGGCGCAGCCAGGACCCCGCCATGCGGTCCCACCCAGAGCGCCGCCAGGGCGATGTGTCCAATGGCCAACGTGGCCCAGCCCACCCCCACCTGGGTTAGCGGCAGGCCTGCCTCGCTCATCGCAAAAGTGGAGGCCGTGACGGCTAACACCGAGGCGACATAGCCATAGCGCGGTTGCCGCCACAGCAGCGCCGCCCCGGTGGCCGCGCCCGCCAGCAGCGCATGGCTGAGCGCCGCAGCGGCCCCACTGGAAAGATCGGTGAGCGACCAGCCGGCTGCTACCAGGAAGAGCGCCATGCCCCAACGGTTCGCCGTCCGCCCGTGCTCGCGGATCACCGCGTCGGTCTGGTGGGAGCAACGATAGCCCGCCACAAAATAGAGGTTGACCAGCAGCGCCCAACCCACCGCGTGCCACGCCGCGTTAATTTCCGCCCGGGCAAACCAGGCCGCCTGCGCGAGGTAGACCGCAACCGGCAGCGCCACCGCCGCGGCGTGGCCCAGGCTCCGGCTGCGATAATAGACCGCCCCCCAGCCCAGGACGAAGCCACCCAGCCACCAGGTCAACGCCAGCGCCTGGTGCAGTGTGTCAAACGTGGGCCGGTCAATGTAGCGCCAGGCCAGCGTCACCGGCATGAGCACGCCCACCGCCAGCAGCGCCACGTAACGGAAGGGTTCCGCCAGCACATGCCCCCGCGCCGTCGCCCGGCGACGATCAAGCGCCGTTGCCACCAAAATCAGCCCCACGGCCAGCGCAGCCAGTCCCGCCGGCCAGCTATCCCGCGTCAGGCTGGCGGTCTCCATGCTGGAGAGGACGACGCTCCCTGAGGCGATGGTGACCAGATAGCCGAAAACGCGGCTTTGAATGCGTAGCGCAATGAGGGTGTACACCAGAAGGCAAATCCCCGAAGTCAACAGCCAGAACCGGGCGGCCCACTCAGGCGCGACATGGAAGTTAACGTAGAATGTGTAGAAATCCACCGGGATGAAGAGCGCCGCCACAGCGCTCAACGCTATACCCGAATTGCGCAACGTGGTCCGGGCACGGATGCCCCAGCCCAGGACAAAAAAGAGGCCAGTGAAACCGGTGGGGATCGCCACACGGACGAACGGCGAGAAGTTTTGCCAGCCCCACACGACGAACGAGATCGCCGCCGCCAGCAGTAAAAAGATGCCCAGAAAGAGCACGGCGTTGAGCGTGCGTTCAGAGATCAGGGTGCGCCAGAGGCGCTCGCGCCAGGGGACGGCCGGCGGTCGGGCAACCGGAGGACGCGGCGCTGGTTGGGCCCGCGGCGCCGGGCGCGCCTTGACCGGGGCGGTCGCCGCCGGCGGAGAAAGAGCCGCGGCGGCCGGCGGTGCTGGCGGCGGCCGGCCGCCTTCCAACGCGGCCAATTCCGCCAGCAACGAAGCACGGGCCTGCTCCATGCCCCCCTTGAAGAAAACGTTGTACTGGGCCAGCGTTTCAAGGGTTGCCAGCAGGTATTTCAGATCAGCCTGGCGCTCCGCGACCGGCAGTTCCCCGGTGGATGGGGGAGATTGTCCTGCCAGCCGCTCACGGTGGTCGGCAATCGCCCTGCCCAGATTGGCTGCCCATGCGCGGATGGCGGTCTCGCTCAGATACTGCTGCGCGCACCAGGCCTCAACGCACGCCTGGAGCAGTTCCAACCGGCGGAGCCGCACCCACGCGCCGGGCGCTTCTTCAGCCGTAAAGGGGGGCTCGCGCAGCCCCAGCGCAATTTCCAGCGCCTTGCGCCGGCGTGTGTAGTACTCCACCGCCTGCGCTTTGACCTCCGCCGGCAGTTCCGACGCCGTCTGGTCCTGGAGATCAGCTAACAGCCAGACGACGTGTGCCAGTCGTTCTATCGCCACCGGATCGCCACGGAACCGGCAATAGCGGCAGGCTTTCGCAGGGTCATATCCCGGGCGACCGCAACGTGGACACTCCATGCATCGTCTCCGTTCTCAACCAACAGTCGCCAGGCCTGGCTACTACGCCAGTTGCCAATCAACCCCAGGCAAAAACCAACGTCGTCCCGAACGCAGGTTAAGTCAACCTGTGCAAAGCAACAAAATGGAGGACGTTGCTCATGCACACACTTCACGCTACTTACTTTGAGTATACTCAGGCCTGTCCCGCTGGCAAGCTCAAGACCTGCACATCTCGGCAAAATCGCTTTCTCCGGCGTGTTACGCACGCCGGAGAAAAGATAAAAATGAGTTTTTGGCGCGCGGCTTCGCCACACGCCCCATCCCCCTTTGGCCTGGCCCCGGCCCCGAAACTGGAATGCCCCCGGTCAATGTTGCCGCATGACCAGCGGCAGGAAGAGATGCTGGGACCAGGGCACCACCGTCATGTTCAAACTCAAAGCCGGGTCCCCCAACAGAAGAAACGTGTCGCGCAAATCCAAGTAGCTGGAGGGCAGACCCAATTTAGCAAATTCGGTCGCCGGACCTAAGCGCAGGTTGTTATATTTAAAAACGGCCTCAAAGAAGCGCTGGTGCAGCACCCGGTGCCCGCTTGAGAGCCCCAGCGTCGTGCCGCCCCAGGTGGCGATGGCGCCGCCCCCGGCCCGGCGCAGCAGCGTCTCGTCTAACGTGTCGCCTGCCGGATCGGAGAAGCGGCTGGTGAAGCAACTCAATCCCAAGACAACCGGCAGCGCTCCGCCGTTGTGCAGCTGGGCGACGTCGTCGCGATGCAAAAGCGGCGCATAAAATTCCGGGTCATAGTCCCATTGGTGCTGGGAGCCGTGGCCGACATAGCTGGCGATCAGACCACCGCTGTTGAAGATGTCCATCAATCGCGCCCGGGCGGTGCTGATGCTGGTGTACTTATAGGATTGATTGCAATCAGCCGTACAAAAGTAAACCCGGTGGCTTTGGATCGTGGTGGTCGGCGGCAGCGTAGCGTAAAGCCAGGTGTAGATCCAATCAGAGTCATCGTGGAACGTTTCGGTAACGTCCCCCTCATGCCCGGCGAAGAAAAGGATTTGTTGATTCCAGGGCCACTGCGGCGGATGCTGGCGGTAATCCAGCAATTTCTGCACCACGGTGGTGGCCTGGGCCACGCTGTTGACCGGCAACCGGCCGATGAAAATGTCAGCGACCTGGTCGGTGGGGCCATCCATCGTCACATAGCGGTTATCGCTGGCTGCGCCCCCGGGGATCTCATTCCAGGGGTCGGGGATGATGTAGGGAGGGACATATTGGGGATCGGTGATACGCTCGCTGCCGTCGCCCACCAGCAGGACGTACTGCAACGTCGGGGGCGCCACACTATGATAGGTAGCACTGATGTAGTTGCGGATGGCCGTGCTCATGACCACGCCGCTGTACAGGCTTTGGATGGCCTGCGTGGTGGTCATGTAAACGCGGAGCCCATCGCTCAAGGTATGCTGCGTCGCCAGGGGCGTCACGGCAGTGATGAAGCTGGCGTGGCTGATGATCAGGTACTGTGTATCGGTAGGCGCGCCGGCGGCCTGGACCGCCGAGGTCGCATAATGAGTGAACTCCCCGACCTGCCCCGGATTGATGACAACCTGCCGTACCAGGGCGGCGAAGGGATCATCTGCCGCGGGCGGCACTTTGGCCGTGGAGACAGCGGCAAAGGCCACCGCTACGTGCACTCGCCGGGCCACGGTCAACGCCAGTTGGGCCGGGTCGTAGCGGACCGGGTTGAAGGTCAACCGAATCAACCGGCTGCCCCGCAGCGTCCCGGCCTCCTCCCAGGTGACCCAGGCAGGGGAGGCCGCACTGGGGGTGTAAGCCCGTGCGTCGTACTCCCAACGGGAGGTCAGCCCGGTCGCCGGAGTGTTAATCAAAACAGTGCGCAGCGCCGGGAGCGGAGGGGCGTCCAGCGGCACCGTCGCTTGCTCCTGCACCGCCACGGTGAGCGCCGGCGTACCGGTGGGCGGAGCGACAATCAGGACGGAGGCCAGCGGCAACTGGGGAGCACCCGGCGTCGCACTCCAATCCCAGCCGGGGGCCGCCAGCGCGCTATAGGCACGCCCGTCGTCGCCGGTCACCTGCCGGGCGGTGATCTCCGGCCCCGACCATTCCCAAGTGAGACCCGACGAATCGGCGTGCAGCCCTTGAAGTCCGGGCGGCGGTCCGGCAGTGCCCGGAGCCGCGCTCAAGGCCGGTTGGGTAGCCAGCCCCATGGCCCAGAGGAGGCCAAGCAGGCCTCCCAACAGGCCCCAACGCCAAACAGCCAGTCCGGTGTGAACAGCGCGGTGATTTCCCATAAGTGACATTTCCTCCCTGTTGTGCAACGCTAAGTTTTCCTCAACCCAACCCAACGAATGCATGTAAAGATCAATCAGCAGACCACGGACGACTGACCACAGACCGCCAGCAGTTGAAAATTGTGATCAAGGCCTGTTTTGAAAATAAGGTTCTGGGTTTGTAGTCAGGCGCTTCAGCGCCGTCTTAGCTGCGCTGAAGCGCGTCACTACGCACCTGTTTTCGGCTGGTAAATGCCAGTTCAGGGGGAATTCTTTTCTACCAGCGGTAAGTAGAGCGAGGCGAGCCAGGGAACCGAAATCCTTGAGAGGGTGAGGGCCGGGTCGCCGAAAAGATGGTACGTATCCACCAGATAAGCCCCCGGCCCGCCCGCCTGCGCCGCGCGCGCCACGGTAGTCGCCACGCCCAGTGACGGAGCATCACTCCCAAAGAGCACCTGGTAAAGGGCCGCGTGGAGCGCGGTATGGTCGCTGCCCACGCCCTCGCCGCTGCTCCCCCACGCCGCCACCGCACCTGCGCCAGGACGCCTGACCAGCGCCTCGTCCAGCGCTGTTTGCCACGGCACCGGATGGGCAAAATGCCCGGTGTAGCAGGTCATCTCCACCACCACGGGCAGTCGGTTAACGTTAGTCAGCGCCGGCAGGTCGTCAATGTGGAACAGACGACCATGCTCCCATTGCTGGAACGAACTATGCCCGATCCAGTTGATCACCAACGCTCCCTGGTTCCAGTGGCTCAGCAACGCGGCCCGAACCGTGGAGAGGTTGGCGCAACGGGTTGGATCGGCGGCATCGTCGGCGCAGGTAAGAGTCACCGTGGTGTGCGTTGGCAGGACGAGTGCCGCCACCTGAACCGCCGCCGCCGGGAAATCGCCGGCCGGATCGGCGTCGTCGGCGACAAACAGATGGCGGAGGTTCCAGTCGCCGGGAGCAATCCCGGTCTCATAGCGGACGAGCTTATCCACTGCTGCCACCAGTTCTGCCACGTTGTTCACCGGCAACCGCCCCACCGCCAGGTCCGGCAACCCGTCTGCGCCATCCACGGCGGCGTAACGGTTATCGGCCGGCACCTCCCCCAACCAGGGGTCGGCCATCGCCAGGTAGGGCGGCAGCAGCGTCGGCGTTCCGGTCTTCAGGTGATCCAGCGGATCCCAGGTGCCGTCGCCGACGAGGAGCAGGTAAGCCGGACGGGGCGTCCAGGCGGCGTAAGCGTGGGCGACAAACGTGCGGATCACCTCCGGATCCATCCGCCCGTCGCCGTAGGCATCGTAAATCGCCTCCAGGGGGGCGACAAATGGCGTCAACCCCTGCGCGGCTCGCAGTGCCAACAACGGCTGCAACGCGGTGATGAAAGCGGTCGGCGCGACCACCAGGTAATCGGCGCCCACCGGTTCGGCCAATCCCTGCACCGGCAGCAGCGCAGAAACGGTCATGACCCGGGAGGGACGGGCCAGCAGGTAGGTCCGGGGACCGGCGCGATCATCGCCTACCGTCAGAGTTTGCCCCGCCCCCACGGTGCCGGTCACCACCAGCGGCGCAGCGGCGTCGGTCACATCGTAGACCTGGCCGCCTGGCTCCCAACCGCTCAACGTGTAAGCGGCCGGGGTCGCCTGGCCGGTGAACGTCAGCACGCGGCTGTCGGCGACGGGGTAACGCAGCGCTACCGCGTCTACCCAGACCCCGCCGGTGAGCGCTAACGTCAGGGAGATCCCATTCGCGCCGGGGCGCAGGCTTGCAACCGGGACCTCAAAGGTGGCCGTGACAGGGGCTTTGCCGTCCCAGGCGACCTCGCCGAGCGCTGTCCCATTAAAAGCAACGGTCACGCGATGATCGGGGTTGAGGGCCGCGGCCGTGTAGCCTTGCAGCCAGAGCGTCAACGTGGCGGGCACGCCGGTCGTGACCGGCGTGGTCAGGGTGAGCGGGTAAGTCGCCGTCTGCCCACAGGTCCCGCTCGCCGGCCGCGACAGGCAATTCCAATACCAGTGGTCGCCGTCGCGCGGAGCCGCGTAGAGCGAATCATAGGCCCGGTTTTCCGCGGCCCAGGCGGTGGTCCAGGCGGTGCCGGGCGGGAGGCCGGCCGGCGCGCCGGAGCGGCTGCCCATCCGCACTCCCGGCATGTCACCATACGTGACGCGGTAACTATCGCAGGCGGCCCAGCGGGTCGGGGACGGTTCCGCGTAAAAGAGAAAGCGCGCGCCCGTCGCATCCCAGAACAACGCCAGCTCCTGACCGGCGTGGCGCAGCTGCACCAGCGCCGGATCAGCCGTTGCCGAGACCACGCCGGCGGCACGTAGCAGCTCCCAGGGCAGCGCGTAAAGGCCAGGGGTAGTCGCCGTGAACTGCCAGCCGGCCGCGACCGCCGGTTGCCGCCCGGCCATTGGGATCACATCAGGCGGGGACGCCCACGCCGCCAGCCGCCCCGGGTTCAGGACCAGAGGGCGCAGGGCAACGCTCAGGGGGTCAGCGGGCAACGCCAGCGAGGGAACATCGGCCAGCGCCGGGAAGTGCAGGCGAATTTCCACCGCCCGGACGACGTGCAGCTGGCCGGTTGGGGGGTCGTAACAGAAGGGCGTGAAGGTGAGGCGAGCCAGGCGTACCCCGCGCAACCGGCCCAGCTCAGTCAGCGTGACGGGCGAGCAAGACGGTGCTGCGGCGGTGTAAGCGGCGGCATCGTAGGCCCACACCGGGACGCCCGGCTGGGGGTCACTGCCAGCCGCCCGCGCCACCGCCATCCCTGGGGCCGGCAGGAGCGGTTGCGCCAGCGGGCGCAGCTCCTGCGCCAGCGGAACGACTTCCAGCTCAACGGTGCCGGTGGGAGGGAGCACCACTAACGTACTGGTGAAGGGGAGCTGGGGACGGCCGGCGTCGGTGGTGACCGGCCAACCAGGGACGGCTAACGTTAGATAGGGACGGCCGTCGCCGCCGGTCTGGGGGCGCAGCGTGTAGGCCGGGACGCTCCACCGCAGAGAGAGCGTCCCGGCAGCTAGGGCCGGTGATGGAGGGAGCGAGGCCTGCGCCACGGCAGGCACAACCCGGCTCAGGCTCAGACAGGCCAGGCCCACCAGCCAGCCGCCGATAAACCACCGCCCCCACCACGCCCGTCGCTGATTGTAGCCCTGGTGTTCCACTGCCTTCCCGCCTGATGCGTTCTCTGTATCTCCTCCCAAAACAGAGCAAGGTTCGTAGTGGCACGCTGCAACG
>CAYTGR010000001.1:0-8124 GCA_964437445.1 uncultured Anaerolineales bacterium | reverse complement strand
GTTCTCTGTATCTCCTCCCAAAACAGAGCAAGGTTCGTAGTGGCACGCTGCAACGCACTGACCACGGCCTCACTAACCCAGGACTCAAGATGGACGCAAATTTGCGTTGGTAGTGGTGGCTTAGCAAGCTTAAACATGAAATTCGGTCACGGGCGAGCTGGCTTAGCAGGCGCTAAGTGGGTAGTGACGCCTTTAGGCGTTCTCCCCTTCAGCGGCCAGCAAAGAAATGTCTGAAGGCGCTACTACAAAGCCCACGGACCAGGTGACCGAATTATTTTCTTAAAGACCATCAGCCGCTCTGAGTCCCCCAGAGACGCTGGGGCCAGGATACGCTAAAGGCCCTCGGACACGCGGGTTTGGCGACGGCTTAGAAATCCAAATCAGTATCGCCGCCGGCCTCGCCGCCCTCCGGTCCCATCAACCCCGGCACGGCCTTCTCAATCTCCTCAGGGTTTTGGCCGGCTTCCAGCCGATCTACCACCTCGTCAAACTCCGGCCCCAGATCGGCCGCCTCCTCCCCCATCTGGCTGCGCATCTTGCGCATGAAACGGCCTAAGCTCTTGGGATCGTTCTCGTCCAGGTCCCCCAGCTGGCTGGGATCGGCCAGATCGTCCATCACACTATCCTCAGAGCGCAATACGCGAATGCGGGAGATCAGGCGCGTGACCTCCTCGCTGCCGCAATGAACACAGACCGGCCTGCCCGCCGTGGCTTCGGCAAACGTGCGCCACCAGATGGAGAAGCGCCGCCGACACTTCATACACCGATATTCATAAACAGGCATAGCTCTCTCCCTATTTCTGTAACTGCCACTTTGGTAAAACCCTGGCAACCGTGGTATAGTATAAGTGACGCGCATTATACCTGTAAGCAAGGAGGATGGCAATTTGAGCGCTAACGCCGGAGAGGCAGGCTGGACGGCCGAGCGCACACCGTTGTTGGTGGTGATTTCCGGCCCGTCGGGGGTGGGCAAGGACAGTGTGGTCCAACGGCTGAAGGAGCGGGGCTATCCCTTTCACTTCGTGGTGACGGCGACCTCGCGCGCGCCACGGCCGGGGGAAGTGCACGGGCGCGATTACTTCTTTGTCTCAGAGGCCGAATTCCGGCAAATGATCCAGGACGAGGCCCTGTTGGAGTACGCCCTGGTCTATGGACAATACAAGGGCATCCCCAAAGCCCAGGTGCGCGCAGCGTTGGCCAGCGGTCAGGACGTGGTGATGCGGTTGGACGTCCAGGGCGCGGCGACGGTGCGCCGCCTCGTCCCGGAGGCGGTGCAGATCTTCCTGACGGTGCCCTCCGAGGACGAGCTGCTCCAACGGTTGCGCGCCCGGCACACCGAGACAGAAGCCGAACTGCAGCGACGGCTGGAAATGGTCAAAGCGGAATTTTGTTGCCTGAAAGATTTTGATTACGCGGTGATCAACCAATCCGGCCAGCTGGAACGAGCCGTGGACCAGATCGTGGCCATCATGGAGGCCGAACACTGCCGGGTCAACCCACGGCGGGTGCAGTTGTAGAGAAACCGTTGCGCGGGCTGTCCCGCCGGGGCGAGGTGAAGGACAATGCGAGCGCCGTTGGATTTGAACGTAGGCGATGTGGTGGAGCTGCGCAAGACCCACCCCTGCGGTGGAGTGACCTGGCGGATTGTACGGGTCGGCGCCGACATCGGCGCGGAATGCCTGACCTGCCAGCGGTACGTGCTCCTGCCCCGCAGCCGGTTTGAGGGGCGGATCAAACGGTTTCTGGTGCGGGCAGCGCCACCGCCCGAAGATGCAGCCGGCTGAACCAAACAACGGGGGCGCGATTGCGCCCTCACTCGCCCTCCTATTCTCACTGTACAACTTAGGCGCTATAATAAACGTATAAAACTTATTCAGGCCAATGTGAGCAAAGTTTGCACAACGCAGTTACCTGGCAAGTGTGAAGAACATGAGGAGGTACAGTATGGAACAACGACGGAGTTCGGGACTGGCCTGGGGCGTTATTCTAATCCTGGTGGGATTGCTGTTCCTGGCCATGCAATTTGTGCCAGGATGGGCGGATTTCTTCTTCAATTCGTACAGCTGGCCGCTGATCATCGTGGGGGTAGGCGGTGTCTTTCTGCTCATCGGCCTGCTGACCAGTGCGCCGGGCCTGGTCGTGCCGGCCTGCATCATCGGCGGGATCGGCGGGCTGCTCTACTGGCAAAACCTGACCGGCAATTGGGAAAGCTGGGCCTACGCCTGGACGCTCATCCCTGGTTTTAGCGGCGTCGGCACAGTCCTGTTGGGCCTGCTTACGCGCAACGGCCGGACCATCCAGGGCGGGCTGTGGACCATTTTCGGTAGCCTGATTGCGTTTGCCATCTTCGGCTCTTTCCTGGGCGCCGGCAGTGTGCTATCGCAATACTGGCCCGTCCTGCTTATTTTGTTGGGCCTGTGGCTGTTAGTCCAGGCCTTGTTCCGCAAACGCTGATCCAGTCTTTAACAAACCCTTCAATCATTTGACAGGACTTACGTAGAAGGGGGTTGGTAGCGGCGGCTTCAGCCGCTCTTAGCTTCTGAGAGCCGCCTGAAGGCGTTACTGCCAATTTAACTTATCAGTCAGGAGGTAGGCGATGCGACGCGCTGGATTTTTCTGGGGCATTATCCTGTTGGTTGTCGGACTGGCGTTGTTGCTGGACAATTTCGGGGTTTTCGGCAGTATCCAGATCTGGAGCATCCTCTGGCCGGTCGGGTTGATCCTGCTGGGGGCCTGGATACTGTGGGGGGCGTTGGGCGGCCGGCGGGGCAGCGCCGAGGTGGAGACGCTCGCGCTCCCGCTGGAGGGAGCCGCGCAGGCGCGCGTGAAGATCGGCCATGGCGCCGGGCGACTGGTGGTGAACGCCGATGCCGGGCCGGGACAGGTGGTCGCCGGACGTTTCGGCGGCGGCGTGGACCCCAGCGTGACCCGCGAGGGCGACCTGCTCCGCGTGAAATTGCGGATGCCCGAGCCCACAATTTTCGTCCCCTGGGTCTGGGGGCCGGAAGAACGGACCTGGGAGGTCGGTCTGACGCGCGAGGTCCCGCTGACGCTCAAGCTGGAGACCGGTGCCGGGGAAACGCTGGCCGATCTGCGCGAGCTCCGCGTCACCGCGCTGGAGCTCAACACCGGCGCCAGTTCCACGGAGTTGACACTGCCGGCCCATGCCGGTCAGACCCGCGCCCAAATCCATGGCGGGGCGGCCTCCGTCGTGATCCACATTCCCGAAGGCGTGGCGGCCCGAATTGACTACCAGGGCGGCGTCTCCTCATTCAACGTAGACACGGCCCGCTTCCCGCGCCAGGACCGGTACTACCAGTCGCCGAATTACGAGACGGCCGAGCACCGGGTGGACTTGAGCGTGGAGATGGGCGTCGGCTCGGTGGAAATCCGCTGAGGCCCGGATGCCCCCCTAGCGTCTTAAAGTGACCCTACCCCTTACCTGATGCTTTGATGCTTTAACTCTCTGGAGGATTCATGAAACGCTTAGATGGACGAGTCTTGTCGGGTCTGGTTTTAATCCTGGGCGGCCTGCTCTTTCTGCTCCAAACCATGAACATCATCCCCAGCAACCTGGGAGGGGTGTGGGCGATCCTCTTCGGGCTGGCCGGCGTGGCTTTCGTCTACGTTTTCCTGGTGGAGCGCCAGCAAAACTGGTGGGCGATCATCCCCGGCCTGACCCTGTTGGGGCTGGCCGCGTTGATCGGGATCGGGTCGCTGGTCCCGGGGACGGCGGGTGAACTCCTGGCCGGGTTGTTCATGGGCTCCGTCGGCCTGAGCTTCCTGATCATCTACCTGGTGCGGCGCGAGTTCTGGTGGGCCCTGATCCCCGGTGGCGTGCTGGTCGGCTTCGGGCTCATCATTGCCCTGAGCGCGTTTTTCCCCGATGCCGATGAACTCATCGGCGCGCTCTTCATCGGCTTCATCGGGCTGGCCTTCTGGATCGTCTACCTGGCCAAACGCGACTTCTGGTGGGCGATCATCCCGGCCGGTGTGATGACGACGTTAGCCATCACCACCGCCCTGGTCTCCTACACCGAGGATTTCCAGGTCGGCGTGATGTTCCTCGGCTTTGCCGCGACCTTTGCCCTGGTCGGCGCCGTGCCGACCCGTGAGGGGCACATGACCTGGGCCTTCATTCCCGCGGGGATCATGGCCGTGTTGGGAGTCATCTTCCTGGCCGCGCTGGGCCACACCCTGGGCTACCTCAACTACGTCTGGCCGGTGCTGCTGCTGTTGGTCGGCCTTTACCTGATCTGGCGCTCCCTTCGGAAACCGGCGGAATGACGGCCGGGTGGCATGAGCACCCACGCCACCCCGTTCTATTCAATTGAACCGTAGCATGGACCTCTCTGCCTCTCAACTAAGCTGGTTTCGGCTGCGCCGCTCCGGCTTGGTGACCCCGTTTTCCTCCCCGGAGGCGGCCGCGAGTGCGCTCATTGGCGTCCAGGCCCAGATCCTCCCGGCGGCGGGCCTGGCCCTGTGGAATCGCACTCCCGGGCTGACCTACGCCGACCTGGACGACCGGCTGCACAGGCAGCGGACGCTGGTCAAGCTTTGGGGACAACGCGGGACGCTCCACCTCTACCCCAGCGTTGAATGGCCGCTCCTCCACGGAGCGCTCTCCGGTCACCAGACGTGGTGGCAACGGCAAAACGCCAGGACCGGAGAGCCGGAAGCCTACGAACAGGCGGTAGCCCAGGTCGCGGCGCTGTTGCGAGCACGGGGCACGTTGACTCGCAGTGATCTGCGCGCCGCCGAGCTGGGGCTGCACGATAGTCACTTCTCGTCCTGGGGCGGCATCTTCGCCGAGCTGATGCACCGCGGGCTGGCCTGTCACGCCGGGCAGGAAGGCAACGAAGGGCGCTTTGCCCATCGGGAGGTCTGGCTGCCCGACCTGGCGTGGGAGCCCCCCGGCTACCACGAGGCCAACGAAGTCCTGATGCGGCGCTACTTTGCTGCCTACGGCCCCAGTACTGTCAAAGATTTTATCTACTGGCGAACAGTGCCGGCCGCCGCAGCCCGCCGTTGGGTAGCGGCGCAGAGTGACGCGCTGGCAGAGCTCACCGTGGAAGGACAACCGTATCTGGCATTGCGTACCGACCTGGAGGCCCTGCAAGAACCGCCGCCGGAACGCGAGGCTTGGCCCGTCCGGCTGCTCTACCGCTTTGATCCGCTGCTGCTGGCCCATAAAGAGAAAGCGTGGCTGGTGGAGGCGGCCTGCTACAACCGGGTCTGGCGCCCGGCCGGGCACGTGGAAGGGACAGTGCTGGAAGGAGGACAAATCGCCGGGACCTGGCGTTACGACCGTGTCGGCAAGGGGCTGACCATCACCGTAGCGCCTTTCGCCCCACTGCCGGCCTACGTCCAGGCGGCGGTAGAACGCGAGGCCGCGGGCGTCGCGGCTTTCTTTGAACTGCCCCTGATGGCGCTCACCGTTTTGACGCCTGGTGACATCCTTTAACAGACCTGCGGGGTTAAAATCTTCAGAATTTGCGCAAAAGAGGATGGGCAGTGGCAGCGGCACAACCACTTTTAAACACCTGAAGGCGTCACCACAGACGTAAGGGTGACTTGTGAAACGAAGAGTACGTAAATCCTGACCCTATCCTACCTTTAAAAGAAGCAGCCCATGTGTGATACCGTGATTGCTTTGGGAAATATCACCGCCGACGGTGTGTCCCTGTTCGCCAAAAACAGTGACCGCGAACCGAACGAGCCGCAGGCGCTTACTTTCTTGCCCCGGGCCACCTTTCCGCCCGGCGCGACCGTGCAATGCACCTACGCCGCCATACCGCAAACCCGTGAGACTTATGCCGTGCTCCTGAGCCGCCCGGTCTGGCTTTGGGGGGGCGAGATGGGCCTTAACGAGCATGGCGTCGCCATCGGCAACGAGGCCGTCTTCACCAAAGAACCGTATGCCAAGACCGGCCTGTTGGGGATGGACCTGCTGCGCCTGGCATTGGAACGGGCAGCGACGGCGCGCGAGGCACTGGACGTCATCGTGCAGCTGTTAGAGCAACACGGTCAAGGTGGCTCCGGCGGCTTTACTCACGCCTTTTACTACCACAATGCCTTCCTCATCGCCGATCCACACGAAGCCTGGGGGCTGGAAACCGCCGATCGTCATTGGGCAGCGTTCCAGGTCCACGACTTTTACACGCTCTCTAACGGCCTGACCATCGGCCAGCAATGGGACCTCGCCAGCCCGGAACTGGCAGAACACGCCGTCCAACAAAGATGGTGCCGGTCAAAAGCCGATTTCCACTTCGGACGCTGTTACTCCGACCCCCTCTACACACGCTGGGGCCGGTGTGCCGACCGGCAGGCCCGCAGCGCCGCCTTGCTACGGGACCAGGTGGGACAGCTCACAGTTACCACGCTGCTGGCATTCCTGCGCGATCATGGCCCCGAAGCCACAGCCGATCCGGCCTGGGACCCGGCGCAAGGATCCAACCGCCAGCTCTGTATGCACGCCAGCTGGGGTCCCATCCGCGGCAATCAAACCACGGCCTCGCTGGTAGTACAGCTGGACCCCGCGCTGGTCACGGTCTGGACAACTGGCACCTCCGCCCCCTGCACCGGGTTATTCAAGCCGCTCTGGCCAGAGGCCGGACTGCCAGACCTGGGGCCGGAACCGGCGCGGACTTACGATGGCACCTCGCTCTGGTGGCAGCACGAGCGCCTCCACCGCGCCGTGTTGGAGGATTACCCGGCCCGGCTCGCGCTTTACCGGGCCGAGCGTGACGCACTGGAAACCGAATTTGTCACCGGAGCCACGCAGCTGGTAGCGGCCGTGCGTGACCTGCCACCGGCCAGACGCCAGGCCCGGCTGGCTACTTTTTCAGCCGAATGCTGGCAACGCGCCCGGGCCGCTGAAGCGCGCTGGACAGAACAGGTGCTGGCAGCTCCGGGGCGCCCACACTGGCCTTCCCCACATCATCTGGCCTGGCAAAAGTTTAACCGGGCGGCCCAACTCTAACCCTGGTTTTTGAGCATAATCCCTGGCTTCAATTTTAGGAGGTGCCCGTGATCCGTTCAGTGTATCATCCCCCGACAGGTCCGGTGGAATTCAACCTGAGCCCGGCGCGGCTGGGAGAGGCGCTCCAGGAAGCGGCCGGCACCCTCTGGGTCAGTCTGGAGCGTCCCACAGCGGACGAAGTGGAGACGGTGCTGCACAACATTTTCCACTTCCATCCTCTGGCTATTGAAGACTGCCAGAGCGAGGGGTACCAATCACCCAAATTGGATGATTTTGGCGGTCACATTTTCATCGTCATGCACGCCCTTCGCCCTGATTTCCCCCTGGATCAGCTGGACACGATGGAGTTCAACTGCTTCCTGGGGTCTAACTACGTAGTCACCTCCTTTCTTTCTGAAACCATGCCCCCGGTGCAAAAACTGTGGGAGCGGATTCAACGCGATCAGCGCTTGCTCCAGCACGGTGCCGATTTTCTCTGCCATGCCCTGCTGGATGAACTGGTGGATGAATATTTACCGCTGATTGACCTGATGGAAGAATCCATTGATGAACTGGAGGATCAGGTGCTGGCGCAACCCCGCCCCGACACCCTCCAGCAGATTTTAGGCCTGAAACACAGCATCCTGGTCCTGCGGCGAATCATCTTGCCCCAACGAGAGGTGCTCAACCGACTCAGTCGAGGGGATACCGCTCAGATCAAACCGGAGCGGCGCATCTATTTCCGCGACATCTACGATCACTTGGTGCGGATCCATGACCTGAGTGAGTCGGTGCGCGATGTAGTCGGCGGAGCGTTGGACACCTATCTCTCCGTCACCTCTAACCGGCTCAACGAAATCATGAAAGCGCTGACGGTCGTTTCCACCATCTTCCTCCCCCTCTCCTTTGTTGCCGGCGTCTACGGGATGAACTTCCAATACTTCCCGGAAATCCGCTGGCATTACGGCTATCTGTATGTTTGGGGGATTTTCCTTGGCATCGCCGGCTGCATGGCCTGGTGGTTCAAACGCCGGGGCTGGTGGTGATTTAAGGAGAATAGCGGTCCACCAGGAGTCGCGCAGGATGGCCCCGCCCGCCATCAGGCGCCCCCATGAAAGCCTGCCGCCTGCCAGAGCTAATGTCGGATTTGGGATTTCAGATTT